>CANRIP010000007.1 GCA_947630715.1 uncultured Acetatifactor sp.
GTTTGTCCTGCCAGTCTTACTTTCCTGGCATTACTGTTGTTCTTAGGTCGTTCTCTGAATTTCTTCTTCAGCTCCGCTTGCTCACTGCTCTTTGCCCGCGGCGCTGTTTGGAATCTTCAGGGTTGCACTGCTGTTTATTTGTCAAGGTGCTGCCAGCCCGACGGCCGGTGATCCACGATCCAGGCGCTTGCGCCCGGCGGGTTGTTCTGAGAGGTATCCGCAGGAATATCTCTCAAACGGAGAAGGAGGGATTTGAACCCTCGCGCCGCTATTAACGACCTGCACCCTTTCCAGGGGTGTCCCTTCGACCACTTGGGTACTTCTCCAAGTCAGTTGAATCCATGAACTGTCTGTGTTTTGTTTTCCTCGGGGCCTTTCACCTGCCCCCAGCGGAGAGAGTGGGATTCGAACCCACGCGCCCTTGCGGACAAACGGTTTTCAAGACCGCCTCGTTATGACCACTTCGATATCTCTCCTGAAGTGTACCGCCGGATTTGACGGCAAGAATTATTGTATCAAAAAGGGACGTCTCTGTCAACAAAATTTTTTAGGAGTTTACGCCGTTATCTGCGCTGTTGTCTTTTAGGAATCTGCGCCGTTATGTTTAAGCGTTTCCGCCAGTATTTCCGCCCCCGGCACATGTTTCAAAAAGGCTTCCGCAACTTCCAGATCCTCCGGAGTCGTAATCTTCATATTTCGGTAAGAACCCTCCACCAGTTTCACAGCCGTGTCCGTGTAGCGCTCCACCACGCCGGCATCATCGGTGACAGGAGTTTCCGAGCCGACGGCATACTGTTTCGACAAACGCCGGTACGCCTCTGTAATCAGGGTTCGCTCAAACACCTGAGGGGTCTGAATGATCCACACCTGATCCCTCTGGGGAGTGGAGGCGGCAAACCCGTTGGCATCCGCCAGTTTCACCGTATCCTTGGAGGGCATGGCCGCCACGCAGGCATGGTAAGCCTTCACTCCCTCGTAAGTCCGGCGGAGAATTTCTTCCGTGAGAAAGGGTCTTGCGCTGTCATGTATGAACACATAACCTTCCTTCCGGCATTCCTCCCCGGCAGCCTGTTCCCGCTCCAAAAACGCCAGCGCGTTTGCCACGGACCAGCACCGCCTCGTTCCTCCGGCGATAATATGGCGGACTTTCGTAAACTGATAGGGTTCCACGATCTGACGCCGCGCAAATTCCCGGTCCGCTTCTCCCGTGACCAGAATGCAGTCGTCAATGACACGGCTCTCCTGTACCGCCTGAAGGGAATACCAGAGAATCGGTTTCCCGCCTAAGGACAAATACTGTTTTGCCACGCTGCTTTTCATCCTGCCGCCGCATCCTCCCGCCAGAATGACAGCGGTGCAGCGCTCCTTTTTCCCTTCCATTTCCTTCCTCCCCCGGTTCCGGTTTCCACAGGCCGCCCACGTCCTTTTCGCCCTCCCCGGAATCAGGCTGCGCTCTCAGGAGAGCTGTAAACCCGGCGCCGCGTTCAGATCCAGGCCGTGGCGCACTCCCTTCTGATATTCATAATATGCGGCGGCTCCGATCATTGCCGCGTTGTCCGTACAGTAAACGGGAGACGGACAATAGAAAGCGATCCGGCGTTTTTCGCACTCTCCGGCAAAAGCCCGGCGCAGAGAGGAATTTGCCGCCACGCCGCCGGCGATGGCAAACCGATTCCATCCGCACTGTTCTACCGCGTGGAGGGAATGCTCCACCAGCACGTCGATCACGGCCTTTTGAAACGAGGCGGCCACGTCCGCCTGGGAGATTTCCTCCCCCTTCATCCGGCAGCCGTTCAGATAATTCAGCACCGCCGACTTTAAACCGCTGAAACTGAAATCATATGCATTCTCCGCGATCTTGGCTCTGGGAAAGGGAATCGCGTCCGGATTACCCTCCCTGGACAGTTGATCGATCTTTGGCCCGCCCGGATAGCCGAGCCCGATGGCCCTGGCCACCTTGTCAAACGCCTCCCCGGCCGCATCGTCCCTGGTTCTGCCGAGGATTTCATATACGCCGTAGTCCTTCACCTTCACCAGATGGGAATGTCCCCCGGAAACCACCAGACAGATAAAGGGCGGCTGCAGATCCGGGTGTTCGATATAATTGGCGCTGATATGCCCGCTGATGTGATGTACGCCGATCAGCGGTTTCCCGGTGGCAAAGCTGATGGCCTTCGCCGCGGATACCCCCACAAGAAGGGGCCCCACCAGACCCGGCCCACAGGTGACGGCGATCGCCGTAAGATCCTCCAGCGCCGTCCCCGCCTGTGCAAGCGCTTCCTCGATCACCGGATTGATTTTCTCAATATGCTTTCTGGAAGCAATCTCGGGAACCACTCCGCCAAACCGTGTGTGCAGATCAATCTGTGAAAAAATAATATTGGACAGCGCCTCCCTGCCGTTTTTCACAACGGAGGCCGCCGTTTCGTCACAGGAACTTTCGATCGCAAGGATCAGAACGTCCCCGGTATTTTCCCGTTCCAAATCCAAATCCCGCCTTTACCCTTATTCTGATTCCACATGTACATTTTCCGCGTTGTCCCAGCCGTAAATTTTCCAGAGACGGTTTTCATCCTTGCGGAACAGGTAGACGATATCCGCCTGCAGATTCATCCCGTTTTCCAGATAATAATAGGTACAACTGAGCCGGGCAAAGGAGTAACCGTCTTCTTCAAAAAAGTCCGCATTGATGCTGCCCGCCACAGACACGCTGGTAATCGTCCGTTTCTGGCCCCGAAACCGCTCCACGTCCGCTTTTAAATTGATGAGGTAATCCTCCGTTTTGTTCTTCTCCAAAAGTTCCTCATCGTAAAGCTCTCTTGCCTTCATTCCCAGCTTTTCCAGTTCCTCGTCCGTTGTTTCCTCATCATAAAGGCATTCTTCCAGCTCCACATAATATTTCAGAACTTCCCGCACCGTTGGCGGGTACCGGGTGGACAGATCTCTGCTCAGCACCTTTTCCACCGGCGTCAGAGCGGCGGCGTCCTTGTCGTCCTTCGCCCTCCCGGTCAGGAACGCATAGACCCCTACCAGACCTGCGATTACCACCAAAATCACGGTTATTATGATCGTCGTAGACTTTTTCATGCCCTCTCACCTCCAGCGCCGCCCTGCATCCGCCGCGTTTCTTCTCTCAGTCTTCCTCAAATTTCAGTTCCATCGTCCTGCCGTCCCTTGCCGCCACCGTCTCCGGGAAAATTTTCCGGACGCCGTCCAAAAAATCCTCCGGCCGGTTCATGGAGGGACTGTAATGTGTCAGCCACAGCTTAGGCACTCCGGCGGCTTTCGCGATCCCCGCCGCCTCATACATGGTCATATGCCGGTTTTCCCTGGCTTTCTCCAGCTTGTCGGCCTCGCCGTACATTCCCTCCAGAATCAAAAGATCCGCCCCCGCCGCATTGGAAACAATGCTGTCCGTGGGCCTTGTGTCCGTACAGTATGTGACCTTCAGGCCCTTTCTCGGCTCTCCCAGCACCATCCCGGGGGTAAACGTCCTGCCGTCCTGGCAGATCGTCTCTCCCTTCTGAAGCCTGTTCCACAGTTTCAGAGGGATCTGCTGTTCCACCGCCTTGTCCTTGTCAAATCGTCCCGCCCTGTCCACCATCATGCTGTACCCATAGCATAGCACACTGTGGTTGACCTTAAAAGCCTTTAAGCGAAAACCGTCAAAGAAAAATTCCTTCTCCGGCTCCTCGATCTCCTGACAGCGGATTTCAAAAGGCAGCTCCGGCGCGATCACCCTAAGGGCGTTGACTGCCCTGGTCAGCCCTTTGGGGCCGATTAAGACAAGCGGCTCCGTCCTCTCCGCGTTCCCCATCGTCAACAGCATTCCCGGAAGGCCGCTGATATGATCCGCATGATAATGGGTAAAGCAAATGATGTCGATGGGTTTGGGACTCCACCCTTTTTCCCTGAGCGCAATCTGAGTCCCCTCGCCGCAGTCGATTAAAATGCTTTTCCCCTGGTATCGTAACATCAGCGACGTGAGCCACCGATAAGGAAGCGGCATCATGCCGCCCGTTCCCAGCAAACAAACATCCAGCATATCCCTACCTCAGATCTTTTCCTGTACCTGAAAATTTTTTGCGTTACAAAAGTTCCGTAACCGTCTCCTCCTCCACAGGCACCGCAAACTGTGAAACAATACTGTCATAACAATCTTCGCAAAGATCAAAACGATGAACGGTTCCGTCCTTGCGGGTGAAGTAACCGAAGGCCGCCTCGGCGCTAAAGCATCCCTCCTTCAGACAGCCGTTCTCCAGCCGTAAACTTCTGCCGCACTTATTGCAGACAACCTGGATCAGTTTCTTTTCCTCAGACTTATGGTATTTTCGCAAAATATCCTCCCATCCGCCGCTCAAGCGGCCGCAACCCACATTCTGCAGCAATGCCAGTATACCATAAGTGCAGGACTGTTTTGTGTGGTAATTGTTGCCGTCCGCATCCGCCGTTTTGGTTGTTTCGTATCTTCATGTTGCGCGCCGCGCTTTCATCCCGCTGGCGTTATGACTTTTTGCATGTTGCGTTTTCGCCCTTTTGGTTTTAACGTTTCCACATAATCATGGCATCCTCGACGGGTTTTTCATAAAATCCGGGCCGGATCCCCTCCGAGCGGAAACCAAACTTTTCGTATATGTGAATCGCGGCCTGGTTGCTGACCCTGACCTCCAGGGTATATGCCGTGATTCCCGCTCCGTCCCCCGTCTCCATCAGCTTTTCCAGCATGGCCTGGGCGATCCCGCGGCCGCGGAATTCCTCCGCTACAACCACATTGTCGATATTGGCCTCCCGGCAGGACTCGGTGTAACCGCAGTTTCCCACAACCTGTCCCTCCCAAAGCGCCACCAGATAAACGCGGCCGGGCTTGTCCAGAAGATCCCGGAAAGCCTCCGCTGACCAGGGCATCCCGAAGGAGGCCGCCTCAATCCGGCTCACCTGCTCGATGTCCTCACTCCGCAGTTCCCTGATTTCGATTTTGCTGTCCCTTTTTGCTTTTTCCAGATCCATATCGGCCTGGCTCTTTCTAAAGTACCGGGGCGTGTGCTCCGCCGCCGTGACCGTTTTCCCCTGAGAGAAATAAACCTCTCCCAGCGCCGCGATACAGGCCGCCCTCTGCCTGTTGCAATGGGCGGGCGCAAGACGGTAAGGAACCTTCAGCGTTTTTTTCAAAATGTCCAGATACACGCTTACCCCGTCCCCCAGGAAGATCGTCTCCCGTCCAAACGCGTTGAGCCTTGCAGCCAATTCCTCCACGTTCATGGGCTGCCCGGGCACCAAGGTTTGAAAACCGAAACCCTCCCCCTGGGGCACAAACTCGCAGACCATCGTATAAACCTGGTTCCGCCTGGCATCCATCATGGGACACACCAGCCGGGACGATCCCCACAGGTTCCACGCAAGCCCCTCCAGCGTGGGAACCTCCACCAAAGGTTTCTTCAGCGCAAGCCCCAGTCCCTTTGCGGTGGCGGAGCCGATGCGCAGTCCCGTAAAAGAGCCGGGGCCGGAGGCTACCGCAATGGCGTCCAGCGTATCCGGATCCAGCTCCAGCATTTTCTTTAATTCTTCCAGCATGGGGAGAAGCGTCTGCGAATGGGTTTTTTTATAATCCACAGTGTACTCCCCCAGCAGCACCTGATCCTCCACCACTGCCACTCCCGCCACCAGGCCGGAGGTATCCAACCCCAGTATCTTCATATTCCGTCCATCTGCTCCTTTTCGTTTCCTTTCCCGAAACGTTCCGCCGCAGACCCTTTTTGCAAAGTGATGCGCCGATAGTCAAACCCCTGCTCCGGATCCCTGTCCATCCGCACACAGATCCTCTCCTGGGGCAGAATCTCCCGGATCAGCTCCGCCCATTCCACAATACAGACGCCCCCGCCGTAGATACAGTCCTCCCAGCCGATTTCGTCCATTTCCTCCGCGTCAGCAATGCGGTACGCGTCAAAATGAAACAGGGGAAGACGTCCCGTTTCATAGACCTGGAGAATCGTGAAGGTGGGGCTGCTCACCGGCTCCGTTATGCCAAGTCCCGCCGCAAACCCCTGGGTAAACAGAGTTTTCCCCGCTCCCAGATCCCCGGACAGCGTATACACCTGGCCGCCGCAGCTTTCCTCTCCCAGCCGTTTTCCCAAGGCAAACGTCTCCTCCGCGTTCCTGCTGTGAAAAACCATTCCCTGTGGGATTTCTGCCAGCCTGCTGCAAATGGCATCCGACTCTTTCATCTCTCTGATTTCTATTTCCATGAAGGCCTCCTATGCCCCGCCGTCTCCCAGCCAGTCCTGCCAAATCACGCCCCGCCGGAAAGCGCTCTGCCGGAAAGCACTTTGCCAAAAAGCACCCTGCCGTATAACATCCCGCCGGAAAGCGCTCTGCCAAAAAGCTCCCTGCCGTATAACATCCCGCCGGAAAGCTCCCTGCCGGAAAGCTCCCTGCCCCATAACATCCCGCCGGAAAGCGCTCTGCCGTCTCAGCCCTTAATCTTTACCTTCTCCGGGGGCATATGGGTGGAGATCATCCGGATCACCTCTGTCTTCTTGTCTTCCATCTGCCTTTTGGGAAAGATGGTGGCGTTGATCCTGGAGGTGTAAACGATAATGCTTCTCCCGGTGGAAACCGCCCGATACATCTCCGCCCAGGGAAACAGAACGCTTTCCTCCCCCTGAGAAATCGTTATGCCCTGATCATCCAGCGCGTAATGCAGGGGTTTCTGGAAACCCGGATTGGAGAGCACCTGCTTTTTGCTTCTCAAAAACAGGCTCCAGGGCAGATACAGCAGTATGACCACTCCCAGGATGAGAAGGGCGATCCGGCCGGTTCCCAGCCCGAACAGGATCATCATGGCTCCGCAGGCGCTGCCGATCACGCCCGCCGCGCTGTTATAGGTATGACGCAGCATATAGTCATACAAATCCTTTGACTCGATCTTCACGTCCAGCTCTACCATATTACCTTCCTCCTGCTGTTCCCCTTCCGGAATGCGGCGGGCCAGACGTGCCCCCGCCCCCGCTGTGAAAAACACATTAGTGCGCCGCCCCGTTGCAACCAAATTCCGCGAGGCAGCACACTAAACATCAAACGCCGTCAGTTGTTCTGTTCTGAGTGAATTTTACTCTAAACAGCCCAAAAAAGCAAGTCCTAAAAGTGTCTGCTCCGGGACGGCCCGGCAGAAAACAGCGCCATAAATTCATGAGCCAGCAGGGGCATGGCGGAAAGTCCGGCCAGCCGGATCCATTCCATCCGGGAAAGGGAGGAGGTTCCAAAGGCTCCGATCAGAAAGGGAACCTCCGTCACCGCAAACTGAAGCAGGAAACCGGCCACGCAGGCAAGAATCATCAGGCCGTTTTCCAGATGATTCATGCGGAATACGGATCTGTGTACGTCCCGCATTCCCACCGCATGAAAGAGCTGGGACATCCCAAGCACCGTAAACGCATAGGTCTGAGCCCGGGACAACAGCCCCGGATCCTCCAGCACATGTGAAATCTGCCCCAGGCTCAGGGGCAGCCCCTGCCCCCGGATCACCGTGCAGGGAACCAGAAAGAACGCCGCCAGACTGATCCCCGCGATCAACGCCCCGTAAAAACAGGTACAGGCGAGGCCGCCTCTGGCAAACAGGCTTTCCTGCGCCTTTCTGGGCTTTTGCCGCATCAGCCCGGCGCCGTCGTTTTTATCCACCCCCAAAGCCAGAGCCGGAAGGGAGTCCGTAATCAGGTTAATCCAGAGAATATGGCTGGACTTTAAAGGGGCCGCAAGGCCGCATATCACCGCTAAGAACATGGTAAACAGCTCGCCTAAGTTGGAGGAAAGCAGGAAGATCACCGACTTTCGGATATTCTCGTATACCCCCCTGCCTTCCTCAATCGCCCGCCGGATGGTGGCAAAATTATCGTCCGTCAAAATCATGTCGGAAGCCTGTCTGGCCACGTCGGTGCCCGTCATCCCCATGGCGATCCCGATATCGGCCTTTTTTAAGGAGGGGGCATCGTTGACCCCGTCCCCGGTCATAGCGACGATCTCTCCCCTCTTTCGGAACCCGTCCACAATGCGCACCTTCTGGGCGGGCGATACCCGGGCGAACACCCGCACATTCTCCAGCTTTTCCGTGAGCGCCTCATCCGATAGCTGCTCCAACTGTTCTCCCGTCAGGCATTGATCCGGCCGTTGGGCGATCCCAAGCTGCCTCCCGATGGCAAAGGCGGTTTCCACATGATCCCCTGTGATCATCACCGTGGTCACCCCGGCGGCCTTAAAGTCCTCCACCGCCCTTGCGGCCTCCGGCCTGGCGGGATCCCTCATCCCCACCAGACCCAGAAACACCAGTTGTTCCTCCGCAGGTGCGTCCGCGCCGGGACGCATGGCCACCGCCAGCGTCCGGAGCGCATCCCCCGACATCTCCTGCACCGCCCTGCGGATCTGTCTGCGGCAGGCGTCCGTCATCCGAACCGGCCCCTCCGGCGTCTGTACCCCCACACAGTGTTTCAGCACCTCATCCGGCGCCCCTTTGGTATAGCTGACCAGCTCCGCCGTACAACTGGCGGCCCTGAGTTCCGCCCCGGACAGACGCATCCGCCTGTGATGGGTTGTCATCATCTTCCGCTCCGAATCGAAGGGCAGCTCGCCGATCCTGGGAAGAAACTGATCCAGCTCCTTTTTGTCCAGTCCCTGGGCCTCCCCCAGATCCAAAAGGGCAAGCTCCGTGGGATCTCCCGTCCTGTGCCCCGGCTCAATCGACCCGTCGTTACAGGCCACGCACCCGTACAAAAAATCCGGGCACCGGGAAAGCTGCACCTGATCCGCCGGGTGGATTTCCCCGTTATAAAAACATGTTTCCACCGTCATACGGTTCTGGGTCAGAGTCCCCGTCTTATCGGTACACACCACGCTCACCGACCCCAGCGTCTCCACGGACGGCAGTTTCCGCACAATGGTATTGACCTTGACCATCTTGGTAACGGAAAGGGCAAGGCAGATCGTGACCACCGCGGGCAGTCCCTCCGGCACCGCCGCCACCGCCAGGCTGATGGCGGTAATCAGCATCTCCGGGATGTTCCGCCTCTGAACCACCGCGATCCCAAACAGCGCCGCGCATAACAAAAGGCTTAACAGGCTCAATACCTTTCCCAGCTCCCCCAGCCTTTTTTGAAGGGGCGTCATTTCCTCCCCGGCCTGGGTGATCATGGACGCGATGCAGCCCAGCTCCGTGTCCATTCCCACGGCGGTGACAATCCCTTCTCCCCGGCCGTAGGTAACCAGGGTGGACATGTACGCCATGTTCTTCCTGTCTCCCAAGGGCAGCCCTGGCCCCTGTGGCGCCACAAAATCCGGATCCTTTTCCATAGGCAGGGACTCGCCGGTCAGGGCGGATTCCTCCGTCTTCAGGCTGGCGGCGGCCGTCAGCCGAAGATCCGCCGGCACCTGGCAGCCCGCCTCCAGATACACCAGATCCCCCACCACCAGTTCCTCCGCCGGAATTTCCGTCCGCTGTCCCTCCCGGATCACCGCCGCCTTGGGGCTGGCCAGTTTCTGTAAGGATTCCAGGGCCTTTCTCGCCTTCCCCTCCTGGAGCATCCCCACCGCCGCGTTCAAAAGCACCACTGCCCCGATGATCACCGCGTCGCTGATCTCTCCCAAAAGCGCCGAAACCACCAGCGCCACCAGCAGCACATAAATCAGCGGATCGTTCAACTGTTCCAGAAAGGTTTCCACAGGCGTTTTCTGCCGCACCGTTTTCATCCGGTTGGGGCCGTTTCGCTTGAACCGCGCCGCCGCCTCCGCCCAGGAAAGCCCCCTTTCCGCATCCGTCCCCAATTCTGTTTCCACCTGATGTATTCCAGCCTGTTCAAACACGAAAAAAACCTCCCGAAGCTTGTCTGCATTGCATTCTATGCCTTCGGGAGAGAAAGTATGTCCTGTTTTATTCTGCTGTTTTACGCCGCGGTTTCACCCAGGACGGCAGAGCCGCCAGGGTACCCCGTTTCCGTTCGGGTTTCCGTTCAGGATTCCGCCAAAAGCTGCCTTGTGTATTCCTCCCTGGGTTCGCGAAACACCTCCTCCGTGTCTCCGATTTCAATGATTTTCCCCTGCCGCATCACCATGATCCGGTCGCACATCCGGTATACCACATTGATGTCATGAGAAATAAACAGATAGGACAGGCCCAGCTCCTGCTGCAAACCCTGCATCAGTTCCATGATCTGCGCCTGGATCGTCACATCCAGGGCCGAAAGCGGCTCGTCCGCCACAATCAGGCCGGGTTTCGTGATCAGGGCCTGGGCAATGCTGACCCGCTGCCTCTGGCCCCCGGAAAGCTGAGAAGGCTTTCTGTGGAAATACGAATCCTCCAGCCCTACCCGCCGCAGCATCTGATAGGCCGCCTCCTTCATATCCTCCTTGGTCATGGGGCGGGCTCCCTCTCTTGCGCTCTGGGCCCGCAAGGGTTCCATCAACAGCCATCCCACGGTCCCGGCGGGATTCAAGCTGCTGTAAGGATCCTGAAAGATCATCTGAGGCCGCAGGGTGTGATGAAGGATCTTCCCCTCCACGTCCCGGTTCATGCCAAGTATCGCCTTTGCCAGCGACGTCTTGCCGCAGCCGCTCTCCCCCACCAGCCCCAGGCTCTCGCCTTGGCGGATCTCGAAATCCGCGTTCTGCACCACGCAGCGATGTTTTTTCCGGTCAAACAGACTGTTGCCGCTCTCCCGGTAATACACGGAAAGGTTTCTGACCTCCGCCACCGGCTCCCCCAGGCTCTCCCCCGGCTCCCGGCGTTCCTCCAGGCTCCTGTTTTTCTTCACTCTCCCGGGAACCGCCTGAATCAGTCTCCGGGTATACTCCTGCCTGGGATGGAGAAAAATCTGTTCCGCCGTTCCCTGCTCCACCACGCAGCCGTCCTTCATCACCGCGATCCTGCCGCAGATCCTTTTGGCCAGGTTCAGATCGTGAGTGATAAACAGCATGGCGTTATTCTCTTTCTCATTGATGGATTTTAACAGCCGGATGATCTGATTCTGCACGGTCACGTCCAGGGCCGTAGTGGGCTCGTCGGCCACGATCAGCCTGGGATGCAGGATCACCGCCATGGCGATCATCACCCGCTGGCGCATTCCGCCGGAAAGCTGATGGGGGTAGCTGGCGTAGATGCGCTCCTCCTCGGAAAGCCCTGCCGCCCGGAAGGATTCCAGCACCTTCTCCTTCCGTTCCCGGGGCGAAAGGCTTGTGTGCAGCCTTAACACCTCGTCCACCTGGAGCCCCACTCTCTGGGTGGGGTTTAAGGACGTCATGGGTTCCTGAAACACCATGGACATCTTCTCCCCCTGATACCTTCGGTACAGCCCCCTGTCCCTGGGCTTGCCGGCCTCCAGCAGAACCTGGCCGTCAAACAGAATCCGTCCCGACGTCACGCGGGCGTTGTCCGCCACCAGCCCCATCAAAGTCAGGGCCGTAACGGATTTCCCGGAGCCGGATTCTCCCACCACGCCCAGAATCTCTCCGTCATGGAATTCCAGCGTAACGTTTTTGACCACCTCCGGGCCGTCAAAGGCCACGGAAAGATTTTCCACCCGAATCATTCCCCCAGCCTCCTTAATCCCTCCCCAAAGAGAGAAAATCCCAGCACGATCCAGACGATGGCAAGCCCCGGGATCAGCGCATACCAGGGCGCCGACTGTAAAAATCCCTGGGCATCCGAAAGCATGTTGCCCAGGCTTGCGTCCGGCGGCTGCACCCCGATCCCCAGATAGCTCATCCCGGACTCCGCCAGAATGGCGTTATTCAGCCCGATCACCAGGGAAACCCCCAGCACCGGCAGAACATTGGGGAGAATATGTACAAAGAGAATCCTAAGCTTTCCCACGCCCATCAGCCTTGCCCGCATAATATAGTCCGCATCCCGCAGCTTCACATATTCGCTTCGGACGATGCGCACATAGCTGGGCGTAAACACAATCCCCAGGGAGAGGATCAGGTTCTGCCTCCCGTTGCCTAAAAGACTGATCATGACCAGCGCAAGCAGGATGCTGGGAAATCCGTTGACCGCGTCGATCACGCGCATAACCGCCTCGTCAAAAACCCCGCCGAAATATCCGGTCAGCGCCCCCAGCAGAATCCCAAAGAACGCGGAAAACAGAACCACCAGCAAACTGATGCAGATGGTGGTACCCATGCCCTGCATCACCCGGGAAAACAGATCCCGCCCGAAATTGTCCGTGCCGAATAAATGCCGCAGGGACGGCGCCTGAAAACGCTCCGCCGCTGACATGGCCGTGGTACCAAAGGGCGTCCAGAAAGCCCCCAGAAGGCCCAGCCCCGCCGCAGACCCTGTCATGGCCATTCCCGCGATCAGATATGGATTTTGTTTTTTCCTTCCCGGTTTCATGAGCCTTTCCCGGACTCCTTTCGTCTGTTTCGTCCCCGTTTCCTTCCGAACGCCGTCCCGTCTACTTTTCACTGATCCTGGGATCGATCACCCGGTACAGAATGTCCACCAGAAAATACACCAGAATCACCACAAAGGTGATATACAGAATCAAAATCTCCACCACCGGGAAATCCCGGTTGTTCACAGAGCTTACCAAAAGCCTTCCGATGCCGGGCAGCCCAAAAACCTGCTCGATCACGATGCTGCCGGCCACAATCTCCGCTACGATCATTCCCAGAAACGTAACCACCGGCATCAAAGCGTTTCGCAGCACATGGCCGTACATGACCCGCCGCCTGGTGCAGCCCTTGCCGTACGCGGTTCTCACATAATCCGCCCCCATCTGCGTCAGCATGGAATTCCTCAGAAACCGCGCCGTCATGGCAATCTTCGGAATAGCCACGGACAGCGCCGGAAAAAACAGATATCCCAGGAAAGCCGGAAAGTCCTTCTCATAGCTCACATACCCTCCCGGTACAAAGAAATGCAGAACGATGCCGAAAAGATAAGTGACCAGTATCCCCAGAAAAAAGGAGGGAATGGCCATGGACGCCTGGGTCAGCACCCCCAGCACAGCGTCCAGCGCGGGGTTTGCGCTTTTCGCCCAGATCACCCCCAGAGGAAGGGATATGAGCAGGATCAGCACAAAAGAAAAAGCCGCCAGCCAAAGCGTTACCGGCAGTTTATCCCCGATCAGCTCCGCAACGGGCATCATCTCGTTCATATTTCTGGAATACCGGTAGCTGACCCCCAGATCCCCCCGCAGAATACCGCCGATCCAGTGAAAATACTGTTTCACCGGCGGCTCCGTCAGGCCCAGCTCCTCCCGCAGCTTTGCTTCCATCTCCGGCGTCGCCTCAGTCCCGAGAATGGAGGTCACCACATCCCCGGGAATGATCTGAAACGCAAGGAAGACGGCAGCGGAGACTAAAAACAATGTCATAATGAGAGTAATCAGCTTTTTACCTAAGTATCTCACGCTTCCGCCTCCTTTCCCGCCGGCCCGCCCGGACAGGGCGGACCCTATCTTTTGGCGGATGTTATTCCACCAGATACACCGTGCTCAGATCCTGCACATAAACAGGATAAAACCGGTAGCCCGCCAGCCGGTTGCTGAGGGCCGTCATGTTGCCCGGCACCTGAAGAAATGCCGTGGCCGCGTCGTCCGTCAAAAGCTTTTGAAGCTGCTTGTAATATTCCGCTTTCTTCACGGGATCCTGTTCCTTCTGGGCCTCCACAAAGATTCTGTCGTATTCCTCGTTGGAATAATTGATGAAATTCTTGGGGGAGTCCGTCTGGAACCGGTTCAGCAGATAGCCGGGCGTCTGGTCGCAGGTGATTCCGCTGATCGTCGCCGTATACTGCCGACCGTTATAAATGTCCTCCAGCCAGGTATCCCAATCCACCGGATGGATGGAGGCGTTGATTCCCACCGCTTTAAGCTGCTCCACAACCACCTCTCCGGTCTGCATGTGGAACTCGTAATTGGAGGGGATATCGATCACCAGGTCGAAACCGTCCCCGTATCCCGCCTCCGCCAAAAGCTCCTTGGCCTTCTCCACATTGGCGTTGTTCCCGTACTCGTCATTTAAGTCCACATAATAGTCCGTCAGGCTGGGAAGCATGGCGGAACCGATCAGGGAGCCGCTGCCGCCGCCCACAAAGACGTTGACTTCTTCTTTATCGATGGCATACAGGATGGCCTGGCGAACCAGTACATTGTCAAGGGGTTCCACCGCGTTGTTCAAAAACAGCGCCTGCACCACGTTGGAGGGGGACGTCAGCACCTGATGGGTTTCGCCGCCTGCCAGCGCCTGGGCCTGGGAATCCGTCAGGTAGGGATAAATATCAATGGAGCCTCCCTGCATTTCCATCAACGCCGTCTGCGCGCTGCCCGTGATCTTGAAAGTCACCTGATCCAGATAAGGCAGCCCTTCCTGCCAGTAATCAGGGTTCTTCTTCACCACGATCTCCTCCTGGGGCGTGTAGGACACAAAGGAAAACGGCCCCGTTCCAATGGGATCCGCGCCCTCCTCCTCGCCGCTGCCGGCGGGGATGATGGCCGCCACAAAGCTGTAAATCAGCTCCGTGTTGGCACTGCCCACTGTCACCTGAACCGTCTTATCATCCAGTATTTCCACGCCGGTAATACCGCCCTTCTCAGGGCTGAGCGCGGAGATCAGTGCCGTGCCGTCCAGCAGTCCGGATGCCCTCTCCAGCGAGTACTTCACATCCTCAGCAGTCACAGGGTCGCCGTTATGGAACTTTACGTTGTCTCTCAGGGTAAAGGTATAAACCAGATAATCCTCAGAGATCGTATAATCGCTGGCTACCGCACCGATCAAGTTTCCCTTTTCGTCAGACTTTACCAGTCCTTCAAAAATGTTGAACAGAATTTCTTTGGTTCCTGCCGCAGTTGCTAAATGAGGGTCAAGACTGTCGATATCCTGTTGTATTCCTACAACAACGGAGCCGCCGTAAGCCGGCTCCGCAGAGGAATTATCCCCCGAAGACTCTCCTGTGCCGTCCGAGCATCCGCCCAGTACAGCCATTGTCAGAAGCGCCGTCAAAAGTAAACCGCAAAGTTTCTTTTTCATAATTGCTCTTCTCCTCTTCGTTCAATAAACCTCTCACTATTCAATTGTTTCCCCTATTGTACCACAGAATTTTCATATTGCAAGCATTTTTACACCTCATTTCCGCGCTGATCTTTGCGCATAACGAGTTTGTGTCAAGCAGCGCGCGGACACAAATCTCGCGATTGAAAATTTTAATTTTCAATCTTACACGCTCCGCCCCTCCACGCAGTTGTACATCAGCATGGCCACGGTCATGGGGCCGACGCCCCCGGGGACAGGCGTAATGGCCGAGGTATGGGGAGCCACGCTGTCAAAGTCCACGTCCCCGCAAAGCTTGTTGTCCGCGTTTCTGTGGATCCCCACGTCGATGACCACCGCCCCCTCCTTCACATAATCCGCCGTCACAAACTTCGGTTTTCCCACCGCCACCACCAGAATGTCGGCGCGCCTTGTGATCTCCTTCAGGTTTTTGGTCCGGGAATGACACACCGTAACCGTCCCGTTTTCCCGCAGGAGCAGCATTGCCATGGGCTTTCCCACAATATTGCTTCGTCCCAGCACCACGCATTCCTTCCCCTCGATTGCGATCCCGGAACGCTTTAAAAGCTGGATCACGCCCGCCGGCGTACAGGACACGAAACCCGGACGGCCAATGCTTACGTTTCCCACATTGACGGGGTGGAAACCGTCCACATCCTTGTCCGGCGAGATGGCCATTAACACCCTGTCGCTGTCAATGTGCTCTGGCAGGGGCAACTGCACCAGAATGCCGCCCACCTGCGGATTTTCGTTTAATTCCCCGATCAGCTCCAAAAGCTCCTCCTGGGAGGTGTCCTCCTTGCGCTGGTACACCAGGGACTCGATACCCACATAGGCGCAGGCATTTTTCTTATTGTTGACATACACGCTGGACGCAGGGTCATTCCCCACCTGAATCACCGCCAGGGTGAAGGTTTTTCCCTGCTCCTTCAGCGCGGCCGCCTTCTCCCGCAGTTCGTCCCTGATCTCCTGTGAAATTTTTTTCCCGTCAATGATCTGATACATGTCCGATGATTCCTCCCATCCTTTTCCGCCTTAATGCGGCTGTTTTCCCGGCTTAGGTTCCGCCGTTTCCGGTTTACATTCCTCGGTTCCCGGTTTGTTTTCTGCCGTTTCCGGTTTATTTTCCGCCGTTTCCCGGCTTGTTTCCCGATTTAATCCCGCCCGGCGCCGTCATAAACCTCCCGGCCTGTGATTTCCTGATACGCCTGCAAAATCCCGTCCAGAGGTACGCACCAATACCGTCTGGGCTGGCAGGAATAAGCGTAGGCCATGGCGATCAGATTGCCCCGGCCGTCCATAATGGCGGAGCCGGAATCACCGTGTTCCAGCACCAGGGTCACCTCCGTCATATCCGTATCCTCGTCCCAACCGAAATACTGTTTCACCTTCAGCAGAATCCCCGTGGAGATATGTACCAGGCCTCCCTCTCTGTCTACCCGCTCAAGCCCTACGTCGATCCGCCGGTCGTCCAGCCCGCTCCAGTAATCTCTGTCGATATGGACGGTCATCAGCTTTTGGGCCAGCTCCTCCGGAAGATCCTGTAAGGACACGGCAACCACGGCCACATCCTGCACCTGGCTGCAGCCCACCTTCCTTCCGACCGCCTGGGTTCCGTCAAAAAAGAAGACCTGCCATTCATCCCGTTTCTCCACCACATGGCGGTTGGTACAAAGGTAAACCGTGTCGGACGTAATCTCCATCACAAAGCCGGATCCGGCGCTGTAACCCGTTTCATCGGAATAATACAACTGCACCATCGCCGGCCTTACATACGCCAGCGTATCCTGAATGCTGTCCTGTTCCCAGGTTCCCGAGTCATAGGGATTGATGGCCCCGATGATCCTGTCCCGATGCCGGTCCGCCCGGCGGTCACCGATCATCTCCTGAAGCTTCTCCCCGGAGGCCACCGTCACGTCCACGCTGCTTACCGTATCGATCCCCAGGCTGTTTTCCACACGGTAGCTGACCTGATAGCTCCCTTCCCTGGACAGATCCACCTGTCCGGCGTCCGCCGTGATTTTGTCCGTCAGATCTCCGTCCTTTTCGTCCCAGGCGGTGACCTGATCCAGATAATCCACCGTCTCGCCCAGCGCCACAAAGAAATCCGCCGTGCCGGACAGGACGGGAGCGGCCGCCGCCGTCACGGCAATGTCCGCCTGGGCGGCATTGCCCGACCCGTCCCGGGCGATAATCCGGAAGAAAAAGGTTCCCTCCTTCTCACAGCACAAAGTTTCGCTTTCACCGGCTGCACTCTGGGCCAGCACCGTCACCTGTGCATCCGCGTCCTCCACGCTCTCCACCAGTTCCCCGGCCTCATACTCCCTGTTCAAAGCCAGGTACACCGGTTCCTCCCGGAGCACGATCCGGGGAGCCGTAGTGTCCTCAACCCTGACGGTCAGCTCATATTCCCTGCCGCCAAAGCGGATCCACGCCGGATACTCGCCTGTGCGGGAAACATCCACCCGGGAAAAATCCGTCTCCGCCCCTTTTACCAGCCATGCGGGCCCCCGCAGATACTCCGCCGGATCCGTTTCCATGTCCTGCCCCAGCTCCCACGTCAGGGTACCGGAGACGGGTTTCACCCCCAAAAACAGCCAAAGACCCGCCCCCAGAAGGACAAGCGCCCCCAGCAGGAGAAGCACCCGGACGCCCCGTCCTGCGCTTTTTTGTTTTTTCTCCGGCTGCTCCTTGTTTTTCCGTCCCATGCCGAAACCTCCCCAAACACCTTTTCCACAGACGCCTCCCGAAAGAGGCGCCCCGGCGCGCGATCCAAAGGAACCGTATCCTCACAGAGAAGGGCCTGACCCTTTGCAGGCCACGCCCCCCGCTCGCCTTGATCCGCCGGTTTTTACATCCCGGCTATTTGGCCACCAGATATTTTTGTTCAAATTCCTCCACAGGGATCGGCTTGGAAAAATAATATCCCTGAAATACGCTGCACCCCAGCTCTTTGAGCATTTCCATCTGCTCCGCCGTCTCCACGCTCTCCGTGATCACTTCCATATCCAGCGCCCTCGCCATGGTGATAATGGAGTTTAAGAGCCTCTTGACTCTCTGAGGATCCGTAACGTCCTGCAACAAGCGCAGATCGATTTTTAACAGATCCGCCCGGATGGTTTGCAGCATGTTCAAAGAAGAATAGCCCTTCCCGAAATCGTCGATCTGAATGGAAAAGCCGAATTCCTGAAGCCGGTTCATCTCCTTGATCTGAGGCGCCGTATCGGACAAAAGCTCCGTCTCCGCAATTTCCAGGTTCATGCGGGAAGGATCGATGCCGTACTTCCTGACGATGGACACCAGCGTCTCATAAATGTCAATGTAATAAAAATCCTTGGAGGTAACGTTTACGGAGATATGGGCCTGTCCGTAACCCCGCTGATCCCATTCCACCAGCTTTTCCGCGGCCAGCTCCCACATATACTCGTCCAGCAGGCTGATCAGCCTTGTCTTTTCCACCACGGCAAGGAAATCCACCGGGAAAATCAGGCCCCTCTGAGGATGATGCCATCTGGCCAGAGCCTCCGCCCCCACCACATTGCCGTCCACATCCACCTGTGGCTGCAGGAACATACAAAACTGCCTGGTTTTTAACGCCTTTTCAAACTCCTCCGTCATATCCCGTTCCTTCATGATCTGCTGGAGCAGTTTCGCGTCATAGTAAACCACCGTCCTCTGGTAGTCGCTGTCCTGGCTTTCCACCGCGACGCTGGCCTTTTCAAACATCTCCTGAGGGCTTTCCTCCGGATCGACGATATTATAAACGCCCATGACGATATTCAGCTTGTAATTTCTGCCGTCGATCATATACTGGAGACGTCCCAGATTCTTGACCGTCATTTCCGCGTTGAAGTTGTCCTTTGTGATCAGCATCGCGAACTTTTCACCGGAAATCCGGCCCTGGATGCAGTCTTCAATGTTGGTGTACTTTAAAAGGGCCGCCTGCGCCACAAGGATTTTGTCGCTGATTTCCTCGCCGAACAGATCGTTCAACAGCCGGAAATTCTTAATGTGGGCGCAGACCATATACCGCTCTCTCTCGGGATGGCGCTTGATAATTTCCTCCGCCTTCTGGAAGAAATAATCCCTGGTGTACAGGCCGGTCAGCCTGTCATGGGTAGCCAGATACTGGCCCTCCTGAAACGCCTGTATCTCCGCCGTTTTATCCGTAAGCTTGTAAAAGTATCCGATGGTGGAATTGCCGTTCCCCTTCAGCCTCTGGAACTCAATGTGGAAATGATGTTCCTCGCCGTCCACAGGATATTCCTTGTCCCAATATTCGTAGTCCACGGAGTCCGGCGCATGGCTGCGGATCCAGTTCAAATAGAAATCGTCCTTAATCTCATTGACCTTATCGTTCTCCACCCCGAGAATGGTTTTCGCCTTGGTATTGGCGTAAATACATTTTCCGCCGAAGTCAAAACAGACGATTCCGTTGTCGATATCCTCCACCACATTCGCCAGGATGCTTTCCACCAGCCCCTTGGGAGAGGCATACACCAAAAAGAAACAGAACGCAATGGCCAGCAGGGCATAAAACGCCGAGGGGATGCCGATGGGCGGCACCCAGATGTAGCAGATAAAATTGACGAACAAAATCAGCCAGAACACCACCAGAATGGAAGAATACATCTTCCGGTAGGGCCTGGGCGAACGGATCAGCCGGTTAATGAGCAGCACCACCGCAAAGACGGAAACCACATAGCAGAATCCCACATGGGTGTAATGAAGGGGCATAAAATCAGGCAGCCAGTAAGACTCCCCCTGTGGGAGCGACGCCCTCTGAAGCTGGAACATATGATGCGTGACCAGATTAGTCAACAGAGAAAACACGTCGATGGTTCCGCAGATAATGAAAAAATACCGGAAAAATTTTGTATGGATGGGAGTTTTCGTATATATGGTGATAAACCGAACCATAAACAACAAAATCCCGTCTATGCCGATAAAGTAGATCGTGTAGAACAATTCCGCCAGATTTTTCTGAAACGCCTGCATCTGAAGGATATTGCAAAAAACGGCGACCAGCCCACACGCATACATTCTTAAAAGATCAGCCGTATAGTCCCGTTTTTTTCTGCCGACCATTACCGCGCAGATCACCACGCCCAGCTCCAGTACCAGCAGAACAAAGCTGTATATATTGGTCAAGATGTTCACTCCTTTAAGCCGTACGGCAATGCCACGGCTTTTCTCTTTGGAGTAAAGTATATCACACTCTTTCCAATCTTTCCACAAAAAAGTGCAGCGGCAGCCGTTTTTTCCGAAAAACTGCCGCTGCCGCTGCAAAACCCAGCCTTGGAACGCCTGTCCGGGAAATCCTTATCCCGCGACGCCCGCCAGCTTTAACACCCAGTAAATGATTCCCAGTCCCCAACTGGCGAAGATTCCGTACAGAATCACGGGGCCGGCGATTGTAAAAATCTTACACCCGATTCCGAACACCTGTCCCTCCGCCTTGAATTCAATCGCCGGCGCAGCCACGGAATTGGCAAACCCCGTAATCGGCACCAGCGCCCCGGCACCGCCCCATTTGGCGATTTTGGGGAAGATGTTGAAACCTGTCAGCACCACGGACAAAAGCACCAGGAGCAGGGAACACCAGTTTCCCGCCGTCTGCTTGTCCATCCCCAGATTCCCCGCCGTGTTTAAAATCCATTGTCCAATACAGCAGATGATGCCTCCCGTCACAAAGGCTTTCAGCATCTGAAGGGCCAGATTGTGAGTGGGCGTTACCTCCTTCACATACTGCTCATACTCTTTGTTTTGTCTTTGCTGTTCCAACTCCTTGTTGTCCGTCGCCATGTTCTTTCTCGTCCTTTCCCGCAAAGGTTCCGCCATGCAGACCTGCGCCGCGTCATATAAGCCATGCTCTCCCTGGTTACTATGCCCGAAAATCACAGCTTTATCCGCTGAAAAAGACTTTTTCTCCGCATTTGGCGGCAACGGTCAGTTATCCCAGCCGGAAAGTCCGATGAGCGAATCAGGTTCACAGTAACTCCACCAGATATTATAATTCCAGTCGTCGTACACATCCCTGTTTTCCATCACCACATAAATAATTTGATCCACATGGCTCTGGGCCAACGTTTGCTGATACTGGGGATACTGATCCCAGACGTCGGAAACATGTCCGTTCACCGCGGTATAGGTGCCTGTAAAGGAAAGGCCCGTATTATAAGTATCCTGCAGAACCTTCGTGATCAGCCCGTCATACAGTCCGTCCTTTACGGTGACATTTTCTGTTACAATATAATAATCCCCGAATGCTTCATCCAACTGCTGCCTTCTCAACATCGTCACCGTTCCCTGGCCGTTGGGAGCATCGTTCTGCCACTCCCCGTCATAACAGGAATAATAATAATCACTGCTGATAAATTCTATCCCATGCCCCTGGCGAATTCCGTTGACATAATCTCCATAATAAAAATAATAGCCGTATTCACTGCCGGTTCCTTCGGTTTCTTCCGTTTCTTCCCCGCTGTCCGATTTGTACGGATACAGCCCGGCTCCCAGGCCGGTATAGTCCGCCGTATATCCGGAAGGAGCGAAAATCAAAGGCTCTCCCTCCAGCCATTCCACTATGGTCTCCGCTTCCTCAGAGCCGTCGATTTCCGTCATTGCCACATAATCCCCAGCCTCCATCAGCGCATAGACATTCTGCATCAGCGTTTCCTTGGCCGCCTCCTGCTCCCGAAGCTGTGTCAATGTCTCTGTGTACAGGTTGAAATCGATCTCCGGGATCAGATCCTGGTACTTCTCGATCAGTTGCTGGAGTTCATCCAGATATCCGCCCGCGACCAGTTCGTCCAGATATTCCTGGACGCAGTCCTTCCGGTTTCCCTTCGCCTGCTCATTGTCCGGGAAAAGGCTCAGGATTTCTTCATAAATTTCCAGCTCCCGGGTGCGGTCGCCGGTTTCCCTGATTTCGTCCGCCAGTGTTCCATAGCTGCTTACCAGAGATTCTCCTACGCTTTCATCGCCGTCCGTCAGCTCATAGCCCAGCTTAAGAGTATCCACCGCTTTCTGTGTGTCTTCTTCATATACGTCTTCCGCCCGCACAAAAATATCCACCAGATAAGTCAGGTTTTCTTCCGTCTGCGCGGGTTCCATCTCCCGTACCGTCTCTATGGCTTCTTCATAGAAAGTCTGTAACGCCTGCGCATCCCCGGTTCCCGCATAGGCTTCGATACCGCCGGCATAAGCCCGGATATTCGCGGGATCGATCTCCAGGGCGTCCGTAAACGCCACAACCGCCTGGGCGTAATCCAGCTCGCTTAAATATCTTTCTCCCAGATCCAGCAGTCTTTCCAGCTTATGAGCCGGCGTGTTGTAAGCGTAAATTCCCGCCCCGGCCAGCGCCAGAATCACAACGATGACCGCTCCGATCACAATGGGCAGCAGCGTCCTTTTTTTCTTGGGTTTCTGCGCCGGTTGCGCATCACCGGCGTTTTTTGCTCCTTCCTGGGCCGGAGCCGCCTGAGACGGAGTTCCCTGAGACGGAACTGCCTGGGATGATGTCTCCTGAGACGGAGTTTCCTGAGACGGAGCCGCCTGGGATGGTGTCTCCTGAGACGGAGTTTCCTGGGGCATACCCGTCTGGGATGATGTCTGTCCCTCCTGAATTTCATTTTCCATGTTTGTTTTCTCCTTGTCTATTATTGATTTCTCTTATCACCGATTTCTGGCATGGGGTTTGCTTTATTCCTGGCTCAGCCGTTCCAGCATCTTTTTCCTCTGCTTAGGAAAGACCCTGAGACAGATCAGTCCCAGCACAACGCCCAAAACAATTCCTCCGATCCCTCCATAAAACATAAGCGTCCCTGTGGTCATGGATTCCTTCACCCCCTTTACTGCGCCAGCCAGCCGCCGTCCAGCACCTGCTGCCAGGTGTTATCCAAAAGCTGCATTTCGGCGTCTGTCACGTTTCCGGACACCTGCTGCTGATAGCATTCCTTCGCTTTCTGGTAATACCGGTCAAACTCCGTATAGTCCCTGTCCTGATTCTCCTTCTCGTTCTGGAGCTGCACCTCCAGATAGGCCAGCCGCATATAGGTGACATAATGGTCCGGATACTGATCCAGCATCTCCTGGGCCCATTGTCTGGCCTGTTCCAGATCTCCCATCCGCTGGCAGAGAACAACTGCGTTGCTGTACGTCAGATAAGTATCCCAGCCCATTTCCCGGATCTGTGCGAATATCTCCACCGCCGCCTCATAAAACGCCGTATCCTGGGTCATTTCTCCCAGGGTAATGTCGTCCTGAGCCAGCCGTTCATACAAAAGCAGCCTATTATTCATGGAAAGCCGATCCAGACCTTCCTGCAGCCACTGGGTATCCTGCCGTAAGGCTTCCTCCGTTCCCTCATCCTCATGGCATTTGCTGCCCATTACATACACCCGCTGTAACAGATACTCGTCCTGCGTCTCCTGCCTCACGCTTTCAAAGCACTCCATAGCCTCCGCGTAATTTCCGTTTGTCCGCGCCAGTTCCCCGCGAACCATAGAAATGTCCACCTGCTCCATGCCCTCTGCAACCGCCTGGTCTAACAGTTCCGCAGCCTCCTGCACGTTGCCGATATACACCAGAGAAATGGCAAAATCCCGATATACCTCCGGATCGTCCGAACGGTATTTCAGGGACGTGCGGTAGCTGGCCGCCGCATTTTCATAATCCTCCAGCCGGAAAAAGCATTCGCCGTAAAGGTGATACAGGTTGCCCCACAGCTCATTGTCGCCCTCCAGAGAGGTATCCAGCATCTGCCTGATATAGTCCGTCACAGCCTCATAATCTCCCGTCTGGAACAGATAACAGGCTTTTTCGTAGTAAGCGTCAAAATACGTTGGATACATGGCGGAAGCGCTCTCAAATAGCTGGTCGAACTGCGCCTGCTCCATACCGGAGCCAATGCCCTCCTCCATCTGCGCCACCAGATCGTAATAGGTTTCCTGCCGCTCGGATTCCATCACCTGAACGCCCTCCACCGTAAAAAAGACCCCTGCGGCGATCAGCAGGATAATCGCTGCGGACAGAATGGTCTGAACCCGCAGCAGCTTTTTGTATCGCCGGTTCTTTTTGTTGACCTGAAGAACCGCCTGAAGCATTTTCCCCGCATCCCTGTAACGTTTTGCCGGATCCTTGGCCAGAGCCTTTGTCAGAATAACCGCAAAGCCGTCCGATATGTCCGGCAGCTCTATGTTCAGATTCCTGACGTCCAGCACCTTCCCCGTAAGCAGCGTATATAGGGTGGCTCCCAGAGAAAAAATATCCGATCTTCTGTCAATGACAATCCCCACAGCCGCACCGGCGTCTTCCGATTGGGAAAGTTTCGGCTGGCTGGAACCGGCGCTTTCCGGGTGGGAAGACCGGGGCTGATCCAAGCCGGTCTGGGACAGCAGTACCGTAGGGTTCTGATCCCCCTGGGATAACAGTACCGTGGGGTTCTGATCCCCCTGGGATAACAGTACCGTGGGATTCTGGTCACCCTGGGATAACAGTACCGTGGGATTCTGATCCCCCTGGGACAGCAGTACCGTTGGGTTCTGATCTCCCTGGGACAGCATCACCGTAGGGTTCTGGTTCCCCGCCTCCGGCCGCTTTTGACTCTCCTTCCTCATGCTCCGGCGCGCCGCGTCAAATCCCTCCACCTGCTCCGGCGAGGAAAAGCCCGGCGTATATCCGGACGCCTGAGCGCCCTTTCCCTCCAGAATGCCGGAGATGTTAAAATCGATCAGGCAGACATTCCCCTCCGGAGTCACCATCACGTTGTCCGGCTTGATATCCCCGTGTACGATGGGCGGATTCTGCCCATGAAGGTAAGAAAGAGCGTCGCAAAGCTGACGGGTGTACTTTAAAACCTCCTTTTCCCGGAACACATGCCCTTCATCCAGCATCTGCCGAAAGGACTTGCCGGGAATAAAATCCATGACCGTATAAATCCCTTCAGGGGAATCAATAAAATCCAGCACCTGAGGCAGATAAGGGTGATGCAGATTTTTCAGGATGTCCACCTCGGTACGGCATTCCTGAATATTGGTATTGTTTCCCGTGATCTTTTTCAGCACCACCTGTTTTTGCAGACGCTTATGTACGGCCCGGTAGACAGTGCCGCCTCCCCCTGCCCCAATCTGCTCAAATATTTCATAAGTGTCGGTAAGTTCTTTAAAACCATCCATGTTTTCTATTTCCCTTCCCTTGCGCCCGAGCGAGCGAATTTGCGGCCTCTCGGCGGGCGGATTTGCCACGCCCGGCAGACGGATTTCTCCTTTATCCGGAAACTTGTAGGCGCAGGA
Source organism: uncultured Acetatifactor sp. (assembly GCA_947630715.1). Lineage (GTDB taxonomy): Bacteria > Bacillota > Clostridia > Lachnospirales > Lachnospiraceae > Acetatifactor. The sequence continues at coordinate 25,326 of CANRIP010000007.1, forward strand.
TCCACTCCGCCAGGCAGCCGATTGCCAACGGTATGGAAAAGGGGAATTCTCTGGGGTTTTCCGCCTCATACCGCTTGTAGCTTTTTGACAGAAACGTACATTTGAGATAATTCCACAACCTTGAAAACCGTTGCTTTCCATCCCGTTTGAACAGCAGCAGCACCAAGGCCGTCACGCCGCCCGCCAGCAGCGCGCACAGCAAAATGATCCCAAACCTTTTCCATCCCCTGATCACACCGATGCACCAGAAGAATTTTGCGTCCCCGCCCCTGATCGCCCCCAGTTTCCAGAGAACCAGACCGGACACAAAGGCAAGGCCGAATCCCAAAAGCGCGTCCAACACTGACGTTTCTTTGGTGGCCAGCGCACAGCACAAGCCAATCAGCGCTGCAGCCACATTAAAACCGTTTTTGATTTTGCGGGTCGTAAGATCCTGTATCACGGCCAGACAGCAAAACGCCGCCAGCAAAAGATTACAAACCATGTTCCCTTCCCCGTTCCTACCCCCTCGTCGCCCCAGGGGACGGCGGCCCATTCTCTCAAATGAAATCTTGCAGACGCAGGGTGTTGACGGCCCCTTTTCCCGCCCGCTGCCCGTCATTTACTGCCAGAATGGCCGTATAATTATCCGTGGCGGGGGTCAAAAGGATCTCCCTTTCTTTTTCCTCCAGCAGTTTCTGCGGGTCGCCGTCTTCCCTCATCCGGCTGCCGGGATCCAGGTATCTGTAAAAACCGTCGCTGCAAACCAGATATCTGTCTCCCTCCGCCATCTGCAGAATCCGCGTGTCTATCCGGCAGCTTTCACACGCTCCCAGGGCGTTGACCAGCGCGCCCTTTTTGCGCAGATATCCGGGATCCATGGTGGGATCCGCCCCCCGTTCCAGCTCCTGCTGTTCCCAGGTGTGATCCTGGGTCAACTGGGCCCATTGACCGTTCCTCTCATAATAGATCCGGCTGTCCCCGATATGCTTGACCAGAATCTGCCCTCCGTAGAAAAACAAAAGGGACAGCGTGGTTCCGGAGGAAACCCCTCTTTCGCAAGCGCGGCTCCACACGATGCGGTGGCACTCCTGGATCACCAGATCCAGGCTTTGCGATACCATGCCCTGCACCGCGTCCCCCGTAAGCAGTTGGGGCAGTTCTTCCTCCCACCAGCTTTTCAGCCGGTTCACCGTCAGCTCGCTTGCCAGGCCTCCGTCCTGGGTTCCCCCCATCCCGTCCGCCACGGCGCAGAGGGAAAGCATGACGCCGTCCTTCCATCGTAGCAGGGCCAGAAACCTGTCCTGATTTTCCGTGCGCACATTTCCATAGCCCGTTATGTATCCGATTTTCATGCCACGTCCCTTTCCCCGGATTACGAAGTATGGAAAACAAATTCCTCATTGCTCATCCGCAGATGATCTCCCTCTTGCAGTTCCTCCGGTTTTCCCGCTTCCAGCCTGCGCCCGTTTAAGAAGGTGCCGTTTGTGGAATTTTCATCCTTCACCCAATAGCCGTTTCCCTGTTGCAAAATAGTGGCATGCACTCTGGATACGGTCTGGTTTGCCACCACATAGGTTGCATTCCCCTTCCCCACCGTGAAGGGGAACTGGCACATAGGCACATAATCCGTCCCGTGCATCAGATGGGGCTGGGCCGTGTTCAGCATGACGGTTCTCTGTTCCTTCTCCGGCCGGATCATCATGGTTTTGGACCATTCCTCCCCCTTGGGCGCCGGTGCGGGAGCCGGATTGGGTGAAACGGGCGGCTGAACCGGCGCGACAGCCGGAACCGGCTGCTCCTGCCCGTGATCCCCCTTCTTTTTCCCAAATCCAAAGAAGGAGCTCTGTTTCTTTTCCTTCCCCGGCTTTTCCTGGGAAGCGGCGGCATCCTTCTGGGATCCGGCCGCGTTCATGCCGGGAACGCCCGGTATGGCGATCCCGCGGCGGCCGCCTTTCTCCCCTTCCGCCGGGGCCGGTGCCGGAACTGCGGGCTCCGGGATCTTTCCGGCGGGCTCCTTCTTGCCCCCGGACTCTTTCTTTCCTATGGGCGCTTTCTCCCCCAGGCCGGGGATCCGTATCCCCCCTTTGCCCTGTCCGGAAACCTCCACCGGCGCGGCAGCGGCAGGGACGGCCTGGGGTTTCGCCGCTCCAAAGCCCGCGCTTTCATTGGAGCCGGAACCGGAGACGGGGCCGGAGCCGAAACCTGAGACAGAACCGGAACCGTAGGTTTCCCGGGAGGGCCCATGGAAGTCCATCTGCTCCTGCACGGACATAAGCGCCTGGTTCGAGGACTCCTGGGGCTGCGTCAGCATTGCCTGAAACTCCTTTAAATTGAAGTTCGGCTGAATCAGGTACCTCATCAGCTTGTCATAAAAGGGATCCTGTTTCCCGTCCGAAAAATAAGACAGAAGATCCAGGAAAAATTCACGCCATATTTTGTTGATTTCCCGGCTGTGAACGTTTTCATAGGGCAGATAAACCAGGTAGGGATTCAGCGTGAAATCCACATACAGGTATTCCAGATCGTACAGGCACTGATCCGCGTTCAGGAAATACTCTCCCATTCCCGCAATGGCATCCGTCAGACGCCGGTAAATCAGCCCGGCCTGGGCGCTGGTGATCCGATCCTGCCGAATCAGATCCAGCAGCCTGTATCGATCCCCCACCTGAAAATTCAACAGTACGCGCCCGTTCATGCTCCTGCTTTTCAAGGGCAGTATGCCAGGGATGGAATTATATTCCAGCATCTTTGCCAGATAATCGTTCAGACATTCCTCCTGCTCCTGGTGTACCACCAGGAACTGCTCCGTTCCCCTTACCTCCGATGTGATTTCGTATGTTTTCATTTTTACACCTCATTTCCGCGCTGATCTTTGCGCAGATTGAAAATTTTAATTTTCAATCTTCCTCCTGCCGCCGCTGCGGCTGTCCATGATTTATAGCAGAGCGCCGATCAGAAGAAAAGGCGCCAGCGGATACTCCGTTTTCATATCAGCGCGGCGGCGCAGAAGCTGTATCCCGCTGTAAACCGCCGCCGCCACAAGCCCCCGGAAAAACAGGTACGCTATGCCCGGCATTCCCACCAGGAACGCCGCCGCGCACAGGGTCTTTAAATCTCCCAGGCCAAACTGATCCCGCTTGACCAGATGCACCGCCCCCAGAAAGACCAGCGTGACCACAGTCCCCACCAGCCCGCTTCGCAAGTCCCCCCAGGTGCCGCAGAAAAAATGAAAGAGCAAAAACAGAGCCCCATAGACCGGATGAAGCAAATCCGGCAACTGCCTGTACTTTACATCCGTAAGGCTTAAGGGGAGCAGATAGCCGCACAAAAGCATCTGTCTTCCAAAGTGATATCCCAGCCCGTCCGTAACCCATACCAGCCACAGGCCGCAAGCCCCCATCCCGCACAGGACGATCCAGACCGTCTTTTGCTTCCACGGCCGTTTTTTTTCAAACAGTACAAATCCTTCCCGTTTCTGGGCCAGGAATAACAGGCCCAGATCCGCAAGGCCCAGTATGACCCCCGCGGACAATGCGATCCCATATGTCATAGCCGCCTCGTTCCTAATTTGACCAGATGCCGCCATCCTGCCGGACGCCGGGCGTTTCACCGCCCACCCAGGGATGCACCACCACTACCTGCCGCATGTCGATGCCGTCTGTAAACAGGGAAAACATGGGCGATTGATAGCGATAGGTGACGATGAGCACAATATTCTGATCTTTGTCCAGGGATGCGTAGTAGTGGAATTCCTTTCCCTTTTCCCCTTCCAGCAGATTCCTGTTGACCTTCATCTCGTCCAGATAATCTTCCACCATGCTCTGAACCGCCATGGAAGCGCCTAACTCCGTCCCGCTGGCCACCAGATAATTCACGATATCCTTTCCGTCCACGTTTTCCGCCGCCGCCTTCATGGTATCCACCTGATCCGGTAGCTGCTTGGCGCCCTCTACCACTTCCTGAAGCTGCTCCAGGGAAAAATGGCCGAATAGCTGCCCGATTTTGGAGACCAGGCCGTCCGTTCCCAGCAGCGACTGGAAAACCGTCTTCGTGCTTTCTTCAAAGGTATCCACATCCGCCGTATCGTTGAGGTTTTCCAGCCCCACCGCCACGTCCATGGCATATCCGTACTGAGCCAGCATCCTGCCGGCGTTATTCAGCCCCTGCTGCACCGTAAGCTGGGTGTAGGTGATATTCATGAAATTGATCAGGAACAGGATCACCAGGATATACAGCGGCAGAATCATAACCGCCTCCACGGTGATCGCGCCCTTTTTTCCGTTCTCTTTCATCTTGCCTCTCATTCCGCCGCCTTAATAGGAAACGGCGCTGTGTACCGTAAAGGACATCCGTCCGTTTCGCCGAACCTTATCCGGCAGGACCGCGTTTTCCATAAACAGGTACCGGATTTCGCAGTCCATATCCGCCCACACCGAAACGGCGCAGTCCTCCATCCGGAATCCCTCGTTTCCTCCATGAATCATATTGGCCTGGATCAGCGATTGAATGCGCTGTACCTTCTTATCCTGATTCATCATCAGCAGGAAGACCCGCATGTAATCCCCATAGCTCATATCCAAAACCGCCTGGCCCGCCGCGCTGGTCAAATCGACTCCCGCCTTATCCCCGATCAACTGGGACGCGTCCAGATACTCCCCGATTTTGCCCTTGAGCTGGGCCTTTGCTTCCTCCCCCAACTGGCTGAATTTTTCGCTCAGGGCGGTTTCCATCCCTGTAAACGCCTGATCCAGAGAATCCCCCACCGCCTTGATCGCCTGATCCTTGATCCCGCCGCTCCAGGACTGCACCTTTGTCATGGCCTGATCCTTTAAGGCATTCGCCGCCTGGTCAAAGCTTTGGCTGAACTGCCCCAGCAATTGCCCCGCGTCGCTGACCGCGCTGTCCTTCAGCCCGGTGACCCGCCCTTTGACCGTCTCCAGCGCTGAGTCCACCGAGGACACGGCGCCGTTATAAATATCGTTGATCGCCTGATTGGCCTGGTTGCTGATCTGCTCATGAAACCCTTCCAGCAGCCCGCTCACAGTATCCGTAACCACTTCCCCGGCCTTGTCAACCACGGCCTCCACGCATTTATTCAAGGCGTTCTCAATGCTCAATGTCCAGGCGCTTCCGGATTTAAACAGGGGCACTTCCTCCCCGTTCATCAACTGCGCCACGTCGATTGCCGATTCGGCCACCGCCCATCCGATCAGAATCACCACCGTCAGGACGGGAGCGGCCGGCGTAGGAATGGCGGACGCCAGCGCCATGGCCTGATTGCGTTTCGCCGTATCGGTAAAAATGGCCACCGTGTTAAAGATGGTGCGAACGCCCAAAAGCCGCGCCTTTGCCCCGTTCACGTTGTCCTCCGCGTCGGCCTTTCCCACCAGGATGTACTCCACCCCGGCGTTGGTGGCATTGTATTCGTGCCGTTTCTGCTGCAGCTTTGTGGCGGTGGAGGGATCGTAATCCTGCTCGTCCACAATATTGGGAAACGTGGTCATAATATACTCGTTCACATAGATATTGTCGCGGACGCCCTCCGCCATCATGGAGAGAAGGCTGTCCACCAGATTTAAGCCCGCGTCGAAAATCTTTGTGATATCCACCTTTTTATTGCCGCCGGTATCCAGATCCAGATCCGACAGCATATCCGCCAGGGTGGGCGCGGGCGCCTGGGTGTACGCCACCTCCAGATCATCCTCGTTGTCAAACCCTGTGGGGGTCTTGGGTTCCTCCACCTCGTCCGCTTCCGGCTCGGCGCTGATATCCGGCTCCGAGTCCACCTCCTCTTTAGGCGGATCGACCTGGCTTGCATAAAAGGCGCTTGCTTCCGTGCACAGCTCGCTCAGCCTGCCCTGCGCATCCGTCAAAAACTGATCCGCCGCGGATTTGATTTCATCCGGGCTCCCGGGAGTCAGCGCCCCAAACCTGTTTTGAAGGGCAGCCTTGTCCTGGGCCTGGAGCTGGTTCAGCAGAAAAGACGCCGCCAGCAGCGGAATTCTCCCCCGGAGAATCTCCCCGCACTGCCCCTTGGCCTCCGCAACCGCCGGTTCAAAAACCACCTGATAGGCATCGGAGCCGCTGTGGGCGTTCATGGTACTGCTCAGGGACTGGATGTACGACTGGTACCTTGCGTTGATCGCTTCCGTCTCGCTCAAAAGCTGATCCGCTTCCGCTTTCAGCGTCTGCGCATTGGAAAACAGCTTGGCCAGATCGGTCTGCACAAAAGCGGTTTTCGCGGACGCGTAATCGGCCGCCTGCTCCTGATGCAGCTTTGCTTCCGCCGCCTCTTTTCTTTCCTTGATCTGCTGCTGGGTGAGAGGGACGCCGTCCTCCATGGTGGGAACGGGATCCGGCGTCCGGTTGGCGATCCCGTCTATCTTTGTGTGAAAGGCGTTTCCGTAGGTTTCCCCCAGATTCTCCGTAACGTTGCACAGATAAGAAGATTCGGAAGGGGTGGCATCCGTATCGTTACAGTAGGAAATCACCTTTTTCACAAAGGAATCGATTTTCGTTTTCAAAGCATCCCCATCTTCAAACAGGGATTTGTTGCTCTTGGTGGCGCTGTTTAACTCCTTGGAGGCCACCAGGCTGTCCTTGATGGCCGTGATCGCGTTCAGCTTTCCCAGGAACCCATCGATTCCCGACATCTGAAGGGGCGCCCGGTACTTCATATAATCCACAATCTGGTCTTCCACATAGTCCGTGCTGGCCAAGGTAAGGCTGGTTCCGGCCTGTTCCTCCCCGATGGACACGGTGAAATCAAAATCGTCAAAATATTCCGTGTCGTTGTCCTGCCACATGGAGCCGTCCAGCAGAAACTCCGTCAGCGTAGACACATAGGCGTCGTCGTCGATCTCCGCGGCCGCCAGCGTTTTATTGACGTAATCCTCCAGCACCTGGGCGATCTGTTCCTGGGACACGCTCTCCGGATCCACAGCCATCAGGCCGTACAGGTCATAGAGCATTTGATTATAATAACTCAGCACCGACTGTCCGGCGCTGTCCAGCGCAGATTCCGCCATCACCTGGGCCATGCGGTATCTTCCTCCGTCCACCAGCACCGCGCTGAGCATAAAGGTAGCCAGAAAGATCAGAATCAGAAAAATACTGATCGCTCCCTTTTTGCGTTTCTTCATGTAAAAAACCTTGTCCATCAGAAACATCAGTCGCCGCCTCCTGAATGATCCTCAAATTCCCCTGTCAAGAGATCGCAGAGCAGGGAAAAATTCCTCATAAATTCTGTGTTATCCGTCTGAACCGCCTCGGCGGTGATCTGAAATTCATCGGGCGTGGAAAGACCGATTTTATCAAACAAAAAGCCAAGGGGATTTTCATTCTGTCTGGAGACGGTCACCTGAATATAGCTGTGAAAGCCGACCAACTGCCGTTTGACAGAGACGCCTCTGCTGCCCTCGTAAATCGCCGTATCGTCCCCCAGCAGATTCGGAGTCATCCGCAGGATTTCACCCGCCGCGGCGGCGGCGTTGTTTTCCTTGGTGCTGCTGAACAGATCCACCACCGTCTGATAGGGATTATGATCCCGAAAGGTAGCGTCCGTGATCCATTCCTTGGCGCTGCCGGTCCCCCGAAAGGCCGCCGGCTCCCCATACTTCAGCTCCTGCCAGTAGGAGGCGCTGCGGTCGGCTACCCGCATAGCCTCCGCGGATGTGACGATATTTTGGTAATGCACCACGCACATCCTGATCAGGATCATAATGACAAAGATCACCACCGGCAGAACGATGGTTGCCTCTGCGGTAAGCGAACCGCGCTTTTTCTCTTTCATACGGATTATCCGCCTTTCCTCCTGAAAATCCCATGGCATCATTGACACAGTTACAGGAGCAGACCATTTGCACCCGGTCTGCTCCTTTCGTTTTGCAGGCATCCGTCAGGGTGAGGGTTCCACCACGCTTGTGCCCCCGGTGGTGTCGGATCCAAAGACATTGCTCATAGCATCGGTTACAAATTTCACAATCGCTTTCCGGAAAATCAAAGCTACCGCAACCAATGCAGCGATAATCAGAATGATCTCCACCGTTCCCATTCCTTCTTCTTCCTGCCAGAACTCTTTCAGCATACTGTTACCTCCTTTTCTCAAGATTTATATTTGCATGCTCTGGACGGCCGGAGCCACCACAAGCAGTACAACCGCAAGCAGCATGAGCATCATGGGGAACAGCATCTTGGTGGATGCTTCTTCCGCCACCCGCAGCGCCAGCGCCTTCCGGGAGCTCCAAAGTTCATCGCCGATGCTCTTTAAAGCCGCAGATACGTCCGACCCGCCCCGGTGGATATTCTGGATAATCACCGCGATAAAACGCCGCATTTCCGCCATATTACACTTGGTTCCCAGCCGGTCAAAGGCCGCGTCGGCGGATTCTCCGGAGTCGATCATGGACATGGTGTGGGCAAGCTCCCGATATAGAATCCTGTCGCTGTACATCTCGTTGGCAATCTTGGACAAAGCCCCCTGAAGCGTCAGCCCCGCGCCGGTCAGAATCACAATCTTATTGACCAGCTCCGGCATATCCATGGCGATGGCGGTATGACGCTTCTGCACCTTGTTTTCCAGATCCCTCATGGTCATCCAGGGCAGGATCAGCCCCATGCCGAAGGCCACCAGCGCGCCCACCATCGGATCGTTGGCCGCCACATAGATCAGCGCGCCCAAAAGAATCGCCAGCATCGAGTACGTCAGGGCCTGCGCCCAATAGACCCGCAGATAAAACTCCACATATTCCGGATCATACAGCTCTTTTAAATACTTCCTGTTCTTTCGGTCAAAAGCCGTATTGTACTGATATTTTGACAGATCCATAGCGGCGAACCCCACAGGCAGCATATCTCTGAGCGGGAATTCCTCCTTGCTCAGAGGCTCCAGGTAAGAGGCAAATTTCTTCTTCCCCTTCTCATACAGCAAAGCGAACAATCCCAGCGCCGCTATAAAAATAACCACCGACACAGTCGATATATCTTCCATATTCTCTCTCATTTCCCCGCCTTTGCGGCTGTTTTGTTTTCCCGGTTTTGCTTTTGCCGGATCCTGCTCCCGGCAAAGCGCCTTTCTGACCGGCGGTTATATCTCAATGTTCGTGATGGAGTTGGACCACACCGCCCCCACCAGGATCAGGGCCAGCGCCACCGTTGCCACCAGCCGCCCTGCCAGGGTGGTAAAGATGGGATCCATGAATCCGTCCGTGGTCACCGTCATAAACAGGGTCAGAAGGATCGGCATCACCGTCACTACCTTCTGCTCCATTTTCTTGCCGGATAAGGTGGTATCCATCTCCGTCTCAATTTCAATTTTGTCCGCGATCACGTCCGTTGTCTGACGGATAATCTGAACCAGATTACCGCCCGTGCGCTTGGACACTTCAAAAATATCCGCGAAGGTTTTTACATCCTCCAGACCGCTGCGCTCCGCAAACTCCGCAAAGATGTCCTCAATATTCTGATTCAGGGAAACCCGGCTGATCATCAGATCCAGCTCCTCCACAATGAAAACATTGCTCTCACCGTATTGATTGACCATATCGTCCCGGGCCACCTCCAGGGCCTTTTCCACAGAGTTGCCGGCGCTGACCGCGGAGGAAAGGCTGTAAAGCATGTCCTTAAACTGAAGGGTCAGGGTCTTTTTCCGCTTGCGGATGATGTTCTTTGTCTGCATCTTGGGAAATTTCACCGCCAGACACGCAAACAAAAGGGAAATGATCACGCTGTGGTAAAAGATGTATCCCAGGGCAAAGAGCCCGATCCCCGCCGCCAGGGTATACAGCGCCTTTTCCCTTGCGGACATATGGTACACGTTGTAATTTGTGGCTCCGTTGTAATCCTTCTCCGGCATTTCCTGTTTCTTTTTCTTTTTTTCTTTTACCGGCTTTTCCTTCTTTTCTTTCATTGTGCCGCGTCACCTCGCTTCCACGCCCTGGTTCCCCGTCTCCGTCTTCCAGGGGATTCCCGACATTTCAAATTTATGTATGTTCTGCATGTCATTCACCTTTTCCAGCTTTCCCGTCAGCTTTCCGGCGGCGTCCTTTCCCTGGATCCGGTATTCATACAGCGGGTTGATGTGATACGTCCCGTTCTCATACCCCAAAATTTCCACGATATTCAGTGTTTTTCTCGACTTGTCGCTCATCCTTCCCAGATGCACGATAATATCGATAGCGGAAGAAATCTGCTGGCGTATGGCGTCCATGGGGAAATCCGCCCCCGTCAGCACCATCGTCTCCAGACGGGAGAGCATATCCGCGGGAGAATTCGCATGTCCGGTGGAGAGGGAGCCGTCATGTCCGGTATTCATCGCCTGGAGCATGTCCAGCGCCTCCGCGCCACGCACCTCGCCCACCACAATCCGCTCCGGCCTCATACGCAGGGACGATTTGATCAGATCCCGAATGGTGATCGCCCCTTTCCCTTCCGTGTTGGCGTTTCTGGTTTCCATGCGGACCAGGTTATGTACGCTCTGAATCTGAAGCTCCGCGGAATCCTCAATCGTAATGATACGCTCGTCCTCCGGAATGAAGTTGGAAAGCGCGTTCAGAAACGTTGTCTTTCCTGAGCCGGTTCCTCCGCTGACAAAAATGTTGTATTTCGCCCTCACGCATTGCCTCAAAAAATCCGCCGCCTCCTGGGAAATGGCGCCCCAGCCGATCAGATCCTCAAAACTGATGACCTTTTCCGGGAATTTACGGATTGTGACAATGGGCCCGTTCAGCGCAATGGGCGCCAGCACAATGTTGACTCGGGAGCCGTCCTCCAGCCTGGCATCACAGATGGGATTGGCGCTGTCCACCGTCCTGTTCACCCGGTAGACAATCCGCTGGATAATGTCCTCCAGCTCCTTCTGGTCTTTGAAGTGTTCTCCGGTTTCGTAAAGCCGTCCCGCCTTTTCTATAAAGATGTGATCCGGCCCGTTAATCATGATCTCCGTGATGCTCTTATCATCCAGCAGCGGCTGCAGAACGCCCAGCCGGCGCATAGAATTGAAGACATGATTGATGATCTCCAGTCTTTCGCTGACGCTGATATATCTGTCTCCAATCAGTTCCTCCAGATACCTCCCTGCCGTATCCTTGATATCGGTATCGCTGATATCCTTACGGTTTTCCATGTTTCGCTTTGTTTTCTGGATGATTTCCTCCAGCATTTCTTCGGACACAGCGGACATACGGTTTCACCCCCCTGATACGATTCCGCGGCAGTTACCTCTCCGCGGCGGCTACGATCTCCCTGCACTTTTCATAAAAATCCCTGTTCCCTGCCAGAACCGTCTCCACATCCGCTCCGTGATCCAGACTGTCGGACCAGGGAACCCGAATCGCATCCTTGTCCTCCTGCCTGACCTTGCATTTATTGATCACAAAATAAGCCCGTGACAGAAAGTCCGCCTTTTCAGCGCTTCTGTCATGGCGCAGCCTTTCCATTTTGCCCCGCCCTGTCTCCGTATCGTCAAACACCCAGAAACTGTGATCCGCCATCTCCAGGACCCGCCTGTTGCGGGAATTCAGGCCGCCGGACAAATCCACGAAGATCAGATCCGCGCCGCTGACTTGCCGCAGGGTTTTCAGCATTTTTTCGATATGATCCGCGCTCAGATCCGCCAGATCTTCATAGTTTTCCATCATCGGCATCACGGACACGTTTCTCGAGTCCCTGACCAGCCCGTTGGTCAGATACGCGGCAAGATCCCGGTCATCGTTCAGCGCCAGCAGCACCTCCTCCATCCGGATCCTGAAATCCGCCTGATACAAATGTCCCGTATACCCAAACTCCTCCAGATTCAAATACACGCTGGCGCCCCTTGCCGCGCAGAGCAGCGCGCACACATAGGCCAGAGTGGTCTTCCCGGTTCCGCCCTGGGGAGAGTAAAACGCGATAATACGGCTGCCCTGTTCTTCGGAAACCGTCTGTTTCCCGCTGGCCGCCGATATGATCTTGCGGAGATCTCCCAGAATGTCCATTCCCCTCTGATAAATGTTCAATTCATGGCCGCCGTTTTCCGGATCCGCCACCGTGCGGTTGGAAATGCCGATCCGCAGCATGCCCGGACGGCTGGCGGCGCTATCTTTCAAAAATCCTTCATCGGCCAGCAGGACGTCCACAGAATTGGATTGCAAAACCGCCGCGGCTTTTTCCTGATCCGGGTAAAACGCGAAATCAAAACCGCCGGGATCCGAATTCATCACATAATTGCTCAGACAATCCAGAAAATATTGATTTTTGCTGTAAATCAGTACATTCGTCTTCATCTTAACCTCTCGTTTGCTGCGGAATTTATTGTTATGCTGCATTTCCCCGTGGGGCGTTACTGAGATACATAACCGGATACATAACCGCCATTCTCCTTGATAAAGTCTACGGGAGAATAGTCGGTGATAGGGTTAAAATCCAGAGTGAGCCAACGCAGATTCGTCAAACCCGATAGATTGCTGATATCTGTGATCTGGTTGCTTTCCAAACCTAAGGCTTGCAAATTCGTCAAACCCGATAGATTGCTGATATCTGTGATCTGGTTGCTTTCCAAATATAAGTCTTGCAAATTTGTCAAACCCGATAGACTACTGATATCCGTGATCTGGTTATCTCCCAACTCTAAAGCAGTCAAATTCGTCAAACCTCTTAAGCTGCTGATATCAGTGATTTGGTTAAAATCCAAAAGTAATATCTCCAAATTTGTCAAATTAGACAGACTGCTGATATCAGTGATTTGGTTATAATCCAAATATAAGTTAGTCAAATTTGTCAAATTAGACAGACTGCTGATATCCGTGATCGAGTTCATACTCAAATTTAATGTTTCCAAATTTGTCAAACTCGATAGACTGCTGATATCTGTGATCTGGTTTTCAGACAAACCTAAGTCTTGCAAATTTGTCAAACCCGATAAACTGCTGATATCCGTGATCTCGTTGTCATACAAATATAATGTTTCCAAATTTGTCAAACTCGATAGACTGCTGATATCCGTGATCTCGTTGTAAGACAAAGCTAAAGTCTGCAAGTTTGTCAGATACGCTAAGCTGCTGATATCCTTTATACCTTTGCTACTTAGTATCAACTCGGTGATATCTTTCACATCCCCGCAAGTGATATCCCCCGTAGCAATCCCTATCTGCTCCCGCATAGCTTGTTCCAGATTTTCATCCTGCCATGAGATCACATAATCATCCGGCCATTGTGCCGGCAGGGTTTCCGGGGGTTCTGTGGATTCCGGAGTTTCCGCAGGTTCCGGAGTCTGCGCGGAGGCTGTCTCCTGCTCCATGGCCTGGATCAGCAGTTCCACTTCATCCTGCTTTGCCTGGATTTCCTGGGACTGGGTCTGGGTATAGCCTTCCGCCAGCACTTCCTGGGCTTTCTGCGGTTCTTCCATGGCAATGTATACGTCTGCCAGCCCTATGTAAGCCTCCACGTTCTTCGGGTCTATGGCAATGGCGGCCTCATATGCCGCTATGGCGTTCTCATAGTCCAGTTCCGCCAGATACCGGGCGCCCATTTCCAACTGCTCCGCCAGATTTCCGCCTTTTTTCCCGCCCGCGCTGGCTAAAACAACGCAGAGTGCGGCAACGCACAGCGCCGCCGCCACTACCGCAATGACAATGATTTTTCGGTTAAATTTTTTTTCTGATTTCATAGTGTCAATGAATTCCTCCCCGTGAAAATTCTCCCCTTAGAAATTTGTTTGCTTTGAAACCGGCGTTTTGCCTGTTTCCCTGAGGACAAATTCCTGTCCCGCTTGCAGATTTTGTCAAAATATGCAATTTTTCGTCCTCATTTTACCCCCCCGAAGTCTTTTGTCAAGCAACAGACCCTTTGAGTATAAATTCAGACCCTTTGAGTATAAATTCTGATGCGGGCACGGGCGCAAGCCGGGCAACCATGCGGGGCCAGTATTCATTGATGTTTTCTTTGTTTCTCTTTCATCAAGTGCTTACGCGGTAGGGCATCACTTATTTACACTACCACGTTACAGTAACAGTACCGCCATTCTCCGTGATAAAATCTACGGGAGAATAATCGGTGATAGGATTACTGTATAAAGTAAGCTCTTGCAGATTCGTCAAACCTCTTAAGCTGCTGATATCCGTGATCTGGTTAAATTGCAAATGTAACTCAGTCAAATTTGCCAAACCCGATAGACTGCTAATATCTGTGATCTGGTTATCTCCCAACGCTAAAACAGTCAAATTCGTCAAACCCGATAGATTGCTGATATCTGTGATCTGGTTATCAACCAAATATAATGATTCCAAATTCGTCAAACCCGATAAATTGCTGATATCTGTGATCTGGTTATCGTTTAAATTTAAGTAAGTCAAATTCGTCAAACCCGATAGACTACTGATATCCGTGATCTGGGTAAGGCTTAAATTTAAGTAAGTCAAATTCGTCAAACCTGATAGACTGCTAATATCAGCAATATTATAAGAATCATGTATAGTTAATTCTGTTAAATTTGTCAAACCCGATAGACTACTGATATCCGTGATGATCGAGTTTTCACTCAAATATAATGTTTCCAAATTTGTCAAACCCGATAGGCCGCTGATATCCGTGAGCTGGTGGTTAGCATCCAGATATAATTCCTTCAAATTTGTCAAACCCGATAAACTGCTGATATCCGTGATCGAGTTTTCACCCAAATATAAGTTAGTCAAATTTGTCAAATTAGACAGACTGCTGATATCCGTAATCTGATTAGTCGCCAAAACTAAGTAAGTCAATTTTGTCAAACTCGATAGACTGCTGATATCCGTGATCTCGTTGTCATACAACTCTAAAGTCTGCAAGTTTGTCAGATACGCTAAGCTGCTGATATCCTTTATACCTTTGCTATTTAGTATCAACTCGGTGATATCTTTCACATCCCCGTAAGTGATATCCCCCGTAGCAATCCCTACCTGCTCCCGTATGGCTTGTTCCAGGTTCTCATCCTGCCATGAGATCACGTAATCATCCGACCATTGTGCCGGCAGGGTTTCCGGAGTTTCCGTGGATTCCAGGGTCTGATCGGATGCCGTCTCCTGCTCCATGGCCTGGATCAGCAGTTCCACTTCATCCTGCTTTGCCTGGATTTCCTGGGACTGGGTCTGGGTATAGCCTTCCGCCAGCACTTCCTGGGCTTTCTGCGGTTCTTCCATGGCAATGTATACGTCTGCCAGCCCTATGTAAGCCTCCACGTTCTTCGGGTCTATGGCAATGGCGGCCTCATATGCCGCTATGGCGTTCTCATAGTCCAGTTCCGCCAGATACCGGGCGCCCATTTCCAACTGCTCGGCCAGATTGCCGCCCTTTTTCCCGCCCACGCCAATTAAGACGGCGCAGAGTGCGGCAACGCACAGCGCCGCCACCACCGCAATGACAATGATTTTTGGGGTAAATTTGTTTTCTGATTTCATAGTGTCAATGAATTCCTCCCAGTGAAAATTCTTTCCTTGGAAATTTGTCTGTTTGGGAACCGGCGTTTTGCCGGATTTCCTAAAGACAAATCCCCGTCCCGCTTGCAGATTTTGTCAAAATTTGCAATTTTTCGTTCCCATTTTACCCCCCCGAGGTATTTTGTCAAGCAACAGACACTTTGGGTAAGAATTTCGATGCAAATACAGGCGCAAGCCGAGCAGCCGTGCGGGGCCAGTATTCATTGATGTTTTCTTTGTTTCTCTTTCATCAAGCGCTTACCGCGGTAAGGCGTTACTTACCTACATAACCATAACCTCCATTTTCCGTAATAAAGTCTACGGGAGAGTAGTCGGTGATAGGGTTATTATGCAGATTGAGCCAATGCAGATTCCTCAAACCCGATAGATTGCTGATATCTGTGATCTGGTTATCCCTCAAATCTAAAGTCACCAAAGTTTTCAAACCCGATAGACCGCTGACATCTGTGATCTGGTTACTACCTAAATATAAAGATGTCAATTTGGCAAAACCCGATAGATCGCTGATATCTGTGATCTGGTTACTACTTAAATCTAACAACGTCAAATTGGCAAAACCCGATAGACCGTTGATATGCTTTATCTGGTTTTCATTCAGATATAAGTCCTTCAAATTTGTCAAACTCGATAGACTGCTGATATCCGTGATCTGGTTACCATCCAATTGTAACTCAGTCAAATTCGTCAAACTCGATAGACTGCTGATATCCGTGATCTGGTTACCATCCAATTGTAACTCAGTCAAATTCGTCAAACCCGATAGACTTTTGATATCCGTGATTTGGTTATCACCCAAATTTAAGGAAGTCAAATTTGTCAAATTAGACAGACTGCTGATATCCGTGATCTCGCTGTCACACAACTCTAAAGTCTGCAAGTTTGTCAGATACGCTAAGCTGCTGATATCCTTTATATAGGTAGACCACAAGCTTAAAACAGTTAAATTCGTCAAACTCGATAAACTACTGATATCCGTGAACTGGTTTTCACCCAAATTTAAGGAAGTCAAATTTGTCAAATTAGACAGACTGCTGATATCCGTGATCTGGTTCACTCGCAAATCTAAGGAAGTCAAATTTGTCAAACTCGATAGACCACTGATATCCGTTATCTGGTTACTATACAAATCTAAGGAAGTCAAATTCGTCAAACTCGATAAACTACTGATATCCGTTATCTGGTTACTAGACAAATCTAAGGAAGTCAAATTCGTCAAACTCGATAGACCACTGATATCCGTGAGGTACCTGTTATAAGACAAATCTAAGGAAGTCAAATTCGTCAAACTCGATAGACCACTGATATCCGTGATCTGGTTATCGTACAAATATAAGTTAGTCAAATTTGTCAAACCCGATAGACCACTGATATCCGTGATCAGGTTCCTAGACAAATTTAAGGAAGTCAAATTTGTTAAACTCGATAAACTACTGATATCCGTGATCAGGTTAGTAGACAAATCTAAGGAAGTCAAATTTGTTAAATACACTAAACTGCTAATATCCGTTATATGACATCCAGTTAGTGTCAACTCGGAAATATCTTTCACATCCCCGTAAGTGATATCCCCCGTAGCAATCCCTACCTGCTTCCGTATGGCTTGTTCCAGGCTCTCATTCTTCCAGTCAATCACATAATCATCCGGCCATTTCCCCGGCAAGGGCTCCGGCGCATCCGCGGGTTTCGGCGTGGACTCAGGAGCAGGCTCCGGCGTAGTCACCGGGGGCTGGGTCTGCACAGGAGTATTCGTCGGCTGTGGCTGAGGTGTAGAAGTAGCCGCTGGCTGCGACTCAGGCGCAACAGTAGCCGTGGGCTGCGACTCAGGCGCAACAGTAGCCGCCGGTTGTGATTGAGGTGCAACAGTAGCCGCCGGTTGTGATTGAGGTGCAGAAGTAGCCGCAGGCTGCGACTCAGGCAGAACGGTAGGCGTAGCCGTGGGTTTCGCCGTGGGAGTTGCCGTGGGTTTTGCAGTAGCCGCAGGAGTTTCCGTAGGCTCCGGTGTATCCGTGGATTCCGGGGTTTCCGTAGGCTCCTGAGTTTCCGCAGGTTCCGATGTATCCGTAGGCTCCGGCGTTTCCGCAGGTTCCGGAGTCTGCGCGGAGGCTGTCTCCTGCTCCATGGCCTGGATCAGCAGTTCCACTTCATCCTGCTTTGCCTGGATTTCCTGGGACTGGGTCTGGGTATAGCCTTCCGCCAGCACCTCCTGGGCTTTCTCCAACTCTCCCATGGCGATATACACGTCTGCCAGCCCTATGTAAGCTTCCACGTTCTTCGGGTCTATGGCAATGGCGGCCTCATATGCCGCTATGGCGTTCTCATAGTCCATCTCCGCCAGATACCGAGCGCCCATTTCCAACTGCTCCGCCAGATTTCCGCCTTTTTTCCCGCCCGCGCTGGCTAAGACAGCGCAGAGTACGGCAATGCACAGCGCCGCCGCCACTACCGCAATGACAATGATTTTTCGGTTAAATTTCTTTTCTGATTTCATAGTGTCAATAAACTCCTCCCCGTGGATCTTCTCCCCTTGGAATTTTGTCGAAATTTGCAATTTTTCGTTCCCATTTTACCCCCCCGAAGTATTTTGTCAAGCAGCAGAATTTTTCTCACCGAAACGCTCCGGCATATGGCAGACACCGATCCTTTCCGATGCCGCCATAGAACGCGGTGCCGCCTTGTTCGGAAAAGCCACTTTCGTCATGGACAGGGGGATATGGTGACAACAAGATGTTCTTTCAAGGAAAAGAAAACACTTGAAACTCCACACAGGATATGGTATATTGAACATAAAGAAGGGCACCTGCTGGTAACAGATGCCCGTGGGTTCTACCGATAGACGGTTAGCCCGTTCATCTAAACGTAAAATAGCCGCTTAGCTTGCGACGCTGGGGCGGTTATTTTTGTGTCTTGTTACTATCTTTACCAAAAGAGTATCCGATTCCAAAGCAGGTTAAGTCCCCGGCTCCTGTTCCCTGCCTTCCCGCCCCGCTTCCGCGATCAGCGTTTTATCCACATCCTCCTCATATTTGCGCATGGCAACCTCGATGGGGGTGGGATCGCTGGTCAGACGCCTTCCTCCCACATGGTTAAAGAACACCACGATTCCCAGGAAAAGTCCCACAGAATAGGATATTTCCAGCACGTTAATCCCCTGGGGCTCCCTGTTCATCACCAGCCTGTATAACTGCCCGAAGACCTCGTTGATTCCCACATCGTTGTGATAAGCCATGATGGTAAAGGCCGTGCCGAAAAAACTGACCAGGCACACAAAAGCCGCTTTCAGCCAGACCGCCGTTCCCTTGCGCCTGTCCACGCTGACCCATTCCACCAGCACGTCGGGTTCTCCCAGGGGCACAACCTCAATTCCCGGACATTCCTTCTCCATCAGTTCCACCAGTTTCAGAACGCTGATCACGCATCTTTTGGGACCGTCTTTAGGGAACTGATACACCTTCAAGGCGTTCAGCTTGGCGTTGACCAGCTTGTCCGCGCACTGCACCTTCCCCACGTCGGTCATCTGCACCTCCGCCCGCTGCACCTCTACGTTTCTGTCGCACTTTACATATACCGTTTGATTTGACATCTCTGAATCGCTCCTGACACACTCTGCTCCTTGTTTTGCCCCTTCCTACCCCGGGGAGCCCGAAAGCCCCAGGGCGAAATACGCCAGGGATCCGCAAAGCTTTCCCACCGCCATGCCGATCACGGCAAACCCCAGGCCGTGCCGGAAGGAAATCCTTCTGGCAAAGATGGGGATGCTGTCCAGCATCTCCGCGATGGCAAGGGCGAGACATCCGATAAACATGCCGGAAAAGAGCCCGAACACCGCCTGAAACCCGGTTCCGACCCCCGCAAAGGGAAAGCTTCCGCCGGAAAACGCCCGTTCCAGAAAAGCGCCGATTCTTTCATATCCGGGAAACACGCTTAACCCGCTGCCAAACAGCGTCCCGAAAATCACAGCCTCCTCATAAAGCGCCGCTTTCTTTCCCGTGTGGGTTCTGCCCGCAAACCGGGGCACCAGGCCCACCGCCGCCAAAACCGTGAACACGCCGGCGGCGGCCAGCAGTCCGTAGCATGCGCCAAAGAGCAAAAGAAAAGCCGTCCTCATTTTTATACCTCATTTCCGCGCTGATCTTTGCGCATAACGAGTTTGTGTCAAGCAGTGCGCGGACACAAATCTCGCGATTGAAAATTTTAATTTTCAATCTTATACCTCATTTCCGCGCTGATCTTTGCGCAGATTGAAAATTTTAATTTTCAATCTTTACCTCCCGCCCGTTTCTTACAGTATCCGCAGAAGTCCGGAAAATATTCCTCTTATTCCCAAAGAGGCGTCAGGCAGAGATTCAGATCCACATCCCCCTGAATGCCCTGCACCCTGCCTGTGGCCGAGTACTGCCAGACCTTATATTCATAGGGATAATACAGAGTGTCCGTGTAAGCGGCGAACCATTTGTCATAGTCCTCCAGCCTGGCAAGATCCAGCATCAGCGCGCCCATCTCCGTATTATGGTAAATCATGGGCCTGTATCCCGCGTCCTCCATGATCTGGCAGAACAGCGCCGTCAAATCGGTGCGTTCTTCCGGCGTGAGCTGGTTCATGCGCCCTCCGCCGCTCACCTTTTCCACGTCAAACACCACCGGGCAGTCCAGGTGATAGGGCGCGATCTTTTTCAAAACCAGATCGGCCTCCTCCCTTAACTCCGTCTCATTGAGAGCCTGGCTGTAAAAGTAGACCCCCACCTTGATGCCCGCGGCCTGGGCTCCCTTGATATTTGTGTCGAACTGTCCGTCCTCCTGCAGCGTCCCGCTCTCTCCGTAACCCCGGTTCCCCACCCGGATAAATGCAAATTCCACACCGTCCCCGGCCACCTTGTTCCAGTCGATGGCGCCCTGGTGCTTTGACACGTCCACGCCCTTATGGGAGATCACCTGTCCGTTTTCCAGGTACTGGATCTCCCCGTTTTCCAGCAGATTCAGGTTCTCTGTGCGCAGGGTGCTCTGTGCCAGGCTTCGGTCGATGGGGACGAAATGATACTGCCCGCCGCTTGCCACCAGGATGTGATCCGGGTACAGAGGCCGCAGCGCCTCCAGAACCGAATCCCCCTGGGTCAGCGCCGCCCGGATGGCGTCCAGCACCTCCTCGCTGCCCTGCTCCTGGGCCGCCGCGGCCGCCTCCGCCACCTTTTCGTCCAGTTGCTCCTGAGAATAGACCACCGTGTTGGAGATCACGCCGATCACGTTGCCCTCCCCGTCTACCACGTTGCCGTTCTCGTCCAGCCCGATGCTGTTTACCTGCTCCGACCCCGTTTCCTGGGCCCGGTCCCGGTACAGGCTGTAAAGCGTAAGACCGCCGTACATCACCGCCACCAGAAGGATCAGACAGCAGACACAGGACAAAAACTGCATCCTCCTTCTCCGCGCCGTTTTCTTCCTTCTTTGCTGTCCGTCTCCCTCAAAGCTTTCCCTTCTTCTGTCCATCCGCATCCTCCGCCTTTCGTCCTTCCTGCGTCTTCTCTTTTATCATAAGGGATCGGCCGGAAATTGAAAAGCGGAAAAAAATGTATTTCATAAAAAATTAAGTTTGTTTCTTACGTCTGTTTTGCAAGCTCCCGCAGGCGCAGCAGAATCCTTTTTTCCATCCTGCTGACCTGCACCTGGCTGATCCCAAGGATCCCGGCGATTTCCACCTGGGTTTTTTCCTGAAAATACCGCATGTGAATCAACTCCCGTTCCCTGGGATTCAGGCTGTCCAAAAGCTGCGTCAACAGCATATGGTTCAACAGCTCCTCCTTTTCCTCGTCCACGCTGTCCGAAATCCCCACCATACTGTTTCCCACGCTGCCTCTTTCTCCCCGGACCACCTTATCCACCAGGTAGACCTCGCTGCCATCGTCCTGATAAACGGCGCTGTAAAGGGATTCCACCTCAACGGAGGCCTCCATGGCCAGAACCACTTCCTCCGAGGACAGCCCGGTTTCCTCCACAATTTGGGACAGGGTGGGCTCCCTGCCCGTCTCGGACTGGAGTTTCCGCCTTGCCAGGTTGACCTTGACCGCGTTTTCCTTGATGGTTCTGGACACCTTCACCGGCCCGTCGTCCCGGAGGAACCGCTTAATCTCGCCGGTGATCATGGGAACCGCGTAGGTGGAAAACCTGACTCCCAGTTTCAAGTCAAAGTGGTCGATTGCCTTGATCAGCCCTATGACGCCGATCTGAAACAGATCCTCCGGATCGTGCCCTCTGCCGGTGAACCGTCTGACAATGTGATGCACCAGCCCCAGGTTTTTTTCTATCAGTACCTCTCTCGCCTTGCTTTCTCCCGCCTGTGAACGTTCGATCAGTACCGACAGCTCCTCCATCCGTCATTCCTCGCCTTCGATCCATCCGCCGGTTCCCAGCTTTTTTTTCATGCTTACCACGGTTCCCTTCCCCGGGCTGCTTTCCACCTCCAGATCGTCCATAAAAGCCTCCATAAAGGAGAACCCCATGCCGGATCTCTCAAGCTGCGGCTTTGAGGTATACAAAGGTTCCATCGCCTTTTCCACGTCCTCGATCCCCTTTCCCTGATCGATCACCCGGATATGTAACATGTCCGTTTCCAGGCTGCATAGAATGCGGACTTTTCCGGGATGGATCTCCCTTAAGTCCGCCGGGCATCTCCCCGGCCTTCCGTACCCGTACAGATTTTCATACCCGTGAATGATGGAGTTTGTGACCGCCTCCGACACAGCCGTTTTGATATCGGCAAGCTCCTCCACGGTGGGGTTCAGGTGGGTCACAAACGCGGCCACCGCCACCCTGGCAAAAGCCTCGTTGTCGGAGACGGCGTCAAAGATAATCTCCATTTCGTTTTTCATACTTTTCTCCCTTTCTGTGCCAGGCCCTTGCTCACTCCGGCATCAAAATAAGTTTGCTCAGTCCGCAGACCCGAAAGATCCGCCTGATCTGGCTGTCCGCGTGGATCGCGTAGACTCTGCCCCCAAAGCAGGATATCTTTCGGTAGCGCCCCATGATCATCCCGATTCCGGAGGAATCCATAAAGCGCGTGTCCTCAAAATCAAAAACCACATTGCGCACCTCCTCCCTGACCAGATACTTGTCCGCGTTTTCGCTGATATACCCTGCCCGATGGTGATCCACCTCCTCCGGCAGCCTGATGATCAGACAGTGATCGATTACCTGAAAATCGTCTTCGGTAACTTGTCCCATAAAACCGCCTCCTTTTCCAAAACCGTCCTCCATGCCCTTCCTGCCGGCCCTTTGTGGAAAGCCGGCATCCGCAAAATAAGAAAGAACCCACGGTTTCCCACAGGTTCTTTTCTTGCGTGTCTTTCTATGAAGATTTATCCGTCCGGTCACTCCGCGCCCAGGCTGTTTTTATAGCTTTGCGCGTTCCTTGCGTTGGCGGTATCGGGGAACAGCTCGATCACCTTGTTGTAGACCTCCACGGCCTTTGCGGCGTCCCCGTTTCTGTCGTAAGCCCTCCCTAGCTGGAACAGGGCGTCCCCATTGGCTGCGTCATAGTACACCGCTTTGTCCAGCAGCTCGATGGCTTTGGTGTAATCTCCCTCCCGGTAAGCGCCGGAGCCTTCCTCCGCGTACTTTTTGGACAAGTCCGGGCCGATGGCGGTAAGCATCATATGGTACAGGCTCTGAAATCCCTCCGAAGTATCCTCCAGATTAACCGACTGGGCGATATTCTCAAGGCTTGCGGCGGTGGCCTCCAGATCCTGCGTCTCCAGGTAGGAGGACGCGGCCAGCAGCAGTCCGTCAATGGTTTCCAGGGTGCCGTCCTCCCCCACGATATCCTCCAGCCTCTGGTTCAGATCCTGGATCTGCCCGTTCAGGTTCGTCACCTGGGTTTCCAGCTCCTGAACCCGCACCGTCTTTGCGTCTAGCTGGTCAATAATCCGGTCGGCGGATTCCTGGGCCTTGAGCTGCGCGTTGGATTCCGCGGCAGGCACCAGCAGGAAATAGGTGACGGCCAGCCCGATGACCAGCCCCAGCCCCAGATTCAACAGGGTGGACGCGCCGCCCCGCCTGGGCTCCTTCACGTTCACGGGCTGAATGATGACCTCGTTGTCGCTCTGGTAACGGATGGTTTCTTCCTTCTTGCGCTTGGCGGGCTGGCGCACGTTCTCGTCCGGCACCAGCATCAGCTCCACTTCCTTCAGATACCGCAGCGTCTGCGTGTTGTTCCTGTCGATATCCATGCACTTGTGAAGCTCCCGTTCCGCCCGCTCCCATTCCTCGCTGTCCATATACAGCAGGGCCAGAAGCTGGTGCGCACGGATAAACCGGGGATTCAGCGACAGCACCTTCTTTAACTGGATCACCGCCAGATCCCTGCTGTCCTGCATACAGTAGACCAGCGCCTGATTGTATTTTTTGATGGTCTGATTGATGGAGTCCAGCCGGGAAGAATTGGACTGAAGCCTGTTGATGTAATCGTCGGCAATGTTTTTCTCCGCCTTCAGGTTTTTGCTGATCACCCACTCGCTGAGGGCGGCCACGACCTCGCCCATCTCAAAGTAGACCAGTCCCAGCAAATTCCGGGCATCGATATTATTTTTATTGAATTTCAAACTCTGCCGCAAGCTTGTAACCGCCCCCGTCAGATCCCTCACGCCGGCTTTTTCCAGGCCCTCGTTATAGTACAGATTGGAGACGTACATGATCCTTTTGTACAGGGAAACGTCCGCACCGCAGGCGGTGCAGAAATCATGTTCGGACAGATGGCACCCGCAGTTATAACAAAACATCATGACACCTCATTTGATTTCTCATCCGACTCTTTGATCATTTTTACCAGCAGATCCGCCATATCGGTCAAATCCTGATTGTAAATGGCTTCCTCCGCGTCCTCCACCTCAAGGCTGGGATGAAATTTTTTTAATTCTTCCTCAAAATTTATCACGGCTGATCAACTCCTTTATCTCTCCTGCCAGATACAGACTGCCCGCCACATAGACCCGCTCCCCGTCCTTACGGCCGGACAACAGGCTGCGGAAGGCTTCCTCCGCGCTTTCGTACACGCTCACCTGGGGAAAACAGCAGGGGGGGAACATCTCCTTCAGCGCCATGGGGTCGCTGGTGCGGCCGGTTTTCAGGCGGGCGATGGCGATCCTGTCAAACAAACCCGACGCCGCCAGCTCCGCCGTCATACTCCTGCAATCCTTGTCCTTCACCGCCGCGAACAAAAGGCTCCTTCCGGCGCCCTGTCCCGCTTCTTCCTCTCCCGTTTCCTTCTGTCCCGTTTCTTCCTGTCCCGCTTCCCTCCGCTCCTTTACGCCGTCCAGCGCCACCGTCTCCAGAAATGCGCGGATCCCGTCCTCATTGTGTGCGCCGTCCACATAGACCTCCGGCAGCACTTCCTCCATCCGGCCGGCCCAGAAACAGGATTCCACACCGGCCCTGATCTGATCCGCCGAGACGGTTTTTCCCCCGTCCAGCGTTTCAATGGCGCGCACGGCCAGGGAGGCGTTTTCCATCTGATAAACGGCAATAGTGTGCAGGGTAAGGCTAATATAACCATAATACCCAGTGCGCAGAGAAAAATCAATGGTTTTCTTCTTAAATTTTCCAAAAGTATAATCCTTTTTCGACACAAAAACAGCGGGGATTCCAAGCTCCGACGCTTTCCTGGAAAATACGTCCTTCGTCCCGGGATTCGTGTCCCAGCAGACCGCCGGGGCGCCCCGCCGCATGATGCCGGCTTTTTCCCAGGCGATCTTCTCCATGGTTTCCCCCAGATATTCCGTGTGATCCAGGCCGATCCGGGTAATCACGGACAGCTCCTTGTGAAAAACCGCGTTAGTGGCGTCCAGCCTGCCGCCCAGACCGGTTTCCAGGATACAGTAATCCGGTTTCTGCCGGGCAAAATACAGCATGGCCATCAGGAACAGATATTCAAAGTAGGAGGGATGGTACGCCCCCGGCTGGTCCCGCTCCAGGCTCTGCCAGTCCAGCGCCTGGTACACCAGCAGAAAGACCTCCAGGAAATCCTCCCGGGAGATCATTTTCCCGTCCCACACAAACCGCTCCCGGATGTCCACCAGATGGGGCGAGGTAAACACGGCCACCCGGTATCCGGCGCTTTCCAGGATGTTCCGCATATAGGCGCAGACGGAGCCCTTGCCGTTCGTGCCGGCCACATGGATGATTTTCATGCTCCGATCCGGGCTCCCCAGCTTTTCCAGAAAAGCCGCCGTGTCTTCCACGGTGTGCTTTGCGCCGAAACGGGGAATTCGGTTGATATAATCCTCCGCCTCCTCAAAGGTGGACACGCATATTTTACGCAATGAAGTCCCCTCCCAGCAGTTTCAGCCTGCCTTCCTTCATCAGTCTCAGATAATCCAGGGGCGTTTTGATGGGTTCCTCCGTCTCCACGCCGCTGCCGAACAGGCCGGACAGATGGTGGCTGTCCGATCCCGCCGTCACGGGCAGGTGGAACATTCCGGCATAAAGGGCGGCTCTCTCATTCATCCAGGGTTCCTTAAGATGCGCGCCGTTTACCGTCTCCACGCCGTCCACATCCCTGGGAAAGAGGCTGATATGGCTGATGTAATCCCGCTCCCGGAAGGGGTGGGCCTGGACGATGAAACCGCCGTCCTTTCGCATACAGGCAAAGGCCTCCCTGGGATCCCACCGGTCGATATCCTCATGATCTTCCAGCCACTTCCGATCCAGGGCATAGACCAGAAAGTCCGCTCCCTGATACCCGTACTCAAACCCGAAGAACACATCCAGCCCTATTTTCCTGCCCTCCTGCAAAGCGTCCTCATATCCCCGGCAGAACAGCTCCACCCTTTCCTTCCAGGGCAGATCACGGCTCACCGTGGTATTTCCGTTAAAGAAATGATCCGTCACAAAAATGCCCGTATATCCCTTTTCCTTGTGGGCTCTCGCCATCTGGGCCCCCGTGGCGGAGGCGCATCTGCTGCCCTGAGCCGTGTGCAGATGGGTTTCATATCTGTATGCCATGACCTTACCCCGCTTTATTGTAGCTGCTCCAGACGCTGCTTGACCTGTTCCATCATCTGCGTGTACTTTGTCAGCTTTGCCCTTTCCTCGGCGATTTTCGTTTCCGGCGCCCTGGAGAGGAATTTTTCGTTGGACAGCATACCGTTTACCCGATCCAGTTCACCCTCCAGCCGTTTCCGCTCCTTGAGCAGACGTTCCTTTTCGGCGGCCACGTCGATCAATTCCGCCAGGGGAATGTAAAGCGTAGCCCCGGGAATCACAACGGACACGGCGTCTTTGGCGATGCCGTCCTTGTCCTTTTGCAGCGCCACGTCGCTGGCGCCGGCCAGGGAGGCAAAAAACAGCCTGCCTTCCTCGAAGGTTTTTAAAATGTCCTCCTGGCTGCTGACCACGATCACCGCCGCTTTTCTGCCGGGAGCCACATTCCTTTCGCTCCGGATATTCCGGATGCCCCGGACGGCCTCCTTGATGATCTCAATCGCCTTTTCTTCCTCCGCAAAGTTCCTGTCCTCCCGGTACCCGGGCCAGGAGCTGATCATAATGGATTCCTCCTGGCTCTGGATCGTACAGAAAATTTCCTCTGTGATAAAAGGCATATACGGATGCAGGAGCTTCAGCGCGTCGATCAGGACCGTTTTTAAAGTCCAGAGGGCCGCGTTCTGGCTGACCGCGTCGTCGGTGGTGTAGAGGCGGGGCTTTACCATTTCGATATACCAGTCGCAGAATTCGTCCCAGATAAAGTCGTACACCTTCTGCACCGCGATTCCCAACTCAAAGTTCTCCATGTTGTCGGTGACGTCCTTCACCAGAGTGTTCAGCTTGGACAGAATCCACCGGTCCGCCGGCATCAGATCCCCGGACTTAGGCTCGCTGATCTGCTTTCCTTCCATATTCATCAAAATGAACCGGGAGGCGTTCCACACCTTGTTGGCAAAGTTGCGGCTGTTTTCCACCCGCTCATAGTAAAAACGCATATCGTTGCCGGGAGCGTTCCCGGTGATCAGGGTCAGCCGCAGAGCGTCCGCGCCGTATTGGTCTATGATGTCCAGGGGATCGATGCCGTTTCCCAGGGATTTGGACATTTTCCGGCCCATGCTGTCCCGCACCAGCCCGTGGAACAAAACGGTGTGGAAGGGTTTCTTCCCCATATGCTCATACCCGGAGAAGATCATCCGGATCACCCAGAAGAAAATAATATCGTAGCCCGTTACCAGGACATCCGTGGGATAAAAATAGTCCAGATCCTCCGTCTTCTCCGGCCAGCCCAGCGTTTCAAAGGGCCACAGGGCCGAGGAAAACCAGGTGTCCAGCGTGTCGGGATCCTGGGTCAGATGAGTGCAGCCGCACTTTGGACACTGTTTCGGCATCTCCCGGGCCACAACCACTTCCCCGCATTCGTTACAGTAATAGGCGGGAATTCTGTGCCCCCACCAGAGCTGTCTGCTGATGCACCAGTCCCTGATATTGTCCGTCCAGTTAAAGTAAATTTTTTCCATCCGCTGAGGGATCAGCCGGATCTCGCCCTTTTTCACCGCCTCCACGGCCGGCTGAATCAGTTGATCCATCTTCACGAACCACTGTTCCTTGACCATGGGTTCGATGGTGGTATGGCACCGGTCATGGGTTCCCACATTGTGGGAGTAGTCCTCGATTTTCACCAGCAGTCCCTGACGGTCCAGCTCCTTCACAATGGCCTCTCTGGCCTGATAACGGTCCATGCCCGCGTAGGCCCCGCCGTTTTCGTTGATGGTGGCGTCATCGTTCAGGATATTGATCACCGGAAGCTGATGGCGCTTTCCCACCTCGAAGTCGTTGGGATCGTGGGCGGGGGTAATCTTCACCACGCCGGTCCCGAATTCCCGATCCACATAGGAGTCGGTGACAATGGGGATCACCCGGTTTACAATAGGCAGCATCACGCTCTTTCCCACAAGATGGGCGTAACGCTCATCCTCCGGATGAATGGCCACGGCGGTATCGCCCAGCATGGTTTCCGGCCGGGTGGTGGCAAACGTAAGGAATTCGCTTTGGCTGGGAGTGCCGTCCTCCTGCATCACCGGGTACTTGATATGCCAGAGATGCCCCGCCTGCTCCTGATATTCCACCTCCGCGTCGGAGATGGAGGTATTGCACACCGGGCACCAGTTGACGATGCGGGAGCCCCTGTATATATACCCCTTTTGGTGCATCTTCACAAAGACTTCCGTAACCGCCTTGTTGCAGCCCTCGTCCATAGTGAAACGCTCTCTGTCCCAGTCGCAGGAGGATCCCATCTTCTTTAACTGGGAGATGATCCGCCCGCCGTACTCCTTTTTCCAGTCCCACGCCCTCTCCAGGAATTTCTCCCGGCCCAGGTCATTTTTATCAATGCCTTCTTCCTTCAGCTTTTCAATGATCTTCACCTCGGTGGCGATGGAGGCGTGATCCGTCCCGGGCTGCCAGAGCGCGTTATAGCCCTGCATCCGCTTAAAGCGGATGAGAATATCCTGCATGGTGTTGTCCAGCGCGTGGCCCATGTGAAGCTGCCCGGTGATATTGGGGGGCGGAATCACAATGGTGAAGGGGGTTTTGGAGGGATCCACCTTTGCGTGAAAATACTTTTTTTCCAGCCATTTCTGATAAATCCGATCCTCTATGCCCTTGGGATCGTAGGTTTTTGCCAGTTCCTTGCTCATGTCCTGATTCTCCTTTTTTGATTGTGTCCTGATGCTCCTTTGGTTGCGTCCGGTTGCTCCTTTGATTGCGTCCTGTTTTTCTTTTGCTTGCGTCCGGTTGTTTCTTTTTGGATTGTGCGTGTGCAGGAAAGGGGATGAAAAAAGCCCTCCGCCGATGTTTTCCACCGGCAAAGGGCGTCATAGACGCGGTACCACCTTTGTTCGCTGCCCGCTGGAAACGGGCGGCCTTACGGGACTTCCTGCAAAGTCCTATCCGATAACGGGGATAGTCCGTGAGAACCTACTGCTTTCAGCCCTCCGGCTCGGAAACTACCTTCCGCATCCCTTCCTCCAAGCGGCCTTTCAGCGCACACAGGCAGCCGCTCTCTCTGTTCAGGGGTGATGCGTACTCCTTTTCGTCACAGCCTTTACTACATCTTTCTTTGATGTTTCTTTACGTTGATGCACCTTTCTTTGTGTTACATCCTTCTTTGATGCATCTTCCTTTTTTCTATGGTTGAATATAGTCTATCCGCGAATTCCTGTCAAGTCTTTTTTAACCGGATGGTCACATATCTGCGATCCTGCGGCAGATCTTCCTCCGGCTCCAGCGCCAGCACCGGCCGTCCCAGCGCGTTGATCTGGAGGCGGGTGATGGAGGTGTTGCGGTGATTGTCCTCCCCCGGCCTCTGGGCGTGGCAGACAAAATACGTCTTCTGATCGTCCCCCACAAAGTAGCTGTTGTGAGCGGGGCCCTCCCGATCCCGGAACATGACGGAGGAGCTTTCCGGGCAGACGGATTTTGTCCAGTTTTCCGGGTTCAGCGGATCCTTCCCCTTCTCCAGCTCCAGAAAGCCCGCCACATAGGAATATCCGCCCGCCGCCCCGCCGGAATAGGTTAGATACAGCTTATCTCCCACAAAAAGCGAGAAGGGCCCTTCGTTGTTGACGGTGCCGGATTGGTTTTCCCAGCCGTAGAGGGGCCTTGAGAGCAGCACCGGCTCCGTTTGCAGCACCCAGGGTCTGTCCCGGTTGGTTCTGGCGATATAGAGCATGGAGCCGGAATCCGGGTTAAACCTTCTCTGGGACCAGCACAGATAATGGTTTCCGTCGATCTGAAAATGGGTCATATCCAGCGTGATTTTGCCCGGCGCAAGATCGCTGCCATCGGCCTTCACCACTCTCACCGGCTCCTCCCAGGAGCTTTGAAGGCAGGGATCCTCCCCTTTTTTCAGTTTCATCATATGGGAGTGGGGGGCCCACTGTCTGCCGCCGATGGCCAGCAGGATGTACAGCTCCCCTCCGATCCTGTGAAACTCCGGCGCCCAGAACGTTTGGATAAAATCCCGTTCCTCATCGTAGGGCAGGATCAGGGACGGCTGGTTGTCCGGCGCAAACAATCCCTCCACCGTGTCGGCTTTCCTGAGATACAGCCCCACATCCCCCGTGTTGTCGTTGGTTGCCAGAAAGTACCACTTCCCCTCATAGGGATAAATCACCGGATCCGCCCAGCCGCAGGCGCTGGGATACGGATACTGATTCTGCAGGATCTCCCCTGTGGCGCTGCTGCCGTCTTCCGAAATCTTCCATCGAACCGGTTTCCAGTCAAAGGAGCCGTCTGTATAGACCACCTTCGCCTGAAGGGCGTCAAGCTCCCCGGGATGCGCCTCCTTCGGCATCTGGATATGGGAAAACCTAAGCTTGGAAAACCGGGCTAAAAGGGCCTGATACTCCGGCAGGGTGACGGTGAGCGTATCGCCGGCCAGCGCCGGATCAAAGGGCAGTTTTGAACGTGGGACAAGCCCCAGATCCCGATACGTCAGAAAATCCTTTGTGCTCCAAAGGTACGCCTGTTCCGGGCACAGGGCCTCCCCCCGGGAATCCACATATTCCCCGAAAAAATAAATCTGGCCGTCCTCCCGGATCAGGCGGGGAGAAACCACTCCCCGCTCCAGGATCGTATCCTCCGGGCTGATCTGGGCCTTGGGATACAGAATGCCGTAATGATAGTTGAGAGGCTCAAAGCACCCGCCGTCCGCACTGACCGAAAAATGAATGCTGCGGGCAAGCGCGGACGGGTAGGTGCGTTCGTCAACGATGGATCGGTTATAGACTTTCAGTAATGGCATATTCCTTCCTCCGCTTGTTCAGGATGGGACAGTTTCCGCCGGTCACCGTTTCAGGGTAAACTCCAGGCATTTCGCCCCGGTCAGCTCGAAGGTTCTTTCATCCGGCTGGCCAAAG
This sequence comes from uncultured Acetatifactor sp., assembly GCA_947630715.1. Classification (GTDB taxonomy): domain Bacteria; phylum Bacillota; class Clostridia; order Lachnospirales; family Lachnospiraceae; genus Acetatifactor. Next base: position 56,635 of record CANRIP010000007.1, read on the forward strand.
CCCACGCTGACCCGGAATTCGTCGCAGTCGATCCGTTTCTCTCCCTCCTGATCCACCACAAACAGGGCGTCCCTGTCCACGGGAACGGAAATTTTCCTGCACTCCCCGGGCATCAGCTCCACTCTGGCAAACCCGCAGAGCCTGCTGTTGGGCGTGGCGTTTGCGCTCTCCGCCCGGATATAAACCTGAACCACTTCCTGAAGGGTTCTGTCGCTGTGATTTTTCACCGACGCCTCCAAAGAGAAGGTCTGCTCACCCTCCAGCAGAATCCGGCTGTCCTGGGAGACCTCCTGTCCCTGGCAGAGAACGCTCTCCAGCCGTACCTCCCCGTAGGTGAGCCCATAGCCGAAGGGATAGAGCGGATTCCCCATAAAATACCGATAGGTCCTTCCCTGCATGGAGTAATCCTCAAAGTCGGGCAGCTCCTTGGTGTCCTGGTAAAAGGTCACAGGCAGCTTTCCGGAAGGGGAAATCCCGCCCAACAGAAGATCCGCGATCACCTTTCCCCCTCTCGCCCCGGGGTACCAGGCCTGAAGCACCGCCGCACAGTGTTCCTGGGCGTAGCGTAAATCCATGGCGCTGCCGGTCATATTGATCAAAATCACGGGTTTCCCGGTCTGCACCACCGCTTCCAAAAGCTGTCTTTGGGACTCGGGCAGGAGAAGATCGTTTTTGTCGCCGGACGCGTAGCTGTTTCCGGTATCTCCTTCCTCGCCCTCCAGGCTTTCGTCCAGGCCCACGCAGACCACCACCACATCGCTGTGCTTTGCCACCATCTTTGCCTCGCTTAAGCGATCCGGGCCGGCGGCAAGGTTTTCCACCTTATCCCGGAACAGGTGGCAGCCCTCGGAGTAATACACTCTCACATCGTCTCCCACCGCATCCTGAATGCCCTCCAGAACCGTGATATATCGGGACGCGGTTCCGTGGTAATTTCCGATCAGAGCGGCCCTGCTGTTGGCGTTGGGCCCCACAACGCCTATGGTCTTTAAGTTCTCCTTCCGTAACGGCAGGATACCGTCATTCTTTAACAGCACCACCGACTCCGCCGCGGCCCTTTCCGCCAGCTCCAGATGCTCCCTGCATTCCACTCTGTCCAGCCCGATGCCGTCATACTCCGTCTCATCGAACAGCCCCAGCAGGAACCGGGTGGTAAAGAGCCGTTCCGCGGCCTGGGTGATGTCTTCCTCGGTGATCAGCCCCTGCTCATACGCCTTTAACAGATGGAGATAGGTATTGCCGCAGTTGACGTCACAGCCCGCCTTCAGCGCCATGGCGGCGGATTCCTCCGCGGTGTCCGTCACCATATGCTGGGTGTGGAAATCCCGGATGGCCCAGCAGTCGGACACAAAATGCCCCTCAAACTTCCATTCTCCCCGAAGAATTTTTTCGATCAGCGTAGTGCTGCCGCAGCAGGGCTCTCCGTTGGTTCTGTTGTACGCGCCCATGACGGCCTCCACGCCAGCCTCCTTCACCAGCTTTTCAAAGGCGGGCAGATAGGTTTCCCGCATATCCTTCTTGGACGCTTTGGCATCAAATTTGTGGCGCAGGGCCTCCGGGCCGGAATGTACCGCAAAATGCTTGGCGCAGGCCGCGGATTTTAAGTATTTGCCGTCCCCCTGGAGGCCCTCCACAAAGGACTTTCCCAGCTCGCCGGTCAGATAGGGATCCTCGCCGTAGGTTTCGTGGCCCCTGCCCCATCTGGGATCCCGGAAGATGTTGACGTTCGGCGACCAGAAGGTAAGGCCCTTATAAATGTCCCTGTCCCCCTGCGCGCTGTACTCGTTGTATTTGGCCCGCCCTTCTTCGGCGATGGCGTCCCCCGCCTTTTTCATCAGATCGGGGTCAAACGCGGCCGCCATCCCGATTGCCTGGGGGAAGACCGTCGCCACGCCGGCTCTCGCCACGCCGTGCAGCGCCTCGTTCCACCAGTTGTACGCCGGGACGCCCAGCCTGGGGATGGCGGGCGCGTCAAATTTAAGCTGCTCCGCCTTTTCCTCCAGCGTCATCTTTGCCACCAGTTCCTTTGCCCTCTTTCTGGCTTCTGTTCTGTCTCTCATAGGATAACCTCCAAATTGATATTTTGTTTTCGCCTTTACCGGGCCTGCCAGGATTCCTCAGGCCCCAGATAAGAGCTTTGCAGCGTCACGTTTTCCGGATAAATCCGCACCCGCTCCAGTACCGCTCCTGCTTCCAGCGCGCCGACCCGTAGCTGCTGTACGCCCTTTTCAAACCGCAGTTTCGTCCCCACAACCCGGATCTGATCCAGTACGCCCCGGCACCATTCGGGATCCCTTGTGTCCCCCGCGTGGAAATCACTGTCCACCAGCGTCAGGATCCTCATTCCGTCCAGCCGGTTCTCCACGGTGGCCCGCATGGGCCTTCCGTTCACCGGGGAATTGGTGGGCGCATACAAAAGCTCCACCTGATAGCAGCCGTCCTGGGGGCACCAGAATTGATAGGTGAGCGTGGGGCGTTCTTCCTGCTCCCCAAAGTCCTCCGTGCAGGGAAATACCTTCAGGCCCACGCCGTAGCGCCCGTAGCCCTCCACCGCCCGGAAAGCCCCCCGGGCCGTGTCCTGCTTTTCCGAATAATGGTCCGCGTTCATCACCACCACCCCGTTCCGGGGAAGGAAGGTTCCTTTGGGAAACGAATTCCTCTCCGGCGCCTGGGCGGTAACCGCCACCGCCACCGTCGTCTCCCCGTCGCTGACCAACAGCCGGCAGGATACGGGTTCGTCCGGCAGATTTTCCCGCAGACAGTGCAGCTCGATGCGCTGCAATAGCGTAGCCTCTCCCGACAGCGGGGAAACCTCCAGCCACTGAGGCATTTCCCCTTCCTCCGGCCGGATCTTGTACCGCACAAACCCGATGCCGTCATTGGCCACTTCCAGGTAAACCGTCCCGCATCCGGCGCTGCAGAAATCGTCCACCCGAATCTCCGCGGGAGCGCCGTAATTTTTCACGAAAATCCTGTCATCGTCCCACCGGGAAACGCTCATTCTGGGTTTCTGCACCGGCTCCATCAGGCAGACGCAGGGATACTTGCTGCCGTCCTCGTTCCAATGGGTAAAGCCCACATGGGGGGCAAGCTGCATCCCGTCCCATTTGCCGTCCAGGAACCGTCCCCATTCCTCTGCCAGCTCCCTGTCCTTGAGGATCGTGGCCTGGCCTTCCGGCAGGAATTGATTGGTAACGGTTCTGCCCTGCGCCGCGTAGTGATGGTTTTTGACGGCAATCAGGTGCATTTTCAGCAGATTCATGCTGGCGGACGCGGAAAAATGCACCATACTGTACCAGGCGTCCTTTTCCTGCTCCGGCAGTTCTTCCAGGATCTGGGCGGAAAGCCGCTCCACAGCCCGGGCGCGCTCCAGCATCCGATCCGCCTCCCCGTAATGGCAGGGATGGTAGATGCCGTCATTCAAAGCCTCGGGCCTGCGCAGATGGTTCAGATCAATGTAATCCGTAAACACCCGGGCAATCTTTTCCCGCAGCGGCTGCGAGGCAAGCGGAAAGCACTTCGCCGCCCACTGGTCGGTAAATTCCCGGTAACTTTGGGGATTGGACGAGCCCCATTTGTCATAATCGTAGGCCAGCGCCATGAAATAAGTAAGGGGCACCTCATGGAACTTCAGATCGCCCACGTTGACGATCCACAGATCCCTGACTCCGTACTCATACGCCGTGCACATCTGCTCCCAGGTTTTGGAAAGGGGTGTGGAATCCACCCATTCATAGGAAATGGGCCCTCCGTGATAATCGAAATGGTAATACATGCCGAATCCCCCGGGGCGGTTTCGCATGGACGCCTCCGGCAGAGTCCGCATATGGCCGAAATTATCCTCGCAGAGCATACAGATCACGCCGTCCAGCTCCTCCCAGTCCTTCAGCCCCGGCGTATCCTCGTCCCCGTAAAAATATGCCTCCACTTCCTTATAGAGCGCCAGCATCTGGGGCACCTTGTTAAGATCCGGATTCACATATTTCCTGATCAACTGGCGCTGCTTGCGGATAATGTCCTTTAACAGCTCCACATTCTCCCGGACCGTGGCGTTGTCCCCCAGCATGGAGCTGTCCCGCTCCCCCCGCATGCCGATGGTGATAATGTTTTCATACTTGCCGCTTCTTTTCAGGCTGTCTTCCCAATAGTTCAAAAGCCCCTGCTCATTGGTGTAGAAGTTCCACTGGTTTCCGTAGCGGGTTCCCTCGCCCCGAACCTTGTCCCATTCCTCGCTGGCCCTTAAACATGGCTCGTGGTGGGAATATCCCATCACCACGCCGTAAATATCCGCCAGTTCCTCGTTTCTGCCCTCCGGGCCGTCCAGGGGAAAGGACGCGGACCACATGGCGGGCCAGAGATAATTTCCCTTCATTCTGAGCAGGAATTCAAACACATGGCGGTACGCCTGGGCGTTAAACCCTCCAAAGTGGTCGTTGACCCAGTTGCCAAAGCAGGGCCATTCATCGTTGATAAAAAAGCCTCTGTACCGGACGCTGGGCTCCTTGGAGGTGCATTCGATGTCCGGCCGGATCACAGGTTCCTCCTGAACCGCGGGAGATACGTCCCCCCAATAGAGTAAAGGCGTCACCCCCAGGTACTCCGACAGCGTAAACATCCCGTAAATCGTTCCCCGCTTGTCGCTGCCGCAGATCACCAGCGCCTGGGAGACTCCCGCAAAGGGCTGCTCCACCAGGCCGATCCGGAACACCTCGCGCTTGCTTGCAAGGGAGGAGGAAACAAACTTGCCCTCTGCCTCCAGGCGTTCCAGAAGCGGGCTGCGCCCCAGGGTGGCGCACAAGATCACCCCCCGCCCAAGCTTTCCGCCCGAAAGGGCTTCTTCCGTTACAAGCTCGGGTTTTACCTTTGTCACAAGGCGGATATCCTCCGCCACAGTCTCTCCGATCAGCCTCACGCCCTCAAAGGCCGTCGTCTCCACCAGTATCGGCAGGGCCTTTCCGCCCTCCACAAGTTTCACTTCCATTCTGCCTCTTTTCCGCCGCCCGCCCGGGCGGCCCCGCCTGCTTTGTCCTTATGTCCCAGGATGCCGTGCCGGATTGTTTCCCGGATCGTTTTCCAGATTGTTTCCCGGCTTGTTTCCCGGATTGCTTTCCGGATTGCTTTCCCAACTGTTACCCCCGGGAAACGGCTCCTTTATTCCACATACCCGAATCCTAAAATGGTAAACTGCTTTTCCTCGTCTCCGGGGTGCATGGAAATCTCCACATGATGTTCCTTTCTCTCCCGCCCTCTGAAACAGATCAGGGCGTTGCAATGGTTCCAGCCCACCTCCCTGGGATCGATGGTCCGCACCGTTTCTCCGTCCACCTTGATATCGGCCTTTCCGGTCTGCGGATCCGCGGAATCCTTTTCCACGATCAAAAGCGCCGTGCAGACAAGATCCATCACAAAGGGCCTGTTTCCGTTTCTGTGCATCCAGTTGTCCGGAAACTGCGGCGTCAGGGCCAGATCCAGATTCCGCTCCACCGCCTGCAGTTGGGTGTCCTGCCCGGTAAAGTCGCCGCAGTCGATCCGGAACCCTTCCGGCGTCATAGAACGGTCAAACAGCTTGACGTCCATAAACTCCCTGCCGTAAGGAGCCGGAATGGCCGCCAGATCCGGCTCGCCCTCGTCCGCCTCCATGCTGTCCACCGTGCGGAACAACTGCACCAGGCAGTCCGCCATCACCCGGTGCCCCAGATTGCTGGGATGATACACATCGTAGAAAAACTGCGCCTTGGTGAACACTCTGCCCTGACCGGCCTTTTTATAAAACTGCTCCACCACGCAGTCTTTTACGCTCACCATGGGAAGCTCGTAAGCCTTTCCCACCTTCCCAAGACGCTCCTGCAAATTATAGTCGTCGCTGAAAACGGAAAACAACAGCACCACGGCGGGCTGTCCGGGAGAATTCCAGATCTTGTTTACCAGGCTGTCATAGCTTTCCCCCTTCGTCTCGTCGCCCTCGTCATTTACGGCAAACTCCACCACCACCAGATCCGGGCGCACGGCTCCGTCGCCGCACACATCCCTCTGGTAGCGGACCATTCCCAGCTCCGAGGAAGTGCCGCCCACACCGGCTTTCACATAATGAATGTTTTCCTGCGTTCCCTTCCCCGCCAGCCGGCAGAATCCCTCAAAGGCCCTGTAAGCATAACACATGGTATTGATGGGGATCGCTCCCGCTCCCTGGGTGATGGAACCGCCGATAAAGGCCACGGTGACGTCCTCTCCCTGTTTCGCCCGCTGCATTGCCCGCTTAAGCCGTCTTACATTGCCCGTCTGAACCAGGGATTTTTGTAACATTTCCTTGTATTCCGCCCCTTCCAGATCCGGCGCGGCCTCCTCCTCCGGCTCCGGCGCGTCAAATCCGTCCTGCAAATACAGCCTGACGGAAACTTTCGCCAGGGTTCCCGCTTTTTCAAACCCAAACCGCATCTGTCCCGGCACCCTGTCATCGTCGGACCAGTTGATCTCCGACAGCCGGATCACCTTCTCCATCCCGTCCGCGGGAACCACAGTCTGGAACTGGGTGCCCGAACGGTAGGGATCCCTCTTTCCGTACATCTGCATCACAAATTCCGTATTTTCCCCCGGATGGTCCGTCTCCACCGTCACGCCGACGGAATACACCAGTTTCCGGAAACCTTCCGCCGTGGGTAAAAGCCCCAGGATTTCCGGATCCGTAATTCCGCCGGTGATCCGCGCAAAGCTGACCATTCTGGAATCGTCCAGATAAATGGTCTGGATCCCCCTGCCGTCCGGCTGGGGCGATCCGGCCACCTCCTTATTCCTCATAATATAAAAGCTTTTCCTTTTTTTCTCCGGGTCCTTCGGAGCTTTGGGTCCTGCCATCCTATCCTTCCTTTCCGCCGCAAGGGACACGGCAAACGCGCTTGTCTGATTTCAGTTTAATATACTTTTCTCCCCCAGACTCCTTAAACCTTGTGAAATCCTGCGCAATTCTTGCTATTTGTCCATCCAAACTGGACTGGTAAAAAAGTTTTATTCTGGCACTTTTAATCAAACCACTTTTTCTATACACTGTCACTAAACCACCGGTGGAACACTAAAACAAAACCACAGATTTGCCCGCGGGCGCCAGTCCGCCCGGACAGACCGGGAGACGCGGCCACGCGGAGCAGGATGGGAGGAAAGATTGAAAATTAAAATTTTCAATCTGCGCAAAGATCAGCGCGGAAATGAGGTGTAAATATGGAAAATCAATCCAGGAAAAGCTATGGCCTGCTGCTGGCAGGAGTGATTCTTCTGGCCGTTGGAATTTTTCTGGCCGTCGTCACTTATCGGAACAGTTACCAGGAATCCGTCCGGACAGGAGAGGCCTTAAGTGAACTGAAGGAACAGATCCAGGCCGTACAGGAGGGTACCGCCCAGGGCGATCTGGAAGCGATGAACCAGGAGGCGGACGCTTTATCCGATCAGAAACTCAAGGAGGAAAGGCCCTATTCTTACAGCCTGATTCTGGTGTTTGCCGCCGTGTTGTTTACGGCCAAGGGGATCTGCAACGCCCTGTTCGGGGTGAAGGGCCGGGATAAGCCCGACATCCGCCGTCTGGCCATGGCAGGTCTTTTGGCGGCCCTTTGCTACATTGGATTCGCTTTCTTTAAAATAGACATTTATGTGGGGCCGGAGAGAACCTCCTTTCATTTCGGAAACGTGTTCTGCGTCCTGGCAGCCCTGCTGCTGGGCGGTTATTGGGGCGGCCTTGCGGGAGCCATCGGCATGACCATCGGCGATCTGACCACCGCCTACGTTACCAGCGCCCCCAAAACCTTTCTGTTAAAGCTTTGCATCGGGCTGATCGTGGGGCTGGTGGGACATACGCTGTTAAAGCTGAGCAAGGATCATTCCCCCAAATATGTGCTCGGGGCCACCATCGCGGCAAGCGCCGCCGGAATGGCGTTTAACATTGTGGCGGATCCTCTGGCGGGTTACTTTTACAAAACCTATCTGCTGGGCATCCCCCAGAACATAGCCTCCGCCCTGGCAAAGCTTGCCACGGTCACCACCGCCGTAAATGCGGTCATTGCCGTATTTGCCGCCACCGTGATTTATCTGGCGCTGCGGCCGGCTCTGCGGAAAGCCGGTTTGTTTCCCGAAGTGTAGGACTGCCGCCGGAAAGAGCAGAAGTCTTTTTCTCCGGCAGGAGGACACCGCAGCTTCGGGCAAGGCGGCATGACGCCGCTGCGGGCAGGGCGCATGACGCTGCTGAACAACATAAAAAGGGGTCTGCATCCGCCCTCCGGCGGCTTGCAGGCCCCTTTTGCATTCCTGTTTCTTTTTCGTTTCGGTTTCTTTTTCGTTTCTGTTTCTTTTTTCTATCCCTCAAACGAAATAATCACTTCACCCATGGAGCATTCAATCTCCATGGTCTTACGCGCCCCGTGATCCAGGGTGCGGCTGTGCGACAGCCCGCTGTATTCATCGTCCCCCAGCGTAAGGGTTCCGGCCGTCACCTCCAGCTCGTAATTAAAATCCTGTTCCGTGCCCGCCAGCGTCAGATTCACTTCCCCCATGCTGCACTCCAGATCCACGTCCCCGTTTACGCTGCCTGACACAGACAGGCTTCCCATGCCGATGGACGCGTCCAGTTCATCCGTGTCCACCCCTTCCAGCTCGATCAGGCCCGCCCCCACGGACAGATCCACCTCACGGGCGCAGATGTTCTCCGCCGAAATGCTGCCTGCGCCAACTTCCAGGGACACTTCCCCCGCCTCCAGATCCTTCAGCGTCAACTGGCCGGCTCCCAGTTCGATATCCACCGATTCCAGCCTTGCGTCCTCCGGGAGATAGAGCGTAAGCTTTCGCTCCCTGTTGACATGCAGGGCGGCGCTGGGCGTCTTCACATATAAAACGCCTTTTTGGAGATAACACTGAACCCGATCCGCGTTCTCGGCGGACAGATAATAATTCTCATCCTTCGATACCGCCGTTTCCAGGGTATATCCGTCCAATTCCAGCTCCAGTTGGGTAATGCCGGTTCCCACCTGGTACTCGGACACGTCCCCCTGCAAAATGTTCCGGTCATTTCCGGCGCTCTCCGGAGCGTTATCCGGAGTGTTGTCCGGAACATCGTCAGAAAGCGGCGGAGCCTTTTCCTGGTCATCAGACACAACATCGTCCCCATCGTCAAACGGCGCATCGTCCGGATCCCGGACCGTCCCCTGGCCGGAAGACTCCGTTTCCGAACGGAAACGCTCCTTTCTTCCCAAAACGGATTCCACCACCTGATAGACCGTCCGCGCACCTTTTACGGAACCGGCCGCAAACGTCATAGCAATTCCAAGGATCAGCAGAACAGCAGCGGTTATCCCGCAGATTTTCATAAACTTCTTCATAGGTTCAATTCTCCCTCCCCTCAGCCGTCTTTTTCCGGAAAAGCCTTGCGATTCCCTTGCAGATGCCAGGCGTCACGATGCCGCCCATCGCCACGGCCAGCATCAGGAGCAGAATGCCGATACCGCCGCACACCAGGCCGCACCCGATCACGCCCATTCCCACCAGTCCGTCCGCGGGAATACACATCATCCCCAGAATCACACAAACCACCATGGCTATCAGCAGCCCCACAGCCGCTGCCGCAAAGCCGAAAATCAGCGAAAACCACCCGACGATAATGCCTACCAGTATTCCCATAGCGCCCAAGCCGGCTCCTAAGATCCCGGGAGACGCAATCACCAGCAGCAGCGTCAAAAGCACCGCCGCCCAGGTTGGCAACTGGGTTTTCTTTTTCTCCGGCTCCAAAACGGCGGCCTGTCTGCCGGCGCTTTTTCCATACTCCACCAGCGCCCGGTCCGACGCCCTTGCCCGGGTGTCTCCGCCCTCCTGCAATTCCTTTTTGATATTTTCCGCCACCCGGGCCGGATTCCCCAGGGCGTCAATCACCTCTTTTTCGTTTTCCGGCCCCGCATCGTCAAAATAATCATTGTAGTATTGCAGCGCCTCCTCCCGCTCCGTGGGAGAAACGTTCTGCAAAAGACTTTCCAGTTGATTCATAAAATCCACTCTGTTCATTTCACTGTTCCCCGCACTCCGTGCTATCCTTTCCCTCGTCAGCTCCATCGGACAGGCTGATCCTGCCCTCAAACAGCCCCGTGATTTTTTCCGAATACCGCCGCCACTCGCTTTCATACAGCTTAAGCTGCGCCCAGCCTCGGCTGGTCACCTTGTAATACCGTCGGTTGCGCCCGGCGCATTCCATGTCATAGATTTCCAGACATTCATCCTTCTGCAGCCTGCGCAGCACAGGGTACAACGTGGATTCCGACAGCTCAATGACACGCCTGACCTCCTGCGTGATCTTGTACCCGTAAGTCCCCTCCGGGTTCATGGACACGACGGCAAGCACAACGGCATCCAAAAGGGCTGCGCCTGTGTTAAAAATCATTTGCCGCTCCTCCTGTTCGTGCAATATTATACGCGGTATAATATTGCTTGTTGCAGATACTATACCGCGTATAATATTATATGTCAACATATTTTTTTGAAAACAGGGTTCTTTTTTTGAGCGGCGCTCTCCCGCAGCTTTCACCGCCTTTCGGTTGATCTGGGGGAAATGCGCTTGATCGCTCCGATCTTTCTGAAAGAAGGTTTCTGATCGTTCCGGTTTTTCTGGGGGAAACGCGCTTTATCGCTCCATCTTCCAGAAAAATGCGCTGTATGGCGGCAGGACGGATCCGCCGCCGAAGTCATGTTTCTCCCCGCTGATCAGATCCACCGCCGTGCCGCAGCCCGCGTCAAAATGAGCCACAAATTCCTGATCGTCCGCGTTAATCGCCACAAGCACCCGCTCTCCCTCCGATTTTCTTTCAAAGATACACTGACGGTTGGTTAAAACCACAGAGCGGAACCCGCCGTAGTTTAACGCCTCCGAATTCTTTTTGGCCAAGGCAAGCCTGCTGATCCAGTCTGTCAGCTCATTCCACACGGGGGCGTCAAAGCATGCCCGCAGAGCGGGATCGCCCTGGTTTTTATGGGCTTTCGCCCCCCACTCGCTTCCATAATAGACGCAGGGAATGCCCGGCATACCGAACGCCAGCGCGTAGATCAGAGGCAGATGCTTTTCATTGGAAAGGATACTGGCAACTCGGGTCACGTCATGATTGTCCACAAAGGATAACAGATGTTTCCCTTTATAGAGAGTCCAGTTCTCAGGGCCGAACTGGCGGAGAAGCGAATGGACGATCTCAAACAGATTCATGCTGTTAAAGCTGCTGTACAGCCCCTTATAGCATTCGTAGTTGGTCACGGAGTGAAGCATCTGATCGTTCATCAGCCGATTGTAATCTCCGTGGAGCATCTCTCCCACCAGGAAAAAGTCCTGTTTCAGATTTCCGGTGTATTCCCGCAGCCGTCTCACAAATCCCTCATCCAGACAGTAGGCCACATCCAGTCTCAGGCCGTCGATGTGGAATTCCTCCACCCAGCCCTTCACGCTCTCCAGCAGATACCGGATCACATCCTCGTTGTGCAGATTCAGCCGGACCAGATCGTAATTGCCCTCCCAGCCTTCATACCAAAAACCGTCATTATCGCCGGAATTGCCCCCGAAATCAATCCGGGAAAACCAGTTCACATAAGGAGAATTCTGCCGGTTCCTTTTCACATCCTCAAAAGGCCCGAACCCCCGGCCCGCATGGTTGAACACACCGTCCAGCACCACCCGGATGCCGTTTTCGTGAAGGGCGTCGCACACCTTCCGAAAATCCTCGTTGGTTCCCAGCCTCACGTCGATTTTGCGGTAATCTCTGGTATTATAGCCGTGAGTGTCCGACTCAAACACCGGGGAAAAATAAACGGCGTCCACCCCCAGCCGAACCATGTGGGGAATCCAGTCCAGCACCTTCAGAATCCGATGCTCCAGTTTCCCGTCATTTTCAAAAGGCGCTCCGCAGAACCCCAGCGGATAAATCTGGTAAAACACACTTTCATAAGCCCACATATTCTCATGTCCTCTCTTTCCGCCGCCTTACGCGGCCTGGGTATTTTTCAGCCCGGGATTTCTCTGTTTCATTGACCTATCCGGTTATCCTGCATTTTTCCTGCAAAAAATCTTCCTGCCAAAAAAAGTTATGTATGTCATTTTTGATCTGAAAAACCCGGAAAAATCCACCAAATCCACAGAGTTATCCACATTTACACACATGTCATTTTATCATTTTTCCATTGTCATTTCCATCTTTTTCGGCGTCATTTCACGCAAAATTACAGCCAGGAATCCCAAAAACGTTCCACCCGTTTGGCAATCGTATCCACCGTAACGGTTTCAAACGCCGTCCATTCCCTTGGAAACAGCCTTTGATATGCGGGCTGGAGAAATCGGTGATCCAAAAGCGCTACGATTCCCACATCCTCCACGGTGCGGATCACGCGCCCGGCGGCCTGCAGCACCTTGTTTAACCCAGGATACCGATAGGCATAATCAAATCCGCTCTCCCTGCGGCCGTCAAAATAGGTTTTCAGAATTTCCCGTTCAAAGCACACCTGGGGCAGACCGGTTCCCACAATAATCGCCCCGATCAGACTGTCGTTCTTTAAATCGATCCCTTCCGCAAAGATGCCGCCCAGGACGCAAAAGCCGATCAGAAACCGGTTTTCCCCGGAATCCGGCTGCCCGGGCCCCCGGAAACGGGCCAGGAACTCCTCCCGGTCCTTCTCGCTCATATTCTCGCTCTGCAAAAGGCACTCCCGATCCTCCCTGCCGTAGCGCTCCACATAGATCTCATGGACGGCTCTCAAAAAAGAATAGGAGGGACAAAACACCATATAATTTCCATGCCGGTTTTTCACAATCTCGTCGATGTAACGGGCGATATTTTCATATTCCCCCTGAGAGCGCCTTGTGTATTTGCTTGTGACGTCCTCCGCCACAAACAGCGCCCTTTTCCCGGGGTCGAACACGGATTTTGCGTACACCTCATAGTCCTGAGGGTCACCCCCCAGAAGATTCTTATAATACTGAATCGGCAGGAAGGTAGCGGAGAAAAGAATGGCGCTGCGGCCACGCATCATGCACTGTTTCAGATTTTCCCGGGGGTTGACGCAGAACAGTTTCAGCAGGAAACCGTCGTCCTCCTCCAAAAGCGTGTATTTCACATAATGTTCATCCAAAAGCTCATATATTTCCAGAAAATGCCCTACTTCAAAAAACAGCTCCAGAATCTGTTCCCGCACGGGGACGGGGGCGCTCTCCTGTTCCGACAGATAATCGTCCATGGCAAGGTGGAGCCAGACCAGGGGCTGTACAAAGGCGTCGATGTCCTCCACCACACAGCCTCCCCCGCACTCCCTTTTCATGGCCAGCAGTTCCTTATTGCACCGCTCCAGAAGGGAGACAAGCCGTTCCCCGTAACCCTCTCGCACCAGGATGCTGCGGCCTCCCCGGCGTTTTCTGGTTCCGCCCGTCTCCAAAGCCTGGGGCCGGTTCAACGCGCCGTCCGTTTCTGACGCCGCAGAACCGGACAGGCCGCCGGGCCCGGCAGGGAAAGTTTGTGTGGAATCTTCCGACGCCTGTGTCGAAAACAGTGTCATATCTAACGTTATCTGGCCGGAAATTCCTTTCTTTTCCCCGTTCTGATCCATTTCTGACGCAAGTGTCTGTTTTATCTCCCGCCGCAGCTCCAAAAACTGTTCCTTCCGGAGAGAGGCGCTGTACATCTCCCTCCCCCTCTCCAGAAGGTTATGGGCTTCGTCTATGAGAAAGATGCCGTTTCCCTTCTCTCCCTCCCCGAAGAACCGTTTCAGATACACATGGGGGTCAAAAAGGTAGTTGTAATCGCAGATCACCGCGTCCGCGTACAGGCTCATATCCAGGCACAGCTCAAAAGGGCACACCTGATATTTTTGAGCGCACTCCTCAATCTGCTCCCGTCCAAAGCTCTCCCGGGAGGTGAGCAGATCGTACATAGCCTCGTTCACCCTGTCGTAATGTCCTTTGGCATAGGGACAATACTCCGGATTGCACTGGGTTTCCTCCATGAAACAGATCTTTTCCTTGGCGGTGAGAAGGACGCTTTTCATATGCAGCCCCTGGCTGCGAAGCAACTGAAAGGTATCCTCCGCCACCGTCCGGGTGACGGTCTTTGCCGTCAGATAAAACAGCCTGTCCCCCATCCCCCGTCCCATTGCCTGAACGGCGGGGTAGATGGTGGAGATCGTCTTTCCCACCCCGGTAGGGGCTTCCAAAAATAATTTTTTGCCATGGTAAACGGTTCGGTATACATGTTCCACAAGCTCCCTCTGCCCTTCCCGATAAGGAAAGGGGAAGGCCAGGCCGGCAATGGATTTCTGGCGGATTTCCCTCCACTCCCAGGTATAGTCCGACCACTTCAGGTACGCCCTCACCAGTTCCTGAAACCATTCCTCCAATTCCCGGAATGTATATTCCTGGTGAAAATACCGGATCGCTTCCGTAGGAATATGACAGTAAGTCAGGCGCACCTGAATCTGAGGGAGCTGTTCCTGAAGGCCATACAGGTAGGCATAGCACTTCGCCTGCGCCAGATGCAGAGGCAGGGGCCCCTTGAGCGCGGCAAGATCCCGGTAGGTTCCCTTGATCTCATCGATGGTCACGGCATCTTCCTTTCGGATGATTCCGTCCGCCCGTCCCTCCACAATCAGGACGTACTTCCCCGCCGGATGCTTGTAGCTCAGCGGAACCTCCGCTCGATATTCCGCGCCCATGCGCCGCTGGATCATGCGATGGATCTTCCCGCCTTCCTGCATGGCATGGTCGGGCGCCGCCTGGATCCGGTTGTCGATGTCCCCGTGGCGCAGGATAAATTCAATCAGGCCCCTGACGGAAACCCGAACCTCCCCCGGCGGCTGTTTGGATTCCCCGTATGCAACATTGTAATCTTCCGTCTCCCGCTCCTTCATTGCCGTTTCCCCTGTGGCGCCGGATTCTGCCGGATTCTACCGTCCCGTTTCCGCGCTGCATCCTTTACAAAAAAATCCCTGTGTAAGATAGTACACTATCTCACACAGGGAGTCAAATATTTTCGCACAGCCGTTCGATTTCGTTCTATCGTTCAACCGGAAAATGTCAGCAAGCCACGGTCAGCTTTTTCAGCATTTCCTCCAGTTCCGCATCATATCCCTCATAAGATACGGTAAGCGGGCTTCTGAAATCCAGTCCGTACACTCCCAGGAATGACTTGGCATCCACAATATACCTGTTATAAGAAATGTCGATGTCGAAATCACAGTGAGAAGCCACTTCAACAAAATGCTGAACCTGATCCTGTTTCAACCGAATTGTCTTAACCATAACCAACCTTCCTTTCTCCGTTATACGCATAACATTTGTAGTTCTATAATTTACAATTATATGCGAATTATTCAAAATGTAAATCGTTTTCCTACCCAAAAAAACTGAGATTTTCAAAATATTTTTTGTTCATTTTGCAGCGGAAGCGATCCATTGGCTTAAGTTTTTTTACAAACAGGGCGTTTTTCACTCTGTGGTGTTGATCTGAAAATGGCCGCCCATGATCCTCCTGTTGGACATAAAAAGCGCAGGGTTGACGATTTACTGTCCCTTGCGCCTTTATGATGTTATAAGATTGTGAAATGACCTGCTATGCCATAACTGGTGTCGCTAATTCCTTGACTTCATCGACTGACAAGCCGGAATACAATGCTATTTTTTCTAATGGCAGCTCTCCGTCCTTAATCATGCGGAGCGCATTATCTATTCTAACTTCTTTTTCTTTTTCGTTCCTCATATCTTCCATCATTTTACACATGATTGCCACCCCTTTCTCGTCCTGCTTAAAAAATCTCGCTGTTTTCGCAAGCGTTTCATAATTCATATCATCGGGATTGGTGCATGAAAAATCGTGCATTAACTTACCGACTTCATCATTTCCCCTATATTTGCCATTCACATATAGGATATGCGAACCGTCACCAAACAATACTTTATTTTCCCCGATTGTAACATATCGCTCTACTGGATATATCGGCTGATTTCCTTTCATTACATCATTTTCCGTAATAAAAATAACATAGCTGTCCGGAATATCCTCCGTATCATCACCTGCTTTTAAGATATGTGCGTCCAACAGGCTGCTGTTGTGCCTTGCCCTTTTTGCGCCTGCTCCTGCGTCTTTTCTCTGAATTTCCACGTCAAATTCCTTGTTGTCACTATCCACCGCATGAACATCTAAGGTAGCAGAACGCCCTTGTAGATTTTTTAACGGTTCTTGCGTTCGGACTGACTTAATTTTTATGTTCCTTTTCCCTAAAACAATCTGTAATATCAGCTCCACGCCCTCTAAATTATCGGCAAGGCAGACGGTCATAAAATCATCGTCCATATATCTAAGTGATTTCAAACGTTCTAAATCCTCTTGATGTGCCTGCTCCATTGTATTCAGAAATATCACCTTCTTTCGTTACTTTCTATTATACATTGGACAACCCCTTTTGAAAACTGAAATTTTCGTGAACTTGCCGTCTCACTCCTTACTCTGCTCAAACGGCAAAGCAGGATGAAACGTAAAAACAGGAAACCTTCCCTACACACCGCTCCAGGGCGGAGCGCCGCGGCCCTGCCCTCAGGGAAAACCTGAAAAATCTATTGCATTTTTTTCCAAAAAGCGGTTAAATGATAAGGACGGGGCATAAAATATTCAGACAACCGTTGAACAGCAAAACAGAAAGCAGGATAGGAAACATGTCAAACAGCATCGTGCCAAAAAACTATACTTCACACCTGAATCTTTATGAAACGCAGGCGGCCATCAAAACCGTAAAGGACTTTTTTCAGAATCTTCTGGCGGAACGGCTGAATCTTCTGCGTGTATCCGCGCCGCTCTTTGTGGATCCGCTGTCCGGCCTGAATGACAACTTAAACGGCATCGAGCGGCCCGTCAGTTTCGACATCAAATATCAGAACGGCCGGGAGGGAGAAATCGTCCAGTCCCTGGCAAAATGGAAAAGATACGCGTTACAGAAATACGGTTTCTCCGTAGGGGAAGGGCTTTATACCGACATGAGCGCCATCCGCCGGGATGAGGAGGCGGACAACATCCATTCCATTTATGTGGATCAGTGGGATTGGGAAAAGATCATTTCCAAGGAAGACCGAAATCTGGACACTCTGAAAGATACAGTGCGCACCGTGTACAAGGTGCTGCGCAAAACGGAAAAGTACCTGTCCATTCAGTATGATTACATAGAAGAAATCCTGCCTCATGATATTTTCTTTATTACTACAAGGGAACTGGCGGAAATGTTCCCCGATTATTCCCCCAAGGAGCGGGAATATTACATTGCCAAAGCGAAGGGCGCCGTCTGCCTGATGCAGATCGGGGACGATCTGGAGAACGGCGAACCTCATGACGGCAGAGCGCCGGACTATGACGATTGGTCGCTGAACGCGGATATCATCGTGTATTATCCGGTGCTGGACATTGCCCTGGAGCTGTCCAGCATGGGAATCCGGGTGGATAAAGACTCCCTGGCCAGCCAGTTGAAAAAAGCCGGATGTCCTGAAAGAGCCGATCTGCCTTTCCACAAGGCGATCCTGAACGAAGAACTGCCGTATACCATCGGCGGCGGGATCGGACAGTCCCGCATCTGCATGTTCTTTCTCCGAAAGGCCCATATTGGAGAAGTACAGTGCTCCCTCTGGCCGGAAAACGTCATGGCGGAAGCGAAAAAAATCGGTCTGCAGCTTTTGTAAGCTGCGGACCGTTTTTATTTTTGTCTGATTTCCTGCCGTCTGATTCCCTGCCGTTTCCTTTTCTGATGTCTGATTCTACCGTTTGATCTCTTGCCGATTGATCCCTTGCCGTTTCTTTTTCCTGCCGTCTAATCTCCTGCCGTTTTACCGGTATACGGCGAATTTTTCATTCTCATAGGAAAGCTCGTATTGCCAGTCCTCCATAAACCGTCTCAAAAGATCCCACTTTGCATCTTGGGAGATCTGTTCCCTCACCCTTTCCTCCAGGGGGGAAACTTCCGATCCCTGCCCTGCGCCCTGGTTTTCCTGGATCCAGGACTGATACCGTTTCTCCACCATGATGACCGGGCGATAACCGGCATCCTGCTCCATGGCAAGCGAAACCTGCTCCAGCTCGCTCTCCATCTGCCCCGCGCTGTAAGAATCCAAATCGCTCCAGGGGTTAAAAGCGGACGGCATCTGCAAATAGAAAGAAAGCGACGGAACATCCCCGTACAGGATCACTTCCTTCCCCGTCAGATTTTCCTTTGCCACATACTCGCTGATCTGCGTCATCCAGCGCGCCCTTTCCTCGCTCATGCGCACACCCTCCAACACAGAATTGCCCTGGGCGTAGCTGTCCACGTTTCGCACTCCCGTCCCCTCCGAGAACACAAACGTAGCCCCAAAGCAGGAAAACTGGAAGAAACACAGAAACAGTACGGCCGCCAGAACACATTTGGCGGGAAAGACCCGCAGCCGGAGGTTCAGGATCTTTTTGTCCGACGCCTGGGCGATAAACCGGACGCTTTCCCATACCACATAGGGAGCCGCCAGAAACAGATTGTTGAAACTCGAATACACCCCGTTATTGCTGCCAATGGATGTAATCACCACAATCAGAAACATCATGCCGCTGAACAGCTTTTCCCTGACGGAACAGCCCGGGCACAGGACGCGCACCAGCGCAATCAGCATGGCAAGCATCAGGAACAAGATGCCCGGGCGCACCATGGAGTCATAACTGTAAAAAAGAAAGGACGCGTAATGGCGGCTGTACAGCCACAGCGGCACAGCGAGTCCCGTGGCGCACCCCAGCGCCCTGACGCAGACCCGCGCCCATTTCCGATCCTTCTTCAGACATTTTTCCTGCACCCGACAGGCCGCGCCGTAAAGAACTGTCCCCGCCGCCAGAATCAGGCAGATCCGCACCATCCAGTACAGGTGATCCCAGTATGTCCTGGCCAGGCCCTTCAGCATGGACAGCGCCTTGTAATCCGGGGCTGCTGCCGGCATGGCAAGGAGCCTTTGAATCCCCTCTATGTAAGAACCGAGCCCATAGCGCATATGAAGGTCCGTAAACAATACCGCAAGCGCCGCCAAATATCCCAGGACACACCAGAGAGTGTGCCGTCCCAGACGGGTCCAGAACCCCTCCACCCTATCTTTCATGCCCGCCTTTTGAAACGTCCTCTCCAGCATCACGTCATATCCCCAGACGCCCAGAATCAGCGCCGCTTCCGGCAGATTGGAAAACCGCGCCAGCACATTGCATCCAAGGCATACGCCCGCCGCAAACAAAAACCACTTCTTTTCCCCGGTCAGTCCCAGATACAGGAAGATCACACAAAAAAGCAGAAACCCGTAAGTGATATAATCATACAGCTTTGCGGTAGGACACCAGCAAAGGTTCAGGGCGGTAAATTCACCCAAAAAAGCCACCCAGGGGCGCATCTTGATTTCCCGGACGCAGAAGAAATAAGCCGCCAGGGCAAACGCGCTCACAAACAGCCCTGTGTAAATATTCATGCCCCGAAGCGTATTCCCGTTTGGCAGGCCGGTAAGGAAATGCCCCACTCCGTTGGAAAGGTAGGTGGCAAACAGCCACATGGGATCCATGTGTTCCGTCCCCACATACTGATAATTGGCATAATTATATCCCGTGTCCCAGAGATCCAGCCCAATGTTCACATGCCGCAGAGGATAAAAGGCCAGCGCCAGCACAAACAGGCTTTCCAGGAGGTTTTGGATCCGTTTCAGGGTTTCCGCTCCCTGGGGGCCGCGTTTTGTTCCTCTGCCCCGAAACTGCGTTGTTTCAGTCATGTCCGCTCTCATTTCCGGCGGAATGCTCCGCCTGTTTGCTTTCCACAAAGTCCGCGCCCGCTTTTTCTCGGAAACAGTCGTCCAGCCGGGCCGCCCTTTCCCGGAGACGCCTGTATGGGGCAAGCCGGCACAGCCCCTGATCCAGTCCCCGCACCAAAAGCTCCCGCAGCCTGTCCACCAGGATTCCCACGGCAAACACACAAACCGACGCCACCATCACCCAGAGCAGGAACCACACCGCAAACCAAAGGCCGGCAGCCAGGCTCCCCCGGGGCCTGGCGGACGCCGCCAGGAGATCGTCCGCTCCCAGCCAGCTTTGCCAACTGTAACGGAAACCCAGATTTTCATGCAGCAAATATACCCCCAGGGTATAGGGAGCGATCTTTACCACCGCCGCCCCAAACCGTCCTGACAGTTTCAGTCTGCGGAAGGCGAAAAACAATCCCACCGCCGCCAGAAACGGCAGAATGTGGTTGTACTCCAGAAACATCCCCTGCATCCGTCCCAGACGCCCCGTCCGCTGATAGATCAGCCGAAGGCCCATAGCCCCGCCGAACACCAGAAGACTCCCGGTCAGATAAAGGGCGATGCCCCTTCCCTTCTTTTCCAGAAAGGGAATCCCGAAACGGCGCACATAAGCCGCCGACACAAACACACACAGATACCACAGGCAGTCATACCCACGCCCGTCCGTCTCAAACCGGACAGGCAAAAGGCTTTTGGGGAGACTGAAAACCAAAAGCAAAAGAATCGCCGCCGTTCCCAACTGGCGTTTGGTCATTCTGCGGATCCCGGCCCCCACAAAGGGCAGCAGCACATACAGAAACACATAGGCGGTCATAAACCAGTAATGGTTCATGGAAACAGGGAAGAAGATGGTGAGAAGAAAATGGATATCAAAGTCCGTTTCCCTCATAATGCCGGTCAGAGCTCCCGCCAGGCCGAAACACACCGAATACATCCACACCTGGAGCCACAGCCGAAAAAGGCGGCTGGGCCGGAAGGGGGAAACGCACAGAAAATAACCGCTGATCAGCATATACAAATTGACGGCCACCACGCACAGGCATTCCAAAAGCCAGGCCGCCGTCTCCGCAGGGGAAAAGGGCATTTTCTCCGGTCCCGCCAGAAGATTCCCCTTCCCCAGATAATGCATCACCACCACCATCAGCATGGCCACGCAGCGAAGCAGCTCCAGATTGGCCTGTCGTCCCGGGCCGGAAACGGCTGTGGGCCGCTCCTTTTGTTTTTGTTCCCTCATGGCAAAAGCTCCGTTTCCTTGTATTCCCTCCGGATTACCCCTGGTTTTTCTCAGGGTTCACCAGGGCCGCTATGTCCTCGTCGGAAAGAACGCAGTCATATATTCCCACATTATCCATCTTGCCCGAGAAATCCGGGTCGGCGAAGAAAGACCCTCCCAGGCAGTTGTGGGACGCTCTCGGGAACGTGTCCATGATCACGGTGTAATCGCCGGTTCCCTGCTGTACCCTCACGCCGTTTACATAAGTGGCCATCTCTCTGTCCGTGATGGTGACCGTCACGGTATACCAGCGGTTTTGATGGCTGGGGTCGCTGAAATAATCCCAGGTATAGGGCCGGCCGATGTCCGCGCCGTAATAGCCGACCTTATCCCCTCCCGTCCAGTCCGTCACGCTGCTGAATCCCTGTGTGAAATGATAGGCATAGTCGCCCGGATCCTCCCCCACTTTTCCGTCTCCCAGCATAAAAACGGATGTCCAGTCGCTGGCGTAATCCCAGACCAGAATATCCGCGGTCAGGGTGATTCCCTTGGAAAAATCCTGCTCGGTGAGATCCGGTAGCTGCGCATAGGTTTTTCCGTAGGAGTAAGCGTCCCCGGCCAGGCACAAAACCCCGTCCTGGATTTTTGCCTCCCCCGAAAGGGGCAGCTCGTCCTCCCTGTCAAAGCAGAAACCAAACACCGGCTGCGTCTGAATCCGGGAAAAATCCGTTCCGGGAGTCCCCTGGTCGCTGGGATGGGCCGCCTCCGTTTCCTCCGCCGGCTCATAGTCCGTACTGTCGGAAACCTTTACGCCAAAGACGGTGGTATTATCATCCCCGATAGCCGTGAAAGTCATCCGAAGTACGCTTTCCTCGGCCTCATCGTGCTGGCGGAAGAAGACGCCCCGATAAACGGTGCCGTCGATCTCCAGGGTGGCGTAACAGGCGCCCTCCGTTTGTTTCCAGGTGCCGGTATGATCTCCGGCCACAATGCCGCCCGGCAGCAGTACCACGGTCTGGGGTTTCTTAACCGACGGCCCGTCCGAGGCCGTGCCGTGGTTCAGCCACTCGTATGTGCCCGTCAGGCTGTCTTCCTCGTAACCCGTCCGGGAGATTTCATCGTTCCTGTTTTCAAATACCGCGGTTACCGGCCAGCCCGCCTCGTTGATAAACTGCTGATGCACTCTGACTTCAAACATCTCCCCGCCCCGCTGGAACCGGGTGTGGTAGATCAGATACCTGCTCCCGTCCTGATCGATAAAGGCGGAGCAGTGGCCCGGCGAGCGATACCCGTTTTCATGGCAGGAAAAGGCGTAATTCCCCATCACTTTAATGCCGATGTCATACTGGTTGGTCCCCCGGGAGTCAAAGACCGCGTTGTGTCCCATAGCGTCCACATAAGGCCCCTCCGGGGAGGTGGAGCGGAACAGCCGCATATTGTATCCGCTCTTGGAGTCCAGGTAATTATAGGTCACATATAAATAGTAATAACCGGTCTGTTCGTCATAGAGGATGTAGGGCCCCTCCCCGGAAAGGGTATGGCCGCAGGCGATACGGGTGCCAAAATATTTGTCAATGACGCGGCCGTCCTGGGTGACCCCGTCCTTCCCGGGATAAATCGCGTCCCCCGTGGCAGGATCCAGCTCCAGCAGGTAAATGCCGCCGGACCAGGAGCCATAACACATCCACATTCTGCCCTGGGCGTCCTCAAAGACCGCGGGATCGATGGCGTTAGGGGCGTAATCCGTATTGTACGCGGTATCCGTCGCCCAGTTGTCGTTAAACCCTTCTTCGATGCGCCCCTGGCTCATCAGCTCGTCCAGGTTGGTATTGGTCCACAGCTTGTCCACGCTGCTGCCGCCATCCTTCGCGCTCTCCTTCGTAAACCCGGAGTAGATCAGCGTCCCCCGATAGACATAGCCTCCGTCCGGACGGTCGGAAACCGCGTAGGCGATAGCGGATCTGCAATAGGTGGAGGAGGTGCAAAAGTAAATCATATACGCTCCCTTGCTGCCGTCCTCGTTGACATAACGCTCGTTATAGATAACGTCCGGGGCCCATACCGCATAACCGCCCCGGCAGTCGGCATCGTTTTCTCCCGCCCACTGAAAGGGCTCGGAAAGATTCCGGGAGAGATCGCCGTACAGAGTGTTGTCCACAGACTGGTACCCGTTGGTGAAGATTTTCCAGTTCACCAGATCGTCGGATGAGGCCGCGGTGATATGGGTGCCAAACAGATAGTAAATGGGTTTCCCGTCCTTCCCCGTCTCCCCAAAAATTGCAGGGTCATGAACCGCCACCCGATCCGGGGTTTTTAAGGGGTTGTTTGTTTCATCCGTTGCTTCCTTTTCTTCCCCCGCAGGATGGTTTTCCACCTGTCCGGCGCCTCCGTCCGCGCCAGCGGGATCCGTACATGCCGTGCATCCCGCAACCACCCCCGCGAAAAACATACCCCGAAACAGCCGTTTCCATACTCTCCTCATACTTCCTCCCATCCGCCGGCATCCGCGGCGGGACTGCCATCCGTTTCCCGTCCCTGGCCGCCGTCTGTCTGCCATATCTTCATCATATCCCACATGGGTTCCGCTGTCAACCGAAGCGTGGGAAACGCCGCGGCTGCCCCATGGGGGCGGCTGCGGCGTTTCCCTGTCCTGTCAGTCCCGTTTTCGGTATGTCCTGGATCCTTACTGTACCACCAGGTTGGAGTAGCCCATCAGGCTTTCATCCACGGCCCTGGCGGTTTCCCGTCCTTCCCGGATAGCCCATACCACCAGGGACTGTCCTCTGTGCATATCGCCGGTGACAAACACGTTTTCCCTGCTGGTCTGGTAGGACCCGGGGGCGGTTTTCACGTTGGTTCTTTCGTTTAATTCCACGCCGAAGGCCTCCGCCACATAGCTCTGGGCCCCCAAAAACCCGGCGGCGATCAGCACAATATCCGCCTCCAGAAGTTTCTCGCTGCCGGGGATTTCCTTGCTGATCATCCGGCCGCTGGAGGCATCCTTCTCCCAGGAAAGTTTGACGATTTTCACCCCTTTCAGGCGGCCGTCCTCCCCTTTGACAAACTCCTTCACCGTGGATTCGTAAATCCGGGGATCCTGTCCGTACAGGGCGATGGCCTCCTGCTGGCCGTAATCGGTTTTGCAGACCTTGGGCCATTCCGGCCAGGGATTGTTTTCCGCCCGATGATCCGGCGCTTTCGGCATCATTTCGATCTGGGTCACGCTCTTTGCCCCATGGCGGATTGCGGTTCCCACACAGTCATTCCCCGTATCGCCCCCGCCGATGATCACCACATGTTTCCCCTTTGTATCCACATACTTTTGATCCTGAAAGTCGGAATCCAGCAGGCTTTTCGTATTTGCCTTCAGAAAATCCACCGCAAAATAAATGCCCTCCGCGTCCCTTCCCGGAGCCTTGATATCCCTGGGATGAGACGCTCCGCAGGCCAGCACCACCCGGTCGAAATCCCTAAACAGCCGGTCGGCCTTCATATCCTTTCCCACGTCCACGCCGGTGACAAAGGTTACGCCCTCCTCCTCCATGATTTTCCGTTTGCGTTCCACAATGTGCTTTTCCAGTTTCATGTTGGGGATGCCGTACATCAAAAGCCCTCCCACCCGGTCGGATCTTTCGTACACCGTCACGGAATGGCCCCGCTTGTTCAACTGATCCGCCGCCGCCAGCCCGGAGGGCCCGCTGCCGATCACCGCGATCTTCTTTCCCGTCCTGACCCTGGGCGGTTTCGCCGCCGCATATCCCTTCTCATAGGCGTTTTCTATGATGGCGTACTCGTTTTCTTTCGTCGCCACCGGATCCCCGTTCAGCCCGCAGGTGCATGCCGCCTCACAGAGCGCCGGACACACTCTGGAGGTAAACTCCGGGAAATTATTGGTCTTTTTCAGGCGGTTATAGGCCTGTTCCCAGTTCCCCGTATACACCAGATCGTTCCACTCGGGAATCAGATTGTGCAGCGGGCAGCCGCTGGTCATTCCGCAGATCGTCATGCCGGACTGGCAGAAGGGAACGCCGCATTCCATACACCGCGCCCCCTGCAGCCTCTGCTTTTCCATGGGAAGGTGCTCATGGAACTCATGAAAATGCTTGATCCGCTTTTTCGGATCCTGTTCCTTGCTGACCTCCCTCTGATATTCCATAAAACCGGTAGGTTTTCCCATTTCTTTCTCCTCTCCGGGTTTTCACCCCTCAGGTCCGCGGCTTTGCATTCCCGCGCATGCCGCGTCAACCGTAACTGTCATGCAACCGATCCCCCAGGGCCCGTCCTGCTATTTCCTGGTATTGGCGTAAAACGCTTCGATCTGAGCCTGCTCCGCGCTTAACCCTTTTTCCTCCATCTGGACAATGGTCTTAAGCACTCTCTCATAATCGTGAGGGATGATTTTTTTAAACTTAGGCAGATATTCCTCAAAGTGATCCAGCACTTCCTTCCCCTTGGCGGAATTGGTCAGGGCCACATGCTCCTGAATCATTCCCTTAAGTTCCAGGATGTCATATTTGGAGGTGATCTCGCTGGAGGAAACCATTTCCTTGTTCAGCCTCTTATACAGATCGTTGCACTCGTCCAGCACATAGGCGATGCCGCCGCTCATACCTGCGGCGAAATTCTTCCCGGTCCGTCCCAGCACAACCACCCGTCCGCCGGTCATATACTCGCAGCCGTGATCTCCCACGCCCTCCACCACAGCGGTAGCGCCGGAGTTTCTCACGCAGAACCTTTCTCCCGCCACGCCGTTGATAAACGCCTTGCCGCTGGTGGCGCCGTACAGAGCCACATTTCCGATGATGATATTGTCCTCCGCCTTAAAGCTGCTGCCCTTGGGCGGGTACACGATCAGCTTGCCGCCGGAAAGGCCCTTGCCGAAATAATCGTTGCTGTCTCCCACCAATTCCAGCGTCAGCCCTTTGGGGATGAACGCTCCGAAGGACTGGCCGCCGGCGCCGTTACAAAGCACTCTGTAAGTATCTTCCTCCACGTCGTCTCCCAGTTTCCTTGTGATCTCGCTTCCCAGAATGGTGCCGAAAGCCCGGTCCGTGTTGCTCACATCCACCTGGATACTGCGTTTCTGCCCCTTTTCGATGGCGTGTCTCATCTGCTTTAAAAGCACCCTCTCATCCAGCGTCTTCTCCAACTGGAAATCATACACCTGTCCGGGGTCGAAGGTGCATTTCTGCTTTGTCCCCTGATAGGGGTTTGCCAGGATCCGGCTCAGATCAATCTGGCGCTGGGCGGGAGTGAGATGCTCCTTCACCTTCAGAAGATCCGTCCGGCCTACCAGCTCATCCACCGTCCTGACGCCGAGGGCTGCCATGTATTCCCGCAGCTCCTGGGCGATAAACCGCATAAAGTTTTCCACATACTCGGGCTTGCCCCGGAAATTTTTCCTCAGTTCCGGATTCTGGGTGGCCACGCCCACAGGACAGGTGTCCAGATTGCAGACGCGCATCATCACGCAGCCCATGGTCACCAGGGGCGCGGTGGCAAATCCAAATTCCTCCGCTCCCAAAATGGCGGCGATGGCCACATCCCTTCCGCTCATCAACTTGCCGTCCGTCTCAATGCGGACTTTGCCCCGCAGACCGTTCATGATCAGGGTCTGGTGCGTCTCCGCCAGGCCCAGTTCCCAGGGAAGTCCCGCGTTGTGGATGGAACTTCTGGGGGCCGCGCCGGTGCCGCCGTCATATCCGGATACCAGAATCACCTGGGCTCCCGCCTTTGCCACGCCGGCGGCCACCGTGCCGACGCCGGCCTCGGACACCAGTTTCACGGAAATCCGCGCCTGGGTATTGGCGTTTTTCAAATCATAAATTAACTGCGCCAGATCCTCGATGGAATAAATATCGTGATGAGGGGGCGGAGAAATCAAGGAGACGCCGGGGGTGGAGTGTCTGGTTCTGGCGATCCAGGGGTATACCTTCCCTCCGGGCAGATGTCCGCCCTCCCCGGGTTTCGCCCCCTGAGCCATCTTGATCTGAATCTCCTTCGCGCTGACCAGATAGCGGCTGGTGACGCCGAATCTTCCGCTTGCCACCTGTTTGATGGCGGAGCACCTGTCAAGACCGTCGGGGCCGATGCTCAGGCGCTCCAGATCCTCGCCGCCCTCGCCGGAATTGCTTTTCCCGTGCAGCCTGTTCATCGCGATTGCCATGGTTTCGTGCGCCTCCTTGGAGATCGAGCCGTAGGACATGGCGCCCGTCTTAAAGCGGGTGACAATGGACTCCACAGGCTCCACTTCCTCCAGTTTCACGCCCTTTTTCGGATAATTGAAATCCATCAGTCCCCGAAGGTTATGGACGGAGCTTTCATCGTTCACCATGGCGGTGTACTGCTTAAACATTTGATAATCGCCCCGTTTGGTGGATTCCTGGAGCATATGGATGGTGGCGGGGTTGTAGAGGTGGCTGTCGCCGCCGCTGCGCATCTTGTGATGGCCGGGGCTGTCCAGCGTCAGATCATTCCCCAGCCCCAGAGGATCAAACGCCTGGGAGTGCAGTTCATCCACCTGCCGCTCAATATCCTTTAACGTAATGCCGCCCACCCGGCAGACCGTGTTGCTGAAATACCGGTTGATGACCTCCGGCGCAATGCCGATGGCCTCAAAGATCTGGGAGCCCTGATAGGACTGGATGGTACTGATCCCCATCTTGGAGGCGATTTTCACAATCCCGTGCAGCACCGCGTTGTTGTAATCGTTCACAGCCGCATAATAATCCTTATCCAGCATATGATTGTCAATCAGCTCCCGGATGGACTCCTGGGCCAGATAAGGGTTGATGGCGCAGGCGCCGTACCCCAGCAAGGTGGCGAAATGATGCACCTCTCTGGGCTCTCCGGATTCCAGAATCAGCGCTACCCTGGTTCTTTTCCTGGTGCGCACCAGGTACTGGTTCAGGGCGGAGACTGCCAGCAGGGAGGGCATGGGTACATGGTTCTCATCCACGCCCCGGTCGGACAGGATCAGAATGTTCACGCCGTCCCGATAGGCTCTGTCCACCTCCACAAACAGCCGGTCAATCGCCCGCTCTAAGCTGGTGTTCTTATAATAGGTAATGGGAACCACCTCCACCTGGAAACCTTCCGCCTTCATGCTCTTAATTTTCATCAAATCCGTGTTGGTGAGAATGGGATTATTCACCCGGAGCATATTGCAGTTCTTGGGCGTCTCCTGAAGGATGTTGCCCTCCGTCCCGATATAGACGGTGGTGGATGTGACAATTTCCTCCCGGATCGCGTCGATGGGCGGATTGGTCACCTGGGCAAAGAGCTGTTTGAAATAATGGAACAGGGGGTGATAGGTTCCGCTCAGCACGGGAAGGGGCGTATCCACTCCCATGGCGGCGGTTGCTTCCGCGCCGTTTTTGGCCATAGGCAGGATGCTGGTCTTTAACTCGTCATAGGTATAGCCGAAAGCCTTCTGCATCCTCTGGCGTTCCTCATAAGTATATTCCGGCACCCGCTCGTTGGGGATGGTCAGATCCTTTAAAAACACCAGATTGCTGTCCAGCCATTCGCCGTACGGCTGCCGGGACGCATACTTTTCCTTCAATTCCTCATCGGAAATCACCTTCCCCAAAACCGTATCCACCAGCAGCATTCTGCCGGGGCGCAGCCTTTCCTTCACCTTGATCTTTGTGGGATCGATAGGCAGCACTCCCACTTCCGAGGAAAGAATCAGAGTGTCGTCCTCCGTAATCATATAGCGGGAAGGGCGCAGTCCGTTTCTGTCCAGCACCGCCCCCATAATATCGCCGTCGGAAAACAGGATGGACGCGGGGCCGTCCCAGGGCTCCATCATGGTGGCGTAATACTGATAGAAATCTCTCTTGGTCTGAGACATGGCCTTATCGTTGGCCCACGGCTCCGGGATGGCGATCATCACCGCCAAAGGCAGATCCATGCCGCTCATCACAAGGAATTCCAGCGTATTGTCCAGCATGGCGGAATCGGAGCCTGTTTTGCTGATGGCGGGAAGCACCTTGTGCATCTGTCCCTTCAAATGCTCGGATTCCATATTTTCCTCCCGGGCCAGCATCTTATCCGCATTGCCGCGGATGGTGTTGATCTCCCCGTTGTGCACCATCAGGCGGTTGGGATGCGCCCTCTCCCAGCTAGGATTGGTGTTGGTGGAGAAACGGGAGTGTACCATGGCGATGGCGGACTCAAAGTCGTCGCTTTGCAGATCCGCGAAAAACGTGCGAAGCTGCCCCACCAGAAACATTCCCTTATACACGATGGTGCGGCTGGAGAAGGAAACCACATAGGTGTCCTCCGTGGACTGCTCGAACAGTCTTCTGGCAATATACAGTTTCCGGTCAAAGGGAAGCCCCTTTTCCACCTGGGCCGGCTTTTTCACAAAGCCCTGCATAATATGGGGCATACACTCCACCGCCTTGTGGCCCAGGACGTCCGGAAAGGTAGGCACTTCCCTCCATCCCAGGAATTCCATCCCTTCCTTTTCCACAATAATCTCGAACATTTTCTTGGCCTGGTTGCGCCGCAGTTCCTCCTGGGGGAAGAAAAACATCCCCACCCCGTACTCTCTCTCCTTCCCCAGTTCAATTCCCAGGGGCCTTGTAACCCTGGTAAAAAACCGGTGGGGAATCTGGGTCAGGATTCCTACGCCGTCGCCGGTTTTGCCCTCCGCGTCCTTGCCCGCCCGGTGTTCCAGGTTTTCCACAATCCTTAAGGCGTTCTCCACCGTCTCCCGACTTTTCTGTCCGTGAATATTCACGCAGGCGCCGATTCCGCAGCTATCATGTTCAAACTCCTCCCGGTAAAGCGGCGCGGCTGCCTGATTCTTTTTCCCGTCAAACATAGTCCTACTCCTTTCCATACACGCAAAAAAAGCGCAATCAAGCCGTTTACGCTCCATTGCGCTCCTGTTGTCATTCACTATACAACATTTTTCTCCATCTGTAAATAACAACTTTACGCGATATTGTCAGATAATTTGAAAACATTCAATTTTATATGTTATTTTCTGTTTATTTTTGGAATTGCCTTTCTATAAAGGACATTTCGGCCGCCCGTTCACCCTGTTTTTCCCGCGCCGTACAAAAGAGCCTTCAGTTTCTGATACATGCCGGAAAACGCGCCGCTTTCCGCCAGCCTGCTGCGAAGGGGCGCCAGGGTGCAGAACAGGATAGCCCGGTAGCGGAAAAGCTCCCCCTTCCCCATGTACCGGGCGGTAATCCTTCTGTGCTCCGCCTGGTTTCTTTTTTTGTTTTCCCGGCTTTCCGAGTATCCGCCGCCCTCAAAGGAAGCCACCGTCCCGTTCAGTCTCTGAAAGCTTGCCCCCGCCCGGTAAAAGCACCACAAAAAATGATCGTAATCCGCCCGGATCCGATACTGAAGGTCAAACGGTTTCTCCCTGCACAGCCCGATACTGTAAAAGCAGGACTGATGACAGGGCAGGTGCCGGTAACAGGTAAAGCCCGTGATCTTGGGCGGGGCGGCCACCCTGGCGCCGAACTTCTCATTGTATGTGTCCCCGTACAGTACCAGCCGTTCCCCCTGATCGCCCTCGGTTTCCCTGGCCCGGATGGCTCTTTCCGCCCGGGAGAGGGCCTCGGAATCATAAAAGGCGTCCCCGCAGTTTATAAAAATCACAAAACGGCCCGCGGCCTGGGCCACCGCCTGGTTCATGGCGTCATAAATCCCCCGGTCCTTTTGTTGAATCACCCGTATCCTCGGCTCCTGCGCCGCCCTGGCGATCCAAGGTTCCAGGGAGCCGTCGTTACTTCCTCCGTCTTTCAGGATCACTTCAAAATCCCGGCATTTCTGGGCCAGAATACTGTTCATGGTATAGGCCAGCTTTTCGCCGGGATTCAGACACACTACGATCACCGAAAATTTCATGCAAAGTCCTTCCTCTCCTGATCCGGGGACGGCAAGCCCCAGGATCCGGGGACGGCCTGTCCCAAGGAAAATTACAGAACCTTTTTTTGACGGCGCAGCAGGAAAATGCCGCCGGCAGCCGCCGCCAGAAACAGGACGCAGACCGGCGCGGTCCAAAAGCCCTCCACCCCAGACAGCGCGCTTCCCATGCCGTAGGCCAGCAGATTGGCTGTAATATGCACAAGCAGGGCGGCGCGGATCGTCCCGAAATATTCATAGGCATACGCCATCAGGCATCCCATCACCGCGCCATAAATGCCCTGTACCAGATTCCAGTGATACACGCCAAACAGCAAGGCGGAAAAGATTACGGCGGCCTTTCGGTTCATCATGCGCCGCAGAGAACCGTAAATCACCCCGCGGAACATCAGTTCCTCCGCCACCGGGGTCAGGAGCCCGTAGCAGAATAGCCCCAGCGCCATATTCGCGGAAAAAAAGCCCGTCCGCACGGCCTGATAGGCCGAGGAACGCCCCGTGAGGCCGGTGATTTCCAGCAGGATGTTCAGGCCGAACACCGCGTATACCGAAAGGCCGAACAGAATCAGATAGTTTTTGACCGGCTCCCGTTTCAGATGCGACAGGCGCATGTCCCGGGCCGTGGCGTCAATGATCTGCCGGATTTGTCCAAACACCGCGCCGATGCCGGCGGCATAGCCCACCGCCTCCGTTATGGCCACGGCGTTGCCGGTAAACCCGGCGAAGGTTCCCTGGCTGTCCGTCAGAAAAAGGAAATCTGCGCCGGAGATATGCGTCCCCGCCCAGAACAGCAGCAGTTCAAACCCGTACGCCGCCGCATCCCTCACCAGCATAAACAAAACAAAAGGGAAAGCAAACTGCCAGAACTGCCGAAACGGCGTAAGCTGCGTTTCCTGGCTCTCCCGCAGCAGAAACCGATGCAGCTCCTTCACGGAACGGACGATATAATCCGCCCGCGCCTCCTTCAATTCTTCCAGGCTGCCGTACCCGTAGCTGACAGCAACGCTTTCCACTCCCTGGCTATGCGCCCCTTCCACGTCAAAGCGCCTGTCCCCGATCATACGAACCTGGTCTTTGTCCACCGGCTTGCCCGGAAAAAGCTGCCGGAGGGCTTCCTGGATCACTTCCGTCTTTTCCACCCGGGCGCCGTCCAGCTCGCTTCCCACCACCACCTGGAAATAGCCCGCAATGCCAAAATGCTCCAGAATCCGGTTGACAAACACGGTGGGTTTGCTGGAGGCCACCGCCAGAATGAATCCCTTTCGTTTTAAATCCTTCAGCATCCCCGGGATTCCCTTGTAAACCTTGTTCTCAAAAATCCCGATATCCCGGAAACGCTCCCGGTACTTTTCCACCGCCGCCTGCGCCTGGGCCCGATCCATGTGATAAAATTCCATAAAGCTGTCCGTCAGAGGCGGGCCGATAAAAGGCTCCAGCTTGTCCAGATCCGGCTCCCAGATGCCGAAGGCTTTCAGCGCGTACTGGACACAGGTGGTAATGCCCTCCTTGGGATCCGTCAGCGTTCCGTCCAGGTCAAACAATAAATATCGCTTCATATCCTATGTATCCGTCCTTTATCCGGCGGCGTCCGCCTCTTCCTCCCGCCCGGGAAAGCGGGAACCTTTCAGATCCCCGCCCCTTAAAACTCTCTCAGCTTGTCCCCTTCTTCATCGGTCGTCTTTTCCAGTTTCAGAATCTTCACATCGTAATCCGCCGTCCCGTCGATCCTCACATGGGCGGTCTGCCCTTCCTTTTTCCCCAGAAGCGCCTTACCCAAGGGGCTTTCATTGCTGATCAAGTTTTCCAGCGAATTCCCCCGCACGGTGGTGACAATCCGGAACGTTTCCACAGATCCCTCGTCCAGAAACTCCACCGTCACCGTGTTATTGATTCCCACTTCATCCTGTGCGGATGTGTCCTCTATGATTTTTGCGTTATTGATCATGCGCTCCAGATACCGGATCCGGCTCTCGTTCTGGTTCTTGACCTTTTTTGCCGCGTGGTATTCAAAATTCTCGCTTAAGTCCCCGTGAGCCCTGGCGGTTTTTACCTCCTCCAGCGCCTTCGGCCGCACCACCAGCTTTCGATATTCGATTTCTTCCCGCATCTTCTTGATATCGCCGGGAGTCAATTCATGATACATGTCTTTTCCGCCTTCCCTTTGGTTTTCCCGTACAGCCGGCTGTCCGTGTCAATCCCATGGCCTGTGCGGATCCGGCTGTTCTCTACAATTTGATTCCGTATATCACGGCCATGGAGAGAATAATCTGAACGATGGCAAAGCGGAAGACCGTCTGGGTGTTAGACCAGCCCCACACCTTGCGCACATGGTCGTGTAAGGGCGTTCTCACGTTTTTTAAAATCCGGATCCTGAAAAAGCGCAGCAAAAATACCTTTACCAGTCCCAGGCCCCCGTCCAGAATCAGCACCAGCGCCACGGGGATGTACAGCAGGGGACTCCCCGACTTTAAAACCGCCAGGCTGATAAAAAGCCCCATAGCCCGGGAACCCGCGTCCCCCATCAACAGTCTGCTGGGGGTGGCGTTATACCACAGATACCCCAGGACGCACACCGCAAACAGCAGAATCAGATAGGAAAAATCATCCCCCGTTTCCAAAAGCATATCCAGGAAATAAATCGTCATCAGGGAGATGATGGCCAGGGTTCCGGACAATCCGTCCACGCCGTCCGCGCAGTTGGTCACGTTCACGGAGCCCCAGATCAGGATCACCGCCAGCGCCGCAAAAAGCGCCGGCGGCACGGTTATCTCCCTGTCCCAGAAGGCCAGCCGGATTACGTTGGAATTGTACCGAAGAAACGTCATTGCCCCCAGCGCCGCCACGCAAAGATCCAGGAACCCTTTTTTATATTCCCCCCAGGGAGTGTCGGAGGCATCGTCCAGAAATCCCGTCATCATACAGATCACCGTCAAAATCAGGTAGATCACAGTCTCCGCCTTTACGGGAACAAACAAAAGAGCCGCAGCCGTAAAGGAAAGCACAAAGATGATTCCGGCGCCCCTGGGCTTTCCGGCGGACAGTTTCCCGTCCACCGCGTAGGCCCGTCCCGCATCCTTTGGCAGATATTTTTGCAGTGCGCCGGTTGCGGCTACTGTGGCTCCAAAGGCAAACAGAATGCCAAATAACGCCAGCAGCGAATCATAGCTTTCCGATAAAAGATCCTGTAACATGGCTGCATGCTCCCGTCCGATTCAGGTTGTACTTGTCTTAACCATCATAACATAAACAATCGGGAGATGCAAACATACTTGTACGTCATTTTTCCCGCGGTTTCCCTCATTCTCGCCCGGAATCGGAGGCTCCCGCAAACCTAAGGTATTCCAGGTCAAAACTGCTGCCCGGCAGGAAAATCAATTCGATTTTCCCTTTCCCCCGCAGCGCCGGGAAGGTGAATGTCTGTTCCTCGCAGACGCCCCCGGTTCCCCGAAACTCCAGAATATGGTTCGTGGTCGTCCCCGTGCCGTCGGTGAAATGAAGGTGGATGGTATTCCCCGAAAGCCCGGTTCCTCCGCATACGGTCAGACGGTCCGCCCCGTCCTGGCCAAAGTCCATGTCCTCATACACCAGCACCACATTGTTACCGATCTCCCGGACCGCCCTGCCGTCTCTGCGGAAACTGTCGCCGTACACCGCGGAGGCGTCCTCCGCCCAAAGAGTCTCGTACGCCTTTTCCGGTTTCCGGAACACAAAGCCCCGGATGTGAACCTTATCCCGCAGGGTAAACGCAATGGTATTCATTCCCTTAATGCGCTCCGGCAGCCGGTAGGTTTCTTCCTGATAGGTATTCCAGATGGACGGTTTCTGATAAACCACCGACGCCAGAATACGGCTGCCCTCCTCCATAGGCATTCCAAGCCAGATATCGATGGGATAGGGCTTTGCATCCAGCGCAAATATCGGCAGGGTAACCTGGTCGGAGCCGAAATCCCCGAAATCCACATTGTCGTACACGGGGCCGCTGAGCGCGTCACGCTGGGTAGCCACGCCCTTGTCATTGCCGTTGCCGATCTGTCCCAGCGCCCTGGTATACAGTCCCCCCGTCACAAATTCGTAGGGATTCAAAAACGCCTGTCCGATGCCCTCCGCCCGGTATTCCAGTTGGGAGATCAGCACCACCCGGCCCTGATGCCTGGCCATACACCGCACCACAAATTCGCCGTCCCCCAGAGCCGTAACGCTGGCCAGCCTTCTGCCCTCGGGATCCTCCACCGGCTCTACCTTGGCAAAGCTCACCGGAATCCCCGCCCGGTTTACCGCCTTCCATAGTAACTCCGTGTCCGTGGTATGCCCGGGACGGACCAGCGCCTCCACGGTCAGTTTCTTTTTGTCTCCGGACAGACAGCGCCCGTCCAGGGCTCTCAGCTCCAGCTTTCGGATGGGAATCCGCTCCGGCAGGGCGTTTCCCGAAACCCCGTAATTCCGGCAATCCTCCAGCCATGCCCTGTCCGATCCTCCCGCTTCCACGGACTCCAGCGTCAAAGACGCGCTCTCCACCCCTCTGCCGCTCACCGTTACCCGGATCTTGCCCGGATCCCCGGTGGTTCCGATCACCGCCAAAAGCTTGCCCGAAAACAGTTTTCTCACATCGGTTTTATATTCGTCATAATCCGTGCTGTCGCCGTTGTCCATTCCCAAAACCCGTCCGGGGCCCTCCAAAGTCACCTGAGCGTAATCGGAGGCGTTTTCCACCAGGTTCCCCTGTTCATCCAGCGTTTCCACAGTCACAAAGCACATGTCGTTTCCATCGGCGGAAAGCCTGGTTCTGTCCGCGGTCAGCCGGAAACGGAAACTGTCTCCGAAGGAGTGGCGGCTTTCCCTCGCCACCTCTTTTCCGTCCTGATCGTAGGCCACGGCCGTCACCACGCCGGGGGCGTATTCCGTCCGCCATCCCGCCACCAGTTTCTGTCCGTGAGCGTGGTCGATCTTTTGTCTCCCCAGGGAGACGCCGTTCACAAACAGTTCCACTTCCGGCGCGTTGCTGCAAACCCGCAGATCGATCTCCTGGCCGGGGTTGAAATCCCAGTAAGGGAAAAGATGTACCATGGGCGCCTTCCTGACGTCCGTCCATTCCGCCTGGAAGAAGTAATAGGGATCCTTGGGAAATCCCGCGGTGTCGATCATGCCGAAATAGCTGTTCTTGGTGTGATAGGGCGTGGGCTCCCCGATGTAGTCAAAGCCCGTCCACAGAAACTGTCCCAGAATAAATTCGCAGTCCCTGTCATCCACAATGCAGTATTCCCAGCTTTTCGCCCCCCAACTGGTACAGCAGTTCCCCAGAGAGGAACACTGCTCATCGTCATCGGAAAGCACCGACTGGCTCATGGGAAACCGGTAGATCCCCCGGCTGTGTACTAAGGACGCCGTCTCGCTTCCATACATGATCCAGCCGGGATGTTCCTCATGCTGTTTTCGGTAGAGATGTTCCCCATAGTTATACCCCACCGTCTCGATGATGTCCGCACATTTCTGCGCGCCCTCCCAGGCCATATAGTTGGAGCCGATGGTCACGGGCGCGTTGGCTTTCGGGTCGTGCAGCCGCACCAGGCGCAGAAGACGCCTTGTGATCTCCTGGCCATGCTCGTCCGCATGGGTGTCATAGATTTCATTTCCGATGGACCACATGAGCAGGCAGGGATGATTCCGATCCCGGCGCACCCAGCTTCTCACGTCCGCAGGGCACCATTCCCGGAAGAAACGGCCGTAATCATAGTCGGTCTTGGGGCGCTCCCACATGTCGAAAGCCTCGTCCACGATGAGAAATCCCATCCGGTCCGCCAGCTCCAGCACCTGGGGATCCGGCATATTGTGGCTGGTGCGGATGGCGTTGCAGCCCATCTGTTTCAGCATGAGAAGCTTGCGCCGAAAGGCGGGCGCGTGGAACGCGGCTCCCAGGCAGCCCAGATCATGATGCTCGCAGACGCCGTGAATCTTCACATGACGCCCGTTTAAGAAAAATCCCTTCTCACTGTCAAACGCAAAGGTGCGGAATCCCACGGTGATATCCTGGCAGTCCACCACCCGGCCGCCGCTGCAAAGCTCCACCCGCAGCAGATAACACTGGGGATCGTCGATATCCCAGAGAGCCGGGGAGGGAACCAGGGCGGTCATTCCGGCGCAGC
Source organism: uncultured Acetatifactor sp. (assembly GCA_947630715.1). Taxonomy (GTDB): domain Bacteria; phylum Bacillota; class Clostridia; order Lachnospirales; family Lachnospiraceae; genus Acetatifactor. The sequence continues at coordinate 93,695 of CANRIP010000007.1, forward strand.
CCGGCGCATGGCGGTCCGTCCCATATTCTTCCTCCGGCTGCACCTGCAATGGGCGTTTCCACTGCTGGGCGCCCAGCTCCAGCACCTTTTCCTCTCCCCGCCATAAACTGTACCGGCAGTCGGCGCTCTCCCAGTCCGCGCCGTCCAGCTCCGTCTCGATCTCCAGCAGAAAATCCTTCCCCTGGGGCTTGACGGTCACATAGCTTCCGTCCAGAGGCAGATAGGCTCTGCCGCAGCGTTTCATCCAAACCCTGCGGAACATCCCCGCCCCGGAATACCATCGGCTGTTGGGCGACTGATGGCGAACCTGCATGAGAATTTCGTTCTCTCCCCGAACCAGGGCCCCGGTAATATCCCGGTCGAAGGTGGAGTATCCGTATTTCCAGTCGCCGATCCTCTGCCCGTTCACATAGAGGGTGGAATCCATGTACACCCCCTCGAACCGCAGAAGAACCCGCTCGTCAGTTTCAGGCGCTTTTTCCAGCCGAAGTATCTTCCGATACCATCCCGTTCCGTCCTGATACAGATCCTTCGCATGCCGGATCAGCCAGTCATGGGGGATTTCCACAGGCTCAAATTCCGCCTCCCTCTCCCTCGCCTGATCCGGCGTCACGGAAAGCGGTGTGCAAAGGAAGAACCACCCGTCATAAAAAGGAATCACATGTGCATCCATAGTAACCTCGTTTCCGCCGTTCCCACGGCTGTTTTTTCCGAAACCTTGTTATCTGCATTTTACCATATTCTTCCCCGCTTTGCCAGTGGACGGATGGTTTTGGGGAAACTTTTTGGAAACACAACCCAGCTCCTTGTATATATAACATGACTATTAAATATTAAATTTTCTATTTTAGCACCATGTCCAGCAATCTGCCTGATGCAAAATCAATTAAAAGGTAATTCATCAAATGTACTATCTACAACTGGAATGTTACTCACTCTTCCATACAAATTATTCAAAACGACATCCCTCCGCACATTTGTTTGCTTTGCAAAAAAATCATAGAATTTTCTTACATTTTCTACTAAAATATTCTTTTTATAGTATGTATAACCTGACTTTATAAAACAAGAAATCAAACTATTTTCTTGAGAAATATATTGTTCTAAAGCATTATCTCTTAAAATGATTCTCAATTTTTCAATTATCACCATACTATCCCTTTCCACAATAAGAGTATCTTTAATTTTACAAATAGCACTACAAAAATCCGTTGCAAAAGACTGATAAATTGCTTTCTCGGAATGTGTAAAATCAATATTTTCAAAAGTTTGTTCCGCAATTTCTTTTTGTATTAATTCAAATGAACTTATTCGATTATCAGGATTAATCACAATCATTTTTTCCAGCAATATAGAATATTTAAAACAATCTATCTCATATTTTTCAATCAAATTCTTTATTAAATATCCAACATAAAAAATCTCTGTTTTTACGTTGTATACTTCTTTCCATATTTCTCCTGGTATTTTAGAAGCTGGCCAGTTAAGTAAGATACTCGCATGCTCATTAGTCTCATCTACATTAAATCTCTTTCCAAATCCAAAATCAATTATTTTTACAGTACCTGAATCATCAATAAGTATATTCCCTGCCCTCACATCTCTATGTAAAATCTTGTTGTTCTCTAAGTATGCAAAAGCATTAATAATCTGTACAAATACTGAATTAATATGTTCTCCCTCTTCAAATTGAAAATATTCTTCTATATCTCTACCTTCAATATATTCCATTATAATGTATCCAGTTTTAATTTCAGGATATAAAAAATAATCAAAAATTCTCACAATATTACTGTTATATACAGAATACATTATCTCTATTTCATCAACAAAACGAGTATAAAATTCTTCCTCATACTCTTTTTGTTCTGGATCATACTTCTTGCACACAAATCTTTTATTAATAGCAGTGTCCTGCATTAATATCGTTTTTCCAGTTCCACCATGTTTTAATGCTTTAATAAATTTATAACTTTTAGGCTTACAAAATTTTATTTCTTCTCCTTGTTCCATTTCACTGATATTTCTTGCCATTTCATTCCCTTTCTCATAAACCTTTTTTAGATACGCCATAAGTTCTGCTTCTTAATTATTTCTTCTTTCAATTTTACATCTGTTTAATACGATTTTCCATTTGTTTACATAGTTTTAAAATTTCTATATCTAAATTACGCCTTAATCAGTCTGCAAAGCAAAAACTATTTTTGTTTAACACCACCCTAACTTGTGAATAGCAGCCTAGAGCATCTCTTTTAGAATTCTTTGAATTAACAGCAGAAACCTGATTAATCATATCAAGTGTTGATTTTTTAAAAGTATATTTATATAAAGACCTTGACCACATTATATTAAATATTCCTAATGGTATCTAACTTATCTTTCATGATATCCGGTAGTCCTTTCATGATGTTGTAAATCGCAACATCACAAATTCTTCTTGATTCTTTCCTTCACCACAACATATTTTTGATTCTTGCTTTTTGGCTTGTCCGGAATTTCCATCACCAATCTATTGGTACTCAATAAATGTTCCATTTCCACTTTGAAACTTTTAATTGATTTATAACCCAAAAGCCCAGCAATTTCCTGTCTGCTTTTCGGTGCCCTGCAAATCGCTAGTATTCTTTTTTCCTTTTCGGTAAGAATATCATCTTGGGTATTATCTTGGGTATTATCTTGGGTATTATCTAATCCTTCTTGGGTATGCAATGCATGAAAGATTACCATTATTTCACTAGGACTCACTTGATATTCTGCCATTTCATTTCCATTTTCTTTACAGCTTTCCCTGATTTTTTGGATTCCTCGTCCCCATGATTCTATATATCCCGCACGAAAAAATGTATTGGCAATCAAGGGATTATACGGTCTGGAATTATGTTTCCCAAGTAAATTTTCAACCGTCCAATCTTCCGGAAATACACATTCGTTTCCGATATATATTTTATCCTTATATACACTGATCTGTATCGGAATGAGCGTAGCATAATTTTTGTGTACTATAGCATTGTAAATTGCCTCTCTAAGAGCTTCTTTAGGATAAGGATATGTTTC
>CANRIP010000008.1 GCA_947630715.1 uncultured Acetatifactor sp.
AGACAGCATTTCTTTCAATCTGAAAGAGGACTCATAAAGAAAAACAGGAAAAGTGCCAACGAATACTTGACACATACGCGGGTATTTGAGGTGTTGCCCGGCTATTTCTTTTGTGCTATAATGGGAAAGATGCAGACGGAAGAAAGAGAGAGGGCGGAAAGGCCCTAAAGCCGCGCGGCGGCGGAATGAGAGGAAAGATGAAGGCGTTTTTGATTTTGGAGGACGGCACCGTGTTCGAGGGAACCCATATCGGCGCTCAGAGGGAGATCGTCAGCGAGATCGTATTCAATACGTCCATGGCTGGCTATCTGGAGGTTTTGACCGATCCCTCCTACGCGGGACAGGCGGTGTGCATGACATATCCGCTGATCGGCAATTACGGTATCTGCAAGGATGACATGGAGTCCGTAAAGCCCTGGCCGGACGGTTTTATCGTGAGGGAGCTCTCCCGTATCCCCAGCAATTTTCGAAACGACATGACCATACAGGAATTTCTGGAGCAGAATAACGTGCCCGGCATTGCCGGCATCGACACCAGGGCCCTGACAAAACTCCTGCGGGAAAAGGGAACCATGAACGGCATGATTACCACCGACGGGAACTTTGACAGGGACAGGGTCCTGCCAAAGCTGAAGGAATATACCACGGGCAGGGTGGTGGAAAGGGTGACGTGCCGGGAAAAGTACCGGATCCCGCCCGCCCTCTCCCCGGATCAGAACGGCCCTCTCTCCGGGTGCGCCAGATTTGACGCAGAGGCGTATCAAAGGGGGGAAAGGGAACTGCGCCCCACTCTGGTGAAGGAATTAAACGGCGCCGGGCTGAAGGTGGCCCTTCTGGATCTGGGCGCCAAGGCCAATATCGGCAGATCTCTGGCGGAGCGCGGCTGTGAGGTGACGGTTTACCCGGCCTTTACTCCCGCGGCGGAGATTTTGGCGGACGCGCCGGACGGGATTATGCTGAGCAACGGCCCGGGGGACCCCAGGGAATGCGTCTCCGTGATCCGGGAGATCAGAAAGCTGTATGAGACCCAGATCCCCATTTTCGCCATCTGCCTGGGGCATCAGCTCATGGCGTTAGCCGCGGGGGCGGATACCCATAAGATGAAGTACGGACATCGGGGAGGAAATCACCCGGTGAAGGATCTGTTGACCGGGAGAGTCTATATTTCCTCCCAGAACCACGGATATGTGGTGGACACGGACAGGCTGGATCCCGAAATTGCGGTTCCCGCTTTCCTCAACGTGAACGACGGCACCAACGAAGGGCTGATTTATCGGGGGAAAAACATCTTTACGGTACAGTTTCACCCGGAGGCCTGCCCCGGCCCTCAGGATTCGGGAGGCCTGTTTGACAGGTTCATCCGCATGATGCGGGGGGAAGGAGAAAGCTGTCTGAAAGGGAGGGAGAGCAATGCCTAAAAATCCGGACGTAAAGAAGGTGATGGTCATCGGTTCCGGCCCCATCGTCATCGGGCAGGCGGCCGAATTTGACTACGCGGGCACACAGGCCTGCCGCTCCTTAAAGGAAGAAGGGGTGGAGGTCGTCCTCGTCAATTCCAACCCCGCAACCATTATGACCGACAAGGAGATAGCGGACAAGGTTTACATAGAGCCCTTGACCGTGAAGGTCCTGGAACAGATCATTGAGAAGGAAAAGCCGGACAGCATCCTGCCTACGCTGGGCGGACAGGCGGGGCTGAATCTGGGAATGGAGCTGGAGGAATCCGGCTTTCTGGCATCCCACCATGTGAAACTTCTGGGAACCACCGCGGCAACCATCCGGAACGCGGAGGGACGCCAGGAGTTTAAGGATCTGATGGAGCGAATCGGCGAACCCTGCGCCGCGTCCAAGGTGGTGGAGACGGTGGAGGACGGCGTGGCGTTTGCGGCGGCCATCGGTTATCCTGTGGTGCTGCGGCCCGCGTACACGCTGGGCGGCTCCGGCGGCGGCATTGCCGCAAACCAGGCGCAGTTGGAGGAAATCCTGGAAAACGGACTCAGGCTGTCCCGGGTGGGGCAGGTGCTGGTGGAGCGCTGCATTGCCGGCTGGAAGGAGATCGAGTACGAGGTCATGCGGGACAGCGCGGGAAGCTGTATCACCGTCTGCAACATGGAAAACATCGATCCGGTGGGAGTGCATACCGGAGACAGCATTGTGGTGGCCCCTTCTCAGACTTTAAGCGACAAGGAATACCAGATGCTGCGCACATCCGCTCTGAAGATCATCAACGAGCTTCAGATCACCGGGGGCTGCAATGTGCAGTTTGCCCTGCATCCCACCAGCTTTGAATACTGCGTGATCGAGGTCAACCCCAGAGTGAGCCGTTCCTCGGCGCTGGCCTCCAAGGCAACGGGCTATCCCATCGCCAAGGTGGCGGCCAAGATTGCCCTGGGCTACACCCTGGACGAGATCCGCAACGCCATTACCCAAAAGACCTACGCCAGCTTTGAACCCGCGCTGGATTACTGTGTGGTCAAGCTTCCCAGGCTGCCCTTTGATAAATTTATCACCGCAAAGCGCACCCTCACCACCCAGATGAAGGCCACCGGGGAGGTGATGAGTATCTGCAACTGCTTTGAGGGAGCTTTGATGAAAGCGATCCGTTCCCTGGAACAGCATGTGGACAGTCTGCTGGATGACGAGCTGAGCGCCCTGGGCCCGGAGGAAATCCGGGAGAGGCTTCACATTGTGGACGACCGGAGGATCTGGGTGATCGCGGAGGCGATTCGCAAGGGCATCGGCTATGAGGAAATCCATGACGTTACCATGATCGATCCCTGGTTTATCGACAAAATCGCGGTTTTGGTGGAAACGGAGCAGGCGCTGCAAAGCCGGGAACTGACGCCGGAGCTGTTGCGGGAGGCCAAACGCCTGGAGTTTCCCGATCAGGTGATCGCCCGGCTTGCCGGGAAAACCCCCGAGCAGGTAAAGGCCCTGCGGTATGAAAACGGCATACGGGCGGTTTATAAGATGGTGGATACCTGCGCGGCGGAATTCGCCGCCTCCACTCCCTATTATTACTCCGTCTACGGCGGGGAGAACGAGGCCGTCGGCGCCCGGGGCCGCAAGAAGGTGCTGGTGCTGGGTTCCGGCCCCATCCGCATCGGCCAGGGCATCGAGTTTGACTATTGCAGCGTACACGCCACCTGGGCGTTTTCCCGTGCGGGCTATGAAACCGTTATTATCAACAACAATCCGGAGACGGTGAGTACGGATTTCGACATTGCGGACAAGCTGTATTTTGAGCCGCTGACGCCGGAGGATGTGGAGTCCGTGGTGGACATTGAGAAACCGGACGGCGCGGTGGTGCAGTTTGGCGGGCAGACCGCCATTAAGCTGACGGAGAGCCTGATGAAGATGGGAGTCCCCATTCTGGGAACCCAGGCGGAGGATGTGGATGCCGCGGAGGACAGGGAGCTGTTCGACAAGATCCTGGAACAGACGAAAATCCCCCGGGCGGCGGGAGGCACGGTGTACACCGCCGAGGAAGCGAAGGCCGTGGCCAACCGTCTGGGGTATCCCGTGCTGGTAAGACCCTCCTATGTGCTGGGGGGACAGGGGATGCAGATCGCCATTTCCGATCAGGAGATCGAGGAATTCATGGCCATTATCAACCGCTACGCCCAGGATCACCCGATTCTGGTGGACAAGTATCTTCAGGGCAAGGAGATCGAGGTGGACGCGGTGTGCGACGGAAACGACATCCTGATCCCCGGGATCATGGAGCATATCGAGCGGACGGGCGTCCATTCCGGGGACAGCATTTCCGTGTATCCCGCCCCCACGATCACGCAGACCGTGAAGGAGCGGATCGCGGAATACACCGGCCGGCTGGCAAGGGCGCTGCATGTGAAGGGCCTGATCAATATTCAGTTTATTGCCATCGGCGAGGACGTGTATGTGATCGAGGTAAACCCCCGGTCCTCCAGAACCGTACCCTATATCAGCAAGGTGACGGGGATCCCCATTGTGGATCTGGCCACAGGGGTTATTATCGGAAAGACCATACGGGAGCTGGGATACGAGCCGGGCCTGCAGCCGGAGGCCGCGTATTACGCCGTCAAGATGCCGGTGTTTTCCTTTGAAAAGATCAGGGGCGCGGAGATCAGCCTGGGGCCGGAGATGAAGTCCACAGGCGAGTGCCTGGGAATTGCCAAAGACTTTAACCAGGCGCTTTACAAGGCGTTTCTGGGGGCGGGCGTGGATCTGCCCCAGTATAAAAACATGATCATTACCGTGAAGGACGCGGACAAGGGGGAGGCTATCGAGATCGGCAGGCGTTTTGAAAAGCTGGGCTATACCATCTATGCCACCCGGAGCACCGCGAAGGCGTTAAATGACGCGGGGGTAAAGGCGAGAAAGGTCAACAAGATTTCCCAGGAGTCTCCCACGGTGATGGATCTGATCCTGGGACACAGGATCGATCTGGTGATCGACACTCCCACCCAGGGAAGGGATAAATCCAGGGACGGATTCCTGATCCGCCGCACCGCCATCGAGACCGGCGTCTACTGCATCACCGCGCTGGATACCGCCAACGCGCTGGTGACCAGCCTGGAAAACGCGGATGACAAGCTGACCCTGGTGGATATCGCGAATCTTCAGACCCGGTCATCAGACCCGGTAAAATAAGGTAATATTCTTGGGGAGTACGGGATATACTAGGGATGATAACGGGCCCGTTCCCAGCCGGGGAACGCGGCCGTCATAATGCCGGCGGATCGCGCCCGGCGGCGAGACGGAAAGAGAGGAAACAAACATGAAAGCTGAAACCTATCCCTTTGTGGCAAGACCCCTGCCCTATGAGTATGACGCCCTGATCCCGGTACTGGATGCAGATACGCTGACCTTTCATCACGACAGGCATTACAAGACCTATGTGGACAACTTGAATAAGGCGCTTTCGGATTATCCCGAATTGCAGGATAAATCTTTAAAGGAGCTGTTGACCGGACTGGACAATATGCCGGAGCCCCTCCGGACGCAGGTGCGCAACAACGGCGGCGGGGTATATAACCATGAACTGTATTTTGATTCCATGCAAAGCCCTGTGGGGCAGGATCCCACGGGAGAGCTGGCGGCGGCCATAGACAGGGATTTCGGCTCCTACCGGCAGTGGAAGGAGCAGATGAAGGAGGCGGCGGTGAGCAAATTCGGATCCGGCTGGGCCGTGCTGGCGGCCGACCGGGAGGGGAAATTGTCCGTTGTCCAGACCTCCAATCAGGATGTGCCGAATCTGAAAGAGCTGACGCCCCTGTTTTTGACGGATGTGTGGGAACACGCCTATTATCTTCAGTACCAGAACCGCCGTGCGGATTATGTGGAAGGGTGGTTTGGGCTGATCAACTGGAGAAAGGCGGAGCAAAGATATACCCAGCGGCAGTAGAAACCCATCCGGCGCCCATGCCCTTTCGGCGGTTCATAGGGTTTAAGCTTTTTCGGTGTGGGAGAACCTGGCGCGGGGGCTCCCGCATTTTCTGTTCCGGATCCGGACGGGGCAGGTTTCTCCGGAGATGCAATCGGAGAACCTGGCGCGGGGGCTCCCACATTTTCTGTTCCGGATCCGGACGGGACGGGTTTCCCCGGAGATGCAATCGGAGAACGGAGAGCGGGGAATGGAGAGCAGAGGACGGAGAGCGTCGGGGCGTCGGCCCCGGCCTGGGAGGAAGGATTTCCTGACATGAATCGAATCAATTATCAAAAAGAACTGGAGCTGCTGCTGAACCGGCTCTCTCAAAGCGCCGGGGAGGGGATGGAGCCGCCGTCTTTGCTGTTACATAGCTGCTGCGCCCCATGCAGCAGTTATGTGCTGGAGTATCTGTGCGGGCGGTTTGGAATCACGGTGTTTTATTATAACCCCAATATCACGGAGGATCGGGAATACCGGCTGCGGGCGGCGGAGCAAAAACGTCTGATAGAAACCTATAACCGGGAGGGCAGAGGGTACCCCATCCGGGTCGTGGAAGGAGATTATGAGCCCCGCAGGTTTTGGGAGGCGGCGGCAGGGCTGGAAGACTGCCCCGAAGGGGGAGACCGATGTCTCCGATGCTTTGACCTGCGTCTGCGGGAGACGGCCAAACGGGCAAAGGACGGGCGGTTTGACTTTTTCGGCACCACCCTGACGATCAGCCCCCTGAAGGACGCGGAAACCATCAACGGGATCGGAAAGGGACTGGAGGCGGAATACGGCGTGAGCTGGCTGCCCTCGGATTTTAAGAAAAAGGACGGCTATAAGCGCTCCATAGAGCTGTCCCGGGAGTACGCTTTATACCGTCAGGATTACTGCGGCTGCGCCTTTTCCAAACGGGACCGGGGAAAGATTTAGTTGCGGTATGGGAAAAGATAGGATATACTTCTAAACAGCGACATTATTTCACGGCGGGCGTCGCCCGGGGGCCGTGTGCGAAAGGTACGGAGTCAACATGAAGAAAATTTTGGATTTATTGTCGGAAGAAATGGGAAAGGCTTTTGAGGCCGCCGGGTACGACGGCGCCCTGGGAAGGGTGACGGTCTCCAACCGGCCGGACCTGTGCGAATACCAGTGCAACGGCGCTATGGCGGGGGCAAAGCGGTATCACAAGGCGCCCCTTGCCATTGCGGGAGAAGTGGCGGAGAAATTGCAGGGGAACCATGTATTCAGCCAGGCCGCCGCGGTGGCTCCCGGTTTCCTGAATCTGAAGCTTTCCGAGGAATATCTGACCCGGATCGTAAAGAGGATGGAAACGGAGCCCAAATTCGGCCTGGAGCCGCCTCAGAAGGCGAAGAAGATTGTCATCGATTACGGGGGAGCCAATGTGGCAAAGCCCCTGCATGTGGGACATATCCGTCCCGCGGTCATCGGCGAGAGCGTCAAGCGGATCTGCCGGTATGCGGGACATGAGGTGATCGGCGACGCCCATCTGGGTGACTGGGGGCTTCAGATCGGCCTGGTGATCGTGGGCCTTCAGGACCGGCAGCCGGATTTGCCTTATTTTGACGAAGCTTATCAGGGGGAATACCCCAAGGAGCCTCCCTTCACCATTTCCGAACTGGCGGCAATCTATCCGGAGGCCAGCGCCAAGTCCAAGGAGGATCCGGCGTACCGGGCGAAAGCCATGGAAGCCACATATCGGTTTCAGAACGGCGTCCCCGGTTACCGCGCCCTGTGGCAGCATATTATGAACGTGTCCATCCCGGATCTGAAAAGGAATTATGCCGGCCTGAACGTGGAATTCGATCTCTGGAAGGGGGAGAGCGACGTCCGCGACCTGATTCCGGAGATGGTGGAATACATGAAGAAAAACGGGTACGCCCACATCAGCCAGGGAGCGCTGGTGGTGGATGTGAAGGAGGAAACCGATACCAAGGAGATTCCCCCCTGCATGATCCTGAAATCGGACGGCGCGTCCCTGTATAATACCACGGATCTGGCCACTATTCTGGAGCGGATGCGGCTCTATCACCCGGACGAGATCATATATGTGGTGGACAAGCGCCAGGATCTGTATTTTGAGCAGTTGTTCCGCTGCGCCCGGAAGACAAAGCTGGTGGAGCCGGAGACGAAACTTACCTTCCTGGGATTCGGCACCATGAACGGAGCGGACGGGAAACCCTTTAAGACCCGGGACGGGGGCGTGATGCGCCTGGAGGATCTGATCTCGGAAACCCGGGAGGAGATGTACCGGAAAATCCGGGAGGGACGGGAGATGCCCGAGGAACAGGCCCGCCGGGTGGCGGAGCAGGTGGCGGTTTCCGCTCTCAAATACGGGGATCTGTCCAACCAGGCGTCCAAGGATTATGTGTTCGACATAGATCGGTTTACTTCCTTTGAGGGGGATACGGGCCCGTACATTCTCTATACCATCGTGCGGATCAAATCCATTCTGGCCAAGTATGCGGAACAGGGAGGCGGCTTTTCGGGACTGTCCCTTCTGCCGGCCTTTACGGAATCGGAAAAACAGTTGGAGATGACCCTGATACAGTTTAACGCCGTGGTGCAGTCGGCCTGTGAGGAAATCGCGCCCCATAGGATCTGCGCCTACATTTACGATCTGGCCAACGCCTTTAACCATTTTTACCATGAGACGAAAATTCTGGGCGAGGAGGACGCAGGGAAACGGGAGAGCCTGATCGATCTTCTGGTTCTGACCCGTAACGTGCTGGAGACCTGCATCAATCTGCTGGGCTTTGAGGCGCCGGAGAAAATGTGAGGCTTAGCCCGCCGTTTCGTGGAAAGATCATTTTCAGCCGTTTCGTGGAAACAAAAAAGATGTTGACAAACCGGAAGCCACACGGTATACTGAATGAGTCGGCTGTTTGGAAAGCCGGCGGACGGAAGTTTAGCTCAGCTGGGAGAGCATCTGCCTTACAAGCAGAGGGTCATAGGTTCGAGCCCTATAACTTCCATTCCGGTAAAGACCGGGTTTTATGGCGAGATAGCTCAGCTGGCTAGAGCACACGGTTCATACCCGTGGTGTCGAGGGTTCAAGTCCCCCTCTCGCTACCTTGGAAACGGCATGGCTCGGAAGCTGTGCCGTTTCTTTTATATTCCGACGCGGGGCGGATCCGGCCCCTGCGCCACGGCTGGAATAAAAAATGCCGCGTCTGCGGCGGAAATGCAGGGAATGATGAGAACAGGAATAGGATATGACGTCCACCGGCTGGTGGAAGGGAGAAAACTGATTCTGGGGGGAGTGGAGATCCCCTGGAAAAAAGGGCTGCTGGGACATTCGGACGCGGATGTGCTGGTACACGCCGTGATGGACGCGCTGCTGGGGGCGGCGGCCCTGGGGGATATCGGACAGCATTTCCCCGACACGGATCCTGCCTATGAGGGGGTTTCCTCTCTCGCTCTGCTGGCAAAGGTGGGGCAGATGCTTGGGGAGAAGGGATTCCTGATTGAAAACCTGGACGCGGTGATCGTCGCCCAGGAGCCGAAGATGCGGCCGTATATAGAATCGATGCGGCAAAATATCGCGGAAACGCTGGAGCTGGATCCGGAGTGCGTCAACGTCAAGGCCACTACGGAGGAAGGGCTGGGCTTTACGGGCCAGGGAGAGGGAATTTCCGCTCAGGCAGTCTGTCTGCTCACCAGCCCTTACGACTGGGGCGGCGGCCGGATGCCCGGCGGCTGCGACGGCTGCGCGGGCTGCGGAAGAAGTTGCTGACAAAGGCTTTCCCGGCGCAAAAACAGTTGACAAATCCTTCTGCTTTGCATATTCTGTTTCATAGATAGTTTGATTGGGAAAAGAGAACGTGCGCAAAACGTATGGAGGGAAAGGCGAAAGCGCCTTGATGCAGAGTGGAACCGTGGGCAAGCCGTCTCCGGCAGGACGGAATTTCCCGCGGATTTTCGCGTGGCAGGGCTTTTACGCACCGTCTCTCGTCCCCTTTGTGTGAGGGAACATGGGAATTATCAAAAGTATTCGGGAAGAGGTTAAGATTATACGGGAGCGGGATCCTGCGATTCACTCCTCCATGGAGGTGTTTCTGTACCCGAGTTTCAAGGCCATCCTGCATTATCGGGCGGCGCACCGGCTCTATGTAAAAGGCCATTATTTCTGGGCCAGGTGGATTTCCCAGCGGGCGGTGCGCAAGACGGGCATTGAAATCCACCCGGGGGCCAAGATCGGGAAGGGGCTGTTTATCGACCATGGAAACGGCGTGATCATCGGAGAAACCGCGGTCATCGGGGACAATGTGACACTGTACCAGGGGGTGACGCTGGGGGGGACCGGCAAAGAGCATGGAAAGAGGCATCCCACCGTGGGGGACAATGTGATGATCAGCGCCGGCGCCAAGGTGCTGGGCTCCTTTACCATCGGGGCCAACTCCAAAATCGGCGCCGGCAGCGTGGTCTTAAGCGAAGTGCCGCCGGGCTCCACGGTGGTGGGGGTGCCCGGGAGAGTGGTTCGGCGAAACAGCACCGACCTGCCCCGGGAAACCATGAACCATACGGATCTGCCGGATCCGGTCAAGGAGGATATCACCGTGCTGAAACAGACCGACACGGAGCTGATTAACCGGGTGCTTAAGCTGGAGCAGGAAGTAAAGCGCTTACGGCAGGAGAAAGGGAAAGAGCATGAAAATTTATAACACGCTGACAAAAAGGAAAGAGGAATTTGTCCCCATCGAGGAGGGCAAGGTCAGGATGTATGTGTGCGGGCCCACCGTATACAACCTGATCCATATCGGCAACGCTCGTCCCATGATCGTGTTTGACACGGTCCGCCGCTATATGGAGCATAAGGGCCTTCAGGTGAATTACGTCTCCAATTTCACCGACGTAGACGACAAAATCATCAAAAAAGCCCAGGAGGAGGGCGTGGATTCTTCTGTGATCTCCGCCCGTTACATTGAGGAATGCCGCAGGGATATGCAGGCTATGAACGTGCGGCCCGCCACCGTCCATCCCCTGGCTACCCAGGAAATCGATGGAATGATCGAGATGATCGGCGTGTTGATCCAAAAGGGGCATGCCTATGTGGCCCAGGACGGGACCGTTTACTTCCGCACCCGCAGCTTTCCCCAGTACGGTAAGCTCTCCCACAAAAATCTGGACGATTTAAGGGCGGGCAGCCGCTCCCTGTTGGTGTCCGGCGAGGACCAGAAGGAGGACGGGCTGGATTTCGTGCTGTGGAAACCCAAGAAGGAGGGGGAGCCCTACTGGGAGTCGCCCTGGTGCCAGGGCCGTCCCGGCTGGCACATTGAATGCTCCGTCATGAGCAAACGGTACCTGGGGGAGCAGATCGACATCCATGCGGGAGGCGAGGATCTGATTTTCCCTCATCACGAAAACGAGATCGCTCAGTCCGAGGCGGCCAACGGGAAACCCTTTGCCAAGTATTGGATGCACAACGCCTTTTTGAACATCGACAACAAAAAGATGTCCAAGTCCCTGGGAAATTTCTTTACCGTGCGGGATATCGCCGGGAAGTACGATCTGCAGATCCTGAGGTTTTTCATGTTGTCCGCCCATTACCGAAGCCCCTTGAACTTCAGCGACGAACTGATGGAAACGGCCAAAAACGGATATGAGCGCATTGTGACGAGCGTGGGGAACTTAAAATTCCTGGAGGAAAAGGCACCCATCGGCCCCATGACCCAGGAGGAACGGGAGCTTTTGAAACAGGCGGAAGGCTTTGAGGCAAGCTTTGACCAGGCCATGGACGACGATTTCAACACGGCGGACGCCATTTCCGCTATTTTCCAACTGGTAAAATTTGCCAATACCTATGGAAAGGAAGGCCGCACAAGGGCGTTTCTGGAAGCGCTCCGCCGTAAGATTACGGCGCTGGCGGACATCTGCGGCCTGATCGTGGAGAAACAGGACGAGGCTTTGGATCCGGAGGTTTCCAGGCTGATTCAGGAGCGGGCGCAGGCGAAGAAGGAGAAGGATTTTGCCCGGGCGGACGCGATCAGGGACGAACTTCTTGCCAGAGGGATCGCCCTGAAGGATACCAGAGAGGGCGTCAAGGTGGAGAGGGTACAGGCCAGACGGAGTGAGGATGCTTGAGGATATTTTGGAATGCTTTGAACGGGAGGCGGCGGATGTGCGGACGTATTCGCCCCTGACCCTTGCCTATATCGGGGACGGCGTCTATGAGCTGATCGTCCGCACCCTGCTGGTGGAGCGGGGGAACTGTTCCGTGAACCGTCTCCATCATATGTCGGTGCGGTATGTGAGCGCCCCCGCCCAGGCGCGGATGGCGGAAGCCCTGGAGGAGACGTTTACGGAGGAGGAACGGGCGGTTTACCGCCGGGGCTGTCATTCCAAGCCCCACACCATGGCGAAGAACGCAAGCCCTAGGGATTACCTGAAGGCCACCGGCTTTGAGGCCGTGCTGGGGTACCTGTATCTGTGCGGCCGCACGGACAGGGCGCTGTCTTTGGTGCGGGAAGGGGTTGGGCTGACGGGGTCCGACCTGTGACAGCCGTTTCGCCCATAACGAATCCCGGCGGAAGTGAGAGGAAAACATGGCATACAGCGAATCGATCATAGAGGGAAGGAACGCGGTGCTGGAAGCGTTCCGCAGCGGCAGGACCGTGGATAAGCTTTATGTGCTGGACGGCTGTCAGGACGGCCCGGTGCTGTCTGTGAAGCGGGAGGCAAAAAAGCAGGGCGTTCCTGTGAAATATGTGAGCAGGGAGCGCCTGGATCAACTGTCGGAGACGGGAAAGCATCAGGGAGTGATCGCCGTGACGGCGGCGTACGCCTATGCCCGGGTGGAGGACATCCTGGGGGCGGCCAGGGCAAAAGGGGAGCCCCCTTTTATCGTCCTGCTGGACGGGATAGAGGATCCCCACAATCTGGGAGCCATTATCAGAACCGCCAACCTGGCGGGAGCCCACGGGGTCATTATTCCCCAGAACAGGGCGGTGGGCCTGACGGCGGCGGTGGCCAGAACCTCCGCGGGGGCGTTAAACTATACGCCGGTGGCGCGGGTGACCAACCTTTCCAGAACCATAGAGGAACTGAAAAAAGAGGGCATGTGGTTTGTCTGCGCGGACGCAGGGGGCGTTTCCATGTATGAGCTGGATCTGAGGGGCCCCATCGGCCTGGTGGTGGGAAACGAGGGAGAAGGGGTTTCCCGGCTGGTCAGGGAAACATGCGATATGACGGCGGCGATTCCCATGAAGGGGGACATCGATTCCTTAAATGCGTCCGTGGCGGCGGGTGTGCTTTCCTATGAGATTGTGCGCCAGCGGATGGGAGAAACGGCTGTCCCGGCCCGGGGACGGTCATCGTCGGGGAAAGTTGGCAATGACGGCAAAATATGAGGAATATGGTCAGTGTACCGACGGGGAGCTGATTGACAGGCTCCGGCGGGGCGAAGAAACCATTATGGATTATATCTGCGACAAGTATAAATACCTGGTTCGCAGCAAGGCGAAATCCATGTTTATCCTGGGCGGGGACAGCGAGGATCTGATCCAGGAAGGGATGATCGGCTTGTTCAAGGCGGTGCGGGATTTTGATTCCGGCAGGGACGCCAGTTTCCACACCTTTGCGGAGCTTTGCATCAGCAGGCAGATGTATACGGCGGTGCAGGCTTCCAAGCGGAAAAAACATGTGCCGCTCAATACCTATGTTTCCCTGGACGGCGGGGAAAACCGGACGGACGGCCGGGAGAGCGGCAATCTTTCCGAGCTTTTGGCGGACCGGGCGGAGCAAAGCCCCGAGGAGCTTTTTCTGGACAAGGAGCGGGTAGAGTATCTGGAAGAACTGATCGACAAGGAACTGAGCGATTTTGAACGGCAGGTGCTGGATCTGTACATGACGGGCATGACCTACTCCGAGATCGCCAAGGTTCTCGGGAGGGACGCCAGAGCCACGGACAACGCGCTTCAGCGTCTCAAGGGAAAAATCAAAAAAATGCTTTAGGGCGGATTCGGGCAGAAAGGCAGTTTGGCTATGAATATTATCATCGTGGGATGCGGCAAGGTGGGCTCCACCCTGGTAGAGCAGTTAAACGGAGAAAACCACAGGATTGTGGTCATCGACGAGAAGGAAGAAAAGGTAAAATCCATCACCGACGAGCTGGACGCCATGGGGATTGTGGGAAACGGCGTCAGCCATGAAACCCTGCGGGAAGCGGGAATCAAAAACGCGGATCTTTTGATTGCGGTTACAGGCTCCGACGAGCAGAACCTGCTGTGCTGCGTTATCGCCAAGAAGACGGGAAACTGTAAGACCATCGCCCGGGTGCGCAACCCCATTTACAGCACGGAGACGGCTTTTCTGAGGGAGGAGCTGGGGCTGGCCATGATTATCAACCCGGAGCTTACGGCGGCCAGCGAGATTGCGCGGCTGTTCCAGTTCCCCACGGCGGTAAAGATCGATACCTTTTCCAAAGGGCGCATCGAGCTGCTGCATTTCCGGGTCACGGAAAACTGCCTGTTAAATCATTATGAGCTGATTCATATCCGCACGGACCTTAAGTGCGACGTGCTGGTGTGCATGGTGCGCAGGGGGGAGCAGGTGATCATCCCCAGGGGCGATTTCGTCTTTCAGGAGGGGGATGTGGTGGCCATCGTTTCCACGCCTCCCAGGGCCAGCGATTTCTTTAAAAAGATCGGCATCAGCACCGGCAAGATCCGGACCGCCATGCTGGTGGGCGGGGGCACCATGGCGTATTATCTGGCAAAACGTCTGCTGGAGGTGGGAATCGATACCAAGATCATCGATCAGGACCAGACCCGCTGCGAGCATTTGAATGAGCTTCTTCCCAAGGCTTCCGTCATCTGCGGGGACGGGACGGACGAAAAGCTGCTCTTGCAGGAGGGGCTGAGCCAGGCGGACGGATTTGCCGCCCTGACCGGGCTGGACGAGGAAAACATTTTGCTGTCCCTTGTGGCGAAGAAGTATTCCAAGGCCAAGATTGTCACAAAGATCAACCGGGTCAATTTTAACAGCGTACTGGGCGACATCAAGCTGGACAGCACCATCTTCCCGCGGCTGCTCACAGCGGATGTGATCATCAAATACGCCCGCTCCATGAACGAGTCCTTAAACAGCAACGTGGAAAACCTGTATAAGCTGGAGGAGGGACGGGCGGAAGCGCTGGAGTTTTACATTAAGGAGGCTTCCGCCGTCACAGGGGTGCCCTTAGCGAAAATGCGGCTGAAAAAGGATCTGCTGCTGTGCTCCATCACAAGAGGCAGCCAGGTGATCATTCCGGGAGGCCAGGACGAGCTTCGGGAGGGGGATTCGGTGGTGGTGGTGACCACTCACAGCAGACTCAACGATATCAGGGACATCCTGGAGGCATAACCGGAAGGGCAGGGAGTAGTGCTGAGATGAATTTTGCAATCGTGAGATATATTTTAGGATGGGTGCTGGAATTTGAGGCCGCTTTTTTGCTGCTGCCGTCGGCGGTGGGACTGATCTACCGGGAGAGCAGGGTTACCTTTTGGTTTGCGGTAACCGCCGCGCTCTGCCTGTTGACGGGGCTATTGTTAAAATGCAGAAAGCCGGAGCGGAAGGACGTGTATACCAGGGAGGGCTTTGCCACCGTGGCGTTAAGCTGGATGGTGATGAGCGCTTTTGGGGCGCTCCCCTTTTTCTTCACCCGTGAGATTCCCCATTATATCGACGCGCTGTTTGAGACTGTCTCCGGATTCACCACCACCGGCGCCAGCATTCTCCCGGTTGTGGAGTCCATGAGCCGGGCCTGTCTGTTCTGGCGCAGCTTTACCCACTGGATCGGCGGAATGGGCGTGTTTGTGTTTATCATGGCGATCCTGCCTATGATCGGGGGCGGAACCACCATCAATCTGATGCGGGCCGAAAGCACCGGCCCGGCGGTGGGGAAGCTGGTTCCCAGAGTCCGGGACACCGCCAAGATCCTGTATGAAATTTACATCGGCCTGACCCTGATCGGGACCGTGACCCTGTGTATCTGCGGGTTGAATCTGTTCGACGCCCTGACCACGATCTTCGGGACGGTTGGCACAGGAGGGTTTGGCACGTATAATGACAGCGTGATGAGTTTCAGCCCTCTGGTTCAGAACGTGATCACCGTTTTCATGATCTTAAGCGGCATCAATTACACCGCGTATTTCTGCCTGTTAAGCGGACGGCTCAAGGATGCCTTTGCCATAGAGGAGGTGCGCTGGTACCTGGGAATCATCTTCGGAAGCGTTGCGGTCATTACCTGGAATATCCACAGGATGTATCCCACCGTATGGGATTCCTTGAGGCACTCCTTTTTTCAGGTAAGTTCCATCATGACCAGCACGGGCTTTGCCTCCACCGACTTTGATCTGTGGCCGGAGCTGTCGAAGACCATCCTGTTAATGCTGATGTTAATCGGCGCCTGCGCGGGCAGCACCGGGGGCGGCATCAAGGTGGCCAGGTTCATCATTCTGATGAAGGCCATCCGCAAGGAAATCGCCACCATGATCCATCCGCGGATGGTGAAAAAGATCAAAATGGACGGGCACACCCTGGCGCATGAGACGCTGCGGGCGGTGAACGTGTTCATTTCGGTGTATTTTGTGCTGCTTTTCGCCTCCATCCTGATCGTCAGCCTTGACGGGTTCGGCTTTACCACCAATTTTACCGCGGTGCTGGCCACCCTGAACAATATAGGGCCGGGGCTTGACGCGGTGGGGCCTACCCGGAATTTTGCCGCCTTCAGCGGTTTGTCCAAGGGCGTTTTGATCTTCGACATGCTGGCGGGCAGGCTGGAGCTGTTTCCGCTTTTGATCCTGATATGGCCTTCCTGCTGGAAGAAATATTGATTTTATCTTTTTTTAATACTTTCCCCTTCCGCCGGCTCTTGACTTTTCGTCAGGGCCGGTTTTATAATCTACAAAGGAAAACCGACCGAACGGTCGGACGAGGAGAAAAATCATGATATCCAAATTCAGCGTAAGAAAACCTTATACGGTGCTGGTGGGCGTGGTGCTGGCGGTGATTCTCGGGATCGTTTCCTTTACCAGAATGACGGCGGATCTGCTGCCGAACATCAGCCTCCCCTATGTGATCGTGATGACCACTTACCCGGGCGCCAGCCCCGAGACGGTGGAGACGGCGGTGACCCAGCCCGTGGAAGCGGCCATGGCCACAGTGAGCAATATCGAGAGCATCAACTCCGTTTCCAGTGAAAACTATTCCATGGTGATCCTGGAGTTTTCCCAGACGGCGGATATGAACGCGGTTTCGCTGGAAATCCGGGAAAGCCTGGATCAGATTACAAGCTACTGGGACGATGCGGTGGGGAATCCCATCATCATGAAACTGAACCCGGACATGCTGCCGGTGATGATCGCCGCCGTGGGAATGGAGGGGATGGATCACGCTGAAATCAGCGCATACGTCCAGGACACCATTATGCCGGAGCTGGAAAGTCTGGAGGGTGTGGCCAGCGTAAGCGCCTCCGGCCTGCTGGAAGAAAGCGTGAACGTGATCATCCGTCAGGAAAAGATCGATCAGGTCAATGCCAAGATCTTTGCCGCCGTGGACGAACAGATGGCGGACGCCCAAAAGGAGCTGGACGATTCTCAGCAGGAACTGGACGATGGAAGGCGGGAGCTGGAGGAGGGACGTAACGAACTGGTAAACGGCCGCAAGGAGCTGGAGGACGGCCGCAAGGAGCTGGAAGACGGCCGTAAGGAGCTGGAGCAGGGGAAAAAGGATCTGGAGGATCAGCAGACCAAAACGGCTAACCAGCTTGCGGTTCAGAAAGCCCAGCTAACCGCGGCGAAGACCAGCCTGGAACAGATTCAGGCGGATTTGAACGCAGCGGCCCAGATCAATGACGGGATCCGCCGGATCGATGCGCTGACGGCTCAGATGGACGCCCTGACAGGGAAAAATTTTGCAAGTTCTTATAGGGGATATGTGACCGCATGGACCCAGGCGGCAATGCAGCTTCAGAGCGCCACCGTGAGCGGCGGAAGCGATCTGACCAAAGCCCTGGAGCAGAAGGCGAACGCGGAAAAAAACATAGAGGATCTTCAGAAAGCGGTTCTGGCCAACCGGGAGGCCCTGACCACGGCCGCGGCCAACGCGCCCGCAGCCGCGGCGCCCCTGAACGGCATACTGAATCTGTCCCAATGGTACCCGGCGGAGGGAGACGACCCGACGTCCGTATTTACCGCTGTGGGGACGGGGCTGTATGCCATTGACGCCATGTTTTCCCCGGCCAACGGGGACGCTGTCAAGGGGCCTTTGGAAACCCAGAGAAAGAATCTGGAGACGGCCCTGTACGCCAAAACCGGCGGCCTGTCCTATGACATGTATTCCCAAACGGTGTTTGACGCTCTGTCCGGGCAGAATATCAAAAACCTGACGGATCTTGGCAATGCGTTAAGCAGCCTGAACAACGCCCTGATTCAACTGGAACAGGGGCAGATGACCGCCGCCATTGAGTTTGCCAACGGCAAGGCAACCATTGCCCTGGGAGAATACCAGTTGGAGGTGGCGCAGTCCCAGCTTGACCAGGGCGAAAGCCAGTTGCAGTCCGGGCTTGACCAGATGGATGAGACAATCCGCCAGTTGGACGACGCCCAGACCCAGATCGACGAAGGGCGGGAGCAGCTTGAGGACGCCAGGGAGTCCGCCTATGAACAGGCGGATATGGGCAATATCCTGACGGTTGAGACGGTACAGGGGCTTTTGACGGCTCAGAATTTCTCCATGCCCGCGGGCTATGTGACCGAGGACGGCGTGGAATACATGGTCCGCATCGGGGATAAGCCCTCCACGGTGGAGGATCTGAAGGCGCTGCCGCTGATGGATCTGCACATGGACGGCGTCCCCGTGATTACCCTGGGCGATGTGGCGGATGTGTTTTACACGGACAATTCCGCGGAGATTTATACCAACGTGGACGGCAGCGCCGGCGTGATGCTGACCATTCAGAAACAGACCGGATATTCCACCGGGGAGGTTTCCGACCGGCTGGGAGAACGGTTCCAAAAACTGATGGAGGAAAATCAGGGCCTGTCGCTGATCACGCTGATGGATCAGGGCATTTACATTGATCTGGTCATGGATTCCATCATCAACAACATCCTTCTGGGAGCGGCGCTGGCCATTGTGATTCTGTTCCTGTTCCTGAAGGATCTGCGGCCCACTCTGGTGGTGGCGTTTTCCATCCCCATCAGCCTTGTGACGGCCATCGTGTGCATGTATTTCAGCGGGGTGACGCTGAACGTGATTTCCCTGTCCGGCCTGGCGCTTGGCATCGGTATGCTGGTGGATAACTCCATTGTGGTGATCGAGAATATCTATCGTATGCGGGGCGAGGGCCTCAGTGTGAAGGAAGCGGCTACGGAAGGCGCAAAGGAAGTTTCCGGCGCCATTCTGGCGTCGACCCTGACCACGGTCTGCGTGTTCCTGCCTATTGTGTTTACGGAAGGAATTACCAGGCAGCTCTTTGTGGATATGGGCTTAACCATCGCTTACTCCCTGCTTGCCAGCCTGGTTATCGCCCTTACGGTGGTTCCCGCCATGTCCTCCAAGATGCTGACCGGGATCGGTCAAAAAAAGGAGGGCAGGATTTTCGGCGGGCTGGTGCGGCTTTATGAAAAACTCCTTCGCGGCGCGCTGCGGGTGAAGGCTTTGGTGATTGTGCTGGTGGTGGCGCTGTTGATCGCCAGCGTGGCTCTGGCTTTCCGAAACGGCACGGCCTTTATGTCGGATATGGATTCCACCCAGATGACCGTGACGGTCAGTCTGGGAGAGGAAGCGCTGCTGCAGGATACCGCCGCCGTGACGGACCAGGTGGTGGAGGCAATCCTGTCCATAGAGGACGTGGAGAACGTGGGGGCCATGGCGGCCGCCGGCACCATGTCCCTGCTGGGAGGGTCGGACGCCAGCTCCAACACCACCTCCGTGTATGTGGTCACAAAAGAGGATAAGACCATGACCAACGAGGAGATTGGGGATCTGATTCTGGAAAAGACAAAGGATCTGGATGCGCAGATCACCGTGGATACGTCCAGCCTGGATATGAGCGCCCTGGGGGGCAGCGGCATCTCCATTCAGGTCAGGGGCCGTGAACTGGATACCATCCAGCGCATTGCGGGAGAGGTGGCGCAGATCATTGAAACCGTGGAGGGCACCGCCAATGTGAACGCCGGGCTGGAAGAAGCGGACGAGGAGCTGCGGATTGTAATCCGCAAGGACGAGGCCATCCACTACGGCCTGACGGTGGCGCAGGTGTACAGCCAGGTTTACACAAGACTGGCGGCGGCCAGCAGCGCAACGGTACTGGTGGCGGCCGACAAGGATTATAACGTCTATGTGAGAAACGGGAACGATATGGAGCTGACCAGGCAGCTTGTGCAGGAGCTGAAGATCACGGGCACCGGGGAAAACGGCGAAGAAGTGGAAGTGCCGTTGTCTCAGATCGCGGATTTCCAGACCGCTTACGCTCTGACGTCCATCAACCGCGCCGACCAGACCCGGTATGTCTCGGTGAGCGCGGCCATTGCGGACGGGTATAACGTAGGGCTGGTATCCGAGGACGTGGAGAGGGCCCTTGCGGATTATCAGTTGCCCGCCGGCTACCAACTGGTGTTTTCCGGTGAAAACGAGATGATTGTGGACGCAATGCAGCAGGTGCTGCTGATGCTGCTGCTGGCGGTGCTGTTCATGTATCTGATCATGGTGGCCCAGTTCCAGTCCCTGCTGTCTCCGTTCATTATTATGTTTACCATCCCTCTGGCCTTTACGGGAGGTTTCTTCGGCCTGTTCTTCAGCGGCAGCGAAGTCAGCGTCATCGCCATGATCGGATTTGTGATGCTGGCGGGTATCATTGTGAATAACGGCATTGTGCTGATCGACTATATGAATCAGCTTCGGGAAGAAGGCATGGAAAAACGGGAGGCGATCCTGACCGCCGGGCGCACCAGGCTGCGTCCTGTGCTGATGACTGCGCTTACCACCATTCTCGCCCTGTCCACCATGGTGTTCAGCCGGGATATGGGAGCGGAAATGGCAAAGCCCATGGCGGTGGTGACCATCGGCGGCCTGCTCTACGGCACCCTCCTGACTTTGGTGGTCATTCCCTGCATCTACGATCTCTTTATCCGGGACCAGGGAGGGCGTAGGGAAAAAAGGAACCGGAGGGACAAAAAGGCCGGGAAGGGCGGAAAGCTGCTGCGGGAAATCCTGGACGATTCTCTGGACTCGGAGGAAAAGTGATGGGTAAGATAACAGGACTGGGAGACGAGGGGCAGATTCCTCCCAAGGTGTTACAGCTCTATCAGGCAGTGAACCAGTTGGTGGACGAGGGAGCGGATCCGGGTTCCTTACGGATCTCCGCCATTACCGACAGAGCGGGGATCGGGAAAGGGACCGCCTATGAGTATTTCAACAGTAAGGATGAAATTGTTGTCAACGCGGTTGTGTATCAGATGCAGACGGCTATGAAAGAGCTGGAGAAGGGACTTTTGGAGCGTGAGAATTTTACGGAGCAGCTTGCGTATCTGCTGGACGAAGTGAGCGCTCAGAAAGACAAGCCCAACAATTTTTTAAAGCTGATCCATTTCCTGGTGGACACTTCGGATTTCAGCCGCCAGGTGCAGGAAATCATGGACTCCGCCGCCTGTGAGAAATTTCATCTTATCCAACTGTTTCGCAAGCTGCTGGGGGCGGCAATGCAAAAAGGGGAGATACGGAGGGATCTGCCGCTGGATTACATGGTGTTTTCCATGGGCGGCCGCGTCCTGGCCTATCTGGTGGCGGTCTCCGAGGGCAGTCTTGACATCAGCCTGTCTCAGATGCGGGAGCTGATCTGCCGGGGAATCCTGAACGAACTGTGTGGGCCTAAGGGAGCGGCGGACGCAAGCAGCCGGTGATTTTTTGGTGTTGACAAATAAAAATCCCTTTGTTATAATGAATCACGGTGATTGCGGGAGCAGTTGCCTGTGCTGCTGTGGCTCAGTCGGTAGAGCGTCGCATTGGTAGTGCGGAGGTCACGGGTCCGATTCCCGTCAGCAGCTCTGGGATGAAGTCCGGAAGACCTTGCAAGTAGAGGGATTCGGACTTCTTTTTTCTCTGTGGGGAAATGATACAATCGGACGGGTTTCTGCCCCACGGCGTAAGGCCGGAAAAGGGGGAAACCAGGAATCGGGAGGATCGGGCGGATGTTGCGGAAAATGTGGAAAACAAAGGGCGGCTATTTTTTACTTGTCCTGACTTCCGGGCTGTATCTGGCCATTACGTTGTTTTTGTTTCACCGGCAGGCGGTGTGTTACGGCGGCGCGTATATCTCGGATGAGCCGGCCTATATTGCCAAGATCATGGGACAGTTGGAGGGGGTCAATTTTCCCTATCCGGTCCTGTTTTGGACGGCGAAACTTTTCAGCCTGCTGGTGGATCCCCGCAACGCCTGTGCCCTGGCCTTGACCGGATACAACGGCCTGACCTTTTTCATCCTCTACTATTTTTTAAACCGCGCCCTGACAGAGAAGGGCAGATGGGGATCGGCTTATTTCACCCCTGTCCTGACCTTTTTGCTGCTGATTGTGTCCATGCTGTATCCCTATCACACCTTTTTTGGTTACTCTGTGCGGTATCTGAGGGTTTTTTCGCCCAATCCCTATCACAACGCCACTTATCTGGCAGCCCGGCCTTTTGCGCTGATCACCTTTTTTATGGCGTCCGCCATTTTGGAAGATTATGAGAGCAAGGATCAGTGGATTCGGAAGGAAACGGTGGCGTTTTCCGCCATGCTGCTGCTGGCTACCCTGACGAAACCCAGCTTTACTCTGGTTTTAGTCAGCGTGTGCGGATGGATTATGCTGTGGCGGCTGATCGCCAGCAAATGGAAGGGAATGAAGGCGTTCTGGCAGTTTGGGATTGCGTTTATCCCCACGTTCCTGGCGCTTTTGTATCAGTACTTCAGCATGTTTACGGGAGGAACCGAGGCGGGGGACACCGGCATTACGCTGGGATTTCTGCCGGTCTGGAAAAATATGGAAGCCTTTATGCCTCTGGCTGTTTTGTGCGCCACGGCCTTTCCTGTGGCGGTGCTGATCTTCCAGAAGGGCAGGCTGGCCCGGAATCCCCTTTTGAAATTCGCCTGGCAGTTTTTCCTGATGTCCCTGCTGATGCTGATGTTTTTGCAGGAAACCGGTTATCGGGCGGAGCACATGAACTTTGCCTGGGGGTATATGTATGGGCTGTTCTTTTTATTCATTGCCAGCGCCATTACGCTGATGAAGGAGACGAAAAAGCACGGCCAGCCCCGTTGGCAGCTTGTGGTTCAGTGGCTGGTATTCGCGGCCCACGCGGTGTATGGCGCGGATTATCTGCGGGTCATCCTGCGGGGGGATCTGTTCCATTGAGGAAGGGACTTTCGGCCGGCGTTTTTATTCCAGCAGAATTTCTTCCACCGTCACGAACTCGTATCCCTGCTCCAGCAGCTCATCCACCACTTTCAGGGCCGCCGTCACGGATGTATCGTAATAATCGTGCATCAGGATGATTTCATTTTCGTCCGCTTTCTGCAGGATCCTGCCCGCGACGCAGGACGCGTTTTTACTGCACCAGTCCAGGGGATCGATGGTCCACAGGACCGGGAACATGTTCAGTTCTTCCTCCAGGCTTTTGTCCCAGGTGCCGTAAGGGGGCCGCACATACAACACGTCTTCCCCTGTGATTTCTTTGATGACTTCATTGGTTTTTACCAGCTCCTCCTTAAAGGTTTCCCGGTTTTTTCGGGTCAACTGTATGTGGCTGTAAGTATGATTGCCGATCAGATGGCCTTCTTCCTGCATCCGCCGGATGATGTCCGGGTGGAGCGACGCATGTTCCCCTGTGACAAAAAAGCTGGCGTGTACGCCGCGCTCCTTTAAGCCGTCCAAAAGCTGCTCCGTGTATCGGGGATGGGGCCCGTCGTCAAAGGTCAGGGCGATTTTCCTGCGCTCCTGCGCCGGAGGATGGGACGGCTGGGACGGATCCGCGCCATCGGCCGCAACCGTCGTCCCGGCCACGGGAAGCCTACCTGCATCCTGCGCCTGTCTCTGTTCCCACAGACCCAAAAAAAATAATCCCGCCGTCAGATCGAACAGCAGGATTGCCGCCGCCAGCCTTTTCAATTCGGATCACACTCCCTGCGCTTTTTTCTGTATCACATTATATGCGCGTCCGGGTTTTATTTGCCTGTCCGGGCATCGACGCATCAGGCTGTTTTCCGCTGCCGCCGCAATAAATTCTTGAAAGGATGCTTTTTTAGGAATATAATGGAGCATATCTTCCCAAGGGGGCCGGGGAGGGAACCGCCCCGGGAAAAAGGAGTCAAGCATGGCTGAGATTACATGGAACAATCGGAAAATCGGGGATGGACATCCCGTTTACATCATTGCGGAAATGTCCGCGAATCATGCCGGCAGCCTGGAACGCGCCAAACAGATCGTGCACAAGGCGAAGGAATCCGGCGCCGACTGTATTAAGATCCAGACCTATACGCCGGATACGCTGACCATCGACTGTCACAATCCGTACTTTGAGGTGTCAAACGGCACATGGCAGGGGGAAAATCTGTACAGCCTGTACGGGAAGGCGTATACTCCCTGGGAGTGGCAGAAAGAGATTATGGAGGAAGCAAAACGGGTGGGCATTGACTTTTTGTCCACGCCCTTTGACCGGACGGCAGTGGACTTCCTGGAGGATCTGGGGGTGGATTTTTATAAGATCGGTTCCTTTGAGATTGTGGATCTGCCGTTCCTTTCCTATGTGGCGTCCAAGGGGAAACCCATCATCCTTTCCACCGGCATGGCGTCTCTCGAGGAGATCCGGGAGGCGGTTGAAACCGTGTATCAGACGGGGAACCGCCAGTTGGTGATTTTAAAATGCTCCAGCGCTTATCCGGCTCTGCCCCAGGATATGAACCTGGTTACCATACGGGATATGAAGGAGCGTTTCGGCCTGCCGGTGGGGCTTTCGGATCACTCCATGGGATTTATGAGCGCCGTGACGTCGGTGGCCCTGGGAGGCTCCGTGATTGAAAAGCATTTCTGCCTTGGCAGGGAAATCGAAAATCCCGATGCCTCCTTTTCCATGACGCCGGACGAGTTCAAAACCATGGCGGAGGAAGTGAGATTGACCCAGCAGGCGCTGGGAACGGTTTTTTACGGGATCAGCAGCCAGGAGCGGCCCAGCATGGTTTTCCGCCGTTCCCTGTTTGCGGTTCAGGAGATCCCCGCCGGCGCCGCCCTGACCCCGGAAAATATCCGCAGCATACGACCGGGGTATGGCATCAAGCCCAAGTATCTGCCGGATGTGCTGGGAATGAAAACGGACCGGGCCCTGAAACGGGGGGAGCCGCTGTCCTTTGACGCACTGGAAAAAGGCTGCATTCTGTTTCTCACCAATAACGAAAACACCTACGATTTATACGAATGGCTGCTTGCTCAGGGGGAGAGGGTGCATGTGATCCGCAACCGGATCACCCTGGACATGGTAAAGGGGCTGCAGCCGGCCATGGCGATCAGCTTTAATTACCGGCACATCGTTCCCGGGGAAGTGCTGGCGTACCTGAAAAACCGGGTTTTGAACCTGCACACGTCGCTTTTGCCGTACAACAGGGGATCCTCCCCTAACTTTTTCAGCTTTCTTTGCGATACGCCCAAAGGCGTTACCATCCATCTGATGGACCAGGGGCTGGACACCGGGGATGTGCTGCTTCAGAAGGAGCTGTTTTTTGACGAAAGCAAGGAGACGTTTGCCTCCACCTATGACAAGCTGATGGAGGAGATCAAAGGGCTGTTTCGGGAGCATTGGCAGGAGCTGAAGGCGGGAAAGATCACCCCTGTCCGCCAGGAGGGAACGGGCAGCCTGCACCGGATGAAGGAACTGGAAAGGATCCGGCAGGAAACGCCGTTTACCTGGGACACGGTGATAGCGGATTTCAAGGCGGCCCGGAAAAGGCGGTAAGCTTTCCAGGGGCCGGGGAAGGAAGACGAAAATGATATGGATCAGGGTGGACGCCAACCCGCAGATCGGTATGGGACATCTGATGCGCTGTCTGTCCATGGGAGAGGCGTTTCGGGACGCGGGGGTAACGGTAAGGTTTCTAACGGCGGACGATCAGGCGTCGGAGTTTCTCACGGAGCATGGCTTTGCGTTCCTGGCCCTGCATACGGATTACCGCGCTCCGGAGCAGGAGCTTCCTCTCCTTGGGCCCATGCTGGCAAAGGAGCGGCCTTCCCTGTTTCTGGCGGACAGCTATTTTGTGACGGCGGAGTATCTAAGACAGGTAAGGCAGATCGTCAAAACCGCATATCTGGACGATTGCGGAACGGTTCCCTATCCGGTGGATTTTTTGATCAATTATAACCTTTACGCCGATGACATGGATTACGAAAGCCTGTTGGGAGACGGCGACAGGCCAGGGGGGACGGAATACCTCCTGGGCCCCTCCTACGCCCCTTTGCGCCGGGAATTCACAGGCATTCCCAGGCGGGAAACCCGCCGGGAGGCGGAGCGCGTTTTCGTGACCACGGGGGGCAGCGACCGGTTTAACCTGGCAGGGCGGTTTGTGAGCAGGGCCCTGGAGGATCCGGATACCTCCCGGCTCCAGTACCATGTGGTAAGCGGCGGGTTTAATCCCCACCTTCCCTTTCTGACGGCTCTTTCGGACCGCCATGCCAATGTCCATATCCATCAAAAGGTTTCCCATATGGCGTCGCTGATGAGGGACTGCGATATTGCCGTTTCCGCGGGCGGCTCCACCGTGTATGAGCTGTGCGCGGCGGGAGTCCCGATGCTGTGCTTTTCCTTCGTGGAGAATCAGAGAAGGATCGTGGAGAGCCTGTGGGAAAAAAAGCTGGCGGCGTTTGGGGGAAATTATGAAAAGGAAGGCGACGGGATGCTGGACGGTCTGGTACAGGCGCTGAAAAAGCTGGTTCCCGATGAGGGGCTGCGGAGCCGGCTGTCCCAAAGGGGGCAAAGCCTGGTGGACGGCCGCGGGGCGGACAGAATCGCGCAAACGCTGTGGAGCCGGGTGCAGCCAAAGGAAGGGTGAAGGGGCCGGTACCGGAAAGGAAGTTTATTTCTTTTGGAAACGGCCATAGAACAGAAGGGAGAGCAGGGTGCCGATGGACCAGCCGATGGGCCACGCGCACCAGATGCCCGTGCTGCCTAAAAAGGTGGCGGACAGGAGAAAGGAAAGGGTGACGCGGAGGATCAGGTCGCTGAACGTGGAGGCCATAAACGCCTTCATCCGTCCCGCGCCCCTCAACACCCCGTCTGCCACCAGCTTTGCGGACACCACAAAATAAAAGGGCGACAGGATCCGCAAAAACAGTACGCCGGCGTTCATGGCCGTTGGGGACGGATCTTTCATGAAAAACTGCATCAGCGGCCCCGGAATCAGCAGATACAGCAAAACCAGGGGAACGCAGATCATCCACACCATCTGTAAGCCGGAACGAAACCCTTCCCGCACCCGGTCCTTCTTTTGCGCGCCCAGGTTCTGGGCGGTAAAGTTGGAGATCCCGTTTCCCAGGGTGGTAAAGGATGTGATGACCAGGTTGTTCAGCTTGACGGACGCGGAATAACCGGCCATCACGCCAGCGCCAAACTGGTTGATTACCCCTTGAATCATAATATTTCCCACAGAGATAAAGCTTTGCTGGAGAATGCTGGGGACGGCGATCACGCTGATTTCCTTGAAATAACCCCAGGAAAACAGAGGCCCCTTCCGGTCCGCCCGGATTTTGGAAAGCCTTTTGGCCAGAAAGAGCAGGGCCAGCGCGCAACTGACTCCCTGGCAGAGAAAGGTCGCCCATGCGACGCCGGCCACGCCCATGTGAAACCGGCTCACAAACAGAATATCCACCGCGATATTGGATACGGAGGAAGCGGCCAGGAAATAAAAAGGGGTTCTGGAATCTCCCAGGGCGGAAAAAACACCGGTGGCCAGATTGTACAGAAACACAAAGGGAAGGCCAAAGATGTAAATGGTCAGATACAGGGCGGAGTCCTGAAACACGTCCTCCGGGGTATGAATCAGTTCCAGCAGCAATTCTTTGCACAGAAAACCGGCGGCCATCAGCAGGAGGCACAGTCCCACGGCGGCCAGCAGAGCCGTCCTGACGGCGGTTTTTACGCCGGCGGTGTCCCCGGCGCCGAACAGGCGCGCCACTGTGACGGAGCAGCCGATATTGCACCCGAAAGCGAAGGCGATAAAGATCAGGGTGATTTCATAGCTGTTGCCTACGGCGGCAAGAGCGTTTTCCCCGATCAATTTACCGGCCACAAAGCTGTCGGCGATATTGTATAGCTGTTGAAACACAACGCTTCCAAACAGCGGAAGGCAGAACATCCACAGAACCTTCCGGGGAGGGCCTACGGTTAAATCCTTGTTCATACAAATCTCTTTTCTTTTACCCTGAAACGGGTTTGTAAGGTAATAGTGCGACGCTCCGGGATAGGGAATAAAACGCAGAAAAATACCGTGCCGCGTATCACGCGGAACGGAAAGGTTTGTCAGGAGCGATTCAATATGGTATAATGATTCTGCCGATGCAGAATCCCTGCCGATCAATCGGCAGTTGCCGCTTACGCGGCCCAATCGGCAGCCCCGTCCCCTGGCCGGGGACGTCTGCGGGAGTGGAGCATACGGGATTCGAACCCGTGGCCTTTACAATGCGAATGTAACGCGCTCCCAACTGCGCTAATGCCCCATAGGTGCGCTGGAGCATACGGGACTTGAACCCGTGACCTCCACACTGCCAGTGTGGCGCGCTCCCAACTGCGCTAATGCCCCAAAGCGGGAAAGCCGCAAAAGCTTTCCATGTACCCTATTATAACACGGCGGACGGAGAAATCAAGGCAAACTTTCAAATCCCTGGGGAAAAACCCTCAAATCCCCGAAAAACCCTGCCGGCTTTGGACATGCCGGAAACCGCCATGCCACCGGCCGGGAAGTCCTGACCGTTGTTCCCGTTTAAGGAGAAAAGGAGAAAACACCATGGTAAAAATTATTTCGGACAGTACCTGCGATCTGTGCTCGGAGCTGCTGGAAAAATATAACATTTCCATTCTTCCGCTGCACATTCTTCTGGGAGAGGAGGAATACGAGGATGGCAGGGATATCTCCATCCCTGAGATTTACGAATGGGTTCAGGCCCACAAAGAAACGCCCAAAACTTCGGCGCCGTCCCTGGAGAGAGCGCAGGAGCTGTTTGAGCCGTATCTGGCAAAGGGGGACGAGATTGTGTGCTTTTCCATTTCTTCTTCCATGTCTTCCTCCGGAAACGTGATGCGCATGGCCGCGGAGCGTCTGCAAGCCCAGGACAGGGTTCATGTGATCGATTCGGAAAATCTGTCCACCGGGATCGGGCTGCTTGTGGTGGAGGCGGCGATCATGGCGCAGGCGGGCAGATCCGCCGGCGAGATCGTGGAAAAGATGGAAGCATTAAAGCCCAGGGTGCGGGCAAGCTTTGTGGTGGATACGCTGGTGTATCTGCATCGGGGAGGACGGTGCAGCGGCCTGGCCGCCATGGCGGGCGGCGCGTTAAAGCTGCATCCCAGGATACAGGTGACGGACGGGGTGATGCAGTCCGCCAAAAAATACAGGGGAAATATGGACAGAGTGATCCTCTCTTATGTAACGGATATGGAGGAGGATTTGAAACAGGCGGAACCCTCCCGGGTCTTTATCACCCATTCGGGCTGTGATCCTGAGATCGTGGAGAAGGTGCGGGCCTATTTAAAGGGGCTGGGCGTTTTTTCCGAAATCTGGGAAACAAGGGCGGGCGGCGTGGTTTCCAGCCACTGCGGGCCCGGTACGCTGGGCGTGTTGTTTATCGCCTCCCGATGACGGGAACGGTAAAACTGGAAATGCAACTGTTAAGCAGGGAGAAACGGCCATGAGCGGTACTCGCAGACCATATTTTGATGTGATAAGAATAGCGGCTTGTTTTCTGGTGATCGTGGTCCATGTGTCTGCGGCCCCCACCACCGACTGCCCGGTAGCTTCCTTTGACTATCGGGTGGGCGCCGCGTATAATACGTTGTCCATAGCCGCTCCGGCCCTGTTTTTCATGCTGAGCGGAGCGCTTTTTCTGAATCCCGGGTCAAAGAAGGTCACGGTGAAACAGCTATGGGGCAAATATATCCTTCGCTTGGTGATCGCCTATGTGGTCTGGTCCAATCTTTTTACGATTATCATCTGTTCGCCCTATTACTCCTTGTCCTGGGACACCGTCCTGGTGTATGCAAAGGCCTTTTTTATCTCTCCGCCCATGTATCATCTGTGGTTCCTTCCCGCGATGATAGCGATTTATATGGTGCTGCCGCTGTTACAGGCCGCCTTTGCGGAAAAAAGGAACTGCCAGTATTTTTTACTGCTCTTTCTGGCGGTTCAGGTGATTCTGCCCACGATACAGAAACTGGAGATCCCCTATGTGGATACGGCGCTGAACCAGTTGTATACCCGGGTTCCCTTTGTCCTGTGCATGGGATATGTGGGGTATTTTGTCCTGGGATATTACCTGAGTGTGGAGGACTTTACCGGGAGGATGCGGAGGATCCTCTATGGTTTGGGGGCGGGGGGATTTGCCGCGGCTGTGGGGATTGAGGAATATCTGTCCGTCCGCCGGAATCTGCAGAACCCCGTCTTCAGCGATCTGTTTTCCCTCAATACCCTGTTTCTGGCATGCGCCGTTTTTGTGGGAGCCCGCTATGCGCCGTGGAAGATGGACAAGGCGGCGCGTCCTTTGGAAAAACTATCCCGGCTGACCTTTGGCATCTATCTGGTTCACCCATTGTTTGTGGATCTCCTGGCGGCAAAGTGCGCTTTCCTGGAACACATCAATATGGTGATCCGCATACCGCTGAGCGCCGCGTTTATTTTTCTTTGCAGCGCGGCTGTGAGCTGGTGCCTCTCTAAACTGCCGGTTGTCCGAAAATATTTGGTGTAATTCTGTTTCTGAAACAGGTTCGGCGGCCCAGGCGGGAAAAAGCCGGGTTTTGGCGTACCGCCAGGCGCAGGAAAGGGGGAACGGCGCATGCCGACAGGGGAGCGAAAGGAAGGCAGGGAAAACCGCCCGGCCTGGGGGGAACAGCGGATGGCAGACGGGATCAGCCGTTTTCCCGGGACCCGGGAGCCGCTTTCCGCGGATATCGGCCTGATCCGATGCGGGGACGTGACGTGGATTTTTGACGTGGGCAGCACGGAGGAAGCCGCGGAAATGCTGAACGGCCTGCGGGGGCCGAAATATGTGGTTCTGTCCCATTTTCACCAGGATCACGCGGCAAATGCCGGCAGGGTGCGCTGCGACAGGCTCTACGGGGGCGGGTATACCTGTAAAAAGCTGGCCAAAGGGATGGGAGTGGCGGAACTGACGGAAGTGACGGAGCTGACGGAGTTTGCGGACGGGGTTTCCCTGTTCCCCATTCCGTCCTCCCATGCCAAAGGGTGCCTGGGGCTGGCATATGGGGAGTACGCGTTTCTGGGAGATGCCGTCTATCCGGCTCAAAAGGACGGGAAGGCCGGATATAACGCCGGGGTTTTGCAGGAGACCATCCGTCTGCTGGAGTCCCTTGGGGCCAGCCGTTTTCTTATTAGCCACGCCGAGCCCTTCGAGGCAGATGCGTCCCGGGTGGTGGCATATTTAAAGGCCGTGTATGCCCTCAGGCAAAAAGGGCGCCCCTGGATCTTTCCGGAGGGCGCCTAAAAGTTCGCTGCCGGTATCTTGATTTCCGGTCTTTTTCCCAAGCAAGCCGCAGGAACAGGAGTAAAATATACAAAATAAGGTATACAAAATAAGTTTCGGAAAACGCTTTCCTAATGTTCGGACGTGTGATATAATAGCCCCATCGATGATTGATGGGAGACAAAAACAAATCTCCCGGCAATGTAAAAGGAGGTATGGTACCATGTGGGGCAGGGTTACAAAGAAACAGATCTTCCGGCGCATGAGCGCGGCTTTTCTGGCAGCGGCGCTGCTGCTTCTGGCAGCGACCGCGGGAATTACGGATCTGCCTGTGGTAAGGGCTGCGGAAGACCTTGTACTGAAACTGCACTATCACAGAGCGGACGGAGCTTATGACGGCTGGGACGTGTGGCTGTGGGAGGAAGGCGGAGAAGGAAGCGGCTACGCCTTTGAAGAAGAAAACGGTGAAATGGTAGCTACAAAGATAGTTACGCCCGGCGTGACTTCGGTGGGCTTTATTGTCCGTACGGCGGACTGGACGAAAGATATAGACAAGGATCAGTTCATCGATATTTCCGAGATGGTCTCAGGAACCGTACATGTCTATGTGGAGTCCGGAGTGGAAGGCTATACAAAGGAATACGGCGACGATGCAGTCACCGGAATCAAGCTTTCAAGGGCCGGATACGATGAGGAAAGCCAGACGATCACCGTCACCATGACCGGTGCGGTGGAAGGCGACCCGGCGGACGCATTTTCCATTGTAAGCGCCAATGGCACCGTCCCTGTGGCAGAGGTATCGGAGGGCGGGGATTTGCAGTATATTCTGACGCCTGCGGAACCGCTGGATCTGACCCAAGAATACAGTATCCGTTTTGACGGAACGGAATACAAGATCGTCATGCCCAACATTTATTCTACCGAGGATTTTGAGACAGAATACACCTATACGGGGGATGATCTTGGCGCAGTCTGGACCGCAGAAAAGACGTCCTTCCGGGTCTGGGCGCCCACCGCAGAGGCGGTCAAGGTGAATCTTTATGAAAGCGGTACCGAAGGAACCGAAGATCTGATCGAACAGCTTACCATGCAGCCGGATGTAAACGGTACTTGGGTGGCCGAAAAGGAAGGCGACTTAAACGGTACTTATTATACTTATCTTGTGACCGTCAACGGACAGGAGAGGGAAGCCTGCGACCCTTACGCCCGGACTACCGGCGTAAACGGGCGCAGGGCCATGGTCATCGATCTGGATTCCACCGATCCCGAAGGCTGGGACAGTGACGAAGACCCCCATGCAGGCATGACCTACAACGATGCGGTCATCTATGAGCTGCATGTCAGGGATCTGTCCTCGGACGGGAGCGCAGGCATTGAGCATGTAGGCAAATTTCTGGGGCTTACCGAGACGGGAACTACCACTCCCGGCGGTATTCCCACGGGACTGGATCACATCAAGGATCTGGGAATCACCCATCTTCATCTTTTGCCGATCTATGACTATGGTTCGGTGGACGAGACCAAACTGGAGGAAAAAGCGCAGTTCAACTGGGGCTATGATCCCGTGAATTACAACGTGCCAGAGGGCTCTTATTCTACGGATCCTTACAACGGTGAAGTGAGAGTCCGGGAAATGAAGCAGATGGTCAGGACGCTGCATGAGAACCAGATCAGTGTGGTAATGGATGTGGTGTACAATCACGTGCAGAGCGCAGGAGATTTTTGCTTTAACGTGATTGTGCCGGGCTACTTTTCCCGTATTGATGAGAACGGCGCCTATTCTAACGGCTCCGGCTGCGGCAATGATACGGCGTCTGAGCGCGCAATGGTGAAAAAATATATTGTGGATTCCGTGAAATATTGGGCGGATGAGTACCACATCGACGGTTTCCGTTTCGATCTGGTGGGGCTGCTTGACACAGAGACCGTAAACGAGATCGTGACGGAGGTACACAAAGATCATCCCAGTGTGATCTTCTATGGCGAGGGCTGGACCATGAACACCACCTTGACCAAGGACGGGTACACGCTGGCCACTCAGGTCAATTCCACCGAGACGCCGGATTTCGCGTACTTCAGCGACACCATCCGAGACGCCCTGAAGGGTAGCGTGTTCGATTCTTCCACGGGATTTGTGTCCGGCGCCCAAGGGTTGGAGCGAACCATCGAACAGTGTTTCCTCGGCCTGACAGACTGGTGTACGACGCCCTCTCAGACGGTCAATTATGCTTCCTGCCACGACAATTTGACTCTGATGGACCGACTGACAAGATCGGCGCTGAATTCGCCCAGAGGCGACAGGATCCGCATGAACAATCTGGCGGCCGCCATTTATCTGACAGCGGAAGGCATCCCGTTCATGCAGGCGGGCGAGGAGATGCTGCGCACCAAGCTGACTTCCAGCGGAAGTTTTGACGAGAACAGTTATGCTTCACCGGATTCTGTAAACAGTCTGAAATGGTCGGATCTGGAGAACGAGGAATATTGGAATGTCTATGAGTATTACAAGGGACTGATCGCTTTCCGGAAAGCCCACGGAGCGCTGCGCCTGACCAACGCGGAGGATGTGCGGCAGAACGTGAGAGTGGTTGAAAATGTACCTGACAACGTGGTCGCTTTTCAGATCAACGGCGGTGTGAACGGGGAAGTCTCCGACGGCCTGTTCCTGATTTTCAACGCCAACAATAACGCCGAGGAAGTGAAACTTCCCGAGGGCGTGTGGGACGTGTATATCAATGGCGAAAAGGCGGGAACGGAGGCGCTGGACACGGTTTCCGACGGAGTGGCCGTGGTGGAACCTATTTCTGCGTTGGTTCTGGTGAAAAGTGAGAACAGCGGGAGTATGCAGACATCGGCTCCTGCGGAAACGCAGGAAACGGAGGGGCCTGATTCTGACCAGGATACGGAAGGCTTCGCGGCGGGTTCTGCGGTTTTGATCATAGCGGGAGCGGTCGTGATAGCGGCGTTGGCGCTCATACTGATCAGAAGGAAAAAAAGATAGTTCTTTGAATCCAGGGCAGTCTGCCTGTCCTCTGCGCCCATCTTCTTCCAGGATTGCGTGATGACGTAAGAGCGTTTCCCAAGGCTGTTGAATCTCCGGGCTGTCCCTGGATCTTTCCGGAGGGGGGTTCGTCCCCCTCCTTTTGGTGAGTTCCAAAAAAAATACGCAAAAAATACCAGGATTCCATCTTGGGGCTTGCAATTTTACAATAACGTGATATAATAACGAAGTAACCTTTGAGGTGGGTTGATAAGGAAGCATAGCTCAGCCGGGATGAGCGTTCGCCTCACACGCGAAAGGTCAGGAGTTCGAGCCTCCTTGCTTCCAGGTCCGGAACCGCTGCGGAATACTCCGCAGCGGAAATTTGTTTCATCTGTGGGATGCCTGATCCGAAAGGAAGGGTCAGGAGAGAACAATCAGATCGTTACATCGAGAAAACACATCAATGACAAGTCCTGCCGTAATTCCCGTTTCCGTTTTCAACATGACGAAACCGTTTTTAAATCTGAGGAGGAATGTATGAGAGAAAAATATGAATCGTTGGCGCTTGTGCAGCTAAAGGAGCTTGCGAAGGTTCGCGGGCTGAAAGGCACGTCCGCAATGAAAAAGGCTGAGCTGGTGGAGGCGATGCTGGCGGAGGACGAGCGGATCAGCAAATTGGAACAGAACGGTTCCGGGAAGGACAACCGAGGCGAAGAACAGCGTCCCGCCGGAGGAGAAAACCCTGCCGGAAGGAAGGGGAGTTCCGGCGAGACGGGACATCCCGGAACCCGCAGGCCCGGCCGGCACAGAGTGAGCGTGGTGAGAAACGATGCGGCCCGCCGGCCGGAGACGGATGCCCGGCAGCAGGACGCATTCAGGCAGGATGCCCGGCAGCAGGACGCGTCAAGGCAGGAGCCGCAAAAGCCTGAGGGCGTCAGACCGGAAATCCAAAGACCGGAGCAAAGACCGGAGAGCCGCAGGCCGGAGCCCCAGAGAACGGAATACCAGGGCGCAGAGCCGCCCAGGGGAGGCGCGCCAAGGACGGAGGAAGGCCGCAGGACGGAACCTGCGCAGCAGGAAACTCCCTTTTCGGCGCCCGGCGCACAGGCGGGCCAGGCCGGAGGGGGACGCGCCCGTGTATCCGACGTTTACGACGAAAAGTCCTACCCCCAGGAGCTGGACAGCGGCGAGGAAGCCCACGGCATTCTGGAGGTTATGCCGGACGGATACGGTTTTATCCGCTGTGACAATTACCTTCCCGGGGAGAACGACGTTTATGTGGCGCCCAGCCAGATCAGGCGTTTCGGCTTAAAGACCGGCGATATTCTGAGGGGAAACAAGCGGGTTAAAACCCAGCAGGAAAAATTCAGCGCTCTTTTGTTTATCCGTTCCATCAACGGTTACACCACGGAGGAATCCGCAAAAAGAGTGGCCTTTGAGGATATGACCCCGATTTTTCCCAACCAGCGGATCCGCCTGGAGATCCCCGGCTGCAGCCTGGCCATGCGGGCCATGGATCTTGTAAGCCCTGTGGGAAAGGGGCAGAGAGGAATGATCGTATCCCCGCCCAAGGCCGGAAAGACCACGCTGTTAAAAGAGGTGGCCAAATCCATCCTCAGAACCAACCCGGGCATGCACATGCTGATTCTGCTGATCGACGAGCGCCCTGAGGAAGTCACCGACATCAAGGAGGCCATTCACGGCTCGAATGTGGAGGTGATCCATTCTACCTTCGACGAGCTGCCGGAGCATCACAAAAGGGTTTCCGAGATGGTCATAGAGCGGGCAAAGCGCCTGGTGGAACATAAAAAGGATGTGGTGATTCTCCTGGACAGCATCACCCGTCTGGCCCGTGCGTACAATCTGGTGGTGCCCCCCAGCGGCAGGACCCTTTCGGGCGGCCTTGACCCGGCGGCGCTTCATATGCCGAAAAGGTTTTTCGGAGCCGCCAGAAACATGCGGGAGGGAGGCAGCCTGACCATCCTTGCCACGGCGCTGGTGGATACGGGCAGCAAAATGGACGATGTGGTGTATGAGGAATTCAAGGGAACCGGCAATATGGAAATGATTCTGGACAGAAAGCTGTCGGAAAAGAGGATTTTCCCCGCCATCGACCTGGCCAAATCCGGAACGCGCAGGGAGGATCTGCTGCTCAGCGCGGACGAGCTGGAGGCGATCAACATTATGCGCAGGGCCCTGAACGGCTTAAAACCCGATGAAGCCACCGACCGG
Source organism: uncultured Acetatifactor sp. (assembly GCA_947630715.1). Taxonomy (GTDB): domain Bacteria; phylum Bacillota; class Clostridia; order Lachnospirales; family Lachnospiraceae; genus Acetatifactor. The sequence goes on from CANRIP010000008.1 coordinate 36,320, forward strand.
ATTCTGGATCTGTTTGCCCGCACCCGGAATAACAATGAGTTTGTCCAGATGGTCAAAAAGAACAAATTCGTGTAAAAAGTGGAATTTTATGAAAATGGGTCTTGCCAGCCGTGAAACCCTGTGTTACAATAATTAAGCTGTCCGTGGTTCCATGGACAGTGCGGATGAGAACAAAAAAATACCCTATGATCGTATAGAGAGGTGAAAAAGATGAAAGAAGGAATCCATCCCCAGTACTATCAGGCGACCGTTACCTGCAACTGCGGCAATACTTTCGTGACCGGCTCCACAAAGCCGGAGCTCCATGTGGAGGTTTGTTCCAAGTGCCATTCGTTTTACACGGGTCAGCAAAAGATGACCAGGGCCGACGGACGTATTGAGAAGTTTAACAGGAAATACGGCGTACAATAAGAGTTGCCGGGAAAAGGGTGGGTGGATGCCCGCCTTTTTTGTTCCCGCCGGTGAGGCGGGGCAGGGACACGCAATGCAGTGAGGAGCAGGGATATGACCGGGAGAAGAAGAAACCGCTATTCCGGCATTGGCGGACAGGCCGTGCTGGAGGGCGTTATGATGAAAAATCAGGATAAATACGCCGTGGCCGTGAGACAACCCAACGGCAGGATCCAGGTGGAAATCGAGAACCACCAGGAGAGCGGCGGGAAATGCAGGAAAATTCCGTTTATCCGGGGAATCTTTCAGTTTGTGGATTCCCTGATTCTGGGAACCAAATGTCTGAATCTGTCAGCCGCCCTTTGCGACGAGGAGGAGCCGGACGGGAAACAGCAGGGGCGGGGGGAAAAGCTGGCGACGGTTTTGGTCACATGCTTTTCCGTGGCGTTTGCCCTGGGCATTTTTGTGGCGCTGCCCTATTTCCTGGCATCTCTTTGTAAGGGGTTTTTGCGCAACCAGTCCCTGCTGGCGATTCTGGAGGGGCTGATCCGGATTGTGATCTTTGTCCTGTACATCTGCGCCATCAGTCTGATGAAGGATATCAGACGGCTGTTCCGTTATCACGGTGCGGAGCATAAGTGCATTAACTGCATCGAAAGGGGAAGGCCGCTGACGCTGCACAACGTGATGCGAAGCTCCCGGCTCCACAAAAGATGCGGCACCAGCTTTATCTTCTTTGTGCTGTTTGTGAGCATTGTCCTCTTTTTCTTTATCCGGGTGGAGAATCCCCTGCTCAGGGTGGTGATCCGCATTCTTCTGATGCCTGTGATCGCCGGGATTTCCTATGAAATCATCCGGCTTGCGGGGCGCTCCGACCATTTTCTGGTGCGTATTGTTTCCGCGCCGGGCATGTGGATTCAGCGCCTGACCACCAAAGAGCCGGACCAGAGCATGGCCCAGGTGGCCATCGCGGCGGTGGAGGCGGTGTTTGACTGGAGGCAGTTCCTTCAGGAGAATTACGGCTATGACCCAAAGGAGCTGATGCCTGAGAAGGACGGGGCGGGGCAGTCCGGCGATGCCGAGACGCAAGACTGACCGGACGAAAAATGGGGATGCGCGGGAAACGGCGCGGAAATGAGTCGGAAACATGACGTACGGAGAATGCTTTGGGGAAGGGAAACGGGAACTGATACAGGCCGGCGTGGCTGAGGCGGAGCTTGACGCAGGCCTTTTGCTGGAATTTGTCTGCCGGACGGACCGCGGCGCCCTGCTTGCTCACCCGGAGAGAGCCGTCTCCCCGGAGGAACAGGGGCGGTATCGGGAACTGATTCGACAACGGGCCCGGCGCATCCCTCTCCAGTATCTGACGGGGGAGCAGTATTTTATGGGGCTGCCGTTCCAGGTTGACGAAAATGTGCTGATCCCCAGGCAGGATACGGAAATTCTGGCGGAGGAAGCCCTGCGTAACCTCCACGACGGCATGGAGATTCTGGATCTGTGCACCGGTTCCGGCTGTATTCTGATCAGTCTGCTTAGATATTCCAACGAATGCCGGGGAGTGGGGACGGATCTTTCCGGGGCGGCTCTCCGGGTGGCGGAGAAAAACGCGGAAAGGCTGCTGGCCCGGGAAGGGGAGTCTCTTTCGGGACAACGGGGAGGCAGTTTCGCCTTTTTGGAGAGCAATCTGTATGAGCGGGTGGAGGGCATGTTTGACATGATAGTGTCCAACCCGCCTTATATTCCCACGGGTCAGATCCCGGATCTGATGCCGGAGGTGCGGGATCACGAACCCCGGATCGCCTTAAACGGCGGCGGGGACGGGCTTGCTTTTTACAGGGAAATCATTGCAGACGCGGGAAAACACCTGAAAAAAGGCGGCATGCTGCTTTTGGAGATCGGATGGGATCAGGCCGGGGCAGTGAGCGCTCTGATGAAGGACGGCGGCTTTGTGGAAGTGCGCGTGATCAGGGACTATGCCGGACTGGACAGGGTGGTAACCGGAGTTTTGGGATTTGGGCCGTTTTAAGCGGCGGAATGTGAGGAAATGATGTTCGATAAGCTGGAAGACCTGCTGAGACGGTTTGAGGAAATCATGGGAGAGTTAAACGAGCCTACGGTGGCCGGCGACCAGGAGCGGTTCCGCAGGCTGATGAAGGAGCAGAGCGATCTTGCTCCTCTTGTGGAAACGTACAGGGAATATAAGAAAAGCAGACAGGATATGGAGGACGCCCTCTCTCTGCTGGAGGAAGAAAACGATGAAGAAATGCGGGGGATGCTGAAGGAAACCCTAAGCGAGAGCAGGGACCGTTCGGAGGAATTGGAGAAACAACTGAAGGTGCTGCTCCTTCCCAGCGACCCCAACGACGACAGGAACGTGATCGTGGAGATCCGCGCAGGGGCCGGCGGGGACGAGGCGGCCTTGTTCGCCGCGGAAATCTACCGCATGTATGTGCATTACGCGGAGGCGCAGCGCTGGAAGGTGGAGCTTTTGAACGCGGACGAGATCGGCATCGGCGGCATGAAGGAGGTGCAGTTTGTGATTGCCGGCAGGGGCGCTTACTCCAAGATGAAGTATGAGAGCGGCGTCCATCGGGTGCAGCGGGTTCCCGAGACGGAAAGCGGGGGACGGATTCACACCTCCACCGTCAGCGTGGCGGTGATGCCGGAGATGGACGAGGATATCGATATCGTCATCGACGAGAAGGACATTCGGATCGACGTGATGCGGGCTTCCGGAAACGGCGGCCAGTGCGTGAATACCACGGATTCCGCCGTGCGGCTGACCCATTATCCCACGGGAATCGTGGTTTACAGCCAGACGGAGAAATCCCAGATTCAGAACAAGGCCAAGGCCTTCGCCCTGTTAAAATCAAAGCTGTATGACAGGGAACAGCAGCAGCGCCACGATGCGGAGGCGGAACTAAGGCGCAGCCAGATCGGCACCGGGGACCGCTCCGAAAAGATCCGCACCTACAACTTCCCCCAGGGCAGAGTCACCGACCACAGGATCGGGTTGACCCTGTACAAGCTGGACAAGGTGCTGAACGGGGATATCCAGGAGCTGGTGGACGGCTGTATCGCCGCGGATCAGGCGGCGAAACTCAGTAAAATGGATCAGGCCGGGTAAAGGGCGGGGCGGGCGTCAAAGTCCGCCAAAACCCCCCTGATCTCATTGACAAAGTCCGCCGCCCCCATTACAATAAAATCAGTATGGAAATGAACAAGTCTGCGGGAGCCCGCAGGACTCTGGGCGAGGATAAGGAACATGAGCGAAGTGATATTAGTCGTGGACGACGACACGGCCAATCTGATGTTGGCAAAAAAGATCCTGGGCGGTGATTTTAGGATCGCCGCGGCCAATTCGGGAGAAGCCGCCTGCCGCTATCTGGAGAGCAATCGGCCGGATCTGGTTCTGGTGGATATCAATATGCCGGACATGGACGGCTTTGAGCTGGTCGCAAAAATGAAGGCCAATCCCCAGTGGAAATCCATCTCGGTGATTTTTCTCACCGCGGATAAGAACGAGGAGACGGAGATCCGCTGTTTTCAGGCGGGAGCAGTGGATTTCGTGGGAAAACCCTTCCTGCCCGAGATATTGACCAGCAGGGTCAAACGAACCCTGGAGCTGGAGCGATATCGGAACAGCCTGGAGAAAATGGTGGAAGAACAGGCCCAGCAGTTGACGGGCGCCTTCCGGCGGATCAGCGAAATGCAGGAGCATGTGATCGTCGGCATGGCGAACCTGATCGAGAGCCGGGACGGCAGCACGGGAAAGCATGTGAAAAACACCCAGACCTATGTGCGCATGATCGCTCAGGAGCTGGAGCGCAGAGGGCTTTTCAGCGAAGTCCTCACAGGCGATTACATCGAAAAGCTGTGCAAGGCGGCGCCTCTGCACGACGTAGGCAAGATCCAGGTGCCCGACAGCATTCTGCAGAAACCCGGCAGGCTGACCGCGGAGGAATATGAGATTATGAAGTCCCATACCACATGCAGCAGCGCTATCCTGGACGAGATCATCGGCGATGTGGAGGAAGAAGATTATATCCGGCTGGCCAAGGATGTGGCCATGCATCATCATGAGCGCTGGGACGGGAAGGGATACCCCATGGGCTTAAAGGGGGAGGAGATTCCTCTGGGAGCCAGGATTATGGCTCTGGCGGACGTCTTCGACGCGCTGTATGAGGAACGCTGCTACAAGCCGCCCATGCGGCCCATCGAAAAAATTTACGAGATCCTTGCGGAAGGCAGGGGGACGCAGTTTGATCCCGTCATCACGGATGTGTTCTTAAGTCTGAACGAACCGCTGTGGGAATATCTGGAGCATCGAAACTGACTGTGACGGTCAAAGATCCGGCCGGGCGGCGGGACGTGCTTTGGCGGAAGGTGAGGAAACATGAAAACGGGTAGAAAACAGGAAGAAAAAAGATCCGTAGAAAAGATCATTCTCGGCATATACAGCTTATACACCGCGGCTATGGTGGGGGTGGCTTACTTTGAAGACTGGGAGATGTGGGTTTCCCCGGTGATCGTTGTGGGCCTGCTGATCTGCTGGGCGGTGTTTTTGAAAAAGTATAAATCCTATCGTTTCCGGGCCTTTCTGACCACCTCCTTATGCTGGATGAATTTTGTGATTTACGGCGTCCACAGCCCGGATTATTTCAGTCTGCTGCCTACCATGACCGGGATGATGATCCTGCTGGGGATCTACTGTATCCCGGAAGTGGTTTACATATCTGCGGGAGTTTCCACGTTTCTTTTGTTTTTCCACTCTGTGATCCTGAATACCTTTGACATTTTCGGCGGAGGGGACAGCTACCGGATCCTGCTGCGCATTCTGTCCGTCTATCTGGCGGAGTATGTGACGTATTATCTGATCTGCAGCCAGATCAAGGTCAACAACCGTCTGCTGGAAAATATCGACGCGCTGAATTCCGCGGAGCGGAGCAAGGACGATTTCATGGCCAACGTGTCCCATGAGATCCGTACGCCCATCAACACCATCTGCGGCATGAGCGAGATGCTTCTCCGGGAGGAGCTGCCCGCCAATATCCGGGGCGAGGTGTTTGACATTCAGACGGCCGGCCGCAATCTGTTATCCATCGTAAGCGATATTCTCGATTTTTCGGAGCTGGAATCCGGGAAAATGGATCTGGTGGAGGAGCCTTACAACATTACTTCCACCATCAACGATGTGATGAATATGACCAACGCCCAGTTAAACGGCAAGAATCTGGAGCTGATCGTATCCTGCGACGCCACCATCCCCAGCGGCCTGATGGGGGACGAGCAGAAACTGCGCCGGGTTATCATGAATCTGGTGAACAACGCGGTGAAGTTTACGACGGAGGGCTGTGTGATCATTTCCATCTCCACCCGCAAGGAGGAATACGGCATCAACCTGATTGTGAATATCCGGGATACCGGCATCGGCATGAACGATACGGAGCTGGAAAAGCTCTTTTCCAGCTTTAACCAGGCGGATACCAAGCGCAACCGCCAGGAGGGCGGCGTGGGGCTGGGCCTGTCCATCTCCCAGGCCATCGTCAGGAAAATGGGCGGTTTCATCACCGTGAAAAGTACGCCCGGCCAGGGCAGCGAATTTCAGTTTACCGTGCCTCAGAAGGTGGTGGACGAGACGCCCATCATTTCCCTGAACAATCCGGAATCCATCCGCGTAGTGTCTTATATCAACATGGAGAAGTACACCTACGCCGCCATCAGGGACGGCTATGAGGAATGTATCCGCCGTATGGAGGAACAGTTGGGATTCCGGCTGAAACAGTGCCGCAACCTGGCGGAGTTAAAGAGAAGACTGGATCAGGCGCACTTTACCCATGTGTTTATCTGCTGGGAGGAATACTGCGAGGATAAGAAGTGGTTTGACGAGCTGGCGCTGCAGATGCCTGTGGTGCTGGTGCTGGACAGACAGCAGGACGAGGAAGTGTCGGGGCCCCTTCTGCGCATCTACAAGCCCTTCTACGCGGTGGCGATGGCGGCGGTGCTGAACGGGGAGCGGGTGGTGCAGAGCCTGAATCAAGAGGCCCGCATCGGCAGCCGGTTTGTGGCGCCCTCCGCGTCCATTCTGGTGGTGGACGACAACATGATGAATATCAAGGTGGTGGAAGGGCTGCTGCGGCCGTACCGGATCAGGGTATTCGCCGCGTCCAGCGGCAAGGAGGCCTTAAAGAAGATAGAGTCCATGGATTACGATTTTGTGTTTATGGATCACATGATGCCGGAGATGGACGGCGTGGAAACCATGCACCGGATCCGCCAGAAACCCGGAAGATATTTCCAGACGGTGCCGATTATCGCCCTGACCGCCAACGCCATCGGCGGCGCCCGGGAAATGTTCCTTGCGGAAGGTTTCCAGGATTTTGTGGCAAAACCCATTGAACTGTCCGTGCTGGAGAGGGTTCTGTTAAAGTATATCCCGGAACAGAAAATTATGAAGGTGAGTCCGGAGGAGGCGGCCAGACAGGCGGAAACGTCCGCCGAAACAAAGGAACATACCTCCGGAAACGTAAAGGAGATAGGCGAGCGGGACGGCATCGACGTGAGACAGGGGATCGCTTACTGCGGCGGCAAAATTCAGGACTATGTGGAAATTCTGCAGATCTATTATGCCACTGGCCGGGAGAAAATCGGGGAAATCGAGAATTTCTACGAACAGAGGGACTGGAAGAATTATTCCATTCTGGTTCACGCGGTCAAAAGCACTTCCCTGGGGATCGGCGCCAGGGCGCTGTCGGATATGGCGAAGGATCTGGAATACGCGGGCAAGAGTATGGACGAGTGTTTCATCGACGGCAATCATGAGGCAATGATGAAGGAATACCGCCGGGTGCTGGAGCTTCTGGGAGCGGACGAAAGAGTGAATCCGGACGGCAGGGGAGTCGGGGAACCCGGTGCCGGCGGGGAGTCCGCCGGCGAAGACGCGGCGCCGGAGCCGGAGGAAGCGCTGGAAGAACTGGACGGCCAGGAATGGCAGAGCCTGCTGGAAGAACTGAAGGAGGCTTTGGATACCTTTGAAAGCGAAAATGTGGAAAGCATTCTGAACAGGATGAAGGGGAAAAGCTACGGCGGGGAATCCCTGGAAAAACTGATGAAACCCATCGGCGAAAAGGCGGGGATGTTTGACTTTATGGGAGCTATGGACGAACTGAATGGCATCAGAGAAAGGCTGGGGTAAGGCGATATGTTGAAGAAATGGATTCGCAGACAGCTAGGCGCACAGGTCAATCTGCGGGAACGATTGTTCAGGCTGGTCATCATGATGGGAATCGTTGCCATGGTGGTGGCGCTGATTATGGCAATCGTCAGGAGACAGTCCGGTCTGCTGACGGGGATGCTGTTTGTATTCCTGGTGCTGATGGGCCTGGCGCTGGCGGTTTCGGTGCGCTACGGAAGATATGAGGTGCCGGCCCTGGCCCTGCTTTTGCTGGCAAACGGCGTTCTCTTTCCCGCTACCTTCCTGCTGAACGGAGGGACGGAAGGGGGCGCGATCTCCTGGTTTGTCCTGGGGATCATTATGGCGTTTCTGCTGTTTCGGGGGAAACTTTTGATCGGGCTGGTGATATACAGCGTGGCGGCGGATTTCATCACCTTTGTGGTGGGATACTGCAATCCGGATTTGATCGTCCCCATAGGCAGCAGGATCTATTTGTACATCGATTCCTTTATCGCCATGACCCTTTCGGCGATCCTGATCGGCCTTTTGGTGAAGACCCAGAACGCGGTGTATGAAAGGGAAGTGGAGGTGACCGAGCAGCAGAAACTGCAGATCGAGGAAGTGAGCCGTACCCAGAGCGCGTTTTTCGCCAATATGAGCCATGAGATCCGTACGCCCATCAACACCATTATCGGCTTGAACGAGATGAACCTGCGGGAAGATATCTCCGATGAAATCGCGGAAAACTCCATCAACATTCAAAACGCCAGCAAAATGCTGCTGGCGCTGATCAACGATATTCTGGATCTTTCCAAGCTGGAGTCCGGGAAAATGGAAATTGTGCCGGCCAGGTATGAGACGGGCGTCATGTTCAGCGATCTGGTCAATCTGATCTGGGTCCGGGCGCATCAGAAGGAATTGGATTTCAAGGTGGATATTTCCCCGGAGATTCCCTCCATGCTTTACGGCGACGAGGTGCGGCTGAAACAGGTTCTGACCAATATCCTCACCAACGCCGTCAAATATACGGAGTTCGGCTCCGTCACCCTGCGGGCGAAATCGGAGAGGACATCCCCCAACACCGTGCGGCTGCGCATTTCCGTGGCGGACACCGGCATGGGAATCAAAAAGGACGACATGGATAAGCTGTTTGACACCTTCCGGAGATTCGATGAGGAAAAGAACCGGAATGTGGAGGGAACCGGCCTTGGCCTTGCCATTTCCAAGCAGCTTGTGGAAATGATGGGCGGGACTATCACGGTGGACAGCATTTATACAAAGGGCTCCACCTTTACCGTCAACGTGGAACAGAAGATCATGGACGAAAAGCCCATCGGCCCTCTGGATCTGATGATCAAGAAAAAGATCGCCAACCGGGAGAGGTACAAGCAGAGCTTTGAAGCCCCCGACGCCAGAGTGCTGATTGTGGACGACAATGAAATGAACCTGACGGTGGCGAAAAAGCTGCTGCGGGCCACCAAGGTACAGATCGAGACGGCCCGGAACGGAGAGGAATGCCTGGAAATGACCAAGGGACGTTTCTACCATGTGATTTTTATGGATCACATGATGCCGGGAATGGACGGGGTAGAGACGTTAAAGCGGCTGAGAAAGCAGCCTGAGGGCCTCTGCCAGAACGTGCCGGTTATCGCCCTGACCGCCAACGCCATGTCGGGGGCGGAGGATATCTATCAGAACAGCGGTTTCCAGAGCTATCTGGCAAAACCCATCAACGGCGCGCTTTTGGAGGCGACTTTGCTGAAATTCCTCCCCGCGGAGCTGATCGAGTACAGCGGCAAGGAGGAAGACCAGTCCGAGGAAGTCATTCAGCAGGTGACGGGGATGCGCAAGAAAAAGGTGGCTGTCACCGCCGACTGCGTATGCGATCTGCCTGACGAGTGGCTGACCCGGTACGAGATCGGAACCATGTACTATTACATTTATACCGAGCAGGGCAGATTCGCGGACGGCAAGGAGATTACCGGGGACAACCTGGTTCCCTATCTGCAGCAGGGCGGCGGCCAGGTCCGCTCCGAACACGCCTCGGCGGAGGAATATGAAAATCTGTTTGCCAACACCCTGGACCGCGCGGAGCAGGTGATTCATATCACAATGGCCAAACATGCCAGCACATGCTATGAGACGGCGATGGAGGCCGCGAAGGGCTTTGACAACGTGCATGTGGTAGACTCCGGGCATGTCTCCAGCGGCATGGGAATGATCGTCCTTTACGCCGCTAAAATGGCGCAGAACAATATGACCGTGGCGGAGATCTTAAAGGGCGTGGAGGATATGAAGGAGCGGGTTTCCACCAGCTTTGTCATCAACAATCCGGAGATTCTGGCCCAAAGCGGCCGGATCGGAAAAGCCATGGCGGGATTTTGCAAAATGTTCTCTCTCCACCCCGTTTTGTACATGGCCCAGAGCAGGATCAAGTTCCAGAGCTTTGTCACCGGAAGCCCGGAAAAGGCCTACGCAAAGTATATCCGGATGCAGATGCGCAAGGTAACCCAGCTTGACGATAAGGTGTGCTTTTTGACCCACGCGGGCTGTACCGTGAAGGAACAGAACGAGCTGGTGAAGGAAATCAAGGAATATCAGCACTTTGAACGAATCTTTCTGCAAAAGGCGTCCGCTACCATCATCAGCAACTGCGGCCTGGGAACCGTAGGGCTTTTGTGCCTGAAACAGTGGTAGAGGGCGGAGCCCGTCCCACGGGGACGGCGGCACGGACATCGGCAAACACATAAGGAGACATCATGGACGCAATCAAACTTTGGAAGGACAGCTATCGGACCGGCAGCGATGAGATTGACAGTCAGCATCAGGAATTGTTTCATCAGGTGGAGGATTTTTTAACCATAGCAATGACCGCCGGCGAGACGGCGAACAAGCAAAAATGTATGGAGACGCTGGACTTTCTGTTATCCTATACGGCCCGGCATTTTGAACTGGAGGAAACCCTTCAGAGGGAAAGGGACTATGTGGGGTATGCGGAGCATGTAAAGCTTCACGAGCGGTTTAAAAATACGGTGCTGGCTTATCAGGAGACAGTGGAGAGAGAATTTTCCAAGGAGATGTTAAAGAGGCTGGCGGGGACGCTGATGACCTGGCTGACGATCCATGTCTGCGACTGTGACAGGAAGATCTTTACAAACGAGCCCATCTCTCCCCAGATCCACTTTGAGGGCGTGGAGGATCTGATTCGCACAGTGACCACCCGGCTTTTGAGCGATACCTACGGGATCGTCTTTCAGAACGCCACGGCCAGCGTGTATAACGGCTGTGTGGACGGGAAGGTGATCGTCCGCAGCATGATCGGCAATCAGGGAAAAACCCATGTGTTCCTGATCGGGTTCTCCGAGGAGATGGCCCGGGCCCTTTACAGGGGGATCAGCGGCGTGGAGATCGGCAGCATGGATGCCATGAACGCCGTGGAAAAGTCGGCCCTGATGGAGCTGGGGGATATTATCGCCTCCCATGTGCTGGCCTATCTGATCAGCGACGAGGGAGAAAACCAGTTTGACTGGCGGGGCGATCTTTTTCTGGATCAATACCGGGATACCGGCGTGGATATTAAAAACAACATGTGCCTGAAATTCCACACGGATCACGGGGCCCTGTCGGTGATGTACTGCGCGGCCGGTTGAGACGGCAGGGGGGTGCCGCCGTTTCCGCCGGGGAAAGGCGCGGCCGTTTCCGGAATGGAATTTTTTCGGGAACCCTTCATTTTTTAGGTGACTGCGCCGAAATAAAGTAAGACGGAACTGTAAATGGATTTACGTTTTCAGACACAGACGCAATGGAGGGCATACGCATGGACAAGATTGGAACCTATGGACTTTATCAAAACAATTACATGAGAAACGCCGGGGCGGAACAGGCGGAGCGCGCCGCCGCAAGCCGGACGGAGGAAACCAAAAGCCCGTCCCGGGATCAGGTGCGTTTAAGCGAAGGGGCCCAGTCCCTTCTGAAAGAGTTAAAGAGCGCCTACGGCAATTCGGATTTTATCATCGCGGATTATGAGACGGAGGAGGAAGCGGCCTCCCTGCTGTCCAGGGGCAAATCCCAGTACAGCGTTCTGCTGACGCCGGAAGAACTGGAAAAGATGGCGGCGGATAAGGATGCGAAGAAAGACGGCCTGAAAACTCTGGAGGAGGCGTTTTCCAAGCTGGGAGAAATGAAGGAACAGTTGGGAGAAAAAGGCCGGGACGTGACCAGGATGGGAGTCGCCATCGGTGACGACGGCGAAGTTTCCTACTTTGCGGAGCTGGAAAAAACCAACGAAAGGCAACGGGAGCGGATTCAGGAAAAACGCGAGGAAAAGCGTCAGGAAGAAAAGGAGAAGGCGAAGGATTCCCAGGATGAGAAGGCTGGGAAGGAGCAGGAGGTTCTCCGGGACGGACGCCCCAGAGGGGGAAAATTCCGGGAGCCCGGAAAGCATGTCACGGTTTTTGGATCCTCCGTGGAGGAACTGGCCGGGGCCATCGACCAGGTGGATTGGAGCCGGGTGCCGGAGGATGTGGTTCCCAGCGGACACAGATACGATTTCTCCGTCTGATCAGATAAGATTGACCCAGGGAACAGGAAATGCGGTGCAGAGTCGGAAACGGCCCTGCACCGTTTGCTGTCAGCCCGTATTTCCGGCCGCCGGTACGGCCAAAATCCTGTACATTGGAATAGGAGTGGTAAGAGAAGGGAAAAACGCCCGCCGCATCCTCTGTCATTTTGCACAATAGGCGGCCGGGCGGCTCTGCGCTTTTTCTACAAAGATTCAAATTTTGCCTGAATTAACTGACATTTTGAAGATTAATCTGTTAAAATAAAGGCAATGATAAAAGAGAAAATCCATGTGGGAACCGGATATCAGGTTCCGGAAAGGAGAGCGGTTCGTGTTTGAGATCGGAGAACAAGTGGTGTGCGGCAACAAAGGAGTATGCACCGTGGAAAATATTTCCACCCTTGATATAGGCGGTGTGGATAAACAGAGAAAATATTATATTCTGAAACCCAGGTACCAGGCCGGGAGTACGGTGTATGTGCCGGTGGACGCCGCAGAAGGCTCCATGCGCAGAGTGCTGAGCCGGGAGGAAGCGGATCGTTTGATCGACGCTATTCCCCAGCTCCCCCTGATTGATATCGCAAACGATAAGCTGTCCGAGCAGACCTATAAGGAGCATATGAAGGAAAACTGCTGCGAGGAATGGGTCAGGGTGATCAAAACAATCTACCAGCGGAGGGAAAAGCGGCTGCAGGCGGGGAGAAAGGTGACCGCCGTGGATGCCAGGTATATTCATCTTGCCCAGGAAAATCTCTACGGCGAGCTGGCCGTGGCGTTAAACCTGGACAGAGAGGACGTGGAGGCTTATATCCGGGGAGAGATCCGCGCCAGGTCTTAACGTCCCACAGGATGGATGCGGAGGAATGAGCGGAAAAAAATACTTTACAATGCCCGGGAAAAGTATTATGATAGGGAATCATAAGTTTCAGGCAAAATAAACAGGCGCAAAACGATGATGAGAACAGTAGCCTGTCTTTGGACCCCAGAGAGGACCGCCCGCCGCAGTAACGGCAGGGGCTGAGAGCGGTTCGGCGAGAAGACAGTGTGAAGACCGTCTCGGAGTGACTCCAATCAAGTCCGTCCGCCCACGTTACGGGCAAAGGAAGGCGGCGGGAAGGTTATGCTTTCAAACCGGACCGCAACAGGGGTGGAACCGCGTGGACTGCGTCCCCTGCAATAGAGATATTGCAGGGGGCTTTTTTGTGTGAAACCGCGGACTGCAGAACCGAAACGGCGGACGCGCCGGAAGAAAGGAAGGCCAGATATGAAAATTACACTGAAGGATGGCTCCGTGAAGGAGTACGGGGAAAAGAAAAGCGTTTATCAAATTGCCCTGGATATCAGCGAGGGGCTGGCAAGAGCCGCCTGCTGCGCCAGGGTGGACGGACAGGTGAAGGATCTGCGCACCGTGATCGATGCCGACTGCAAGCTGGAAATCTGCACCGCAGCCGATCAGGACGGGCTTGCCACGATCCGCCACACCGCCTCCCATGTGCTGGCGGAAGCGGTGAAACGGCTGTTTCCCGATGCAAAGCTCACCATCGGCCCCAGCATCGACACCGGATTTTATTACGATTTTGACCATGCGCCTTTTTCCCGGGAGGATCTGGACGCCCTGGAGGCGGAGATGAAAAAGATCATCCGGGAGGGAGCCGCCCTGGAGCGGTTTACGCTGCCGAGAGAGGAAGCCATCCGGCTGATGGAGGAAAGGCAGGAGCCTTATAAGGTGGAGCTGATCCGGGATCTGCCGGAGGACGCGGAAATCTCCTTTTACCGTCAGGGGGATTTTGTGGATCTGTGCGCCGGCCCTCATCTGATGAGCACAAAGGGGGTAAAGGCGTTTAAGCTTACCTCCTCCTCCATGGCGTACTGGCGGGGGAAATCCGAAAACGCCATGCTCCAGAGAATATACGGCACCGCCTTCCCAAAGAAGGAGGAACTGGAGGAATACCTTGTCTATTGGGAGAACGTGAAAAACCGCGACCACAACAAGCTGGGACGCGAGATGGAGCTGTTTACCACCGTGGATGTGATCGGCCAGGGGCTTCCCCTTTTGATGCCCAAGGGAGCGAAAATCATCCAGACCATGCAGCGCTGGATCGAGGATCTGGAGGACAACGAGTGGGGCTATATCCGCACCAAGACGCCGCTCATGGCAAAGAGCGATCTGTATAAAATTTCCGGCCACTGGGATCATTACAAGGACGGCATGTTCGTGTTTGGCGATGAGGAAAAGGACAAGGAGGTTTACGCCCTCCGGCCCATGACATGCCCCTTCCAGTATTATGTCTATAAGGCGACTCAGCATTCCTACCGGGATCTGCCCCTGCGTTACAGCGAAACCTCCACTCTGTTCCGGAACGAGGACTCCGGCGAGATGCACGGGCTGACCCGGGTGCGCCAGTTCACCATTTCCGAGGGACACCTGATCGTAAGGCCGGATCAGATGGTACAGGAATTTAAGAACTGCCTGGCGCTGGCGAAATACTGCCTGACCGTGCTGGGCGTGGAGGAAGATGTGACTTACCACCTCTCCAAATGGGATCCCCAAAACCGGGAAAAATACATCGGGGAGCCGGAGGTCTGGGAGCAGACCGAGGGCCATATCCGCGATATTTTGAACGAGCTGCACATTCAGTTTACGGAGGATGTGGGCGAGGCCGCTTTCTACGGCCCCAAGGTGGATATCAACGCCCGCAACGTATACGGCAAGGAGGATACCATGATTACCATTCAGTGGGACGCCCTGCTTGCGGAACAGTTTGACATGTACTATATCGATCAGAACGGGGATAAGGTGCGCCCCTATATCATCCACAGGACATCCATGGGCTGCTATGAGAGAACCCTTGCCTGGCTGATCGAAAAATACGAGGGCAAATTCCCTACCTGGCTGTGCCCCGAGCAGGTGCGGGTGCTGCCCATTTCTGAGAAATATGAGGAATACGCGGCTAAGGTGGAGAAAAAACTGAAGGAAAACGGCATTCTTGCCGCCACGGACAACCGCTCGGAGAAAATCGGTTTTAAGATTCGGGAGGCGAGGCTTGACAAGCTGCCCTATATGCTGGTTGTGGGACAAAAAGAGGAGGAAGACGGCACGGTCAGCGTGAGAAGCAGGTTCGCCGGCGACGAAGGGCAGAAACCGCTGGAGGTGTTTATCGACCAGATCTGCAAGGAAATCCGCACAAAGGAGATCCGCCGGGAAACGGTGAAGGAGGAACAGCCGTAATTTCTCCCTGAAACAGTCTGCCTGCATATCGGAGGGAAACCGTGGAATACTAATACGGACACAAAAACCGATATGCCGCGTGGGCGGCGGAAAGAGAGGCAGATATGGCGGATTTAAAATGTGCGGTGGAAAACTGCGGCTACAATCAGGATCACCTGTGCTGCAAAGGGGACATTATGGTGGGCGGCAAGCATGCCGACGATTGCGACGGCACCTGCTGCGAGAGTTTTTTCCAGAGGAAGGAAGGAACGGATTCCTTTAAAAGCTCCGTGGTGCATCCCAGCCAGACCATCAGTATCGACTGTGAGGCCGTGAAGTGTATTTATAACTCCAATTATAAATGCCACGCCGAACATGTGGACATCAAGGGCTGCGGCGCCTGCGCCTGCGGGGAGACGGCCTGCGCCACCTTCACGGAAAAATGACGGCTGTGGGCGCATGCCCCTATGACCGCCTGCCGCCCGCGCTGCAAAGCGGGGCGGCGGCGCGCTTCAATCCCGGAAGGGGGCAGCGGAGCCTTCCGTCACAGGGAATAGGGAATCTTCCGGTACAGGAAATACAGAAAATAAAGGTACAGGAAATACAGAAAAGGTACAGGAAATACAGAAAAGGTACAGGAAATACAGAAAATAGGTTGACAGATGGGAAAACCTGTGCTAATCTTTAAAAGTGCGTGGGAAACGCGCCAGCAAGCAGAGTATCCGCTCTCACCTTACGGCAATGGAGCCGGTAAGCGTCAATAGTTTGGAAATCGTCGAATTCCTTTTATACGGGCGAAGCGTCGGATGGATTCCGCCGCCCCGCGCTGTATGGGAATGTCTGCGGTGGGAAGATTGTTGAGTGGATAGCTGCGCTGTCCACTTTTTTTATAATAAACGGAGGTAAACGGCCATTAGCGACTTAATGATTAACGAACAGATCAGGGACAAGGAGATTCGACTGATCGGTGAAAACGGGGAACAACTGGGGATCATGTCGCCCAGAGACGCCATGAAGATGGCGGAGGAGGCGGGACTGGATCTGGTGAAGATCGCTCCCACTGCAAAGCCTCCCGTATGTAAGATTGTGGATTACGGGAAGTTTCGGTATGATCAGCTCCGGAAGGAAAAAGAGGCGAGAAAGAAACAGAGAATTGTGGAAATCAAGGAAATCCGCCTTTCTCCCAACATTGACACCAACGATCTCAACACCAAAATCAACGCTGCCAGAAAATTTCTCTCCAAGGGAGATAAAGTGAAGGTGACGCTGCGGTTCAGAGGCCGGGAGATGGCCCATATGAATAACAGCAAACATATTCTGGATGATTTTGCCGGCAGTCTGTCCGATATTTCGTCGGTGGAGAAACCTCCCAAGGTGGAAGGCAGAACCATGACCATGTTTTTAACTGAGAAGCGGTAAACGCGGACGTTAAAATAGATTAATCAAAGTTCAGGAGGAAACAGTTATGCCCAAGATGAAGACAAGCAAATCGGCTGCAAAGCGTTTCAAGGTAACCGGAACCGGTAAACTTAAGAGGAACAAGGCTTACAAGCGCCATATCCTCACCAAGAAATCGACCAAGACAAAGCGCAACCTCAGAAAACCTACGACCGTCGATCAGACAAACGTGAAGAACATGAAAAAGATTCTGCCCTATTTATAATCAGGCGAGGAGGAAGATGAGACATGGCAAGAATAAAAGGCGGCTTAAACGCCAAGAAAAAGCATAATAGAGTATTAAAGCTGGCCAAGGGTTACAGAGGGGCCAGAAGCAAGCAGTACAGAGTGGCCAAGCAGTCCGTGATGCGGGCGCTGGCAAGCTCCTACGCGGGAAGAAAGGAAAGAAAGCGTCAGTTCAGACAGCTTTGGATTGCGCGTATCAACGCGGCCGCCAGACTGAACGGCATTTCTTACAGCAAGTTTATGTATGGCCTGAAACTGGCTGGCGTTGATATGAACAGAAAGATGCTTGCGGAGCTGGCCGTCAATGACGCGGAGGGATTCAAAACCCTGGCTGAGCTTGCAAAGAGCAAGGTGGCGTAAGGCTGCGGCGTATGCTGATATTTTTTGATATTGACGGTACGCTGCTGGACGATTGGAGCCGTTCCCTGCCGGAGAGCGCCGCGCTGGCGATTCATTCCGCCCGGGAAAACGGCCATATCTGCGCGGTGAATACCGGCAGGACGGGGAAACTGGTGGAGCCGGATCGGGGATGCCTATCCGACTTCGATGCGTTCTGCATGGGCTGCGGCACCATGATCACCTACCGGGGGGAAACGCTGTTTCACAAAACCTTTTCTCCGGCCGATTCCCGGGATATTATAGACGGCCTTTACCGGTGGGGCATCGACGCCGTGCTGGAGGGGGACCGCAATAATTTCAATGACAGCCGCGACCGTTTTTTTACCCGGGGATTTGCGGAATTTATCGACAGATTTTCGGATCAGGGCTACGGAAGCTTTCAGGAGGCCCCGGGAAGGTTCGATAAATTTTACGCGTATGTGGACGACGTGGAAAAAATGAACGCCTTTCAGAAGGAGTTTGAGGACAGGCTGGACTTTGTAGACAGACGGCAGGGGTTTTTTGAAATCATGCCGAAGGGCTGTTCCAAGGCCAGCGGGATGCGTTTTCTGGCGGATCGTCTGGGAATCCCCATGGAGGAAACGGCGGCTTTAGGGGACAGCGGCAATGACATTCCCATGCTGCGCTGCGCCCACAGAGGCATTGCCATGGGAAACGCCACGGAGGATGTCAAGAAAGCGGCGGATTTCGTCACAACGCCCATTGAGAAAGACGGCGTCTGGAATGCGTTAAAATGGCTGGGAGCCATATGAGCCCCCAGCCTTTTTGTGTGAAAACAGGCCGGACATGTCCCGAGCCTGGATTATTTTTTCCCTTCATGTTCCGCCAGATATTTTTTGATGGCCTCAAAGCTTTCCCTGCTGACCACATGCTCCATCCTGCAAGCGTCCTCTACGGCCACATCCGCGGGAACCCCCAGCCCGGTCAGCCAGTCCGACAAAAGCTGATGCCGTTCGTAAATCATTTCCGCAATCTCTCTCCCGGAGGCAGTCAGGGTGATGAAACCTGATTCGTCCACGGTAATATGGCGCTTTTCCCGCAGATGTTTCATGGCCACGCTGACGCTGGGCTTTTTAAACCCCAGCTCGTTTGCGATGTCAACGGAGCGCACCACGGGCAGCCTGCGGCTCAGGATCAAAATGGTTTCCAGATAGTTTTCAGCGGATTCGTTTCCAGCCATACCCTCACTCCTCAGTCTGTTTTGGGGAACGCGTTTTCACGGCCCTGGGACGCCGGACCCCTTCCTGGGGCCCGGCGTCCCTGACAGCCGTTTACCGCACTCTCTCGAATACGGGCATGTAATCGATGGGAGCCGCCGCCTTCACCGTGGTTTTGCCCTTCATTTTTTCTCCGGTGGAGGTCAGGATCCACTCGCCCTCAGGCAGATACACCTCCCGCTCAAACTGGTTCAGGTGCAGAATGGGCGCCACCAGGTATTTGTCGCCGAACATGTACTGATCCTGCAGCTCCCAGCAGGTTTCGTCCTCCGGGAATTCATAGAACATGGTGCGGATCAGCGGGGAACCGTTTGTGTGTGCCTCCTGGTACAGCTTTTTGATGTAATCGTGCATGGAGATGCGGATCTGATAGTATTTTTTCATAATGGCGTAATTTTCTTCCCCGTAGCTCCAAAGCTCATTGGGCTGGCCCGTGTGGAGATATCCGCCGCCCCAGTCCCTGTCGTCCAGAGGGGGAATATCGTAAGGGCCCCTGTCCCCGTGCATGCGCAGCACGGCGGAATACACCGCAAACTGGTACCACCGGATCAAAAGCTGGCGGAAATCGGGATCGTTTACATCGTCCGTCATGAATCCGCCGATGTCGGTGGTCCACCAGGGAATGCCCGCCAGGCCCATGTTCAGACCGCACTGAAGCTGATCCGCAAAAGCCTCGAAGGTGCTGGGAACGTCTCCGGACCATACCACATTGCCGTATTTCTGCGACCCGGCCCAGGCGCAGCGCAGCAGATTCACCACGGGCTTTTGGGAAAGCCTGCTCATCTCGTCATAGAATACCCGGCTGTACATCTGGGGGTACATGTTGCTGACGGAAAGGGCGGGGCCGGCGCTGTATCTGTAATTTTCAAAATCGTAAACGCCGTAATCGGGCTCGGAATTATCCAGCCAGAAGGCATCGATGCCGAAATCGTAATAATTCTTTTTGCACACTTCCCACACATATTTCCTGGTTTCGGGGTTGAAGGGGTCGATCTCCACGCAGTCGCCCTGATAGTCGTAAGTCTGCGCGGCGCCCCGCTCCGTGCGGATTAACAGGCCGCGCTCCATCATAGGGCCGAAGTTCTCGCTCTTTCTGTCCACGGAGGGCCAGACGGAAACGATCACCCGGATTCCCATGGAGTGCAGCTCGTCTACCATGGCTTTGGGATCCGGCCAGTATTTGGAATCAAATTTCCAGTCCCCCTGCACCGTCCAGTGGAAAAAGTCGATGACGATCTGGTCGATATGAATGCCTTCCTTCTGATACTGGCGCGCCACGGTCAACACCTCGTCCTGGGTGCGATAACGAAGCTTGCACTGCCACAGGCCCATCAGCTCCTCCGGGAACAGGTCCGCGTGTCCCGTCACGTCGGTATAATTCTCCAGAAGCTGTTTCGGCGTGTCCGCCACCGTGATCCAGTAATCCATTTCCTTTGTGGATCTGGCGATCCATTCCGTATAGTTTTTCCCGAAGGTCACCTGGCCCACCGCCGGATTGTTCCAGAGAAATCCATAGCCCAGGGAGGACACCGCGAAGGGAACGGAGATCTGGGAGTTGCGCTGGGCGAGTTCCAGGGTGCAGCCCTTCAGATCCAGATAGGGCTGCTGGTACTGTCCCATGCCGAAAAGCTTTTCGCCGTCATTACTTTCAAATTTCAGATGCAGGGAATATTCGCTGCCGCCGATGATTCCCTTCCATTCCCGGTTTACCACCTTCAGGCAGCGGCTCTCTCTGGAAAGGGTTCCGCCGTAAGAGCGGTAATACTCCCGCAGGATCAGGTTGTTGTCCCGATAAAAACTGATGACGCCCGCAAAATTCACCACTGCCTTCAGGCGTCCGTTGGTGATGGCGGCGGATTCCGCCGTGTCCACCGCGCCGTCCCCGTCCCCGGTTTCCCTGCCGTCAATGGTGACAGAAACCTGGGTTTCCGGTATTTTCTCCGTCAGCGCCCACAGATTGCCGGTGAATTGACCCTGCATGGTGGAGCGCACCCGGAGAGAATCCTTCCCCCAGGCTTCGATTCTGACCGTTTCTCCCTGGCGACGGATCACCAGAGCATTCCCGTCCCTAGAAAAGCTCATATGCTGCCTCCTTTATATAGATGATGATAGATAGATGATGCTGAAACCTGCGCCGCCGTTTTCTGCGCGGATTCGTATAGAAAAAGTGTACCAAATGCTTTCCCCCTTGTCAATGCGGGGCGGGAACCCGGGACAGAAAAAAGATCAAAAAGTTATTGACAAATAACTTGAGTTAGAATATACTAACGTCTGAGGAAATGAGAACAGTTCTCAAAAACAAAAGCGGAAGGAGGAAACGGGTATGCCGTTGTCGATGGCGCGCAGGGGAGAGAGCAATGTGATCAAAAAGGTAGGTGGCAGGGAGGAAACCCGCAGATTTCTGGAAAATCTGGGCTTTGTGGCGGGCAGCGTGGTAACGGTGGTTGCCGCGGTGGGCGGAAATCTGATCGTCAATATCAGGGAATCCCGGGTTGCCATCGGCAAGGATCTTGCCAATAAAATCCTGATCTGACAACGCCGGACGGGCTTGCCGAAACCGCCAGGCTTGTAGTGCCGGACGGGCTTGCTGAAACCGCCAGGCTTGCCGTGCCGGACGGGTTTGCCGAAACCGCCAGGCTTGCCGTGCCGGACGGGCTTGCCGAAACCGCCAGGCTCGCCGTGTCGGACGGGCTTGCCGAAACTGCCGGGCCTGCCGTGCTGGACGGGCTTGGCGGATTTGCCGGAAATCAATTTCAGAACTGAAACAAACAGGAGGAAGGGAAATGACATTAAAGGAAACGCCGGTGCATCAGACCGTCAAGGTCAGAGGACTTTCCGGGGAAGGGCCGGTAAAAAGACGGATTATGGACATGGGTATTACCAGAGGAGTGGAGATCCATGTTCGGAAGAAAGCCCCTTTGGGGGATCCCATTGAGGTGACCGTCAGGGGCTACGAGCTCTCCCTGCGGAAAGCGGATGCGGAAATGATTGAAGTGGAACAGATCTAACCAAGCCTGAACCGTGAGCCGGCGGCTCACAGAAAGGGATTAAAAGAAAGCCGCGGACGGCGCACCGTCCCAGGCGGCGGAAAAGAGGAGATATGTCGATAAAAATTGCGTTGGCAGGAAACCCCAACTGCGGCAAAACAACGTTATTCAACGCCCTGACCGGGGCAAATCAGTTTGTGGGGAACTGGCCGGGCGTCACAGTGGAAAAGAAGGAAGGAAAGCTGAGAGGGCATAAGGACGTGATCATCATGGATCTGCCCGGCATCTATTCCCTCTCCCCCTACACGCTGGAGGAGGTTGTGGCCAGAAACTGGCTGGTCAATGAACGGCCGGACGCCATTATCAACATTGTGGACGGCACCAACATAGAAAGAAACCTGTACCTGTCCACGCAGCTTTTGGAGCTGGGAATTCCGGTGGTGCTGGCGGTGAATATGATGGACGTGGTGGAAAAATCCGGAACCCGGATCAACGCGGATAAGCTGTCCCGGCGTATGGGCTGTCAGGTTGTGGAGATTTCCGCCTTAAAAGGCGAGGGCATCCAGAAAGCGGTGGACTGCGCCGTGGAGCTGGCACAGAAGAAAGAAACGGCTGCGTCTTCCCACCGGTTCGACGGAAGGGTGGAGGCGGCCATAGAAACCGTGGAGAGCAGACTGGATCGGAGTATTCCGGCCGGCCAGAGAAGGTTTTTTGCCATTAAGCTGCTGGAGAAGGACGAAAAGATCCGTGAACTGATCAAGCAGGCGCCGGATGTGGAGGATCAGGTCAAGGCGCTGGAGGAAACCTTCGACGACGATACCGAGAGCATTATCACCAACGAGCGGTATGTGCTGATTTCCTCCGTGGTGGAGGAATGTCTGGTCAAGGCCGGGACAAAAAAGCGCTCTGTTTCCGACCGGATTGACGGCATTTTAACAAACCGTGTGCTGGCGCTGCCGATCTTCGCGCTGGTGATGGCGCTGATCTATTACATTTCGGTTACCACGGTGGGAGACTTTGTCACCGGCTGGACCAACGATGTACTGTTTGGCGATATCATCCCTCCCGCCGTGGAGAGCGCTCTGAGCGCCGTGGGCGTTTCCGACTGGCTTCAGAGCCTGATCCTGGACGGCATCATAGCGGGCGTGGGCGCGGTGCTGGGATTTGTGCCGCAGATGCTGGTTTTGTTTTTCTTTCTGGCGTTTCTGGAAGCCTGCGGGTACATGGCCAGGGTGGCGTTCATTATGGACAGAATTTTCAGGAAGTTTGGACTTTCGGGAAAATCCTTTATCCCCATGCTGATCAGCAGCGGCTGCGGGGTGCCCGGGATCATGGCGTCCCGCACCATTGAAAATGACCGGGATCGGAAAATGACGGTCATGACCACTACCTTTATCCCCTGCGGCGCAAAGCTTCCCATCATCGCTTTGATCGCCGGGGCGTTTTTCTCCAACGCCTGGTGGGTGGCATGGAGCGCGTACTTTATCGGCATCGCGGCCATTGTCTGCTCCGGCGTCATTCTGAAAAAAACGAAAATCTTCGCGGGAGATCCCGCGCCCTTCGTGATGGAGCTGCCCGCTTATCACATGCCGACGCCGGGAGCGATTTTCCGCAGCATGTGGGAGCGGGGCTGGTCCTTTATCAAAAAGGCGGGAACGATTATTCTGCTTTCCACCATCGTACTGTGGTTCCTCATGAGCTTTGGCTGGGCGGACGGAAGTTTCGGTATGCTGGAGGCGGAGCAGTTAAACGGCAGCATTCTGGCAAAAATCGGAGGGGCCGTGGCGTGGCTGTTTGCCCCTCTGGGATGGACGCAGGCGGGAGAGGGCTGGAAGATGGCCGTTGCGGCGGTGACCGGCCTGATCGCCAAGGAAAACGTGGTAGCTACCTTCGGTATGCTGTTCGGGTTTGCCGAGGTCGGCGAAGCCGGCGAGGAAATCTGGGGCAGCCTTTCCCTGCTGATGACGCCTGTGGCCGCCTATGGCTTTCTGGTGTTTAACCTGCTGTGCGCCCCCTGCTTTGCGGCTATGGGAGCCATCCGGCGGGAAATGAACAGCGGGAAGTGGTTCTGGATCGCTG
Organism: uncultured Acetatifactor sp.; assembly: GCA_947630715.1. Classification (GTDB taxonomy): domain Bacteria; phylum Bacillota; class Clostridia; order Lachnospirales; family Lachnospiraceae; genus Acetatifactor. Next base: position 60,018 of record CANRIP010000008.1, read on the forward strand.
TGGGCTATCAGACCGCCCTGGCTTACGCGGTGGCCCTGTGCATTTATCAGATCGGCACGCTGATCACCACCGGCGCTTTCGGGTTCTGGACCGTGGTTTCCTTCCTGCTGGTTGCCTGTTTCCTCTATCTTTTGTTCCGGCCCGCCAAAAGAGGGCAGGTGGAAAGCGTTCGATCCGTGCACATGGCAAAGGCCGGCTGAAGGATGTCCCGCAGATTTTGATTGTTCAAACGTCTCCGCCGTGGTACACTAAAGATCAGACCGGGGGTGGGGAATCTGCGCCGGAGCGTCACAAATTCCCCTGACGGCAGACGTAAATTTGAGATTCGTGCCGTCCCGCCTCATCAACGCTCCGGCATGGAGAACAACATGAAAATTCTGGTAATCGGCGGCAGTTATTTTTTCGGGAGAGTGTTTGTCATGCTGGCGGCAAAGGAGCATGACGTGACTGTGGTGAACAGGGGCACATATTCCATGGAGGAATTCGGGGTGCGGCAGGTCAGAGGGGACTGGCGCGATCCCGAGGTGTGGAGAAGGTTGACGGAACGGTATGACGCTGTGGTGGACTTCTGCGCCTATCAGCCGGGGGACACGGCATGCGCGCTGGAAAATCTGGCGGGGGATACGGCCCGGTACCTTCTGATCAGCACTGTGGACGTATACCGGCGTGGGACGGGAGCCCTTCTGAGGGAGGACGCGCCTCTGGAGGACAGGAGTTTCCCGGGCGAAGCGGGAGAATATATATTAGGAAAGAAGGCTCTGGAGCAGGAGACAAGGCTGGTGTGCAGCCGCCGGGAAACCGCCTGGACCATCATCCGTCCCGCCATTTTGTACGGCCCTTATAACTATGCGCCCCGGGAATCCCTGTGGATCCGGATGGCGGTGCAAAAACGCCGGATTCCCAGGATTACCGATGCGGACGGCTTTTTCCAGCTTGTCTATGTAAAGGACGCCGCCCAGGCGCTTCTGCGGTGCCTGGAGACTCCCGGTTCCTGCGGCCAGGCTTATAATCTGTGCCAGGACGGGGTTACGGATTACGAGGCTTTTTGGGAAGCGCTTTCCCAGGCGGCGGGAGCGGAAGCCGAAACAGTGTCCATGACGGCGGAGGAAGCCGCGAAAGACGGGATCCCGCTGCCCTTTCCGGTGTATGCCCCGGAATCGGAGCGGTATGACAACGGGAAAAGCAAAAGGGAGCTGGGGATATCTTACCTTCCTCTGGGGGAGGGGATGCGGAGGACTTACAACGCCTTTCAGGCCGTGTACCGTTCGTGACCGGGTGGCAAAAAAGTGTTTGAGAGAGTTTTATAGGACTTTTATTTTGATAGCATATGCCTGTAACAAAAATCCATTGACAAACCGGAGCGGATGTTTTATCCTATCAGAAAGATAGAACATTTGTTCGATACAACGAAACGGAGGCAGACATGGAAAAGAGAGCAGGCATGGCGGGATTTTTGGCTGTGACGGCTGCGCTGCTGTTGTTCACAGCCTTTTTGTGTGGAATGACGGTGAAAAGCCAGTCGGGTGCGGACGCAGTACAGGAGGGGGAATATTACCGGGCGAAAGAGCGGGAGCTGTCCTGCCTGGTCAGGGATTTCCTGAGCCGGGAAGGGATGGAAAACAGCGGCGTCACGGTGACGGGGACGGCGGATTCGGACGGGGAAAGAACCTTTACCGTCACCGTCCATCACGGCAGGATCGATGAAATGTGCGAGACGCAACGGGAGGCGCTGAAAGCGGAACTGGAAAAGATCGGTATCCCGGACGTATCCGTTCCTGTCAGTTACCGGTTCCTTTTAGATTCCTGACAGGATTTGCATGACATTTTGAAAAAATAGGGGTATACTTTTCTTATGGAACAGAAAGGAGCTCCCAAAATGTCATTTATTCCGAAACCACAGGAGATCTACAAGCATTTTAAAGGGAATCTTTATCAGATTACGGCGGTCGCCCAGCACACCGAGACGGGGGAACAACTGGTGGTCTATCAGGCCCTGTACGGGGATTTTAAAACCTATGCCAGACCCCTTGCCATGTTCACGGAAAGGCTGGATCGGAACAAATATCCCGATGCGTCCCAGGAATTCCGGTTCCAGTTGCAGGGGCCGGAGGCCCGGCGGCAGAAGGCGGAAATGGACGCTGACAGCGCTGCACCGGCAGAGAGCAAAAGCACTGAACCGACAGAGGGAAACAGCGCTGAAACGGCGGGCGGAAAAAACGCCGGAGCTGCCGCGGAGAGCAAAAGCGTCGAAACTGCCGCAGGCGAGAAATGCTCTGAACCGGCGGGCGGAAAAAACGCCGAAACCGCCGCAGACGAGAAAAGCGCGGAAGGAGAGTTTGTTCCCGACCCGCTGGTGCTGGAATTTTTGGACGCGGACGAATACGGGCAGAAACTGAACATCCTGGCCGCCCTTCACCATCGCATCACCAATGACATGATTACCACCATGGCTGTTTCCTGCGACCTGGAGATCAATGACGGCGATGTTGAGGAACGCTACGAATCCTTAAAGACCTGCCTTATCACCCGGGAACGCTACGAGTGCAACAGAATCCGGTAGAAATCTGAAAAGAACCTTTGAAAAGCGGATCTCCCCAAGCAAGAGCAGCCGATGCCGCCTGGCGGCAGTCGGGGCGGAAGGGAGCGCGTATGGCGTACGAATTGGACAAAAAAATGGTGATCGGCGTTTCTTCCCGGGCGCTGTTTGACCTGACGGTGGAAAATGAAATCTTCGAGACGCAGGGCCTTCAGGCATATTGCAGTTATCAGGTGGAGCATGAACAGGAGATTCTGAAACCCGGGCCGGGGTTTCAGTTGATTAAATCCCTTCTTAAGCTGAACGAATCCGTACCGGATCGGGATCTGGTGGAAGTGATCATTATGTCCCGCAACAGCCCGGATACATCTCTCAGGGTATTTAACACCATCGCCCATTACGGCCTGCCGATTACCCGTTCCGTGCTGGTGAGCGGCGCCTCCCTTGCCCCTTACCTGGCGGCGTTTCACACTGACCTGTTTCTCTCCGCTTATGAGGACGACGTGCAGAGCGCCATTGACAGCGGGATTGCCGCCGGCATCATCTGTACGGAGAGGACGGAGCAGATCATTCCCATGCCAACGTCCCAGATCCGCATGGCGTTCGACGGAGACGCGGTGCTGTTTGCCGACGAATCCGAGCTGATTTACAGGGAGCGGGGGCTGGATGCCTTTGAGGAAAACGAAAAGCTCCATGCCAGGGAGCCTCTGGCGGAGGGGCCCTTCGCCCGGTTTTTAAAGAAACTGTCGGATCTTCAAAGGGAGCTTGGGACGCAGGACTGCCCGATCCGGACGGCCCTTGTGACCTCCCGCAGCGCCCCGGCCCATGAGCGGGTGATTCGCACCATGCGGGCGTGGAACGTAAGGGTGGACGAGGCCTTTTTTCTGGGAGGCCTGGAAAAAAAGGATGTGCTCAAGGCGTTTGGCGCGCAGATCTTTTTCGACGATCAGTCGGCGCACACCGTAAGCGCGTCCCTGGCGGTGCCTTCCGCCAGAGTGCCCTACAACAGCTCGGGAGGGATGCAGCGGCTGCAGATGTCCGCGCAGGTTTCAGGATAGAGGGCTGAGACGAAAGGAGCCCGGCGGGGGATCATGCCGCCGGATCCGGGGAGAAAAACATGCAGTATCAACAGATTGTGGAGGGGCGTTTTGCGGAACGCCCCAATCGCTTTATCGCCCGTGTGCGGATCGGGGAACGGACGGAGACGGTTCATGTGAAGAACACCGGCAGATGCCGGGAGCTTTTGGTGAAGGACGCTTTGGTCTATCTGGAGAAATGTCCCGGGCCGGGCCGCTCCACCGCCTACGACCTGGTGGCGGTAAAGAAGGGGGAACGGATCATCAATATGGATTCCCAGGCCCCCAACAAAGCCGTGGAGGAATGGCTGCGGTCCGGCGGCCTCTTTGACGGCGTAAAACAGGTGCGCCCGGAGACAAAATACGGGAATTCCCGGTTTGATTTCTATGTGGAGACGGAAACCGAAAAGATTTTTCTGGAGGTGAAGGGGGTCACCCTGGAGGAAGACGGGGTGGTACGTTTCCCGGACGCTCCCTCCCAGAGAGCGGTGAAACACATGGAAGAACTTGTGGCGGCAAAGCGCCAAGGCTACCGCGCCCTTGTGATCTTTGTGGTGCAGATGGAGAAGGTGGCGTATTTTGCGCCCAACCGGGATACTCACCCGGAATTTGCACAGGCTTTGTGCCGGGCCGCGGACGAAGGGGTGGAGGTGCTGGCCTATGACTGTGCGGTGACGCCGGATTCCATGCGGATCAACCGGCCGGTGCCGGTGGCGCTTTGGGAAAGGGCTCGGGAGCCCGCCGACGCTGGCCCCTGTGGAAAAAATTCGGAGGATGTTAAGAAAACCTTAAGGTTTCCGGAGCTATCTGCCATTCCCAGACCGCTTTTTCTGTGGTATGATAAGAACAGACGGATTCTGCCCTGGCGGGAGGATCCTGCGCCGTACCGGGTATGGATCTCGGAAATCATGCTGCAACAGACCCGGGTGGAGGCGGTAAAACCTTATTTTGAACGGTTCCTGCAAGCCTACCCCGATATAGAGGCGCTGGCGGACGCGGACCCGGAGGAACTTTTAAAGCTCTGGGAGGGGCTTGGGTATTATAACCGGGCCCGGAATCTGAAACAGGCGGCCGAGCAGATCCGAACCTGTTTCGGCGGCCGGATGCCGGATGAGTACGGGGAGCTTTTGAAACTGAAGGGAATCGGCAGCTATACGGCGGGAGCCATCGCCTCCATCGCTTATGGCAGGGCGGTCCCGGCGGTGGACGGAAATGTGCTGAGAGTGCTGTCGCGGCTGCGGGCGGACGAGCGTCCCGTCACCGACCCGGCGGTAAAGGCCTCTGTGGAGAAGGAACTGGCGGAGGCAATGCCGAAGGACAGGCCCGGGGACTTTAATCAGGCCATGATGGAGCTGGGCGCATGCGTGTGTATTCCCAACGGGGCCCCTCTGTGCGGGGAGTGCCCTCTGGGGGAGATGTGCCTGGCGCACAGGCTCCATAAGGAGTCCGCTTACCCGGTCAAGGCCGGCAAAAAGCCCAGGCGGATCGAGGAAAAGACGGTTCTGGTGGTTCGGGATGAAAACCGGATTGCCATTCGGAAAAGACCGGACAAAGGGCTGCTTGCGGGAATGTACGAGCTGCCCTGGCTGGAGGGATTTCAAACCGCCCAACGGGCGGCGCGTTATCTGGAGGACAACGGCATCGGCGTCCTGCGGATCCGGCCCCTTCCAGATGCCGTCCATATCTTTACCCACAGGGAATGGCATATGAAGGGGTACCTGATCAGGGCGGACGAGCTGGACCGGAGGCCCCCGGGAGAGGAAATCGGGGATTGGATTTATATCGAGCCCAGGCAGACCGCCAAGCAATATCCCATACCGTCCGCATTTGACGCTTACGCGGAGTTTCTGCGGGCCGGAACCGGGAAAAGGAAACACAGGGAGGAAGGGAAAAAGTGAAACTGCTATCGATCGCGATACCGTGCTATAATTCCGAACCATATATGAGAAAGTGTATCGATTCGCTGCTGACGGGCGGGGAGGACGTGGAAATCATCATTGTGGACGATGGCTCCCACAGAGATCAAACCGCTCAAATTGCCGATGAATACGCCAGTCGCTATCCCTCCGTGGTAAAGGCGATCCATCAGGAGAACGGAGGTCACGGCTGTGCGGTGAACACGGGGATTGCGGCTGCCACGGGGCTGTATTTCAAGGTGGTGGACAGCGATGACTGGGTGAAGGAGGACGCCTATCAGCAGGTTCTGGATACCCTGCGCAGCCTCGCCGGGGGAGACAAGGCTCTGGACATGCTCATCTGCAACTACGTCTATGAAAAAGAGGGGGAAAAGCGGAAAAAAGTCATTCAGTACCGTCATACCCTTCCCAGGGATGAGATGTTTACCTGGGAAGACTGCCGCCATTTCCTGAAGGGACATTATATTCTGATGCACTCCGTGATTTTCCGCACCAGGCTGTTAAGGGAGTGCGGGCTGAAACTGCCGGAACATACCTTTTATGTGGACAATCTTTATGTCTTCGAGCCCCTGCCCTATGTGAAAAACATGTATTATCTGGACGTGAATTTCTATCGTTATTACATAGGCCGGGAGGATCAGTCCGTCAATGAGGAAGTGATGATTTCCCGGATCGATCAGCAGCTTAAGGTGAACCGGATCATGATCGACTACCTGACGGAGAAAAAAGGGGAGCTGGTTCGGAATAAGCGCAGATATCAGTACATGCGCAATTATCTGGAAATCATTACAACGGTATCCTCCGTGCTGTTAATCCGATCCGGAACCGAGGAAAACCTGGAAAAGAAAAAAGAACTCTGGAAGTATTTAAAGGAAAAGGACAGAAAGCTGTACGCCTGGATGCGAAGCGGCATCATGGGCGGCACCATGAATCTGCCGGGACGGGGGGGACGCCGGATTTCCGTGCGCGCCTATCAGATCTGCCAGAAGATTTTTAAATTTAATTGATATTTGAAAGCCCTCCGGTCTGGGAAAAGCCCTCCGGTTCCACGCTGCGGGCCGCCAGGTTCAGAACGGAAATCCCAATCGCTGCAAACAAAAATAACAAACAACGAACAACAAAAAACGGTCCCGCACAGTGCCGGGACCGTCGCTTTATTCGTGCTGAGGCGTCCGCTGAGGGCGAGGGGCAAAAAGCCGATCCCTGCGGTATACAAGCGCATACATGACGGCCGCCATAATCAGTCCCGTCACCACGTCGAACACGGAGTGCTGCTTTAAGAACATGGTGGAGAGAATGATGGAAACAGCCAGGATCAGGGAGCCGCGCCGGATCCATTTCCTGGAGGAAAGCTCCCGGCAGTGCATCACCGCAAAATGGGCGCCCAGAGAGTTGTACACATGGATGCTGGGCCAGAGATTCGTGGGCGTGTCCGTGCGCCAGAGCGCCGCCACCAGTTGGGAGAAAACATTGTCCCTGGGGAGCGCCGCAGGGCGCAGATGATGTCCGTTGGGCCAGAGGGTGGAAACGATCAGGAAGATCGTCATACCCGTTATTAAAAAGACGCAGGTCTTATCATATTCCTGTCTGTCGCGCAGAACCAGATAGATCACCACCGCGGCCACATATCCAAACCAGAGAAGGTAAGGGATGATGAACACTTCGCAGAAAGGAATATAATCATCCAGCGCTACATGAATCACCCGGTAATTCGTCACATCCTGCTCCAGCCAGGCAAACCAGATCAGATACACCACCAGGAAGACCAGCATGGGAATGGCATGCCTGAATCTGGCAAACAGAAAGCCGATTTTACTATTTTTGCGTTCCGACACTTTCATTTCATCATCTCCGGTCCGTTCGGACCCTGTCTTTTTTCTGAATATCAACTTTAGTATAGCCCGGAAAATGAAAAAATCAACTGTTTTTTTCGATTCTTTTAAATTCTTCAGAAAATCTTCAGATGTTTGCAGGGAGAACCCCCGGACGCTGCCTGAGAATGCGGCAGGAGATGCTCGGCTTGGCGGGAGACTGCTCGGCGGGAGACTGCTCAACGGCTCGGCGGCTCGGTAGGAGACTGCCCGCCGGCGTTATTTGACGAGGCCGGGGGAATCTGTTAGAATGAAAGAAAACAACAGATGTTCCGGAATGGAGGATCGGGATGAAAAAATTGGATCTTTTGCGAACGGAAACCGTGCCGTTCCACAACAACGTTGATTTCTGCGTGGGAACGGGACGCATGGGGCTTGCTCTGCATAAAGAATATCAGGATCAGTTGAAACTGGTGCAGGAATACATCGGGTTTCAGCACATCCGCGGCCATGGGCTGTTCTGCGACGACATGGCCATCTATCAGGAGGAAAGAGACGGAGAAGTTTCCTATAATTATACTTATCTGGACAGGGTCATGGACGATTACCGCCGCCTGGGTCTGAAACCTTTTCTGGAGCTGGGCTTTATGCCCCGGAAACTGGCCAGCGGGACTCAGACTGTTTTTTATTGGAAGGGGAATGTGACGCCTCCCTCCTCCTACCAGGCGTGGGAGGACATGGTCAAGGCCCTTCTGGAGCATCTGTGCGACCGGTACGGCAGGGAGGAGACGGTGACGTGGCCCGTGGAGGTCTGGAACGAACCCAATCTGCCGGGATTCTGGGAAAACGCCGACATGGAGGAATACTTTAAGCTGTTTCACCGCACGTTCCTTGCGGTGAAGGAAGTGGACGGGCGTTTCCGGGTGGGCGGCCCCGCCGTCTGCGGGGGAACCGATGAAAAATGGATCCGGGCGTTTCTGGAATACTGCGACAAAAACCGTCTGCCGGTGGACTTTGTGACCAGGCACCACTATACCACCCAGCTTCCGGAGCAGGTGGGGCATTACGGCTACGCGGAGCTGATGCGGGCCCAGGAGGGCTTTGACAATTTAAAGACCACCCGGGACATCATCGACGGCTTTCCCCGGTACAGGGGCCTTCCGATCCATATTACGGAGTTTAACACCTCCTATATTCCCAACTGCCCCCTTCACGACACCAACCAAAACGCGGCGTATCTGGCCAGACAGCTTGCCCGTCTGGGGGAGGGCAACGAATCCTGGTCCTACTGGACCTTCGGGGACGTGTTTGAGGAACAGGGGGTTCCCTTTACTCCCTTCCACGGCGGTTTCGGCCTTGTGGCCAACGGCTGTATCCCCAAGCCCACCTTCTGGACCTTTGTGTTCTTTAAAAAGCTGAAGGAGCGGCCGGGCCGGTGTATCTACCGGGACGACGACGCCGTGGTCATGCGATTACAGGACGGCAGTCTGCGGGGCGTCCTCTGGAATACGTGCGACAGGCGGCAGGGGGAGTCCCTGGATTTTGAACTGACCCTGCCGGGAGAGGGAGGGCTGGTGACCAGGCTGGTGGACGAGGACAGTTGCAACCCCTTAAAGCTGTGGCATGACATGGGAGAGCCGGCGAACCTTTCCGGGGAACAGACCCGGCTGCTTCGGGAAAGCGCCTTCCCTCTGACGCGGAGCAGGAGAATCTATGAGAGAAACGGCAGAACCGCCGTAACCTTTCGGCTGAAGGAAAACGCGGTGCTGTATGTCCAGTGGACGCCGGAGCCGGTGAAACCGGACAGGGGATATTCCTATGAGAGAGCCCTTCAGTACCCGGATCTGAATCCGATTCTGCGGCTGGATTACCCGGATCCGGACGTGATCCGGGTGGGGGATACCTATTATATGGTAAGCACCACCATGCACTTTATGCCGGGCTGCCAGATCTTGCGTTCCTACGATTTGAAAAACTGGGAGCACGTCTCCTATGTCTATGAGACTTTGGACGGCACTCCCGCCCAGAGGCTGGAGGGAGAGGAATCCATTTACGGCAAGGGGATGTGGGCGGCGTCCCTGCGCTGGCACAAGGGAACCTTTTACGTCAGCTTTGTGGCGAATGACACCCATAAGACCTACCTCTACACGGCGGACGCCCCGGAGGGGCCCTGGGAGAAACGGCAGATCCAGGGATTTTACCATGACGGCTCCCTTCTGTTCGACGACGACGGGAAGGTTTATATCGCCTACGGCAACCGGGACATCTACATCACCCAGTTAAAAGAGGATCTCAGCGGCCCTCTCCCGGGAGGCCTTCACAGGCTGGCCGTAAGCGACCAGGGAAACCCCTTCCTGGGCTATGAGGGGACGCATTTTTATAAGATCAACGGGAGATATTACCTCTTTTTCATCCATTCCAGACGGGACAGATGGCGCAGAACCCAGGCCTGCTTTGCGGCGGATTCCCTGGAGGGGGAATTCACCGGAGGGGACGTGCTGGACGACGACAGGGGGTTCTGCGGCCAGGGCGTGGCCCAGGGCGGCATTGTGGACACCCCGGAGGGGGACTATTACGCCCTGCTGTTTCAGGACAGCGGGGCCGTGGGAAGAATTCCGGTGCTGGTGCCCGTGACCTGGCGGGAAGGAAGGCCGGTATTCGGGGAAAACGGCAGGATCCCGGAAACCTTTCCTCTCCCGGTGACAAGGCCCGGACATGTGTACCGGCCGCTGGTGGAAAGCGACGACTTTAAGGGAGAGCTGAAAGCTTGCTGGCAGTTTAACCATGAGCCGGACAAAAGCCTGATTTTCCATGACAGGGAAAAGGGGCTGTGGCAGGTGGAAACGGGAAAGCTGTGCAAAAATCTCACCCAGGCAAAGAACACCTTAACCCAGAGGATGCTCTATCCCGGCTGCGCCGGGGAAGTCACGGTGGACGGGTCAAATCTCCGGGAAGGGGACTACGCGGGACTGTGCGCCCTTCAGGGGCAGTACGGCATGATCGCCCTGACCCGCAGGGAGGGAAAGCTGCTGCTTGTGACGCTGAGCGCCTCCGGGGAGGACGGGGCCGAAACCGGGAAGGGGGAGACGCAACGGGTGCTGGCCGCCCTGGAGGACGTCAATCCCGGGAAGGAACGGGTCAGGCTCAGGCTGGAGGCCGACTTTACCCGGATGCGCGACCGGGTTGCCTTTTCTTATTGGAAGGAAGGGGAGGACGGCAAGGGCTGGCTGGGAAAATGGATCGGCGCGGGGGAGCAGCCTGTGGCGTTTCGGCTGGATCATTTTACCGGCTGCCGGTTCGGGCTGGCGGTCTATTCCACCATACAGACGGGAGGAAAGGCGGCGTTTGGCGATTTTGTCTACCGGGAGAGATGACGTTTCGGCGCTTTTTTCCAGGCCCGGCGCATTTGCCCAGATTCGATGCTTTTTCCCAGGCCCGGCGCTTTTTCCCAGATTCGACGCTTTTTGCCAAAAACGGCAGTTTCGACCGAAACTGGCAAAATATGCACAAAGAAGGCGGGGAAAAAGGAGAAAAACGGAAAAAATGATCTATAAAAAATGCCGTGCAATACCGAAAAATAGGGGCTTGTGTACAACATGCACAAAGAACGAGCAAATATTAGCATAAAAATAGCAACGATTGAGAAGACACGCTGGACATTTTGGGTGTAACATGCTATTATAGTTTAAAAGATGATGTTTTTGTATGTGCAAATAGCAAAGACTACGGAATTTTATGGAGGACGGTATGAAGAGCTCTGTAAAGAAGGTTATTGTGACAGTGGGCGTGGTGGCAGCGGTGGTGCTGGTGTGCTTTCTGATGTCTCTGCGCGAAGTGGAGGATTTTCACGATAAGTACGCGGGTGAAGATCTGACCACCGATGTGGAAGGCATGGAGAGAGAGGGGACTTACACGGGATACTTAAACGAACATGCCGACGCGGCTCACCCTGCGCAGAATGTGGACGTGGATCTGTTCCAGTACGAGTCAACCGGTTCCGTGGAGGTGTACAATGATTATGTGGGCGAGCAGAAAGCGCTCTTTACCGCCACCGGCTCCGAAGTGACCTGGAAAGTCAACGTGCCTGAGACGGGCTTTTACAATCTGTACGCCGAGTATCTGATTCCCGAATCCAGAGGCGTCGCCGCGGAGCGGATCGTGTATCTGAACGGCGAAATCCCCTTTGAGGACGCCAGGAATATTTCCTTCACCCGTATCTGGACCGACGGCGGCCCGGTGAAGACCGACAATCAGGGCAACGAGATCAGGCCCACCCAGACGGAAGTCTATGAGTGGCAGAGCGCCTACTTCAGAGACGATATGGGGTATGTGACGGAGCCCTACATGTTCTATCTGGAAAAGGGCGAGAACGAGATCGGCCTTGGCGCCGAGAACGAGCCCATGGTATTAAAGAAACTGTCCCTGGTGCCGGTGCAGGATCTTGACAGCTATCAGGAATATCTGGCAAAGCAGCCCCAGGTGAACGCCTCCGACAATGCGAAAAATTATCAACAGGTGATTCAGGGCGAAGATTCCACCTACCGTTCCGAATCCTCCCTGTATGCGAAATACGACAGATCTTCCCCTACGACCCAGCCCAACAGCGTTACCACCACGGTTTTGAACTATGTGGGCGGCGACGCCTGGAGAAGTTCCGGCCAGTGGATCGAGTGGGAATTTGAGGTGCCGGAGGACGGTTACTACCATATTACGGTAAAGGGACGCCAGAATTACTCCCGCGGCGTGGTATCCAGCAGGAGCGTGTACATAGACGGCAGCATTCCCTTTCAGGAGATGGAGGAAATCTCCTTTGAATACAGCAATGACTGGAACTGCATGGAGCTGGCGGACGCGGACGGCGTTCCCTACGATTTCTACCTGACCGCGGGAAAGCATACCATCCGGCTGGAGGCCACTCTGGGAGGGGTTGGATCGATCCTGGAGGAACTGGAGGATTCCACCTTCCGCCTGAACCAGATTTACAGAAAGATCCTGGTGTACACCGGAGCGACCCCCGACCAGTACAGAGACTATTTCATTGAGAGAAACTACCCCGAAGTCATGGACGCCATGGAGCTGGAATCCAAGAGGCTTTACAAGATCGTGGACGACATGGTGGCGTACAGCGGACAGAAGGCGGATAATATCGCAACGGCCCAGACGGTGGCTCAGCAGTTGGAGCGTTTCTGCGAGAAACCGCAGAAGATCACTCTGGAGTTCACAACCTTTAAGGATAACATCACTTCCCTGGGTACGGCGGCGTTGAACTTAAGCGAAACAAAGCTTGACATCGATTACCTGGTGGTCAGCGGCACGGACGTAACCGTGAAACAGGATAAGGCCGGATTCTTCGCAAAGATCTGGCATGAGCTGAAATCCTTCGGCGCCTCCTTTGTGGTGGACTACAACGCGGTGGGCGACGTGTACGATGAGAAGTCCAGCGACGAAGTCGTGAAGGTATGGGTGCTGACCGGACGGGATCAGGGCACCATCTTAAAGTCCATGGTGGACGATACCTTTACTCCCGAATCCGGGGTGAAGGTCAACGTGGAAGTGGTGGATCCCGGCGCCGTGATGAACGCGGTTATGGCGGGCAGAGGGCCCAACGTGGTTCTCTCCGTAGGCGCGGATCAGCCTGTCAACTACGCTCTGCGTAACGCCGTGGAGGATCTGACCCAGTTTGACGATTGGGAGGATGTGTTCTCCCATTATACGGAAAGCTCCTATGAGCAGTACCGGCTGGACGGCCACATTTACGCGATCCCTGAGACTCAGACATTTAACGTAATGTTTTACAGAAAAGACGTGCTGGAGGAGCTGGGGCTGGAAATCCCCAACACCTGGCAGGAGCTGATTGAAATGCTGCCCACCATTCAGGGCAACAACCTCTCCGTGGGTATTCCTACGGCGGCGGGCAGCAGCTCCACCACCACGGCGTCCACGGCGATTGCCTCCAACACTCCCGACCTGTCCCTGTACTTTACGCTGCTGTTCCAGTACGGCGGGGACATGTACAATGCGGCGGGCACGAAGACCACGGTGGACGATGAGGCCGGCGTCAAGGCCTTTAAGGATTACGTCAGATACTTTAACGATTACGGAATCCCTACGGTGTACGATTTTGTAAGCCGGTTCCGTTCGGGAGAAATGCCGATCGGCATCTCGGCGTATTCCACCTATAATACGCTGATGGTATCCGCGCCTGAGATCCGGGGCCTGTGGGATTTCACACTGATTCCCGGCACGGAATACACGGATGAGAACGGAAACGTCACCATCGACCGCTCCGATTTCATTACAGGGAACGCGTCCATGATGATCGCCACGGAAGACGATACCCTGCGTCAGAATTCCTGGGAGTTTATGAAGTGGTGGGCGCAACCCGACACGCAGGTTCGTTTCGGACGGGAGATTGAGGCGCTGTTAGGTTCCTCCGCCCGTTACGCCACGGCCAACAAGGACGCATTCGTCCAGCTTTCCTGGAGCGCCGACGATATCGAAGTCCTGGATGCGCAGTGGGATCAGACGGTGGGAATCCGTGAGGTGCCCGGCGGCTACTTCACGGGACGTCACATCACCAACGCCATCCGGAAGGTGATCAATGAAAAGACGGATTCCAGAGAGACTATCATCGATTACGCGGTTACGATCAACGATGAGCTTACCAAAAAGAGAATCGAGTTCGGACTGCCGGTAGACGAAGAATAGGGGAGTGAAGCATGAAAGAATATCTCAGCAAGTATTTTACCCTGCGAAAACACAACATGCAGGTGGCATGGAAAAAGGCCAAAAGAAGCAAGATGTGCTATTTGTTCCTTCTGCCTTACGCGGTGCTGTTTACTCTGTTCTTTGTAGCGCCGGTGGTGATATCCATTTTTTACAGTTTCACCTACTATAACATCCTGGAGAGCCCCCGCTTTATCGGCCTCCAAAACTACATCAGCCTGATCCTGGAGGACGACATTTTCCTGATCGGTCTGAAAAACACCTTCCTGATCGCCGTGGTCACAGGCCCTTTGGGATACATTATGTCCTTCCTGTTCGCCTGGCTGATCAACGAGCTGCCCAGATGGGTGAGAAGCGTGGCGGTGGTTGTGTTCTACGCTCCTTCCATTGCGGGTAACTGCTACGTTATCTTCTCCGTGTTCTTTAGAGGAGACGCTTACGGATATGTGAACGCGTTCCTGATGAACCTTGGCATTATTGATACGCCCATCCTGTGGTTCATCAATCCTCAGTATATGCTGCCGATCTGTATGCTGGTTATTTTGTGGATGAGTCTTGGCACCGGATTCCTCTCCTTTGTGGCAGGTCTTCAGGGCGTGGACAGATCCCAGTTTGAGGCCGGTTACATGGACGGCATCAAGAACCGCTGGCAGGAGCTGTGGTACATTACGCTCCCCAACATGAAACCCATGCTGATGTTCGGCGCGGTTATGTCGATTACCCAGGCCTTCGGCGTCTGCGATGTGACCATGGCGCTGTGCGGATATCCCAGTACGGACTATGCGGCGAGAACCATTGTCACCCACCTGTTCGACTATGGCTTTACCAGATTTGAGATGGGTTACGCGTGTGCGATCGCAACCATACTGTTCCTGATTATGATCCTGTGTAACAAAGCAATTCAAAGTCTGTTGAGGAGAGTGGGAACCTGATATGAGCAAAATGAGCAAGAAACAGAAACAAGAAACCGCAGAGGCTGTTTACCACAAAAAGCTGATCAAGAGAAGAAAGCCCAACCGCTCAATCGCAGGAGATTTTTTCCTTTACCTGTTCCTGTTCCTGGTGGCGGTGGTCATGGTCTTCCCCATCGTGTACGCGGTGAGCAACGCCTTGAAACCGTTGGATGAGCTGTTTAAATTCCCTCCCAGGATCCTGGCTCAGAATCCCACGATGGATAACTTCTCCGATCTGTTCGTGACCATGGGAAAATCCTGGGTTACCTTTTCCCGGTACCTGTTCAACACGGTGTTTATCACCTTTGTGGGAACGTTCGGGCATCTGATTGTGGCGTCCATGGGAGCGTTTGTGCTGGCAAAATATGATTTCCCCGGAAACCAGACTTTCTTTAAGCTGGTCACCGTGGCCATGATGTTCACCGGCTATGTAACCCAGATCCCCAACTACCTGATCCTGAACGGACTGGGCTGGATTGATACCTACTGGTCCATTATCATTCCCGCCTTTGCCTCTCCCATGGGGCTGTTCCTGATGAAACAGTTCATGGAAGGACTTCCCACCTCGCTGATTGAGGCCGCGAAGATCGACGGCGCAAGTGAATGGAAGGTATTCAGCGGCATTGTGATGCCGAACGTTAAGCCGGCATGGATGACTCTGATCATCTTCTCCGTGCAGGGGCTGTGGAACAACAAAGCGGCGACCTTCATTTATTCCGAGGAAAAAAAGACTCTGGTATACGCCATGCAGCAGATCCAGAGCGGCGGTATCGCCAGAACCGGACAGGGCGCGGCGGTGCTGGTGGTTCTGATGATTGTACCCATTGCGATCTTCATCTTCTCCGAAAGCCAGATCCTGGAGACGATGGCAAGTTCCGGTCTGAAGGATTAACAGAGAATGAGGTGGCCTATGAAAAAGATAATCAAAACAGTCGGCGCGCTGGCTCTGACGGCGGTGATAGCGGGAATACCGGCCGTAAGCGTTTCCGCAAAGGAGAGAAGCTATACCTACAATTACGATTACTGGGGAGACGTGCAGGATTCGCCTGATTTCTATACGGTGACCAGGGTGTACACCGCGTCCGACCTGGGACTGGACGTGAACTTCAAATCGCCGGAGGGAATGTTTATTCAGGGCGATATGGTTTATATCTGCGACACCGGCAACAACCGCATTGTGCAGTTGCAGCGCACCGGCACGGAGCAGTTTGAGATTTACCGTATCTTTGACCAGATCAAGGGCGGCACGGACGTCAAGAATCTCTCCGGCCCCACGGATATCGCCGTCAGTGAGGAAGGCGATATCTATATCTGCGACAAGGGAAACGCCAGAATCCTGAAGCTGGACAGCGATTTAAACTATCTCCTTCAGTTTGACCTCCCGGTGGATTCCACGGTAAACCCGGACAGCACCTTCCAGCCCTCCAAGTTGGTTGTGGATACGGCGGGGCGGGTATACTGCATCGCCACCAGCATCAACCAGGGGCTTTGCAAATACGAGGCGGACGGCACCTTCTCCGGATTCGTGGGAGCGACTCCCGTTACCTATGACTGGATGGATTATATCTGGAAGAAATTTGCGACCCAGGAGCAGAGGCAGCGGATGGTTTCCTTTGTCCCTACCGCTTATGACAATATTTACATGGATCAGGAAGGTTTCATCTACGCCTGCGCGGGCGGGCAGGATGAAAATGATCTGGATTCCGGCGCGGCGGACGCGGTCCGCAAGCTGAACCTGATGGGCAGCGATATCCTGGTTCAAAACGGCGAGTACCCTGTCTACGGCGATCTGTACTGGGGCGAGGGCGGCGGCTTTGAAGGCCCCTCCTGGTTTACCGATGTGACGGTTCTGGAAAATGACATTTACGTGTGTCTGGATAAGAACCGGGGACGTCTGTTCGGTTATGACGATCAGGGCAAGACGGTGTTCTGCTTTGGCGGAAACGGAAACATGGACGGATATTTCCGGCTCCCTACGGCGATTGATCATATGGGGCATGACCTGTTCGTCCTGGACTCTCTGGACTGCAGTATGACACTGTTTACCCCCACGGAGTTTGGGGAACTGGTTTACGACGCCATCGAGCAGTTTGACGAGGGCGATTACAATACCTCCGGAGAAAGCTGGCGCCAGGTAATGGAGCTGGACGGCAACTACGATCTGGCTTACATCGGCATCGGCCGGTCCCTGCTGCGTCAGGAAAGATACCGGGAGGCCATGGATTACTTTGAACTGAAGTATGACGACGAAAACTATTCCAAGGCTTATAAGCAGTACCGCAAGGAGTGGGTGGAGGATCATATCGTCATTATTGTGATCGTGATCCTGGTTCTGTTCCTGGTACCTCTCTCCATCGGCAGAATCAAGGAAATCAAGCATGAAATAGATATCGCTGATATATTCAGAACCTAGACGAACGGAGGCCGGTATGATTGCTGCACTGAAAAAGAAAGAAACCTATCAAAGATATTTGAAAAGCCTGAAATTTGCGCTGTACTGCACCACGCATCCTCTGGACGGTTTCTGGGATCTGACCCATGAAAAGAGAGGAACCTACGCGGCGGCAAACACCATCCTGTTTCTGACGCTGTTTATCAGGGTTTTGAAACTGCGCTACACCAGCTTTATTTTCGTGACGGTTTACTGGGAGGACATTAACATTTTCCTCTATATCGCCAGCGTGGCCTTCCCTCTGGCCATGTTCATTTTGGGAAACTGGGGGCTTACCACCCTGTTCGACGGGAAAGGGCGGCTGGGCCAGGTATACATGGCCAGTTGTTACGCGCTGACGCCCTATCCGCTGATGCAGATTCCCCTGATGATTTTCAGCAATTTTGTGACGGTGGATGAAGCGGAATTCTATTCGGCTCTGAGCGCCATTTCCCTTGTGTGGGCCGCGCTGCTGTTTGTGGCCGCCATGGGCCAGATTCATGAATTCAGCGCCGGAAAGAATATTCTCTTTATTATATTCAGCCTGTTTGCGATGCTGGTAATCGTATTTATCCTGTTGCTGTTCTTCAGCATGATCTCCCAGGGCGTTGCGTACTTTATCTCTCTGGGGAGAGAGATCATGTTCCGACTATAAGCAGGCGGCGAAAAAATGACAACTGCCAGAACGGAAGGATAGGAGTGACCATGAAGAAAGAAAAATCGGAAAAGAAAGCCGCGAGAAAGGCGGCGGTGATTGAAAAACTGAAGAGCCTGGCGGCTCCTCTGATCATTACAGCCATCATAGCCGCAGCCATTGTGGTAATCATTAATTTCCAGTCGGCTGAGGAATCGACAACGTCCATTGAGCTGAGAGGCTACGATGGAACCGATACCCCCATCGTGATGGAGAATGACCAGCTTATATTTACCATGGATCCCGCTACCACGCAGTTCACGCTGGAGGTAAAGGGAACGGGGCACGTCTGGTATTCCAATCCTCCCGATGCGGATTCGGATTCCGTGGCGCTCTCCACCTACAAGGGAAGGCTGAAATCCACGCTGCTCCTTACCTTCAGTAATTCCACCGGTCTGGATACAATCTATGACAACTATACCTACGGCATCGAGAACGGATTGTATAACATCGAGCAGGGAGACGATTATATCCGCGTGGATTATTCCGTCAGCAAATCCGAGAGGGAATATATGATTCCTCCCGTCACCACCGTGGCGGCCATGGAGAAGTGGATGGATCAGCTTGACACCAAGGATGCCGGTTTCATCCGACGCAGTTATAAACAATACGATATCAACAATCTGGGTAAAAACGATGACAGGGACGCCCTGCTGGCCGATTATCCGATTCTGGAGACGGAGCCCATCTATGTGATGAACAGCACCACCACTGGCGCGTCGCTCATTAAGCTGGAACAGTTGTTTGAGGCGGCCGGCTACACGGCGGAGGATTTTGAGGCGGACAAAAATCTCAACAATAAGGAGAAGGCCAACAGGAACACCTCCTTCAACGTGAGCATGATTTATCGGCTGGAAGGGGGGGATCTGGTGGTGGAGATGCCGCTGGATGACCTGGAATACAAGTCCAGCACCCCCATTTACACCATGGTTCTTCTTCCCTACTTCGGCGCCGGCGGCCCGGAGGACGAGGGCTATATGATGGTGCCGGAGGGCGGCGGCGCGCTGATTCATTTCAACAATAACAGAATCTCGCAGCCTTCCTATTACGCCAACCTCTACGGCTGGGATATGGCCCTGTCCAGAGAGGACGTGGTGCATGACTCGAGAGCATACTTCAACGCTTTCGGCATTGCCAACGGGGACGCGTCGTTTATCTGCATCTTGGAGGAGGGCGCTCCTTACGCCTCCGTACAGGCCGATATCTCCGGACACGGAAGCACCTATAACTATGTGAACGCCATGTACAGCATCAGCCCTCGGGAGCTGTATGAGGTGGGAGACATCGGCAGCCAGAACACCTATAAATTCCTGGAGACGCTGCCTCACGAGACCATGACCCAGCGGTACCGCTTTGTGGACAGCAACAGCTATGTGGACATGGCGAAAAGCTATCAGAGCTATCTGAAAGATAAGTACGGCGAATACTTTGACAAGAACGACGACGCCCAGACGCCGGTGGCCCTGGAAATCGTGGGCGCCGTAGACAAGGTGAAACAGATCGTGGGCGTACCGGTTTCCAGACCCTTAAAGCTTACGAAATTTTCGGAAGCCCAGGAGATGATCAGCCAGTTGGTGGAGGAGGGAATGGATAACATTTCCGTGAAGTACACCGGGTGGTGCAACGGCGGCGTGAACCAGAAGATCCTGCGCAAAGCGAAACCTGTCTCCGCCCTTGGCAGCAAAAAAGACCTGGAGCAGTTGGGCGAAGCGGCCGGCGAGATGGGCGTGGATCTGTATCTGGAGGGCGTGACCCATTACGAATATGACAGCGGCATTTTCAATGGGTTCTTTTCCTTTACGGACGCGGCCCGGTTTATTTCCAGGGAACAGGCGGAGCTGTATGTTTACAATCCGGTGACCTACAACGCCAGGGAAGGGCTTGACAGCTATTACCTGCTGCATCCGGATCTGATTCTGGAAAATATGGAAACGCTGGCGACGGCCGCCGCCAAATACAATGCGAACGCGGCCTTCCGGGATACGGGAATGGATCTTTCCTCCGACTATTATCTGAAGAACACGGTCAGCAGACAGCAGGCCATGGAACAGCAGGCCCAGGCGTTAAAGGAAATCCAGGACGGCGGTCAGAAGAACCTGATCAACATGGGAAATGATTACGCGGTGGCTTACGCGGACATGGTGACAAACATGGATCTGTCCGGCAGCGGGTACACCATTCTGGATGAGGAGATCCCGTTTTACCAGCTTGCGATCCACGGCTTTGTGGATTACACGGGACGTCCCATCAACACCTGCGGCAACGAGGAACAGGAGATTCTGGAATCCGCCGAGTATGGCGCCGGGCTTTCCTTCTCTCTCATGAGGGAGACGGCCTTCGCCCTTCAGAAAACTCTTTACACTGAATATTACGCCTCCGATTTCGCCTCCTGGCATGACAGGATGATGGAGATCTACAATCGGTATAACAGCGAGCTGGGCCATGTATTCAATCAGGAAATGACCAGTCATGAGAAAATTACCGACGAGCTGTCCTGCACGGTTTATGAAGACGGGACGAAGGTTTATGTGAATTACAGCTTTACGGACGCAGTGACGCCGGACGGCGTACAGGTTCCGGCAAGGGATTACAAGGTAGTCCGCTGACATCGTGAGAGACCGCGGAAACGGCAGAGGGCTGAGGGGCCGCCCCGTCAAAGGGGGCCGTTCCCGGCGGGTTTCGATAGGAAAAGTTTTTAGAAAGGGTAGTGGTTATGAAAAGACAGAAGAACAAGTTAGCAGGTCTTCAAAGACGAAAGGCCATCTCGGGATATCTGTTCATAATGCCTTTCATCATAGGCTTTCTGGCCTTTATGGTGAAACCGTTCTGCCAGTCCCTGTACATGAGTTTCTGCGATGTGCAGTTGGGGGCGATGACCTTCAAGCCTGTATGGAATGGCCTGTTCAATTACAACTACGCGTTTCGGGTGGATCCTGAATACACCAGGCTCCTGACGGAAGAACTGTCCCGGATGGCGATTTATTCCGTTTCCATCATGGTGTTCAGTTTCTTTGTGGCATTGATCCTGAATCAGAAATTCCACGGGAGGGCGCTGGTTCGTTCCATTTTCTTCCTTCCGGTGATTCTGGCCTCCGGCGTGATGCTGAAGCTGGATTCGGAAAACTCCCTGATGAACGCGGTAGCGCAGACGGTGGAGCTGAACGCCCAGGGCACCACGGGGATCACGGACGCGATCCAGAATATTTTAAGAACCTCCGGCGTGGGAGTCAGGGCGTTTGAAGAATTGTTTGAAGTCATCGACAATATTTACGATGTGGCCATTTCCTCCGGCATCCAGATCATCATTTTCCTGTCGGGCCTTCAGACGATTTCGCCCAGTATGTACGAGGCGGCGGATATCGAGGGCTGCACCAAGTGGGAAAGCCTGTGGAAGATCACCTTCCCCATGGTAAGCTCCCTGTTTTTGGTCAACTGGATTTATACGGTCATCGATTTCTGTATGAGGTCGGACAACGAGATCATCGAGAAAATTACCAACCTGATGAACATCAACCTGAACTACGGATACGCGTCGGCAATGTCCTGGGCCTATTTCCTGCTGGTAATGCTGATCGTGGGCGCCAGTACGTTCATCATCTCGAAGGGGGTATACTACTATGAGTAAGGCAAAGACCGGGAAGTATACAAACTTCTGGGAGAGGAACAAAAAATCAGGCGGGTATCTGCTGCGCAGGACGGTGATGCAGTACGGCGTCAGTATCTGCCGGGCGGTGCTGCTCTTTGGACTTTGTTTCCTGATCCTGCAGCCCCTTTTGAATAAGATTTCAGTCAGCTTTATGACAGAGGGAGATTTGTACGACCCCATCGTTACTTCCATCCCGTTACATTTTACCACGCAGAATTACAGGCTGGCGGGAGGATTGATGGAGTACGGCACCACGCTCCTGCATTCCCTGATCATTGCGGTTACCGTATCCTTGATTCAGGTGTCCATGTGTACGCTGGTGGGATACGGATTTGCCAGATTTCAGTTTCCGCTTAAGAAATTCTGGTTTGCCTGCGTGATGGCGGTGGTGTTGATCCCGCCTCAGGTGATTTCCACTTCCCTGAATCTGCACTTTCGGTTTTTCGATGTGCTGGGGATTATTGAATTGGTCAGCGGGTCCACACTGAACCTGAAAAGCTCCGTTGTGCCGTATTACCTGATGAGTTTTGGCTGTATGGGATTGAAGAACGGCCTTTATATCTTTATGATCCGTCAGTTTTTCCGCAATCTGCCCAAGGAATTGGAGGAAGCGGCTTATGTGGACGGATGCGGCACTCTGAGGACCTTTATCCGGATCATGCTGCCGGATGCAAAGCCCATACTGACGTCCTGTTTCCTGTTCGCTTTCGTATGGCAGTGGACGGACGGCTTTTACTCCAGCATGTTCTTAGGCAATATCAGTCTTTTAAGCATCAAGTTAAAGCAGTTGCCCGATACCTTCGGCGCTTATCTGGCCAGGGTGTCCGGCTTGGGAAGTTCCGCCGGCGTTTCCGTGCCTTACAGCAACTGTATGCTGGCCACGGGTACCTTGATGGTGATCATGCCCCTGGTAGTGCTTTACCTGTTTGCTCAGAAGGGCTTTGTGGAAAGCTTAAGCAGCACCGGCATCAAGATGTGACGCCGGTGGGGACGTAAGGGGGATTCCCCCGTCTGTTACAGTGATATAAGTTTCCGGTCCGCGTCTAAACCCGGAAAGTTTACATAGGCGGCTGGCACTCGGGAATTTATATAAATAAAGGAGGATAATATGAAAAGAAAGATGTTAAGCAGACTGATGGCGGCTTCCATGGCAGCCATCATGACCGTGGGAATGGCAGGCTGCGGCGGAAACGGTGATTCTTCCGAGGGCTCTGGCAATTCCGAGCAGACCCCTTCGGGTGAAAACGAAGGCAGCGAGCAGACCCCTTCGGATGAAAACGCAGGCGGCGAGCAGGAGGGCGGCGAAGAAGGCCAGACCACTCTGAGAATCGACCCTAAGACCGGCGAGCCTTTCGACCTGGGCGGCATGGATATCATCATTGCCGACTGGTTTACCGGCGAGAAAAAAGAAGAGGATATGTCTGAGTTCGAACTGGCTCAGAAGGAGTATCGCGACTGGCTGCAGGAGACCTATCACTTCACCATGGTTCAGAAGAACTATGCAGGCTGGGGCTGGGGCGAAGGCTCTATCGGCGAGGCATTCGTGAATGCGGCTACCCAGGGCTCCGATGACAATATCATCTACGTTCTGACCAACAGCGCCGCTACCGCGAGCTACGTTCATCAGGGCCTGATGTATGATATCTCCAAGCTGGACGGCGACGTAGTGGATCTTTCCGCTGAGAAGTACACCGTAAACGGCGAGCTGGACAACTGGAGCGTAGGCGATGCGAAGTATTGTTTCTACACCGACGCTTCCGAGCCCAGAGGAGTTCTTTACTTTAATAAGGACGTTCTGAGGGATGCGAACATCGATCCCGAATCCATCTATGAGATGCAGAAGAACGGCACCTGGACCTGGGACGCATGGGTTGACGTGATGAAACAGGTACAGAGAGATACGGATAACGACGGCCAGATCGATGTATACGGCTGCGTACAGAACAACGGCGGCATGATTTATCAGTGCGTACGTTCCAACGGCGGCGCTCTGGTGAGCAAGGATGAGAACGGCAAGTACATCCTGACCGCTGACGACGACAAGGTAAGAGAGGGCCTTCACTTTGGCCTTGACACCGTTACCGCCAACTACTTCCTGAATTACGGCAACGAAGAAGGCAGCAACTGGGAAGATTACAAGTATCTGTTCATGAGCGGCAAGGCTGCTTTCATGTATGATGACGTGTACTGCACCTACGCCGGCGGCTGGCTGACCGGTACCCAGATTGATTCTTCCACCGGCGAGCCCATCCAGGTTAACGGCAACAGCTTGAATCAGGACGTTGATTACGGCTTTGTGATGTTCCCTAAGGGACCCCAGGCTGATGACATGGTAACCAATGTGGACAACAACCCTGTCTGCATGCCTTCTTCTTACAGCGATGACAAGGCAAGACTGCTGATGTTCGCATATGACGTATGGACCGAGCCCCTGTCCGATCCTCAGTGGGAAGGCTACACCGGCATCATCGATAACGTTTACAGAGGTGCAAAGGATACCAAGTGCGTGGATGAGACCATGGAGATGATGGCTACCAGAGGCGTACCCGATGTGTACAAGACCGTTGCTGACTTCAACGTTAACGAGCCTTTCCTGTATCAGTTGTATCTTGGACAGGATGTGGACGCTCTGCTGGATTCCAACCTGGCTGCATGGCAGACCGCTGTGGATAACATGAACGCGTCCCTGGGACTGTAATTTCTTTGTCACAGGACAACCGCAAGTAACAAATAACAGATTTTGGGATGGTGTTTTCCGGGCGCCATCCCTTTTTCTTGTAAGGAGGGGGTTTATGCCCTCTGAGGAAAGGTTTGCGCTCTCTGAGGGAGGTTCCTGTGGAAAAGCCGGAGGGTTTGTGGTATAATGATTCTGCGCCAGGCCAGCCACCGCTTGAAAAGGAAATGCCGCTTGCGCGGCGGGTATGTTCGGCAAGGCCCGGAGGACAGGCGGGAACGCGCCGGGAGATCCGCGTAAAAACGGGGAACCGTTCGGCAAGGCCCGGGGAAAATACAGGAAAGGAAGAATGGAGATGGAAGTCAGATTTCACCTGCCGGGACTGAGGCAGAATTATCCTCTGAATATGACGTTATTGTCCATGCTGGAAAAGCGGCCCCAGTATTTCAGGGAGGGAGTGAAAATCTCCTCCTTTTTCGGGGAGTTCCCCATGTCCCTGTGGAACGGCGGGAGGCGCTCCCACAATGATCAGTGCAGCGCCGATTATGTGAAGAACGTGATTCAAAGCATCAACGGGAAGGGCGTTCCGGTGCGGTACACCTATACCAACATGTTTCTGGACGAGGAAGATCTGAAGGATCCCTACTGCAATTTCTGTATGCAGGCCGCGGACAACGGCATGAATGAAATCCTTGTGGTATCTCCGCTTCTGGAGGAATATGTGAGGAAAAATTATCCCGGTTTCCGGATCAACAGCTCCACCTGTAAGGAGATCAGGGATATTGATC
The DNA here is from genome assembly GCA_947630715.1 of uncultured Acetatifactor sp. Classification (GTDB taxonomy): domain Bacteria; phylum Bacillota; class Clostridia; order Lachnospirales; family Lachnospiraceae; genus Acetatifactor. The sequence goes on from CANRIP010000008.1 coordinate 85,269, forward strand.
AGGTGAACCAGGAGCTGCGCAAGGATTACAATCTGGTGGTGCTGGATTATAATTTCAACAATGATTTTGAGGCCCTTTCCCGGATTGAGGACAAGGGCCGCTGCGAGATTCTGGTGAACGCGGTCTGTCAGCCCAACTGTCCCAGACGGGGGGGCCATTACGCCAACGAGTCGAAAAATCAGAAGATACAGCTCAAAAACCGCCAGCGCACACCGGACAGGCAGATTCCTTTGGAGCCCTGGCACTGCGATTACGGCGAGCACAATGAATTCCACACGATCCAGGGATATTCCACCTATGTGTCCCCGGAGGATATCTGGGAAAAATATGTCCCCATGGGATTTCGGAATTTTAAGCTGGAGGGCAGGACGGCCAATTTCTTTTATATCCTGGAGGTTTACTGCCATTATCTGATCCGGCCGGAGTACCGGGTGGACGCCGCCACCACGCTGTTAAACAGTCTGGAGGCGAGCCATGTCATCGGGCTTGCCAGGCCGAAACCGGGCAGATGGCCTTGAAAAAAGGAGGATGGAAATGTCACAGCAAACGGTTTACTGGCATCTGCCGGGATTTTGTTATTTCAGACAGCTCAACCTTGCCATGATCACTCTGATGCAGGAATATCCCGAGTGTTTCCGGGAGGGATACCGGATCGGGTCCGTGTACGGCACCTTTCCGGGGGCCATCTGGAACGGCGGCAGAGTGGTGATGGGGATCGCGGGAAAAAAGGACATCCAGGGCACGTTGAAAGCGTACAACGGCAGGGGGGTGCCGGTGCGTTTCACCTGGACCAACTCTGTGTTGACCCAGGAGCATGTCTATGACACCTACTGCAATCTGATTATGAGGCTGGGGGACAACGGTCTGAACCAGGCCCTGGTGAACACGCCGGTGCTGGAGGAATATCTCCGGAAACAGTACCCCGGTTACAAGCTGATTTCCTCCACCACCAAGCGGATTAACGAGACAGGGGGGGTGGTTGCGGAGCTTGAGAAGGATTATTTTCTGGTGGTGCTGGATTATGATCTGAATCATGACGAGAAAACCCTCTCCGCCATCGAGCCCTATGCGGGCAGGGTGGAGCTGCTGGTCAACGAGGTGTGCGCTCCCGGCTGTCCCCTTCGGGCGCAGCATTACGCCCAGCAGTCGCGGGCGCAATTGGAATTTGACGTAAACGATCTGTTCCACTGTCCTCATTCCAGCCGGGAAAAAACCTTCGCCGAGTGCAGGAAACGCCCCGCCTTTATCTCCAATGAGCAGATCGGGGATTATATCCGCAGGGGATTTGTGAATTTTAAGATCGCGGGCAGGGGAATGCCCCAGAGTTACGTGTATGACGCGTATCTGTACTTTCTGGTCAAGGAGGATCAGAGGGAACGGGTTGCCGGAAAGATCGGCGAACTTTTGAAACCCTATCAAAAACAGGCCCCCGGGGGAAGACGGGGGTAAGCGGGCGGAAAGCCCGTGAGCCGCAGCGGTACAGCCGGAAAGCCCGTGAGACGGGGCGGACAGCCGCAGCGGCACAGTCACAGCGATACGGCCATTTTCAGGCGCGGAACAGGGCGGAAACATCCTGTCCCGCGCCTTTTTGGGGAAAGAAAGCAAGGAATGGGAAACGAATCACAAGTATTAACAAGCTTTTTTGTCAAATAGGCTCTATAATGGGATCAGAAAACCTGTGGAGGAGGAAAGGCTTTGATGTGGAATCGAAGAAGAATCGTCCGGCTGAGAGGAATCTGCGCCCTGGCCGCGGCCGCGTTTCTTTGCGGCTGCGCCGGGCAGGAGGAACCTGACGATATTGTGGGGATAGAGACGGATGAGGAAGGAATTTCCTATGAATTCGGGGAAGCGCAGGTGACGGACGTGGTCTGCACCCAAAGGGTCACCTGCAAGTTCCGGCAGATGGACGAGCAGGAGGTTTCGTTTCCCATGGGCGGCCGGCGTGTGGACCGGCTGTATGTGGCCGAAGGGGACAAGGTGAAAAAAGGCCAGCTACTGGCGGAGCTGTCCAGCCTGGAGCTGGAGCGGCGGATTGAGGATCTGGAGTACGGCATCCAGAGAAACCAACTGCGCCTGGAATATCTGGACGCCAATGAAGATATCGCCGTTTCTTCGCTGTGGGTGGATTATCTGTACGGCTCCGGACAGGGCGCGGGAAAAGAGGCGCTGGATCAGCGGGTGGAACAACTGAAGGAGGGAAACCGTTACACCAGGGAAGATTTAAGCGATACCATAGAGATGGACCGGAAGGAACTGGAGGAGCTGAAACAGGAGCTGGCCTCCAGCCGGGTCTATGCCGGCATGGACGGGGTGATTTACGATCTAAAGGAAAATCTGGTGGGCTCCACCTCCCAGATGGGGGAAGTGATCATGACCGTGATGGATACCTCCGTCAGTCTGTATGAGGCGCAGGCGCCGGCTCTGGCCGGATATTTTAAGGAGGGGGAACCGGTTTCCATGACCATCAGTTTCGGGGACGGCGCGGGGAATTATCTCCTTCTGCCCTGGAAGATGGATCAGTGGGGAGACACGCAGATCTTTGAGGTCAGCGAAGGCCCGGAGCAGGCGGCCACGGAAGTGGGAACCAGCGGCATCATCACGGTGGTCACGGACAGCCGTCAGAACGTGCTGGCAGTGCCGACGGCGGCGGTGAAAAACGCCGGGGAAAAGCATTATGTGTATGTGCTGGGCGAGGATGAGGTTCGGGAAATGAGATGGGTGGAAACAGGGCTGTTCGGAGACAGTCTGGTGGAAATCCTGGACGGGCTCGAAGAAGGGGAAAAGGTAATTCTGAAATGATGAGGAAGGAAATGAAAGGGCGGTCATCCGCCATCAAAAGGGTCTGCTGCGCTGCGCTGGCGGGGATGCTTGCCTTTGGCGGGTGCGGACAACAACAGGAGGCGGGCCGCAAGCCGGAGGACGTGGCGCTTTTGGAGCCCGTGGGGGCCGCGCTTTCCTATGAGACCGCGGCCAGAAGGAACCTGTATAACGCGTCCGCGTACTTCGCGCAGATCTGCCCCTATACGGAGGAATACCAGTTAAGCGGGTCGTTCCAGTTTGCCGGTTACGACGTGTTGCCCGGGAACCCCGTGGAGCGGGGCGGCGTACTTTTGCACGGGGATCTGAGCGGTTATCAGGATCGGCTGGACGCGCTGGAGGAAACCATCGGGGATATGGATCAGACCCATCAGGAGTTTGTGGAGGAAAACCGCAAGGAGTGGGAAAAGCAAAACAGCGATGTCCAGGCCTACGGCCAGGCCATAGAGACGATGAAGGAAAGAAAGCCCAAGGAGCCTGTGGACGCGGAAGGAAATCCCGTCTCCGACCCGGCCTACGCGCAGCAGTACCAGGCCTGGGAGAGCGAGAACAGTGTGTATGAAAGCCGGTATCACAGAGCGCTTCAGCGGGTGATGGAGCTGGACGAGGCTCTCAAGGAGGAGACGGAGCTTTACGAGCTGGACCGGGCTTATCAGGTTCTCCAGGAGGATAGGCTGAAGGAGGACGCGAAGAACGGGAAACTGTTCAGCGGCATGAGCGGATATGTCTCCGCCGTGAGCGCCTTAAACGGCGGGCAGATGGTTCCCAGCAACCAGGGCCTGGCGGCGGTGAGCGATCCTGCCAGGCTGGAAATCCGCTGCCAGTACATCACCAAATCGGAAGTGGATGGGGCGGAGGACTTTTACGCCCTCTGCGCCGGCAAGCGTTACGAGGTGGAGTATCACCCCTATGAATCCAGCGAGGAATACAATAAGGCGAAGGAGCGCAACGGCGGAACGGTTTACAGCGTCCTTCAGATCACGTCGGACGCCTCCGATCTCAAGCCCGGCACTCCCGTGGTGGTGATCCTCAAAAAGAAGACCCGGGAAAACGTGGTTACGGTGCCCAACAGCGCGCTGGAGCAGGAGGGGAATCTCAGCTATGTGTATGTGATCCGGGATGATCAGTATGTCCACACCCAGGTGACCACGGGATTCACCGACGGCGTATACACGGAGATCCTCTCCGGCGTGGAGGAGGGAGACAAAATCCGGACGGAACAGCCGCCCACCGCGGGAACGGACACGGCGAAGGTGGTCAGAGGGCAGCTACATACCGACTTCCAGAGTACCGGATGGCTGTATTATACGTCCACGGACGTGATTCAAAACCCGGTGGAGTACGGCGTCTGCTATTATGTGAAAACCAACGTGGAGGTGCAGCAGGCGGTTCAAAAGGGCGACGTGCTGGCCCAGATCAAGGTGGTGCCGGATCAGGTGGAAATCCAGCGCAGGGAGCGGGAGCTTGCGCGGGAGCGGGAGAGGCTCCAGGATCTGGTTCAGGAAAATCAGGAGTCGAACCAGAAGGCCATCGAGCAGAGGCAGGAGAGGATCCGCCAGTTGGAGGAATTGCTTCAGGAGATGAACGACGACGCCCAAACCACGGAGATTGTGGCCCCCCATGACGGCATCATCCGGGCCATACGGGAACATGAGGAAAATTCCCTTTTGAACCAGGGCGAGGAACTGTTTTTGCTGTCCTCCCAGGATCTGATGTATCTGGAGGTGGATAACCAGGGGGATCAGCT
>CANRIP010000009.1 GCA_947630715.1 uncultured Acetatifactor sp.
TTCCAGAGGTAAGTTTACCACACTTGAGACATTTTCTCTTGTGGTTTATTAAGACATTATCATAAATGACTTATAAATTCCCGGAAACTCAAGAAATTAATTGTTGACACAGACGAACGCTTATAGTACAATATATGACTGTGACAGTGTTTTTAAACGTTGAGCCAAAGCCCCGGCAAAACGTTTGAACCATAAAAGAACCCGTTCTGTCTGAAGTATGCCGTGCAGCCGGACATCTGCAGGACCTATGGAAGTCAGGACACCAGAGACAAGCAATACGGAGGGAACATCATGAAAACATTTATGGCTAGCCCGGCTACAATCGATAGAAAATGGTATGTAGTAGACGCTGCTGATATGCCCCTTGGCCGTCTCGCATCCGAGGTGGCAAAGGTGTTGAGAGGAAAGAATAAGCCGATCTTCACTCCTCATATGGATACAGGCGATTATGTGATTGTAGTCAACGCCGAGAAGATTAAGGTGACCGGCAAGAAGATGGATCAGAAGGTTTATTACCATCATTCCGACTATGTAGGCGGCATGAAGGAAACGACTCTCAGAGAACAGATGGCAAAGAAACCCGAGCAGGTGATAGAGATGGCGGTGAAGGGTATGCTGCCAAAAGGGCCTTTAGGAAGACAGATGTACCGTAAACTTTACGTTTACGCAGGACCTGATCACAAGCATGCGGCTCAGAAACCTGAGACACTGACATTCTAAAGGATAGGAGGAACAGAGATCATGGCTAAGAGTGAAAAGTACTACGGTACAGGCAGAAGAAAGAAATCCATCGCCAGGGTGTATCTGGTACCCGGAAAGGGCGATATTACCATTAATAAGAGAAACATGGATGATTATTTCGGACTGGAGACTCTGAAGGTGATCGTCCGCCAGCCTATGGCGGTTACGGATACCACGGAGAAGTATGACGTGCTGGTCAATGTCCATGGAGGCGGTTACACCGGACAGGCGGGCGCCATCAGACATGGAATCGCCAGAGCGCTTCTGAAGGTGGACGCGGATTTCAGACCTGTTTTGAAAAAGGCCGGTTATCTGACCAGAGATCCCCGAATGAAGGAGAGAAAGAAGTACGGCTTAAAAGCCGCCCGCAGAGCGCCGCAGTTTTCCAAGAGATAAGCAGTTATCTGCGAACAAGGACACAGATACAAAGCTCCCGAATGCTTGCATTCGCGGAGCTTTTGTATTTGTGGCCTTGTTCATAGGAATTTGACCCTCAAACGTCTTTTTCCCTAAAAAACGATATCCCTACCCCAAACTTTTTCATATTTTAATGTAAATGGATTGATTGTTGCAATCCCATTTTTTAGAATCCCCTTTTCGGAAAAGCAATTCTACTGTGCATCCATTACATTCCATTATTTCAAAAGGAAGTCGATGCCAGATTCGGTGTATCACCCGGCATGATAGTAAATGATAAAAGTTCGGAACGTGTTCCAAATGTAGAAAATCTGATAGCAGTTGCAAGCCTTTCTCCATGTTTCACGGATGATCTGCTTGGTCTGCAATATGATAATGGTATCAGTGTAGATACTTCCATGCCGCAGGAAAAAGCAGACCAGCGGGGAAAGAAAAAACAGGAGGAAAGTTTATGATAGGACAGAATAATTTGCCAGAGGATGAGGGCGCAGACAAGGTTTCCTTTTTCCGTAAAAAGATAGGGGGCATGACTTATCATGTGGGGGTGCATTTTCCCAAAGATAGCAGGCAGAACATAGAGCACAAGCTGAAAAAGGTCATATGCTTTGTAGTACAAAGCAAGCATGCGGCGGACAAGAATAATCTGGATAACTGAAACTACCAGATTTTGATTGAAAAAGGGGGATATCCTCTGTATAATATTCTTGAGAGCAGTAAGGAGGTGGTATTCTTGTTTATGACAGAAGAACAGCGTGTAATTCTGCATGAACAGGATTTGCAGAGACTAAGAGGTTTCCGCTTGATGGACGATGATTTTTTGTCTGCTTTTTTCAGAGATAATATTGAGGATACAGAGTTTGTTTTACGGATTATTTTGGATAAGCCGGGATTAAAAGTGCAAAGTGTCCATGCACAGCACGAGTTGAAGAATCTGAATGGGCGCTCCGCGAGGCTTGATGTCCATGCAATAGAGGATAACGGAGCCGGGGCAGAAACCAGAGGAATTGCCGGAAACTTATGTGATTTTTATCACTGAAACGGATGTGATCGGAAAAGATAAAGTGATTTATTCGATAGAAAGATATATTTTGGTTGATGGAGAGTACATTCCGGTTCATGACGGTGCGCATACTGTTTATGTGAACGGGGCAAAGCAGGGGAACAAAACACAACTTGAAAAGCTGATGCACGACTTTTCCTGCATCAAAGCAGACGATATGTATTTTTCACAATTAGCAGCGAAAATGCGGTTCTTCAAAGAAGATGAGAAAGGGGTGGAAGTCATGTGCCGGGTTATGGAGAAAATGAGGGACGAGACCGAGTTGGCTACAAGGATCGAAAATGCTCTTGAGATGATTAAGGGTGGCAAACTTTCTTTTGAAGATATTGCGCAATATTCGGGGTTATCTTTGGAGAAAGTTAAGGAACTTGCAGAGAAGAAAAGCGCTTAATATTCGCAAATAAAATAGCGAGGTAGGGATAAGACCATTTTACTGAAAATAATTCGGTAGAATGGTCTTTTTTGATTAAAAACCTTTGACAAGTCGCCGCTTGATAAACAAATCAGTATTTTTGCAGTGATGTGTTTGCTCAACCATTTTCCGAAGAATCCTACACAACCATCCCCCGAAGAACCGAATCCCACATTGACAAGAAAAACCCTGCTGGAGTATTATGAAAAGGAAGTATCTGGTAACTGTTGCAAGAGAACGGTATGGAGCAGGGAACATGAAGGATAACAAAGGGAAAAAGAAACTGTATCTGGCGGCTGCGGGAGCCGTGGCCGCAGTGGCGGTGATTGTGGTGGTCGCGGCGCTGATCCTGGGGGGCGGCGAATCCTCCTATCGATCGATCAGAATCGTAGAGCTGGACGGCGGCGTTTTGATTGACCGAGAAGGGACGGGCAGTCTGGATGCGTCCGTCAATATGAACCTGGTTTCCGGTGACCGGATTTCCACGGACCAGGGATCTTATGTGGTTTTGAAACTGGATGAAGATAAGTATGTGATGCTTGGCGAAAGCGGAGCCATGCGGGTCGTTGCCGAAGGAGACGCTTCCAACGGCAGGACGCAGATCCAACTGGAGGAAGGCAGTGTGTTAAGTGAAATTCAGAATCCCTTAAGCCGGGATTCCTCCTATGAGATTGTGGCCCCCAACGCGACCATGTCCGTGCGTGGAACCGTGTTTGAGGCCAGAAAAGATCCGGATGCCGACGATATGGAGCTGCTGGTCTATGAGGGAACCGTGGCGGTAGAGCTGGGAGAGGGGGAGCCCTCTTTGTACGGCGGTGGCGAATACGCCAAAATGGCCGTGGGAGATGAGCCCGCATACATAGTGGAGAGGGCGGAAATCACGGCGGAAATGCTGGATGAGCAGATGCTGGGACGGCTGTATCAGATCCTGCAAAGCGGCAGAGAGCTTGACTGCGGCGAAGCGGATCTGGAAGAACTGTTGCAAAACGCAGGGCGGTTGCAGGCGTCGGCGGAAGAAGAAACCACGCCCCAGCCGACGGATTCCTCCCGGCCTGTACCGGAGATGACAGAGCAGCCTTCTCCTGAGACGGAACCGACCCGGAGCCCGGAGCCGACTCAGAGCCAGACGCCGACCCAGAGCCAGGCACCCGCTCAGAGCCAGACGCCGGTACAAAGCCAGGCGCCCGCCCAGAGCCAGACGCCGGTACAAAGCCAGGCGCCCGCTCAGAGTCAGGTACCCGTACAGAGCCAGGCACCCGTTCAGAGCCAGGCACCCGTACAAAGCCAGGCACCGGTACAAAGCCAGGCGCCCGTTCAAAGTCAGACGCCGGTACAGAGCCAGGCGCCCGTTCCAAGCCAGGCGCCCGTTCCAAGCCAGGCGCCCGTTCAAAGCCAGACGCCGGTACAGAGCCAGGCACCCGTTCAGAGCCAGGCGCCCACCCAGAGTCCGGCCCAGACCCAGGAGCCTGTACAGACGCCACAGCCCACTGCTACGCCCTCGGTTTCGCCCGGACTGCCGCAGGATATGCTGAGCGCTCTCACAGCCTGGTGGGAGCCGGATGAATTTGAGAAAAACGGTGTGGAAACGGAGAGCGGAACCGTTTGGAAGGCAATTTTCTATATGCCTGCAATCACAGGCTCCCACAAAGAAAATGGAAATACCGTGCTGCAGTTGAACGATCAAATGCCGGGGGTTTATGCTCTCCAGCAGATCAGCTCCGGCAGTCTGCTTACAGAACCGAGGACTCCTGTTTTCAACGATGCCAGCGGCGCTCAGGATAACCTGTCCTTTGCGGGATGGTACAGAGAGGACGGCAGTCCCTGGAATTTTGAGACGGATACTGTGGACGGACAGAATGTATTCCTGTTCCCGGTCTGGAAGGACGGGGAAGGGCATTCTTATGATCCTGTGATTCTGCGGGACCGGGAGGCTGGTTACTACCGCTGTTTCTGTGCAAAGCAGGGCAGCAGCCTATACGAATGCCCTGTGCCCGGAGAATCCTATACGGGTTACACAAGGCCTATGGTGCCGGGCAGCAGGCTGATGGCCTGGGAGCTGGAACATCAAGGCAGCAGGGCGTTTTGGGGCACACAGACGCAGACCGTGTCCGGGGTTACTTCCCTTCGGGCAAGCAGGGTATCGGAAAACCAGGCCGATGACGCCGCGCTGATCCTTTTTGTAACCGGGGAGGACGGGGACGCCTTGGACCTGATTGAGTACGCTTATGTGCGGGAAGGGGAAAGCATTCCGGAGCCGTCCCATACCTTCGGCCAGGGAATGATTTTGCCGGAGGAGATCAGGAACGCCAAGGAGCAGGGCCATTCCGTGGAATGGAAGACAAAGGAAGGACAGTCATACTCTGAGATCACCGTTGAGGCGGGCAGAACCTATCTTCTCTATGCGGTTCCGGGAAAAGGGCCGCAGGATGATATCTGAAGAACCATGGGACATAAGATAGTACGGGGGGAACATGAAAGGGCCGCAGCATAGAAACCAGCATGGAACAACAGGGAAACGGGCGGTGCTGTCTTTGGCGGCAGCATTGGGGGCGGTATTATTGACGCTTTTCCTGCCCTTTCGCAGCCTGGCATATTTTCTGACGGATGGCCTGTTCCTTCAAAAAAAGCCGGTGGATAACCGCATTAAGTTGATCGGCATCGACGAGCGTTCCTTGCAGGAGCTTGGGCCTTTTTCCGGCTGGACCAGGCAGCAGTCCGCGGATCTGTTGAACGCCTTGGATCCGGAGTATGCCCCGGCGGTGATCGCGTTTGACATTAATTATTTCGGAGACAGGGATCCCCAGGGAGATCAGGCGTTTGCTCAGGCAGCCGCCCGATTTGAGAACGTGGTGGCGGCATCCTATCTGGATTTCGGCTCCCGGCTGGAAATCGCGGAGGATGGCGTCTATCGGATGAATCCCATGTATGTGGAGCAGGTGCAGTTACCTTACGAGGAGCTTTGCAGGGTGACAAAGCACGGCTTTACCAATACCGTGCAGGACAGTGATAACTATGTGCGGCGTTCTCTGCTGACCGCCGCTTATGAGGGCGGAGCGGAGTACAGCTTTGCCTGGACCGTGTATGAAAGCTTTCAGGAAAGCCGGGGGGAACCGGCGGTTTTTCCCAAGACGGACGAGAACGGGATTTACGGCTTTGACTATACGGCGGAACCGGGCATGTATGAGTTGTATTCCTTTGCGGACGTGGCGGCGGGCCGCTGCGATCCCAGAGTGTTTCAGGACAGTATTGTGCTGGTAGGCGCGTATTCCTCCGGCATGATGGATCAATATATGGTGCCGGCGGCCAGAAATACGGTCATGAACGGAGTGGAGGTACAGGCAAATCAGGTGAACGCCCTGTTGGACGGACGCACTTACACGGAACTGCCCCGCTGGATCTGCGTTTTGCTTGCGGCCGTGATTGCCGGGGGCTACACATGGGCCGCTTGCAGCGGAAGACTGGCCGTCTATCTGACGGGTGCGCTTGCTCTGGAAGCGGCGATTCCCTTGGGAGCCCGGATTCTCTACGGAAACGGCCTGTACTGGAGGTTTTTGACGGTTTCCGTGGCGGTGGCCGTGGTCTTTCTGGCGAGGCTTTCTTTTGGATATGCGTCGGAACGGTTCCGCAAATATAAAATTCTTCAGATGTTTCGGACCTATATGGCGCCCCAGGTGGTGGACGAATTAAGCCGGAGCGGCAATTACCAGATCGAACTGGGAGGGCGGGACTGCCAGGTGGCGGTGCTGTTTGTGGATATCAGAGGGTTTACCTCGATGTCCGAAGGACTTCCACCGGATCAGGTAGTGGGAATTCTGGACCGATATCTTGGAAAGGTGACGGAGGTTATTTTCCGGAACGGGGGTACGCTGGATAAATTTATCGGCGACGCGGTGATGGCTGTGTATAATGCGCCTCTGGACGTGGAAGCCTACGAGGAAAAAGCGGTGCGCACGGGGATCGAGATCGTTCAATCCATAGAGGAACTGAACGGGGAACTGGAGCGGGATTTTGGGAAAAGGATTACCTGCGGCGTCGGCATTCATCAGGGCCGGGCCGTGGTGGGAAACATCGGCTGCGACTTCCGGATGGACTATACGGCCATCGGCGATACGGTCAACGTGGCGCAGCGGCTGGAAAGCCTTGCCGGCCCCGGACAGGTGCTGATCAGCGGCCGGCTTTACCGGCGGGTTCAGGATCGTTTTACGGCGGAATATATTGGGGAGCAGGCTTTGAAGGGCAGGCAGGATAAGGTTGCGGTTTATGCAGTGACATTTTAAAAATTGCCTGGATGGTCAAAGGGAAAGGAATGGGTATGGAAAGGCAACTGGCGGATAAAATACTGGAAACGGGAATACAACTGACGGCGGAGCATGATTTTGACCGGCTGCTGTCCAAGATTATCGACTGCGCAATGGAACTGACGGGATGCGACGGAGGCACTCTGTATCTGTATGAAGACGAGAGACTGACCTTCTGCATTATGAAAAATCAGTCCCTGGGCATCAACCGTAACGGGAAAAGCGGAGAACAGTTTCCTCCCGTCCCCATGAACCCAAAGAACGTGTGCGCCTGTGCGGCCATTCAGCGCAGACTGTTGAATATCAAGGACGCCTACGACTGTGAGGAATTTGATTTCAGCGGGCCGAGAGAATACGATAAGATGACGGGTTACCGGACCAAGTCCATTCTGGTATTTCCGCTGGTGAACCATGAGGATCAACTGATCGGCGTGGTGCAGTTAATCAATGCCCTGAACGAAAAGGGCGAGGTGGTTCCCTTTCCGGAGGAAAGCGAAAAGGTAGTGCAGTCACTGGGCTCCCAGGCGGCCGTGGCGGTGTCCAACATGCGGTTTGTGCAGGAAAACGAGAAACTGATGCTGTCCATTACCCAGGTGTTCACCGACGCCATAGACGCCCGTATCCCTTATAATTACTATCATTCCCGCAATGTGCATCTGTATGTGAAAATGCTGGTGGACTACATCAACCGGCTCCATGAACAGGGCCGCACCTCCCGCTGTTTTAACCGGGAAAACCGCGATGAAATTCTGATGGCGGCGCTGATGCATGACATTGGCAAGCTGGTGATCCCCAACGAGGTCATTGATAAGGACAGCCGCCTGGGCGCGGGCATGGATCTGATCAGGGAGCGATTTGGACATCTGACGGCCCTGTACCACATAGACTATCTGGAGGGACGCATCACCCAGAACAAGTGGATCGAGATGAAAAACCGTCTGGTGGAGGGAGAGAAACGGGTTCAGGAGATCAACCGGAAAAACCGTTTGTCGCAGCAGGAGATCGCCTGGGTAAAGGAACTGGGAGCATGCACCTACACCAACGCAAGCGGTCACAAGATTCCTTTCCTGACGTTGGAAGAACTGGAATGCCTGACGATTCCCCAGGGCAACCTGACCGGGGCGGAGCGGGAGGTGATCCGCTCCCATGTGGAATATACCGTAAAATATCTTCAAAAAATGAACTTTGACAAGCGCTACCCCCACATTATCCAGTGGGCGGGGGCGCATCATGAGCTTTTGGACGGCAGCGGTTACCCCAAGGGCCTGAAGGGGGATGAAATCCCCTTTGAGGCAAGGATCCTGGCGGTGGTGGATATTTTTGAAGCCCTTACCAGCTCGGACAGACCCTACAAGAAATCCATGGAAACCGAAAAAGCCCTGGACGTGCTGGAGAATATGGCCGGCGAGGGCAAGATAGACCCCGAGGTTCTGGGCTTATTTCGGGGGGCTCTGGAGGAAAATCACGGACAGATCCGTTTGATCCAAGGATGAAGTGCAGAACGAGAGGTTGCTATGATAGAGATAATCCCGGACGTCGGGGAGCTGGAACAGTATGTGGAATTGTCCCAAAGGGATTCCCTGGGGTTTGAATATAATGACTTTTTTCATCCGGCCCTTTTGGATCGGAAGGAGGCCCTGCGGGAGCGGATTCACCTGTATCAAAGCCTTGCAAGGCCGGAAGGGATCGATACGCTCCACGGCGCTTTTTTCGATCTGGTGCCCTTCAGCATGGACGGCGGTATCCGCAGGCACAGCCTGTACCGGATGCAGCAGTCGGTGGAAATTGCGCAGGAACTGGGGTGCAGGGGCGTGGTGTTTCACGGAGGGCTTGATCCCAGATATTTGTCATCGGGGGATTATTACCGAAACTGGCTGGAGACCATGACGGAAACCATGAAGGAACTGATCCGCCAGGCCGGCGGGATGATGATCGCCTGTGAAAACGTACTGGAAAATTCTCCGGATCAGCTTTGGGAGCTTTGGCAAAACGTAGGGATGCCGGATCGGTTTGGCATTTGCCTGGATGTGGCTCACATGGTCCTCGCGGGAGGAAATGCGGAGGAATGGCTGGAAAAACTGTCGCCCTGCATCCGGCATTTTCATCTCAACGATAACCGTTTGCGGACAGATGATCACCTGGCTCTGGGAAAAGGGCGGATTCCCTGGAATCCCATTTTTGAGCAGATGGATCGAAACCGGCTCGGCCACATCAGTATGCTGCTGGAAGTCAACGGGCTGCAAAAAATCCGGGAGAGCCTTTTGTTCCTGCGCGAATCCGGGAGACAGGCATAATGGGGAGGGGCTATGAATATTGAAAAGATTCTGAAAGAGGCGGACGCCTTTTTGGAGCAGAAGGAGGGGGAGAAGGCGGAACAGCTTTTGCTGGAAAGCGCCTCTCAGGCAGTCAAAGAGCAGGATGACGCCAGTCTGCTTCAACTGTTAAACGAGCTGTTGGGCTATTACCGGGAGAAAGGCAGGACGGCGGAGACGGAAAAAATCGGGGCTCAGGCGGTGTCGCTGGCGGAGCGGATGGGGCTGGAGGGCACGTTGCCCTATGCCACCACCCTTTTAAATGTGGCCAACGCCTGTCGCGCCGCCGGCCGCTATGAGGAATCCTTTCAGTATTTTCAAAAGGTGCAGACGCTGTACCGGGATCTGTTTCAGGAAGAAAATCTGTTTACCGCGGGGCTGTACAATAATATGAGCCTTCTCTATCAGGAAACCGGCGAATTCGGCAAGGCGAAGGACTGCCAGAGGAAGGCGCTGGAGATTTCCCAAGGGCAGGACGCCGCTTACGAAACGGCGGTTACCTGCGCGAATCTGGCGGCCACCTGTCTGCGGCTGGGAGAGCCGGAAACGGCGCTGGGGTATGCGGCGAAAGCCGTGGAGCTTTTTGAAAAGCAGGGGGTGAAGGACAGTCACTATGCCGCCGCGCTGGCGTCTTTGGGCGCGTACCATTACCAGAGGAAGGAATACAGGACAGCGCTGGAATATTACACCCAGGCGGAGCATATTGTGGAGCAGTATATCGGGCACAATCAGGGATTTGACAGACTGAAGGAACATGCGGATGCCTGTCGGAAGGCTTTGGAGGCGGCGGGCGAGACGGCTGCGGCAGCCGGAGAATCCGGGGTGGGGCTTTCTTTGTGCCGGGAATATTATGAAACCTTCGGGAAACCGATGATCCGGGAACGGTTTCCGGATTATCAGGACAGAATCGCCGTGGGACTGGTAGGCAGGGGATCCGACTGTTTCGGCTATGATGATGAAATCTCCCGGGATCATGACTGGGGGCCGGGATTTTGCCTGTGGGTGACGGATGAAACTTATGAACAGATCGGCCCCGAGCTGGAGAAGGCATATGAGCAGCTCCCCAGGGAATTTCGGGGATTTCGGCGGGCGGCGGAAGTAAACGGCCGGGGCAGAAGGGGCGTTTGGCGCATCGGGGATTTCTACCGATCCCTGACAGGCGCGGATCGGTACGAGCGGATCGACTGGGCCCAGGCGTCCGATTACGGGCTTGCCGCCGCGGTAAATGGACAGGTATTCCGGGATGTGGAAGGGATTTTCTCCGATTTCCGCAGGAAACTGCAAGAGGGCTATCCCCTTTCCGTCCGGTATTTAAAGCTGGCGGAGGCTGCGGCGGGCTTTGCACAGGCCGCTCAGTATAATTACCCCAGAATGTTGTCCAGAAAGGATCCGCTCACCGGGCAGATGGTTCTCTGGGACGGCGTCAGATCCGCTCTGCGGCTGGTTCATTATGCGGAAGGGAAATATCCGCCCCATGACAAATGGCTTGTCCGCAGTATACGGGAAGGGGAGCGGGGAGAAAAGGTTTTCGACCTGCTGGAGCAGATCCGTAAAGACGACGGCCAGGGGCAGGACGCTGTGGAACGTTTGGGCTCCTTTTTGGCCATGGAGCTGTACGGGCTGGATTTGATCAGCGATATCGATCCTTACCTGGACGCTCACAGTCAGGAACTGATTTACAAGGCGTCCCTGGCGGGGAAAAGCCGTGAAGAACTGGCGGAAGAAATTGCAAGGGCGGAATTTGAGGCTTTTGACAAGGTGAGGAACGAGGGCGGCCGGGCTAGCTGCCAGGATGACTGGGCGACTTTTTCCATCATGCGAAAGAGCCAGTACCTGACCTGGAATCAGACCATGCTGATGCAGTATCTATATGATTTCCGCAGAGAATATGAAAGAGGGCATAATCTGATTGAGGAAAAGTACGGCCGGATGATGGAAAGCACGGCGCCGGGCCGTTATGAGCAGATCAAAGGGCATTTTCCTCAGTTGACCGACGAGAAAAAGAGGATCATTCAGCAGATCTGCGCCATGCAGGTGGGATGGATGGAAGAATTTGCGGCCCAATATCCGGCGCTGGCGGAAAATGCCAGAAGCATCCACAGTTATGAAGATAATCCGTTCAATACCTCCTATGAGACGTATTTGAGGGGCGAACTGGGAACCTATTCCGATAAAATGCTGGAGCTTTACGGCAGATATATTGTGCAATACGCCAGAGAAGGGAAAAATCCGGCGCAGGATATTATGACAAACAGCCTCCGGATGTACGGCTATGAGAGCGTAGAGGAAGCGGAGCAAAAAACCGCCGCAGCGGCGGAGCGAAACGGGCAGAAATAAATTGACAGAAACGGTCGCTTTGTGTATAGTTAAAAAGGGTATGCCGCTGTCTGGAAACCCAGCGGGAAACGGTGTATCTGTTCGTGTATTCTTTAAAAGGAGGGGCTGTCGTAAGGCAGCGAAAAAGGATGAAAAAAATATGGAAACAACCCTTTTTCTACATTGCATGCATCAGCTTTCTGCTGGCGATTTGCGTGGGCGTGGTTTCAAGCGTCTCCCAGCCGAAGGTGTCCGTGCTGGAAAAATGGGAAAAGGGCGTGAACAAGGGAAGTCAGAAAATTTTGATCTCCTGTTTTCCGCCGGAGCAGCAGGCCCTGTTGACCGGTATGGCGGCGTTGGGAGCCGGTTTGGAAGATATGACGGGTGACATGGGGAAGGTTACCCTGATTTATTCTCAGCCGGTGGAGGACGAGGACGGGAACATGACCGTGGTCGTGGCGGCGCTGGAGTACCGGGACGGCCAGTGCGTGGATCTGGATGTGGAACATATGGAACTGACAGAGGTAAACGGAAAGCTTTATCTGAGCGATTTCTAACAAAGATACCGCTGAGGAGGGAAAAAGAAACAAGATGAAAAAGGATACAGTAAGCAGACTGCAAAACAGACTTCCGGTATTTTTGGCGGCGGTGTTTTTGATGCTTGTGCTGGCCGGCTGCAGCGCGGGCTCCAGCGTGGATACCACGTTGGTTTTGAACAGCGATCTGTCCGGTGTGAGGCAGATGACGGTGACCATTGACCAGAAGGTATTTGAGCAGAACTTTAACGGCACCGTTGAGAACATTAACGCGCTGCTGGAAACCCAGTGCCCCCCGGAATTGACGTGGAGTTACAGCGATGCGGACGGGAACATGCGCTATTGCGTGTCGCTGGAATTTTCTTCCCTGGACGATTACAGGGCAAAGGTTGCCGCCATTCTGGGAAGCGATCCGCAGATTAACATATCCGTCCCCGATTCGATCTGGGCAAGCGGCATCAGCGTGGAGGAAAGTTTCACCAGCCTGGATCTGTTAAACTGGATGAAGGATTTGCTGGTCAACAATCAGTTTGTGGATGCTTCCAACGCCGGGTATATCTTTAACGCTGGTTCCACAGACGTGACCTATCAGGATCAAAGCTATACCACCGGCAATTATATTAATCTGAACCAAATGTCTTATGTGTCTCTGGACGCGATACATATTCTGACACAGATCAACGAGGACGGCAGCTATAACCGTAAGGTGGTTGTGAGGATTCCCGGCGCGTCCATGAATCAGAAAAGCGAGGAAATTCAGGCGTACTTAAACGGCGTGGTTCCCGCCGGAGCGAAGGCCGAATGGGGAGAAGACGGCGGACTGACGGTGTTCACCGTTTCCGCTGAAAATCTGACGGCCCAGCAGTTAGCGGAATTCGACCGCGCGGTATTTGACACGGAAGATGTTACCGTCAACGGGGCTGACGTGTCGGAAAGCTATTCTCCGTTTACGTTTGCGAATTCCCTTTCCGAAAGCATCAACCTGGACGGCTATCTGTCGGACAGAGCCCTGCCCTATTCTTATCAGGTGAAGACGGCGGACTCCTATACGGCGTACTGGTCCGATGATGGTGTAAACGGAGGGAATGCCGGGTATGATTCCCAGGATTTTTCCGGCTACAAGGTTCTGAGAGAGGGGACGCAGTCCCGAAACAACGGCCCGGTGACGTTTTCCGTGTTGGTGCAGAAGGCGTACGGCGTCAGGGAGCTGAAGGTGGAAACGGAACGCACCGCATTCGGCTCCGGGTGGAAACGCACCAGCAGCTTTGTGCTGGACGCTGTTCCCAGCGAGGAGGAACAGGCGGCCATTTTGGAGAGAATGCAGGCGAGAGCCGGCATTGAGGAAGATCAGGAAACCGGAGAAGACAGTTCGGAGCCGGAAACCGATTCCGACGAGACGAATTCCGGGGAAACCGGGAGCGAGGACGTTTCCGACCCCGGCGAAGAAACGGAAACCAAGGAGGAATCCGACCATGCAAAGGTAACCGTCAGCGGGGAAACCGATAAAGACGGCGTCTACTCTCTGACGGTGGTGCAGAAGGGCAAGGCGGAGGAACTCAGTCAAAGCTCCGAGACGATTTTCGGATCTGCCGACCAGATTTTTTACGGCGTGGACAGAGGGTTTGCCAAAGTAAAACGGGCGGACGCTTTTTCCGAGAAAGTGCGGTTCGGGAATCTGCTTTCCAATACCACGGACGATTTCAAAATTTCCTATACGGCGAAAATGGGATTGTTCTCCCAGATGTCTTATTGTTCCGTGGATTCCGCGCAGATGGATGGGAACAAGCTGAGCGCGGTATTTTACGGAAAAGAAATTGATATCGACTATGCGGGCACAAAGCTGAACCTGTGGGGTCTTCTTTTCTGGATCCTGATCGTTGTGGGAATTGTCAGCGTGGTGATCCTGCTGGTGAAATTACAGGTATTTGGAAAGATGTTCAAAAAAGCGGGCGGGGCGAAGGCGGCCCCTGCGGCACCTGGAACGGCCCCTGCGGCGCCTGGCACAGTTCCTGAGGCATCCGGCACGGCTCCTGCGGCTCCGAAAGCGGCGATGTTTTGTGAAAAGTGTGGGACTCCCAGGGTAGCGGGATCAAGGTTCTGCGAAAAGTGCGGCGCAAAATTTGAGGATGCGGTTTCGCAGGACGGTCAGTAAAAGGGTAACAGCAACACAGATCAATGATAGAAAAGGAGAAAAAACGATGGCATTTTGCAAGTATTGTGGCAGGGAATTACAGGAAGGACAGGTTTGCAACTGTCCTGAAGCTGTGGCGGCTGCCGTAGCGGCAGGACAGCTCCAGCCGCCTCCTTATATGGGAGTACAGCCTCAACCGGGGGTACAGCCTCAGCCGGGCGCACAGCCTCAACCGGGAGTGCAGCCTCAGCCGGGAGTACAGCCTCAGCCGGGGGTACAGTCTCAGCAGGGCGCGCAGCCTCAGTCTGCGGCGGCTGCGGTCTCTCAGGCGGCGGACGGCGCAGTACCGGCTCTGGATACGGAAAAAATCCTGGGAGTCTTCAAACAGATTGGCAAAGATTTTGTGGGAGTCTTTACGAAACCCGCCACCAAGGGCAGGGAATTTGTGGCAGGCGCAAAACTTTCCGTGTCTTTTACCATGATCGTGATACAGGCGTTCCTTTCTGCCATCTTCAGCCTGTTTGTGGTCGGCTCCATCAACGGCGTATTAAAGGGCACATGGTTTGAAGCATACCGCTTTTCCTGGTTCAAGGCGTTTGTCCTGACTCTGGTGCTTTCTCTGGCGGGTTCGGCCCTTCTCGCAGCTTGTTTCTGCCTGGCGGCCATGATTACAAAGGTCAAGGTTCTGTGGCGGCAACTGGTGGCGCTGTCTGCGGTTCGCTCCATAGCGGTTGCGCCTTTGATTGTGGTTTCCTGGATTTTCTGGCTGATCAATCCCGGTCTTGGGCTGGTTTTGTTCCTTGGTTCCACGATCCTGGCACTGACTTTTCTGCTGGAGTCCATTCAGGGAATTGAAGGAATGAAGGATAACAAGGCCATGTGGATCGTGTTCCTGGTTGTGGTCATATTCCTGATCATCGCCGTTGTTCTGTTCAGCCTGTTTGCTAATTTGTATCTGCCGAAAAGCTTGAGAGAAAATCTGGACAGCCTGGGTTCTCTGCTGAATATGTTCAGCTAACCGGCTCCGGGATGAGCAGCGGGCATTTCTGTAAAACCGGATATAGATTTCTGGCTGCGGCCGCCGTGGTGTTATTCCACGGGGCCGCAGTTATGCTGTCTTTTTATCTGTGCTTTCTTCAGGGAGATTTCCTGAAACGGGAGTGCTTTCAAAACGGCGCGGATCAAGAGCTTGGGGTCAGCAAAGAAGAACTGGGGCGGGTTGTGGATGAGATGATGGCATGGATCAGGAAACCGGATGGGGAGCTGCAGACGGAGGTGACTGTGGACGGAAAGTCCGTACCTTTCTTTCGGGACAGGGATCTTCAGCATCTTGCGGATATTGCCGACAAGGTATCCCGGGGAAGGATGGTCTGCGCGTTGATTTGCCCCCTGACCGCGGCAGTTGTTTGTTACCTGGTCAAAAAAGGGAGAGGACGCACCCTGTGCAGGGCCTATCTGCTCTCTCTGGCGGTGGTGCTTTTAACTGCCGGCGGGATCGGCATCTGGCTGATGGCGGATCCGGTTGGTTTTATCCGCGCTTTTCATCGCCTGTTTTTCCGCAACGGTCTGTGGATTTTAAATCCGGCTACGGACATGCTGATCCATCTGTTCCCGGAATCGCTTTTTCAGGATGGCGGGATCCGCCTTGCCGCGGAGCTGGGTTTGTTTCATCTGCTGGCTGCGGCTCTGGCCGTGGGAATGCTGGTGAGAAAAAAAGGGGAAAAACTTCCTCATAAAAAATCGATGAAACATAAAAACTAGAAATGGAGAAAAAATTCATAGAGAAAAGAATTCAGAAGGAAAGAATTCGTAGAGAAAAGAATTCAGAGGGAAAGAATTCGTAGAGAAAAGAATTCAGAGGGAAAGAATTCATAGAGAAAGAATTCATGGAGAAAAAATTCATAGAGGAGGCAGCGTATGTGTACAGCAGTAACCTATGCAACAAAAGACCATTATTTCGGCCGTAATCTGGATCTGGAAATGTCCTACCGGGAAACCGTGACGGTGACGCCCCGGAAATATCCGTTTTCCTTTCGGGCGGCGGGAATGCTGGAGCAGCATTACGCCATGATCGGAATGGCTACGGTGGAGGATGGGTATCCTCTCTATTATGACGCGGTCAACGAAAAGGGACTTGCCATGGCGGGGCTGAATTTCCCCGGAAACGCGGATTACAAGCCGGCGGCGGATGAGAAGGACAATGTGACGCCTTTTGAACTGATTCCGTGGATTCTGGGACAATGCGCGGATCTGACCCAGGCCCGCGCACTGCTGGAAAAGCTGAATCTGGTGCAGATTCCCTTCAGCCCCAGGTTTCCCCTGACGCCGTTACACTGGATCATTTCCGACAGACAGGGCTCTTTGACGGTGGAATCCGTGAAAGAGGGTCTGAAGGTGTATGAGAACCCGGTGGGAGTCCTCACAAACAATCCGCCCTTTGACATTCAACTGTTTACCTTGAACAATTATCGCAACCTTTCTCCGGATCAGCCGGAAAATCGGTTCAGCCAGTCTTTGCAGCTTCCCCTGTACAGCCGTGGCATGGGAGCCATGGGGATGCCGGGAGACGCGTCCTCGTCTTCCCGTTTTGTGAAAGCGGTGTTTACGAAACTGAATTCCGCAGCCGGGGAATCCGAAGAAGAAAGCGTAGGGCAGTTTTTCCATATCCTGGACGCCGTTTCCATGCAGAAGGGATGTGTGCGTGTGGAAAACGGTCAGTATGAGTACACCCTGTACAGTAGCTGCTGCAATATGGATCGGGGAATTTATTATTATGTGACTTATGGGAACCGCCGAATTTTCGGCGTGGACATGAATCGGGAAAATCTGGACGCGCAGAGCGTGGTTTCTTATCCGCTGGCCGCGGGACAGCAGATCTGCATTCAAAATTGACGGCGGCCAGCCGCAGGCGTGGACGGCGGTTTCAGTACCAGCCGCCGTCCAGAGTGATGATTTGGCCGGTCATGTAACCGGGGGCCTGGGCTATCTGGAGAATCAGTTGCGCGGCTTCCTCCGGAGCGCCCAGACGGTCGGCGGGAATTTCTTCCTTCAGATGTTCCAGATCCTGAGGGGACAGGCATTGATTCATGGAAGTATCGATAACGCCGCATGCGACGGCGTTCACCTGAATATTGCTGGGAGCCAGTTCTTTTGCGAGAGCTTTGGTAAAGGCGTTGACGCCGCCCTTGGAGGCGGAATAGGCAACCTCCATGGAAGCTCCCTGGTTTCCCCAGACGGAGGAAACATTGATGATTCTGCCCCTGTGTTTTTTTAACATCAGCGGGATGGCCAATCTGCAGGTGTAAAAACAGGCATCCAGATTTACCGCCATGATCCGCCGCCATTGGGCGGGGGTGGTGTCTGTGAGAAGGCCTATATGCGCGATGCCGGCGTTATTGACCAGCACATCCAGATCATGGATCCGGTCAAACAGCTTTTCCACATCCGAAAGCTCGCCCATATCCGCCGGGACTGCCAGACAGGGAACGGCGTAGCGCTCCCGGAGACTTTCGGCCAGCGCATCCAGCTCCGTCAGGGATTGATGACAGGTGAGGATCAGACCGTATCCCGCGGCGGCAAAAGCCTGCGCCGCAGCGCGGCCGATCCCGCGGGAAGCGCCGGTAATCAGCGCGGTTTGCAAAGGAGGATGATTCATGATCGGAACCTTCCTTTCTGTTATCATAGGATCCGGCGGTTTCGGCCTGCCGATCGGTCCGCCGGGGTGTCCGCTGCCTGTGCAGCGTGAAATATCGTTATCAGTATACCACACCGGGATTTGATTTTCTACCCCGGGGCGCCGTTTTCCGCCCGAGTCAGGGGCGCCGTTTTCCGCCCGGGCGGAGCAAAACAAAAAGACACAGTAAATCAGAAACAGCGGATGTCTGAGGCATCTGCGGAAATGAGGACGTTTATGTATGATGTAATCATTATCGGTTCGGGACCTGCGGGCCTTTCCGCCGCCGTATACGGAAAGAGAGCCGGTCTGAATCTTGTGGTGCTGGAAAAAAATCCCATGAGCGGCGGCCAGGTGTTGAATACCTATGAGGTGGATAATTACCTGGGAATGCCGGGCATCAATGGCTATGACATGGGAGTGCAGTTTCGGCAGCATGCGGACAGTCTGGGAACGGAATTTATGGAGGAGGAAGCCCTGGCCATCGAAGACCGAGACGGCGTTAAGATTGTCCGTACGCAGGAGCGGGAGCTGGAGGCGAAAGCCGTGATCCTTGCCACAGGAGCGGTTCACGCCCATCTGGACGTGCCGGGCGAGGAAGAATTATCCGGAATGGGCGTATCCTACTGCGCTACCTGCGACGGCGCTTTTTTCCGGGGAAAGACCGTAGCTGTGGTAGGGGGAGGGGACGCGGCCCTGGAGGACGCCATCTATCTGGCGAGAACCTGTGAGAAGGTTTATCTGATCCATCGGCGGGACGAGCTGAGAGGAACAAAGGCGTTACAGGATGAAATCCGGGCCATGGACAACGTGGAAATCCTGTACAGCCATGTGGTGGAGGAAATTTTGGGAGAGGACGCCGTGAACGCTCTTAGGATAAAGGACGTCAAATCGGGCGAATCCCGGGAACTTCCCGTGGCGGGGGTGTTTATTGCGGTGGGGATCCGTCCGGGGACGGAACTGGTCAGAAATCTTACGGCCTGCGACGAGGGAGGCTATGTGCTGGCGGGAGAGGACTGCGCTACCCGGCTGCCCGGTTTGTACGCGGCCGGGGACGTGCGTAAAAAACCTCTCCGTCAGATTGTCACCGCCGTGGCGGACGGTGCAAACGCGGCTATGGCTGCAAGCGAGTTTTGCCGTGAAAAGAAACCGCAATAGGGCCGCTCGAAGAAACCGCAATAGGGCCGCTTAAAGAAACTGCAATAGGGCCGTTTCAAGAAACCGGGTGGGATCAACATGGCGGGAAAAATCTGAATTTATTTTTAAGACAATGAAATATTTTCAAAAGAAAAGAATCGTTTTTGTAACGATTCTTTTTTTGCACCAATGAAAAAAGCCAGTGATTTCAGAGGTTCCCGGATATTTGATAAAAAAATCCTAATGTTGACAAATGAGGAAAAGGATGTTATATTTATTAACAGGCGTAACAATTTCGTAATAAATTAACGGGTCGAGAGACAATGCAAAGATACGGAAAGAAGTTTTGACGGACGGAAAGGAGCATCGATGATTCACCAAGTGACAAGGACTGCGGCGGGTATTCTGGCAGCGGCTATGTTTTTTTGCTGTACGGGGCTGAACGCTCAGGCGGCGGGAAATGATGACAGTTCTGTTCTTCTGGGCGGCGGCGTAAGCCTTGCCCTTTCTCTGGGGAACAGTCTTGAAAATATATCCACCAACACTACCATTCCTGTGGAATCCATTCTGGAATGGATCAACACGGAAGAAAGCGCAGGCGTGGAAGAAACGGCATCCGAGGAACAGCTAACGGAGGAGGACATCTTTCGGAACCTGGTCATCGCTCAGGTGAATCATTATGTCAATGTCAGGAGCATTCCCAGTGAAGAAGGGGAAATTGTGGGAAAGCTCTATGACGATTCCGTTGGGACGTATCTTTCCGAGGAAAACGGCTGGTACCAGATCCATTCCGGCAAGGTGACCGGCTATGTGAAGGGCGAATACTGTGTCACCGGCGACGCGGCGGTGGAGATTGCCAGACAGGTAGGCAAAAGGTTTGCCACTGTGACCACGCAGACTTTGTTTGTGCGCAAGGAGCCCAGTACCGAGGCATCCATTATCAGCATGGTTCCCGAAGGCGACGAACTACTTGTTCTGGAGGAAGTGGAAGGCTGGGTCAAGGTGGACGTGGAAGAAGGAACCGGCTGGATTTCAACGGATTACACGGATCTTCACACGGAGTTTGTCCATGCGGAGTCCAGGGAAGAAGAGGAAGCACGGCTGGCGAAGGAAAAGGAAGAACGGGAGAAGGCCAGACGCGCAGCGGCCGCAGCCGCCAAGAGCAATAATCCCAGCAGCAATACGGAAACTCCGGCATCGACGCCTGCCTCCTACTCGGTGGGAGAGGGCAGCGAGGAGGGAGTGGCAGTTGCGCAGTACGCCCTGCAATTTGTAGGCAATCCCTATGTGTACGGAGGCACCAGTCTGACAAAGGGCGCCGACTGTTCCGGCTTTGTCATGAGCGTGTATGCCAATTTTGGAGTGAGCCTGCCTCATTCTTCTTCGGCGGATCGCTCTCAGGGCTATGCGGTGGATGGCATCGAAAATGCTCAGCCCGGCGACTTGATCTGCTATTCCGGACATGTGGCGCTTTATATCGGCAACGGCCAGATTGTACATGCCTCGAATAAGAAAACAGGTATTATTGTATCGAACGCAACATACAGAAAGATCCTTGCCATACGCAGAATTTTCTAAGCCGCGGGATGCTCTGAATCCCCGCTGCGTTGGAGCCGCACCCTCAGGGCGGCGCAGTCAGAAACGGTATGATTTTTGAGAAGTCCGGCATGGCCGTAAAAAACGGCCATGCCGGACTTCTCTTTTACCATCCATGGGGCCATATCTGTAAGCGTAGTGTGAAAAATCACACTGACTTGCTGCTTGTATCACAAAACGAACTTTGTTCGCTTGAGAATTTGTGACGCTCCGGAATGGAGATTCAAATGCGGCATGGAATGTGGGAAACTGCCTGACCTGTGAAGGGTTTGAAGGAATGACAGGAAACGGGTGAAGTTGTCAAACTATTATGTTAAGACGAAAGTACGATTGACTTTTCCCGTTTGTACAATTTCACCAAAAATTTCCGCATAAACGTAAAAACAAATATATTTGAGACTATATTACGATTTGCTTTATCCACATTTTTATGACCCCAAAATCCGATAAAAGTAATTTATACACGGACTTATACACATTATCCACAGGTTTCGCCGCTATTTTTTGGAATTAAATAACACTTAGTATGGGAACGTTTGTTTTGTGAAGATGTAATAAAAATGTATTTTTATGAAAAAAATTGTAAAAATGTGTTGACAGAGTTAATGTCAAAAACCGGTAAATAATTTTTGAAATTGTTGCAAGAAGACAGGCAAACATGGTATAATGACTATACAATATTAACCGAAGGGGTGATTGGTATGAAATTCGTTATTGTTGGAAGAAACATTGACGTTACGCCTGGATTAAGGGCAGCAGTGGAAGAAAAGATTGGAAAACTGGAAAAGTATTTTAACCCCGACACGGAGATTCACGTCACGCTCAGCGTGGAAAAGGAGCGGCAGAAGATTGAAGTGACCATTCCCGTTAAGGGAAACATCATTCGTTCCGAGCAGGTCAGCAATGATATGTATGTCTCCATTGATCTGGTGGAGGAAATCATCGAAAGGCAGTTGAAGAAATATAAAACCAGGATTGTGGATAAGCAGCAGTCCGCTGAATCGTTCAGCCAGATGTATAGGGACAACAATTACATGGACGAGGAAGAAATCAAGATTGTCCGCACTAAGAAATTTGACATCAAACCCATGTATGCGGAGGACGCCTGCATCCAGATGGAACTTTTGGGCCATAATTTCTTTGTCTTTATCAATGCGGAGACGGATCAGGTGAATGTGGTATACAAGAGAAAGGGCGATACTTACGGATTGATTGAGCCGGAGGTATGAAAATCGTAACAAAGGGACGCACATCCCCAAGTCATTTCGCAAGGGATGGGTGGATCATTTTCCTTGAGGCAGAGACAGCGGGAATGCTTTCTCTGCCTTTTTATGTGCCTGGCATGGGAGAATTTTAACGGAGGAAAGTCCTGAACACGTCTAAGCAACGAGGAAGTGTATCGCCGATGCCTGTGCTATCGAAAACGATTAAGAAAACGATATATGAATAAAAAACGCATGATAGAGGACGTGCATAGAAGGATTATCTTTTGCCAAACGAAATCGTTAAAGTGGAATGCTTTGTTTTTTGTGGCAAAATAAGAGAAAAACTGACTTTTTATACAAAATCAGATATGATGAAATAGACATTATAGACAAAAAGATGAAAAATATGAAAATGATAGTTGCAAAATTGGGCAAGGTGATGTATAGTAAAAATACGAAAACGATTAAGTGCAGTACCATACAGGTACAGGAGGAAAGGGTGAGCGGCATGGCATCGCTGAAAGACATTTCTAAAGCATGTGGCGTGTCGGTCGCAACAGTGAGTAAAGCCCTGAACAACCACACGGACATTGGAGAGGAGACCCGCGAGAATATTAAGCGTGTTGCCAAAGAGATGGGGTATCTCCCGAATTTTTCCGCCAGGGCCTTGAAGACAAACCGCACCTATGACATTGGAGTGCTGTTTGTGGATGAAGCCATGAGCGGCCTTACCCATGATTATTTTTCCAGTGTGCTGGACAGTTTCAAGCGGACGGCGGAGAAACACGGATATGATATTACCTTTATCAACGGATGCAAGAACCGTGAGGGGAGGATGTCCTATCTGGAGCACAGCAGATATAGGGGATTTGACGGCGTGGTGCTTGCCTGCATCGATTTTAGTGATCCTGAGGTCATCGATTTGATCCGGAGCAATATTCCCGTGGTAACGGTGGACTATCTGTTTAACAACCGTATGGCAGTGCTTTCCGATAATGTGGGCGGAATCAGGGAACTGCTCCGCTACATATATAACAAAGGTCACCGCAGGATTGCTTATATCCATGGCGCGGATTCCTCAGTGACGCAGAACCGACTTTCCGGATTTTATAAAACGGCTGAAGAACTGGATCTGGAAATACCGGCGGCGTATATCAGGGAAGCCGCGTACCGGGACACGAAGACTGCCTATACTGTGACAGGCGCACTGCTGGATCTTCCAAAGCCGCCTACATGTATTATGTATCCCGATGATTTTGCGGCTTTTGGCGGAATCAATGCCATAAGGGAAAGGGGAATGCGGATTCCAGAGGATATTTCAGTAGCCGGATATGACGGTATACCGGCAGCAATTCACTTGGAACCAAGGCTGACTACGGTGAAACAGAACACCGAACAGATCGGTCGGACGGCTGCTTCTCAGTTGATCAGGCTGATAGAAAAACCGAAGACTACCATTATTGAACAGATCGTGATACCGGGCGATCTGGTGGAGGGAAAATCGGTAGCCGGTATCTGAACCAGGCATTATGCGCGGGGCAGCAAGACCTGTGCATGTTATAAATGCAAAGCAACTTTTACACTTTCAAACCTACATGGAAAGGGAGGAAAAGACATGAAGAAAAAAGTATTGAGCATGTTTCTTGCGGTAGCCATGCTGGCGGGTGTGCTGGCGGGATGCGGCAATGAGCCGGGAGGCAGTTCCGGGGGGGTAGAGCCCGGGAATGAGAGCTCCGCAGATGCCGGCACGGATGCCTCACAGGGCACGGATGTCTCGCAGGGCACGGATGGCAGTACAGAAAGCGACACTTATAAGCGTGCTGACGGCGAGGGGACTGTACTGAACATTTACTGCTGGAACACCGAGTTCATGAACCGCATGAAAGATCACTATCCCGGTTATGTTGCGGGAAAAGACAATACCACTGCGGACGAAGAGGGAAACGTATCCGGTACTGTGGAAGCTACCATTGATGACATTACTGTAAAGTGGAACATCACTCCCAACAAGGACAACGCTTATCAGAACAATCTGGACGAAGCCCTGTTGAATCAGGAGAGTGCCGCCGCGGACAATAAGGTAGATATCTTCTTGGTAGAGGCAGACTACGCTTTGAAGTATGTGAACACTGATTATTCTATGGCCGTTAAGGATCTTGGCATTACAGATGCCGACATTGCGGATCAGTACAAATACACCCAGGATGTGGTGACTGATTCCAATGGCGTACTGAAAGGGCTTTCCTGGCAGGGCTGCCCGGGCGTTATGTTCTATAACCGCGAGGCTGCAAAGGAAGTATTCGGAAGCGATGATCCGGCTGTTGTACAGGAAAAGGTAAAAGACTGGGAAACCTTCAATGCAACTGCAAAGGAACTGCATGATGCAGGCTATCAGATCACCAGTTCCGCCGCAGATACTTTCCGCACTTATACCAACAATGTGTCCAGCCCTTGGGTAATCGACGGCACGATCAACATTGACGAGAACGTAATGAACTGGGTGAATGATTCCAAGGCACTGGTAGACGCAGGCTACACCGGCACGCATGAGTTGTGGAGCGATGACTGGAGCAAGGGTTTCTTCCCTGAAGGAAAGGTATTTGCATACTTCGGGCCTGCATGGCTTGTAAACTTCTCCATGTCTGCTGATACGGAGGGCAGCATCGGATATAACGGCGGATGGGGCGCATGCGAAGGACCTCAAGGGTTCTTCTGGGGCGGAACCTGGATCTGTGCAGCAACCGGAACCGACAATGCAGGCGTTATCAAGGACATCATGCTGAAACTGACCTGCGACAAGGATATCATGACGGGTATCGTGGTGAAAGACGATGACTTCGTAAACAACAAGCCCGCAATGGAAGCTCTGGCTGATGGTTCCGAACTGATTAACGGCGCTGAGTACACCAGCAAGGTGCTGGGCGGACAGAACCCTCTGCCTATGTACTGCGCAGGCGTTGACGGACTGGATTTGAGCAACCTTGGGCCTTATGATCAGGCCTGCACAGAGGAATTCATGTCTGCAATGCTGGATTACATGAAAGGCAACATCGATCTTGACACAGCAATAGATACTTTCTATAAGGAAGTAATTACAAAGCATCCTGAACTGACTGCTCCTGAAGAATGATCGGTTCAGTGCCGCGGAATCCGGATACTCCGCAGTCTGCGGAACTGTCTGGGAGCCGACAGCGCATGAGAATGAAAGGACGTGCCTGCCTTTGGGCGGGCACGCCTTTCAAAATTATGAAACGGTATCGGGCATTTAGGCAGGAAGGATGGTGGAAAATCGATGAAAGCAAAACGCAGCAAGGCAGTCCGCTATAATAAGTGGGGATATATTTTCCTGATCCCTTTTGTGGTTACTTTCGTAATCTTTCAGTTGATTCCCTTGATCAATACCATATATTACAGTTTCTTTGAATATTTCAGATCGGGCCTGAACGTAATTGGCCCTAACTTTAAAGGAATTGAAAATTACATTAAACTGTTTTCAAATGGAGATATCTGGAAATATACCGGCAATACGCTGATCATCTGGCTGATGGGTTTTATCCCTCAGATTATCGTGTCGCTGCTTTTGGCCGCTTGGTTTTCTGATCCCAGCTTGAGACTGAAAGGACAGCGGTTTTTTAAGACGGTGATCTATCTGCCAAACCTGATCATGGCGGCCGCATTTGCCATGCTGTTTTTTATGCTGTTTTCCAATAGCGGTCCTGTGAATTCCATACTGGTCAGCAGTGGGATTTTTGAACAGCCTTATCCTTTTTTGGACCGCGTGTGGACCACAAGATCGATCATAGCTTTTATGAACTTTCTGATGTGGTTTGGAAATACAACGATCCTTTTGATGGCGGGCATGATGGGAATAGATACTTCGCTTTTTGAGGCAGCGCAAGTGGATGGCGCCACGTCCACTCAGGTCTTTTTCAAGATTACGCTTCCGCTTTTAAAACCGATCCTGCTTTATGTCATGATCACGTCTTTAATCGGCGGCCTGCAGATGTTCGATGTGCCGCAGATACTGACCGGAGGCAATAGCCCGGCTAATACTTCGAGAACGCTGATCATGTACCTGAATGATAATCTATACAGTAAGAATTACGGGATGGGCGGTGCGATTTCTGTTTACATGTTCGTTATCACGGGTATTTTGAGCCTGATCGTTTTCAAGTTTACCAACGGAAAGAAAAAGTAGGAGGTGTGCAGAGATGGCAGTCAAATCAGGTAATAAGCGGAAAGTTTCCAAGGGAATCGGCATCGGTGCACGCCGTGCGATCGCCTATGTGGTGCTTGTTTTAATTTCGTTCCTTTGCCTGTTCTGGTTTTATGTATTGTTTATCAATGCCACCAGAAGCCAGGGAGATTTGGCCAGAGGGTTTTCCTATATTCCGGGTTCGCATCTGCTGCAGAACTGGAATAATATGCTGCATTTCCCCATGATCTCCATGATGACGGGAATGATCAACAGTATCATCGTTTCACTCCTTACGGCAGCGTTGTGCACATATTTTTCCACAATGACAGCTTACGCGATCCATGCATACGATTTTAAGCTGAAGAATTTTATGTTCACCTTTATTCTGGCTGTGATGATGATTCCGTCCCAAGTGACAGTGCTGGGATTCCTGCAGCTTGTAAGGGGTATGGGCCTGGAGGATAATTTTATCCCTCTAATCGTGCCTGCTATTGCCTCTCCTGTGGTCTTCTTTTATATGAAACAGTATATGGAGAGCGCCCTTCCGCTGTCCCTAGTGGAAGCGGCGAGAATCGATGGATCCGGTGAGTTCCGCACCTTTAACAGTATCGTACTCCCGCTGATGAAGCCGGCAATGGCGGTACAGGCAATCTTCTCCTTTGTGTCCAGTTGGAATAATTACTTCACACCATCGCTGATCCTTCACAACGATAAGATGAAGACGCTCCCGATCCTGATCGCTCAACTGAGGAGCGCGGACTGGAAGGAAAAAGATCTGGGCGTGGTATATATGGCGATTGCCTTTTCCATTTTCCCGGTCATTGTGGTGTATCTAATCCTTTCCAAGCATATTGTGCAGGGTCTGGCAATGGGGAGTGTAAAGGGCTGATGATATGCTCCCGCGTTTTGTAAGAACGGTTCGGAGCAGACGGAACAAGGCTTGCGGATAGTAAAGAAAAGATGACAAAAGGCAGTACAGAGTTATCTGATGATCTCTGTGCTGCCTTTTTGTTTGCGCGCCATGGGCGCGCTCTAACGGGTGAAAGTCTTGAACACGTCTAGGCAACGATGAAACACATAGCCGAACAGCTAAGTCATATTTGCGCTTTAGAGTAGCATTTTCCCCCTGAAAAGGCACAGGACAGAAACGGAGCAATGTTTTTTTCTTTGGCTTTTGGAGTTCGGAATGGTGTGGCGCCGGCGGTCTGTCACCTGTTTTGACTGCGGATTGGGATGTTAGGCGCAATCCCTGTGAGGTTTAGTTTCTGTCAACGTCATGTTGCTTTACTTCAAAGGAAAAGCGCGGTATGATCTCAATAGAACATAGATGCAGGAGGTGCCATATGTCTATCGGCGAAACGATTTGCAAATATCGGCAGATGCGTAAAATGACACAGGAGGAATTTGCGTTAAGAATAGGCGTAACTGCACAGGCAGTCAGCAAATGGGAAAGAGGAAACGGGCTTCCGGATGTTTCTTTGCTGGCAGGAATATGTAAAGTTTTAAGGATATCCGCAAATCAACTGATAGGCGTGGAAGATAAGGTGGTTGAAAATGGCAACGCTGCCGCGGAGCAGGAAATCAGAAATGATATGATCGCGGACCCACTGGTATTGGAATTCGGTATAGGACTCCTGCCTTATTTCGAGTCAGGGCATGCAGCAGATTATGTGCATAAGAGAAGGATGCTCCTGGTCGGAAGGACCGGAAAGCTGATGCCGATTTTGCGTATGAGAGATAATGTGGAACTGGACGAAAATGCTTACAGGATCATTTCTTACGATGAGGTATTGCTTACAACTGTTCTGGATGGGGAAGAAATGCCCTTTCACAAAATGATAGATGATGTTGCGGAAATCTGCGATAAATATTACGCCAAAATCCTGAATAAAAATCTTGTGAAAATCATGATAGATAATCTGGCAGAAAGATATCCGGGAGTTGTGGATGATATTATTCCGTCAAAAATATCTTATCTCCAGGTCAAGCAGGAATTAAAGAGGTTGGTGGAAGAAGGGAAATCCATTCGGAATCTGATAGGCATTGTGGAGGACATGGAATCGCAGGTATCAGAATGGAATTGATGCGAAGGCGGTTTGAGCTGGCGCTGGCAACTTGCCGGATGTGGTATGACAAACCTTTTTGTTGCATGGCAAACATTTTATCCCTGGATCAATATCTGGCAGAGGGTAAAATGTGTTTATAAGTATTTTATGTTTTTTCAAATATATGATTGTAAGGCGGCGCTTTTTGCGGTATGATGTGAGTGGAGAAGGTGCGAAAGGATGTGTAAATGGAAATACAAAGCGTGATCGCCCGAACCATTGAGACCACAGGACGGGAGGCGCAGTACGATGCCAGTGTAAAACGGCTCCTGTCCGAAAAGATCATTCTCGCATGGATTTTAAAAGAGTGCGTGGATGAATTTGAACCATATTCCGTGCAGCAGATCATGAAAGACTGCATTGTTGGCGAGCCAAGCGTATCTGTCACCGCCGTGGATCAGGATGAAACGGACAGAACAGAAAATGACGGATATGCCGATGAAACGGTTGACGGCAGGGTTGCGGGTACAAACACGGAGGACAATTCCGCCAGGGAAGGCAGGGTGTATTATGACATCCGCTTTTTGGCGGTGGCGCCGGGCACGAAAGATCCGGTACAGCTCATCATCAATGTGGAGACGCAGAAAAGCGACAAGACGTCTTATCCTCTGATCAAACGGGCGATCTACTACGGAAGCCGCATGATTTCGGCGCAGAAAAACACGGTTTTTGTGAACAGCCACTATGAGAAGATCCGCAAGGTTTATTCCATCTGGATACAGATGAATGTAGGCAAAGAAAAAGCGAATACTATCACTGAGTACAGCATGTCGGAAAAGAATATCGTGGGTGCGGTGAAAGAGAAGGAAAGCCATTATGATCTGATGACCGTTATCATGATTGGACTTGGCAGTGAACAGACTGCGGACAGACCGATCCTGCGGCTGCTGGATGTTTTGTTGTCGGCGGAGACAAAGCCTGACATGAAAAAGGCGATACTGGAGAGGGATTTTGATATTCCGATGACATCGGCGATGAGTGAGGAGGCGAATATTATGTGCAACTTGGGCGAGGGGATTTATGAGCAGGCATATGAGCAGGCAACGCAGAAAGCGCGGTTGGAAGCGGTTCTGAACTTGATGAAATCGTTAAACTTCAGTGCGGAGGAAGCAATCAGCGCATTGGCGATCCCTGAGGAGGAAAGGCAGTCCTTATTGGAAAGGATTGAAGAAGAATTGGCTGTGAAGTAGTGGAATAGTGAAGTAGTGAAGTAATGAAGTAGTGGAATAGTGGAGTAATGAAGTAGTGGAGTAGTGGAGTAATGAAGTAGTGGAGTAATGGAATAGTGGAGTAATGAAGTAGTGAAGTAGTGAAGTAGGTATATAGGATAGATATTCCTTGGAAACTTTTTGAAAACGGGCAATCAAGAAAGGCGGCAGAATCTGGAAAGGGACTCTGCTGCCAATTTCGTTGCAAAAACGCTTGAGAAGTGGTTACGCGTTCCGTAGTAATTTTTGGTTTGTGTCACAAAAACGTGTGATTTTCGGAAATGTTCTGACTGTTTTGATAGTTCGGCTTTGATGTTCCTTGCATCACCGGGGAACAGCGGGTGCTTGCATTTGTAAATACGGCTTGTCGCGTTTGTGAATACGAATCGCCGCGTTTGGTACTTGCATGAGGGCGGCAAGTGTGGTAAAATGCGAATGAGAATTCAAGAGAGCAAGGTGTACCGCCCGGCACTGCGGGAACAGTGCCGAGCAGGGATGGTATTACTGGTACCACACAATACAGACGGAGTCTGCGATACACCCGAATGTATTATACCCTCCAGAGGGCAAAAATACAAGGGTGAGGTTTCGGAGCAGACGAGGTCGAAAGCCTTAGAGATAGACAGAGGTGTAGAAGTGTGGACGCATACTGCTGCACCTCTCTTGATTTCTCGCTAGGGTACGTTGGCGGCAGAGCGATCTGCCGTCTGGGTACTCTGTGTGAGGAGTCGGAGTTTGAAAGAACTGCGATGAGTTTGCCGTACTTTTCGCGGTTCTTTTTTCATTCTTCGAAGAAAAATTTTTCGCAGGAGACAAAAAAGGAGGAAACAGATGAAAAGAAGATTTTGACACTGGTACTGGCGGTGACGACCGCGACGATGCTTGCAGGCTGTGGCAATACGGTGAAGAAGGATGACAGCGGCGAGGTGGTAATCGAGGAGACGGATGCCGCCGGGGATGAGACTGCGGCGGGGGCAGACACTCCGGAGGAAACGTCTGCGGCAGAAACGGAAAAGGAGGAGACAGACGCAACAGATACCGTCAAGGAAGAAGCGGAAAGTGCGGAACCGGAGAAAGAGCCGGAACCCGCCGATTGGCTGGAGGCGCATGGAATCACCGTTACGCCGCAGGGCGACTGCACGGTACAGTTTTACGGATATCAGGATGATGCGAGCAATCCGTCAGGCGATTTCCCCGCCAAGGTCAATGCCGTCATCTCCGAGACAACGGAAGGGGTAGACAAAGGTTTCAAGAAAGTAAGTATGCGGTTTACGATCGATAAGAGCGATTGCACAGGAACTGGATGTAAATGGTGGAACAGTGCATTTGATCGCTATACCGGTACCAGTTTTGAGTTTGACAGTAGTACGACATATACGAATCCGGGCGATCATGTGACAAAAGAAGGGTTTGTGACCATCCAGAACGGCGATGCGTCCTACGATGTATCGATTACGTTTGATTATGAGGCTCAAGATCTTATAATCTATTCAACAATAACGGTGACCTGCCCGGCGGACTATGACGGCACGGTGTTCCAGATCGGGTATGCTTCGCCTGAATTGGAGGAACAGAATCAGCAGATCGACTATGCCGCCAGACTCTATACCATCGATGAACTGCCATTCTACGGGGACGGCTATCTATACTTTACCAACAGTAATGAGTAGGAGGCAGACAGATGAAAGTATAGTTACAGATAGTATATTAGAACAGCACTTTAGGGAAGTAAGAAAGGAATGGATATAAAAATGAAAAGTTTTTTTGAAAAGTACGCAACAGCAATATGGATGGTAGTTTTCGTTATATGGGCAATTGTTGGATTTTTCGTTGAAAAAAATATTCATACGTACCTGATAGCAGAAACTGTTTTCTGGTCAATATATGCTATTTGTGAATTTATCAGGATTAAGAATAAAAAAGAAAAAAAGTAAAAATAAGTTTTTGCGTATTGTGACAGCGATACTTGGTTTAAAATTTATAGTTTTCACACATTTGAATGGAACAGAGGATGTGCATGGGAAGATAAAAAATGAATGGAAACATATAAAGGAATACTTAATGGTAAAAAGAATATGGATGAATTTAGACAAAAGAAATAAATTCTCATTTGTTTCCATAGCCATTACTACAATCAAAATTAAATAGCAACAAAGCGCAAGGGTGGTTATGAACGTGAAGTTTGTAGCTGCCTTTTTTGTGAAGGAGAGATTTATGAGCAAAGACAATAAGCCAGGGCAGAGAATCTACCGACAGCAGACACCAACAAAAATAATTGTGGAAAGGCACTGTGTAGGCACTGAAGAAATGGAAAAGCCATTCAAACGATAGCTGAGGAACAGATCATTCCAAAAGGTAAGAAAACCGATTTTAAGTATTGGTAATTTGAAAATGTTAATTCTAGTGCAGGGGTAAATTCCATTTGCTATTTAAAGCTTTTTTAGAAAATTCAGATTATGTATTGACTCTTGCAAGAAAGTATGGTATTTTTAATAAAATTTTCTGAAAGGACTACGACAATGACAGTTTATAATTTCATTTTGAACACGAATACTTTCACCTCCGTGCACGGCGGAGATACTATTGATTGGTATCGGTCGGGCTTGTATTGTCGTATTCCAATTTCAGGATAACCTTTTTGCGGGATGATGGAATATCAGGATACTGACGGTGCAAGTCGAAACGATTTTCGATCTGCACCGTTTTTGATACAATCTGCGAAGGGCCGGCTATACGGAAAACGAAGTCCTACCGTTTACATGCGGATACTTGGAAAGGAGCGTGTAACATCATGCAATATGCGATTGAATTGTTTTTTGATGAAGAAATTTGGGAATGTTTACCGATACAAAAACCATTTTCGTTTCTCCGATTATGACAAGCTCCATGTATCTGATGCAAAGGGAAATACAGGATTGTCTGTGTGACTTTGACACACGGGGATGGGAATGGTATTTACCGGATCGTTGGGTTCCGCATTGTGGAATTGCCCTCATGAAAGAGGATACAGCAGAATCCTTTTACAAAGCCTGCGATTTGGTTTTGCGTGAGTTTGAGAAAATCAACGGGCAATTCGATTCCATTGGATTGGTTCAAGTTTCATTCCCGGTAAAAGAAATTTTTGCTGCCAAGCTGAAAGGAGTATCCCAATGATATTGGAAGATAAATCAATCATCTTAAAAGATGGCAGGACGGCTGTTTTGAAAAGTCCGTGTGTTGAGGATGCGGAAAAGCTATTGAACTACATCAAGAAATCGTGTGGCGAAACAGATTTTCTTATGCGTTATCCCGAAGAATGGAATACTACGGTTGAACAGGAGGAAATTTGGGTAAACAACCTTCGCTCGGCTTCAGACACGTTGGCTATCACCTGTTATGTTGACGGTGAGGTGGCGGGCAACTGTGAGATCAGCTTTAAAAGCGGTATGAAAATCTCTCACAGAGCGACCATTTCGATTGCCATTCTCAAGGACTATTGGAATCTGGGAATTGGGTCTGCAATGTTTACGGAGCTTGTTGCCGCAGCACAAAAACGAGGAACCGAGATCATGGAACTGGAGTTCATAGAAGGAAATGATCGTGCAAGGCATTTGTATGAGAACTTTGGTTTCCGTGTGGTTGCCGAAAAGCCTAATGCATTCAAGCTCAAGGACGGCACTTATCGGAACGAGTTCTATATGCAGAAGTATTTGCGAAAGGTATCAGCGAACGAAATAAGCGAACGCAAAAAGCAAACGAAATAAGCGAACGATATCAGCGAAAAGTATCAGCGAACGATATCAGCAAACGATATCAGCAAACGAAATCAGCGTACGAAAAAAGCAAGCGCAAAAAGCAAACGAAATAAGCGAAAGGTATCAGCGAAAAATATCAGCAAACGCAACGGAAAACCTGCTTGAAACCTACTTATCATGATATCCTTTTGGGAAAATCCCTGAAATCGAAGTGATTTCTCATAGTCCATGCTCTTTTCCACATATACTTTTTCAGACAAACGTTTGGGGGAGCAGATGGACGGAGAACAGAGAAAACATTATTCGGATCGGCTCAGAAAGGGAATTGTGGCGGAGTGCGCCCTGATTGCGCTGATGGCTGCGCTTGTAACAGGCAGATGGGGGGACAACGTTCAGGAAAGTTTCAGCGCCAATGCCCTTTTATTAGAGGGGGATTACATAAAGTGGGTGGATTTTACCGTTTCCTATGAAGCATTGTGCAAGGCTTATGACTGGGATGTAAAGTCCCATGGGACGGAACAGGAGATCAGTTGGATCGATCTGCTGGCTTACACGGCGGCGAGAACGGGAGGGGCCTTTGACAAAAAGGCACTGGAGCTGATGGACAGGGGAGCAAACGCCATTGTGACGGGGGAGGAAAGCCTGGAAAGTCTGACGGAAAATCTGAAATATTTCCCTTACTACCGGGACGCCTATGATGCGGCGCTGGGCGGATTGGTGGGGGAATACCAGGAGGAACAGGGGGATGGATCCGGCGGCGTGACATCGGAAAGCTGTTATGGACTGAAAGGCTTTTTCCCTCTGGCAAAGGGGTTTGAGTATACCCATTACGATGATTTCGGAGCCGGAAGAAGTTACGGATATCAGAGACGACATTTGGGCCATGACATGATGGGGCAGATCGGCACCCCCGTCATCAGCGTGGAGTCAGGCGTGGTGGAGGCGCTGGGCTGGAATCAATATGGCGGCTGGCGCATCGGTATCCGCAGCTTTGACGGGCGCAGATATTACTACTACGCCCATCTGCGTCAGAATTATCCCTATGCGGAAGGGCTGAAGGAAGGCGATATTGTGACCGCCGGGGATGTGATCGGATATCTGGGGCATACGGGTTACAGTGCAAAGGAAAATGTGAATAACATCGAAGTGCCCCACCTTCACTGGGGGATGGAGCTGATTTTCGACGAGTCTCAGAAGGAGAGCGATAACGAGATCTGGATTGATCTGTATGCGCTGACCAGATTTCTGGCCAAACATAAGCAGGCCGTGGAAAAGGTGGGAGAAACCCGGGAGTGGGTGAGGAGCAGCCGGATTGTGGATCCTGCGGCGGAAGAATACCGAAAGAACGCGGAGCGGGAGGCCGGGTCCTTTTAGGCCGGGTCCTCACCCAGCCGGAAGGCCCGGCTTTTGTCCAGCCGTTCCCGGAACGTTGTTTCCTCCCCTTCCTCGGTGGGAAGATAGTAACGCCTGTCCTTCAGGCTTTCCGGAAGACAGGTCATGCGGGCGATCCGTTCCTTGGTGTCATGCGCGTAGATATAGCCCTCTCCGTAGTGCAGATCCGCCATAAGCTGGGTGGGGGCGTTCCGAATATTCAGAGGAACCGGCTCCGCCAGTTGTTTCAGGGCGTCGGTTTTGGCGGTTTCATAAGCTTTGTACGCCGCATTGGAGCGGGGGGCCAGAGACAGATAAATCACGGTCTGAGCCAGGTTGACGTTGCATTCCGGGACTCCGTTGAAGTGGCAGGCCTGGTAAGCGGCAACGGCTAAAGGCAGGGCCTGATTGTCCGCCAGGCCGATGTCTTCGCTGGCAAACCGGACGAGCCGGCGGGCGATATAGAGAGGATCCTCCCCCGCTTCCAGCATCCTTGCCAGCCAGTAAACCGCGGCGTCGGGATCGGAATTGCGCATGGATTTATGCAGGGCGGAGATCAGATTGTAATGTTCTTCGCCTTTTTTATCGTAGAGAAGGGTTTTCTTGCCCAGGCACTGTTCCAGCGTGTTTTCTGTCACCGTGACGGAGCCGTCGGCAGCAATTTCCCCGTTTAAAACCGCCATTTCCAGCGTGTTGAGCGCCGTCCGGGCGTCTCCGTTGGCAAAGACGGCAATTTTGTCAATCAGATCGCTGTCCATGTGCACTGTCATGTTTCCGAAACCACGGCTGTCCGTAAGGGTTCGGGAGAGCAGGGACGCAAGGTTTTCCGCCGTCAGCTCCTTCAGCACAAACACCTTGCACCGGGACAGAAGCGCCGCGTTGATTTCAAAGGAAGGGTTCTCCGTGGTGGCCCCGATCAGCGTAATGCTGCCCCGCTCCACATAGGGGAGAAAGGCGTCCTGCTGGGCCTTGTTGAACCGGTGGATTTCATCTACAAAGCAGAGGGTGCGGATCCCGTAAGCCCGGTTTTCCTCCGCCTGTTTCATAATGTCCTTGATCTCCTTGATGCCGCTGGTGACGGCGCTGAAATTCACGAAGGAGGATTTGGTGCGGTGGGCGATGATCCGCGCCAGGGTAGTTTTTCCCACGCCGGGCGGCCCCCAGAAAATCATGGAGCAGATCTGATCCCGCTCCAGCATCTGGCGCAGAATCCTGCCCTCTCCTAAAAGGTGTTCCTGCCCGATATAGTCGGCAAGCTCTCTGGGCCGCATCCGGTCCGCAAGGGGGGCGGTGATGGGGGACAGGGATTGTTCGTTCGTAGTGTCAAATAAAGATAACTGATCCATAGTATTCTCTTTTCCTATCATTCTGATAGTGCAACTGTATTTATTACTTATCATAGCACGTTTTATCGCAATTTCAACCGATTTTCCGGAGTTTCCCGGTGAAAATCTCAAACGACCATCCGCCTCTTTCCCTGCCGGATATGGATCCCGGCGATCATACCGGCCTCGCTGATCAACAAGATTACATTTTGCAAGGAACAAGATTACATTTCGCAAGGAAAAGCCGTTGCAAATACGCTTTGACTATGATAAACTAGGAATGATGACATGTGACAAAAAAATAACAATCAATTTCAACAAAAAGTAATGGAGGAAAAACAAATGGCCAAAAAAGTAGTTTTAGCCGGAGCCTGCCGTACTGCCATCGGCACCATGGGCGGCTCATTAAGCACCACTCCCGCTGCGGATCTGGGTGCGATTGTTATCAAGGAAGCGCTGAAGAGGGCAGGCGTTGCTCCCGATGCGGTAGATCAGGTCTACATGGGCTGTGTCATTCAGGCAGGCCTGGGGCAGAATGTAGCTCGTCAGGCGTCCATCAAGGCAGGACTTCCCGTGGAGGTTCCCGCGGTGACCATGAACGTGGTCTGCGGCTCGGGCTTAAACTGCGTGAATCAGGCTGCGCAGATGATCATGGCGGGGGATGCCGACATTGTGGTTGCCGGCGGTATGGAAAACATGTCCATGGCGCCCTACGCGATTCCTCAGGGCCGTTACGGATACAGAATGAACAACGGCGTACTGGTGGACACCATGATCAAGGATGCCCTCTGGGATGCGTTTAACGATTATCATATGATCAAAACGGCGGACAACATCTGCGAGGAATGGGGACTGACCCGTGAGGAAATCGACGAGTTTGCCCTGAAAAGCCAGCAGAAGACCGAGGCTGCACAGAAGGCCGGCGCATTCAAGGCGGAGATTGTGCCTGTGGAAGTGAAGAAAAAGAAAGAGACGGTGATCTTTGACACCGATGAAGGCCCCAGACCCGGTTCCACCATGGAAGGTCTGGCAAAGCTTCGTCCCATCAATCCCGGCGGTTTCGTGACCGCAGGAAACGCCTCCGGCATCAATGACGGCGCGGCTGCCATTGTGGTGATGAGCGAAGAAAAGGCTAAGGAGCTGGGCGTAAAGCCGATGGCTACCTTTGTGGCCGGCGCGCTGGCGGGCGTCCGTCCCGAAGTGATGGGAATCGGCCCTGTGGCCGCAACCAGAAAGGTCATGGCAAAGACCGGCATGAAGATTGAAGATTTCGACA
The DNA here is from genome assembly GCA_947630715.1 of uncultured Acetatifactor sp. GTDB lineage: Bacteria > Bacillota > Clostridia > Lachnospirales > Lachnospiraceae > Acetatifactor. Next base: position 37,052 of record CANRIP010000009.1, read on the forward strand.
TTATCGAAGCCAACGAGGCCTTTGCGGCTCAATCCGTTGCGGTAGGCAAGGATCTTGGCATCGATGTGGATAAACAGTTGAATCCAAACGGCGGTGCCATTGCTCTGGGCCATCCCGTGGGCGCGTCCGGCTGCCGTATCCTGGTGACCCTGCTTTACGAGATGCAGGCAAGGGGCGCAAAGACCGGACTTGCGACGCTTTGCATTGGCGGCGGCATGGGCTGCGCTACCATCGTCAAGATGGAAAACTAAGTCGTGATATCAAAGTGGAGGTTTGAGATGGAATTTGTTTTGTATGAACAGAAGGGCGATTACGCCATCATCACCATCAACCGGGAAAAGGCTTTGAACGCCTTAAATTCTCAGGTGCTGGAGGAACTGGATCAAACGCTGGACAATGTGGATCTGGACGCGGTGCGCTGCCTGATCCTCACCGGAGCGGGACAGAAATCCTTTGTGGCCGGCGCGGATATCGGAGAGATGAGCGGTTTGACCAAGGCCCAGGGAGAGGCGTTCGGCAAGAAAGGCAACGATGTGTTCCGGAAACTGGAGACGTTCCCCATCCCCGTGATTGCCGCCGTCAACGGGTTTGCGCTGGGCGGAGGCTGCGAGATCTCCATGAGCTGTGATATCCGCATCTGTTCCGACAACGCCGTATTCGGCCAGCCGGAGACAGGGCTGGGTATTACCCCCGGCTTTGGCGGAACCCAGAGGCTTGCCCGCCTGGTGGGCGCCGGCATGGCCAAGCAGATGATCTATACCGCCCGTAACATCAAGGCGGACGAGGCATACAGGATCGGCCTTGTGAACGCGGTTTATCCTCAGGAAGAACTGCTCGCCGCCGCGGAGAAGATGGCGGCAGGCATTGCAAAAAATGCCCCCATCGCCGTGCGAAACTCCAAAAAGGCCATTAATGAAGGGCTGGATGTGGATATGGAGGAAGCGGTCGTGATCGAGGAAAAACTGTTCGGCGATTGTTTCGAGACGGAAGACCAGAAGTACGGAATGGCGTTTTTCCTGGACAAAAACAAGGAAAAGGTAAAAGAGCCTTTTCGGAACCGCTGACCCGGCGCCGCTTTAGCGGAGAGGTGGGTTTCGGCGGATTCCAATGCGGGATCTGTTTAAAACCCCGGCCTGGAACCCCTTTACCGGGTTCCGGCCGTGGTTTGTATCATATCATGATGAATCAAAAGGAGGATGTTCTATGAAAGTAGGTGTGATTGGCGCGGGCACCATGGGTGCCGGAATTGCGCAGGCGTTTGCCATGACGGATGGATATGAAGTATGTCTGTGCGACATTAAGCAGGAATTCGCGGATGGCGGCAAGGCAAGAATTTTAAAGAACCTGAATTTCCTGGTGGGAAAAGAGAAGATCACGCAGCAGCAGGCGGACGCCATCAGCGCGAAGATCGTGACCGGGCTCAAGGATATCTGCACGGACTGCGATCTGGTGATCGAGGTGGCTCCTGAAAATATGCAGATTAAGAAGACCACTTTTAAGGAGCTGGAGCAGATTGTAAAGCCGGATTGCATTTTTGCCACCAATACGTCTTCCCTGTCCATTACCGAGATCGGCGCGGGTCTGGACAGACCCATGATCGGTATGCATTTCTTTAACCCCGCCGACAGAATGAAACTGGTGGAAGTGATCGCGGGCGCCAATACTCCCGCCGATCTTGTGGAAAAGATTAAAAAGATTGCCGAGGAAATCGGCAAGACGCCTGTTGAGGTAAAGGAAGCGCCCGGATTTGTGGTGAACAGGATCCTGATTCCCATGATCAACGAAGCAATCGGCATTTATGCGGACGGCATCGCCAGCGTGGAAGATATCGATACGGCAATGAAACTGGGCGCCTCCCATCCCATGGGGCCTCTGGCGCTGGGCGATCTGGTAGGACTGGACATCGTTCTGGCCATTATGGAGGTTCTGCAGAATGAGACCGGCGATCCCAAGTACCGTCCTCATCCCCTGCTCAGAAAGATGGTTCGCGCAGGCAAGCTGGGTAAGAAGACCGGTATCGGTTTCTACGATTACAGCAAATAAGAAGCAAGATTAATGGAATGGAGGAATAGGAATCATGGATTTTACGTTGCGCAAAGAACATGAAATGGCGCGCTCCTTGTTTAAGGAGTTTGCGGAAAAGGAAGTAAAGCCCCTGGCACAAGAAGTGGACGAGACGGAAAATTTCCCCAGAGGAACCGTTGACAAGATGGCAAAGAACGGGTTCTTAGGCATCCCCGTCCCCAAGGAGTACGGCGGTCAGGGCTGCGATCCTCTCACCTATGTGATGTGTGTGGAGGAGCTGTCCAAGGTTTGCGGCACCACGGGCGTAATCGTGTCCGCGCACACCTCTCTGTGCTGTGATCCCATCATGACATTTGGCACGGAAGAACAGAAACAGAAATACCTTGTACCGCTGGCCAAGGGTGAGAAGCTGGGAGCGTTCGGCCTGACGGAGCCCGGCGCCGGAACCGACGCCCAGGGGCAGCAGACCAAGGCTGTGTTAGACGGAGACGAGTATGTGATCAACGGCTCCAAGATCTTCATCACCAACGGCAAGGAAGCCGATGTGTATGTGATCTTTGCGGTTACGGGCATGGTGGAAAAGCGCGGCAGGATGATGAAGGAGATTTCCTCCTTTATCGTTGAAAAAGGAACCCCCGGCTTTACCTTCGGCACCAAGGAAAAGAAGATGGGAATCCGCGGTTCTTCTACATATGAGCTGATTTTCACCGACTGCCGGGTACCAAAGGAGAATCTGCTGGGAAAAATAGGTCAGGGTTTCAAGATCGCCATGCACACGCTGGACGGCGGACGTATCGGCATTGCGGCGCAGGCTCTCGGCATTGCAGAGGGCGCTCTGGATCGCACCATTGCCTACACCAAGGAGAGAAAACAGTTCGGCAAGAGCATTGCGGCTCAGCAGAACACCCAGTTCCAACTGGCGGATATGGCAACCAAGGTACAGGCTGCTCAACTGCTGGTTTATAAGGCTGCTATGGCAAAGGCAAATCAGAAGGAGTACGGCTTTGAAGCCGCTCAGGCAAAGCTTTACGCGGCGGAGGTTGCCATGGAGGTTACCACGAAGGCGGTTCAGCTCCACGGCGGTTATGGTTATACCAGAGAGTACGATGTGGAGCGCATGATGCGCGATGCCAAGATTACCGAGATTTACGAGGGTACCAGCGAGGTACAGCGCATGGTCATCAGCGCGGCGCTGTTGAAGTGATCCTGACGGGATATCCCATTCATCAAACTATTTTAGAAGGAGAGAAAATACAATGAAAGTTGTTGTTTGTATCAAGCAGGTTCCCGATACCAAGGGCGGCGTAAAGTTCAATCCCGACGGTACTCTGGACAGAGCTGCCATGATGACGATTATGAATCCTGATGACAAGGCTGGCCTGGAGGCCGCATTGAGATTAAAGGATCAGTACGGCGCGGAGGTTACCGTTCTCACCATGGGACTTCCCAAGGCGGAGGATGTTCTGCGGGAAGCGATTGCAATGGGCGCCGATAAGGGCGTTCTTGTGACGGACAGAGTGCTGGGCGGCGCGGATACCTGGGCTACCTCTCAGACGCTGGCCGGCGCGCTCAGGAATATGGAATACGATCTGATCATTACCGGCCGTCAGGCCATCGACGGAGATACCGCTCAGGTGGGGCCTCAGATTTCGGAGCATTTGAATATTCCCGTCATTTCTTACGCCCAGAAACTGAAGATCGACGGCGATTATGTGATCGTAGAGCGTCAGTACGATGACAGATATCATGTGCTGAAGGCGAAAATGCCGTGCCTGATCACCGCTCTTGCGGAGCTGAACGAGCCCAGATATATGACGCCCGGCGGAATTTTCGATGCATGCAAGGCTGAGATTACCGTATGGGGCAGAGCGGATCTGAAGGATGTGGAGGATTCCAACCTGGGATTGAAGGGATCGCCCACCCAGATCGCTAAGGCTTCCGACAAAGTGAGAAAAGGAGCGGGCGAAAAGGTCAATCTGGATCCCGCAGAATCGGTTGATTACATTGTAAACAAGCTGAAGGAAAAGCATGTGATCTGACCGGTGAAAGCGCCGGAGATGCGCCGGAGGTTTTCCCGTATTTCCAGACGTTTTCATCGAAAATGCAGTACAGAAACGTGTTTGAATGTAGAAAGCCGCAGAATGGAACCAAGGTTCCCGGCAGAAGGAGAAGAAACGATGAATTTGGAAGAATATAAAGGTGTATATGTCTTCGCGCAGCAGGTGGACAATGTGATCAACAATATCGCCTTTGAGCTGGTCGGCAAGGGAAAGGATCTGGCCGAAGCTCTTGGCACGGAAGTAACTGCTGTTTTGGTAGGCAGCAACGTAAAGGGGCTGGCGGATCAGCTTGCCGAATACGGCGCGGATAAGGTGATTGTGGTGGATGATCCCGAGCTGAAGGAGTACAGAACCGAGCCTTACGCGCATGCTATCGCCTCCGTGATTAACAAGTATAAGCCCGAGATTTTCCTGGTAGGCGCGACTGCCATCGGACGGGATCTGGGCCCCAGAGTTTCCGCCAGGATTCATACCGGCCTGACCGCAGACTGTACGCAGCTTGAGATCGGCGATTTTCCGCTTGCCCCTGTTCCCGGCAAGGAGCAGAAACATAATCAACTGCTGATGACCCGTCCCGCGTTTGGCGGCAATACCATCGCCACCATCGCCTGTCCTGATTTCCGGCCCCAGATGGCCACCGTGCGTCCCGGCGTTATGCAGAAACGGGAGAGAAAGCCCGGCGTCAAGGCAAATGTGGAGGAATTCAATCCCGGATTTACTCCCGATCACAAGTATGTGGAAATTATGGAGGTCGTCAAGGCCGTTTCCAATACCGTTGACATTATGGATGCCAAAATTCTGGTATCCGGCGGCCGCGGCATGGGAAGTCCTGAAAACTTCAAAATGCTGGAGGATCTGGCGGAGGTCCTGGACGGACAGGTCAGTTGCTCCCGTGCGGTAGTGGATGCAGGCTGGAAACCCAAGGATTTGCAGGTAGGACAGACCGGAAAAACCGTCCGTCCCAACGTTTACTTTGCCGTAGGAATCTCCGGCGCGATTCAGCATCTGGCGGGCATGGAGGAATCCGACATTATTGTGGCCATCAACAAGGATGAGAGCGCTCCCATCTTTGATGTGGCGGATTACGGCGTGGTAGGCGATCTGAACAAGATCGTTCCTGCCCTGACGGAAAAGCTGCGCGCAGAACTGGCAAAGAATCAGTAAAAATTCCTCAAACATGGAACCGGAAAGGAATCACAAGTGATGATTTCCCGGCAAAGGGCGGCGTGACAATGTGTTGCGCCGCCCTTATTGTAGGGCAATCTTTTCATCAACCACCTGCTATGCAGGGGAGATAACAGTTGCGCATATTTGGGGAAGGGGAAACGGGAATTGGAAGGAGAGGAAACGCATATACTGTATAAAAAGTCCGGGAAACCGATATGAATCTTAACATCAGGAAACCTGTTATCAAAATGCCTGACATCAAAAAGGCCGATCTGAAAGGGATCCATCTGAAATCTCTGGCGGTAAGCGTCGCCGTCAGCCTGGGAGCAGGCATTCTCAGCGCATTTCTCACGGGGGGCAGCATGCGGCAGTATGCGGATTTGTACCATCCGCCTCTTTCGCCGCCGGGCTGGGTTTTCCCCATTGTCTGGACCATTCTGTACATACTGATGGGCGTGGCGGCGTGGTTTGTCTATGAATCCTCGGGAAATGACAAGCGTCTGGCTTTTTCCCTGTACGGCAATCAGCTTTTGCTGAATATCGTCTGGCCGCTTCTGTTTTTCCAGTTAAAAATTTATTTCTTTGCTTTTGCCTGGATTCTTCTCTTGTGGTTGATGGTGTACCTGACTTTGCGGCAGTTTTCCCTTCTGGACCGCAGAGCGGGGCTTTTGCTGGTGCCTTATCTTGTCTGGGTGACCTTTGCCGCTTACCTGAATCTGGCTATCGCCATCCATTACCTTTAAAAAAGGAAGAAACTTGGAAAAAAACAGAAGATAAGGTAGAAGGAAACCGCAAGGTATGGTATACTAAGAGGGCAGGGCATACAAGGTCCTGCCCTTTTGAGAAATTTTCATAGAGACAGGCAGAATAAGAGACAGAGCAAAATCAGCAACAGGGCAGCAAAAAAGCCAGGGCAACATAAAAGACAGGCAGAATAAGAGACAGAGCAAAATTAGCAACAGGGCAGAATAAAAGCCAGGGCAAAATCAGTAACAGGGCAGAATAAGAAATAGACAGAATAAAAGACGGGCAAACTAAGATGGCAAAGCAGAAGGAAACAAAGACAAACGCCATGCGGATTCTGGATACCATGAAGATTCCCTACCGGCATCTGACATATGAATGTCCGGAATTCGAGGATGGCATTCAGGTGGCGGACATGCTGGGGCTGCCTCATGAAATCGTCTATAAGACGTTGGTTACACAGGGGAGCGGCGGAGCTTATTTTGTGTTTGTGATTCCCATTGAAGACGAATTGGATCTCAAAGCGGCGGCCAGGAGCGTGGGCGTTAAAAGTGTGGAAATGGTTCCCGTCAGGGAAATCAATGCCGTCACCGGTTATATCCGGGGAGGCTGCACCGCCGTGGGGATGAAAAAGCAGTATGGAACGAGAATCCATCAGTCGGCGCGGGATCTGCGGGAAATCGCAGTGAGCGGCGGCCGGATTGGATCCCAGCTTTTGCTTTCCCCCTGGGATCTGGCCCGCGCATCAGGCGCGGAATTTGCGGATCTTGTGAAACATCCCTGAACAACGAAACGGTTCGGCGCCGGAAACAGCCGGGCGGCTTGTGGCAGCATACATGCTGGAGGAAACGTTTTTGGGGAATCAAGGCGGATGATACCGGAGGTAAAATGGAGCAGGACAGAGAACAGTATGAAACGGAACTGTATGAGGATCCTCAGGAAGAAATAGCGGAACGGGAAAGACATCTTCAGAGGATGAAACGCATCGAGGAGATGAAACGGGAGAAACAACGGGCCCTGAGGATGCAGAAATTGACGCTGGCCGGCGCCGCGGTTTTGCTGGTGGCGGCGGGATTCGGCATAGGAGCGCTGATTCGCGCCGGGCTGTCCGGCGGGGACGGGAAAACGAACCCCAAAAGCTATATGCAGACGCAGCAGGATTCGGAGGATCCCTCCGACAGCGAAACGGCCGGGGGCATTTCCTCTTTTTTGCAGGGAGGGGACTTTGGGGAGCTGAGGGATCATCTGGAGCAGGAGACGGATCAGACGTCCCCCGGCGGGGAAACGACGCCTGGTCAGGAGCCGGAAGGAAACGCGGAACCTCCGGGGAAGGGGACCGTGGAAAATCCCGGCGGTACAGACCAGGACGAGCCGGCGTTTACAGCGGCGTCCACGTCGGTAACGCTGGGCTTTGATCCGGAGATTGTCAGCGAATACGGCGTTCTGATCGATGTGGAAAAGCAGGAAATCCTGGCGGGGAGGGAGTATGCCTCCCGAATCAGCCCGGCTTCCATGACAAAGATTCTCACGGTGCTGACGGCGGCGGATGCTCTGGGAATTAAAGACGGCACCGAGGAAGTGCTGAACGATACCTTTACCATGACCATTGAGATCACCGATTACACCTACGTCAATGAATGCAGTATCGCAGGGTTTGAGGTGGGAGAGGAAATTCCTGTCAGAGATTTGTTTTACGGAACCATTCTGCCCTCCGGCGCGGATGCGGCGGTGGGCCTTGCCACCTACGTCGCCGGTTCTCATGAGGCTTTTGTGGAACTGATGAACGAGAAACTGAAACAGATGGGTCTGAGCGAGACGACCCATTTTACCAACTGCGTGGGCCTGTATGACGAATCCCATTACAGCACGGTGTATGACATTGCCGTGATTTTAAAGGAGGCGGCGGACAATCCCTTTTGCCGGGAAATTCTGTCCGCTCACACCTATGAGCTGGCTGCCACCGAGCAGCACCCCGACGGGATCCTTCTCTCCAACTGGTTTCTCAGAAGAATTGAGGATCGGGACACGCACGGGGTGGTGTTGTGCGGAAAAACCGGTTATGTGACCCAGTCGGGTAGCTGCGCGGCCAGCTTGTCCGCGGACAAAGACGGAAGGGAGTACCTTTGCGTGACTGCCGGCTCCACAAGCAGTAAACAGTGTATCAACGATCAACGTATGCTGTATGAAAAGTTTCTGCCCTCGCCGGATTCCGTATGACCGGCGGTAGGACGGTAACCTGGGAAGAAAAGAGGAAACAGCAATGAGCCGGCAGTGGAAAAGAAGTCTGGCGGTTTTGGCCAGCGTGTGGATATTGGCCGGAGCCGTTCTTGTGGGATGCGGACAAAACGGCTCCGGAGATCAGGGACGGACAGAGGAACCTCAGACAGAGGAATTTCAGACGGAGGAATCCGGGAATCCCCGGGAAACCGGGGAAACGGATCCTTCGTCCGTCTCCCCCAAAGGGCGTTTCTGCGCCAGGGGCAAGCGGGCGGACCCAGGAAAAAACCACAGGGGGACGGAGACGGTTTTCAAACAGCCTTCGGAAAAGGAGGAAAAAGACCAGCCGCCGCGGAAGGATCCGCAGGAAACTCCTGCGCAGAAGGATTCCGGGGATACAGAACAGCCGCCGCGGAATGCAGCGCAGTTGTCCCGGCTTACCGTGAAAGGCACCCATCTGGTCAATGAGCAGGGAGAGGAAGTCCAGTTGAGGGGAATCAGCACCCATGGGCTGGCATGGTATCCGGGATATGTGAACAAGGAATGTTTCGCTCAACTGAAGGAGGAATGGGGGATCAACGTGATCCGCCTGGCCATGTACACCGCCGAAAGCGGAGGCTACTGCGCCGGAGGGGATCGGGAAAGCTTGAAGACGCTGGTTCAAAAGGGGGTGGAATACGCCGCCGAATGCGGCATGTACGCCATCATTGACTGGCATATTCTTTCCGACGGAAACCCCAATACCCACATAGAAGACGCTAAGGATTTCTTCCGGGAAATGTCTGAAACATACGCAGATGCCGTGAATGTGATCTATGAGATCTGCAACGAGCCAAACGGTTCCACTACATGGCAGGACGTCAAAACCTACGCGGAACAGGTCATCGACGTCATCCGGGAAAACGATAAGGACGGCGTGATCCTGGTGGGAACGCCCAACTGGTGCCAGTATGTGGATCAGGCGGCGGCGGATCCCCTGACGGACTGCTCCAATGTGATGTATACGCTGCACTTTTATGCCGCCACACACAAGGAATCGCTGCGAAACGCCATGGTGAACGCCATAGAAAGCGGGCTGCCCGTGTTCGTTTCGGAATACGGCATCTGCGATGCCAGCGGAAACGGCGCCATCGACAGAGAACAGGCGGATCAGTGGGTCAGCGTCATGGATCAGTACGGCGTCAGCTATGTGGCATGGAATCTTTCCAACAAGGGGGAGACATCCGCCCTTCTGAAAAGCAACTGCGATCGTCTGAGCGGATTTACGGCGCAGGATCTGAGCGATTCCGGCAAGTGGCTGTATGAAACGCTGACAGGCAGGGAGCCCAACAGGGAAACGGGCCAGGCCGGCGGATCGGACCGGGAGGAGCCGGACGCCCGCCAAAAGACGGAACCGGAGAAAAGCCCGGAGCCGGAGCAGACTCCCCTCGGCAGGGTTCTTACCAGTCAGGACGGCATAGAGGTTACGGCCGAGATCGTCAACAGTTGGGAACAGGATGGCCAAAGCTGTTTTCAGTATCTTCTCACCTTGCGCAACGCCACGGACGCAGCCTGCACCGGCTGGACGGTGGAATTGGAATTCAGTTCGGATATTGCTTTGGACGGCAGTTGGAACGGCGTTTTTGAAACCCAGGGAAACAGGCTCCGCATTTCCTCGGCGGATTATAACGGCGCCATACCCTCCGGGGGAAGCGTTGGGGACGTGGGATTTATCGTCAGAGGGGCCAATGGGCTCACGCTGTCTTTGGGGCAGTCCGTTCCGTAAACGGGGCGGTTTGTTTCGTAAACGCGTTTGCACAGAAAGGGGAATGGATGTAAAATAAGGTGTAACTGATTTTTTCCAACCACAAGAAAAGGGGCGATACGATGAAAACGATCAAGGGGAAATTAACGATCAGTGTGATCTGCATTGTGGTAGTCAGTATTCTGCTCACTACGGTTGCGACAGTGGCGATTGCGGCAAACCGTATGATACAGGACAGGACTCAGGCGCTGCAGTTGAATGCCGAGAGATATGCGGAAGAAATTAACACCTGGATTGAAAGCGAGATTATGCTTGCGGAGGGAACGGCAGACAGCATTGAGGCGACGGGCAACCTGGACACGGATTTTATCCAGTCCATAGTGGATACCCACGCCCAGGGCAGGGAGGAACTGTTGAATCTGTACTGCGGCACACCGGACAGCAGGTTTATCAAATCCAACCATGAGGCGGAAGTGGAGGAAGGATATGATCCGGTCAAGCGCGGCTGGTATATACAGGTGTGTGAGACCAAAGAAACCATTGTGATGGATCCTTATCTGGACGCGGTGACAAACCAGATGTGTATGACGGTGGCAACCCCGGTGATCATAGACGGAGAAGTGGCCAGCGTCATCGGGCTGGACGTTACCCTGGATACGGTGACGGAGGTTACAAGCAGCATTGGCAGCGACAAGGATGTTTATAAATTTCTGATTGACAGCAGCGGAAATTACATCACCCACAAAAACAAAGCGTTTGAGCCCACGGCCACGACGGCGGTAGCCGCGGCAGACGTCCTGCCGGGTCTTTCCGGGTTAATCTCCGGCGAGGAAAGCGAGGCCGTGGTATTAAAGGATTATGACGGAACGAACAGCTATTTTGTCATGGCGGAAGTCCCTGACAGCGGATGGAAACTGGGCGTAGTGGAGCCTTCTGCCAAGGTGGTGAGCTCCCTGATGGCAATGATCGGCGTTTCCGTGCTGATCGTGGTGATTGTCATTGTTGTGGTAACGCTGTTTATGACGGGGCTGATCGGGAAGACGCTGGCACCGATTCAAATGCTGAAACAATTTGCCTCAGGGGACTTTTCCGAAAATGTGGTGATGGAGAAGGGAATCCCCAGTCAGTACAAGAATGAGACGGAGCAGATTGAAACTGCCACCGTGGAAGTGAAACAGCAGATCCGGGGCATTATCCTGAACACCAAGCAGGAGGCGGGCAGCATCAGCACCATCGCGGAGGCGACTTCCTCCAAAATGAACGTACTGAATCAGGATATGTCGGGGATTGCGGAGTCGGCGGGGCAGATGATGCGTCAAGCGGCGGAAGCGAAGGGGCTGGTGGACAACATCAGCGAAAACGGCCGCAGCCTGGGAGGTTCCATCGAACATGTGGCCCGGAAAGCCGGCGAAGCGGCGGCTCAGTCCACGGATATTATGGAGCGGGCGGGAAAGCAGCATGCCAGCTCTGAAAAATCCATCGGCGAGGCCGTAGCGCTGTATCAGGGAACCAAGGAGGAATTGGAAAAGGCCATTGCGGACAGCCAGAGGGTGAAGGAAATCGATACTCTGACCGAGGAAATTCTCTCCATCAGTTCCCAGACCAATCTGCTGGCGCTGAACGCTTCTATCGAGGCGGCTCGAGCCGGTGAGGCCGGACAGGGCTTTGCGGTGGTGGCCGATGAGATCCGGCAGCTTGCCGACAATTCCAGACAGGCGGTGGATAAGATCCGCCAGGTGACGGAGAGCGTGGTGCAGAACGTAACGTTCCTGTCGGAGAGTTCTGCCCGGCTGCTGGAATTTATGAACGGCAGGGTGATGGAAGATTACAAAAACATGACGGAGCTTGCCGCCATGTATGAGAAGGACGCCGCCTTTTACAGCGGTATTTCCAGTGAACTGGGAACATCCTCTCAGCAGATGACCGCCAACATGGAGGGCATCAACGAATCCATCCGTGCGGTGACGGAGCTGGTGAAGGAAATTGCGGAACATACGGAGGGGATGGACAAAGCGGTACAGGATTCCAATGAGAATTCCCAGGCGGTTCTTTCCCAGATGGAGGAGCTTTTCCGGCACAGCGAGGAATTAAACAAGGCCGTATCGTCCTTCCGGGTTTAAGAAACCGCGGGAAACGGGCGGAAAATAGACGGAACGTATGGCAGTCCAAAAAAATAAAACAAAAGGGGAATCGGCATGTTAAAGGAAAAAGGTTTTTACAGAGGGATCAATCTGGGCGGGTGGTTTTCCCAATGCGATTACAGCAGGGACAGACTGGATCACTTTATCGAGGAACGGGATTTTGAAAAAATTGCCTCATGGGGCCTGGATCATGTGCGCATTCCCATCGATTACAATATTCTGGAGGACGAGAAGGGCGGCTATCAAAAGGAAGGCTTTGCGCGGATCGAGAAGGCTCTGCAATGGGCGGCCGCATATGGGCTGAAGGCGATTGTGGATCTGCATAAGACCGCGGGATTTTCCTTTGACTTCGGGGAGCAGGAGAGCGGTTTCTTTGAAAGCGAAACCTATCAGGAGCGTTTTATCCGTCTGTGGGAGGAACTGGCCGGACATTTTGGAGATCGTCCTGACAGCGTGGCCTTTGAGCTGTTAAATGAGGTGACGGATCAGCAGTTTATCGGGGTGTGGAACAAGGTGGTCCGCGACTGTATCCGGAGGATCCGTGTTTTAGCGCCGGAGACGGTGATCCTGGTTGGCAGCTACTGGAACAACAGTCCAGAGGCGGTCAAAGATCTGGAAGCGCCTTATGATCAGAATGTGGTGTATAATTTTCACTGCTATGCGCCGTTAGCGTTTACCCATCAGGGCGCTTATTGGACCAAGGAAGTGGATCAGGACGCCAGATACCGTTTTGAGGAAATGGACATCACGCCGCGGCTTTTTGAGGATCTTTTTTCACAGGCTCTCAACAAGGCCGGAGAGCATCAGGCCTCTGTGTACTGCGGAGAATACGGGGTGATTGACATCGTCTCCCCCGAGGATACGTTGAAATGGTTCCAGACCATCCACAGCGTGTTTGAAAAGTACAACATTGCGAGGGCGGCCTGGAGCTATAAACAGATGGATTTTGGCCTTTCAGACAGCAGGCTGGACGGAGTGAGGGACGAATTGATCCGATATCTTTGATCCCCTGCCTTGGGAAAGGGCCGGAGTGGGATCCATCGGCAGGATGGGAGACGACATTGTGAAATTACTATTATCAGTTCATGTGACGGTTTTAACGCCCTGTACGGTCCATAACGGAGAAAAGGGGATTGTCATGCTGCCTTTTACCGGATATGCCGACGGAGATTATTTTCAGGGGGATATTGCAGGGACAGGCGTGGATACCCAGAGGATTCAGGGGGACCGGCTTGTGGGCCTGTCCGCCAGATACATGCTCAAGGGCAGGGATTACACCGGGCGGGAATGCAGTATTTTTATCGAAAACAACGGGGACAGCCTGGAGCATTGCATCCCTTTTCTGGTGACGGACAGTGAGGCGCTGGCAGGATGGCAGCGGGCCAGCCTGATTTCCAGGGTGACGCCAACGGAAAACGGGGTGCTGGTTTGCATCTATGAAACGGAGGACGGCGGTCGGTAGGCCGTCCTTTTTTCGGGCCGCCGGCCTGATTCCGATCCCCGGGGAAAGACCCGGGAAAATCACAAGGAAAGGGAAGGAAAAGAAAGAAATGGTGGAGCAGAAGATTAACACTCTGGACGATCTGCTGGGATTCGTCAACAAATTGTATGAACAGCACGGTCTGCAGCTTTGGTACCGTGGAGTGGGGGACGCCCGGCTGATTCTTCTGCCCTCCATCCAAAGAAGCGAGCGCAGGATCGCCTGTGAGAGAGCGCTTGTCAATGACTTTTATATCCGCACGAAACCCATTCTCAGCCAGTGCCCCGACAAGAAAAATTACGCCGCGTGGATGTCTCTGATGCAGCATTACGGACTTCCCACCAGGCTGCTGGACTGGAGCCAGTCTCCGCTGATCGCGGTGTTTTTTGCCACGGAAACCTATTATAAGAACCCTGATATTGACGCCTGCGTCTGGGTGCTTGCGCCCGGAAGGCTGAATGAGAGAGAAGGGTTTGGAAATTACATCTATCCCCTGGATGCGGATACTTCCCAGGATATGCTGCTCCCGGCGTTCAAGGAGAGAGGGCATAACCAGGAGGTGGCGGATAAAATTATCGCCTGCCGTTCAACGGAAAGCAATCGGAGGATGTATTCCCAGCAGGCGAATTTTACCGTCCATAATTCCTTAAGGAGACTGGTGGATATCTGTGATTCCGAAACCCTGTATAAGATTATCATCCCCGCCGAAAGAAAACAGTATTTTCTGGAAAGCCTGAGAGTGTTCGGCATTACGGAGGGATTCGTTTACCCGGAGCCGGAGCATATTTCCAATGATCTGAGGCGTTTTTACGGGATATAGGACGAGCGGTTACCCGTGTCCATGGGGTTCGGGAGTCTGAACCTGACGGCGTCCGAAGGACGGCCGCTGGCCGCGTTTTTCTGTTCCTGACAAAAAGCCTGGAAAAAACAGGTACAAAAAAGCTCCCTGCCGCCCTTTGACCGGCGGCGGGGAGCTTTTTGACGCGCTTGTTTCGCGCGTTTGTTTGTGTTTACTGAGCGGAGGTTACGGACGTAATATGGGGATTGACGCCCTCATACCAGTACAGGAAACCTTCCATGTTGATAACGTCTCCCACATTCAGGGCCTTTACCGCGTTGTAAACATCCGTGGTGCTGTCGCACAGATAGGACTCGATGGTAAAGGTGTAAGTATTTCCGTTGTAGGAAACGTTGAAATACAGGTCGGATCCGTCCTCGCCGGAACCGTCGTAGCTGTACAGGAACGCCGCCTCGTTGCCGTTGGCGTCTGTGGAGGGCTCCACGGTCATGCCCTGGAAGGAAACAAACTCGTTCTGATGGTTAATCAGCTCGTCGGTGCCTAAAAGAGCCGTCACATCGGTGGGCTCGGCAATGTAGGAATCGCCGGAAAGGATTTCAAAGGTAGCGCCCTCCGCGATCTCGATTTCACCGGACCACTCGGTTTTGTACCCGGTTACGCGGATCTTGGTGCCGGGGGTCAGCTTAGCGTAGTCCTCCTCGGAGCAGGCCATATTGTAGATGAAATATGCGCCGTCTTTGCTCTGAGCGTAAATGGTAGCCTTGTCCTCCCACCAGGACTGTTTTGCCTGGACATAAGTGTCGATGACTACCTGGTCATCGTTTGCGGCGGCCATGTACTCCTCATGGGTCATGACGCCCTCTGCCGCACTGTCGTCGGCAGAGCCGTTTCCGCAGCCCGTCAGCGCAAAAACGCTCAGCGCTAAGGACAGCGAAAGTGAAACTGCGGTACGAATTGATCTTTTCATTTCTTTTCCTCCTCGTAAAGAGATGTTTGTGTTACATTGCCATTATACACGAAATGTCCAGGAAATCAATGGGTAACCGAGGGATTGGACTTATTTTTCCCTTTTTTCCAGGTATAAAGGACGCAGGAGAGGATGATCAGCCATGCGCCCAGAAGGACGGAGAGCAGGATCACGGAAGGAAGGGGCAGTTTTCCCATTTCCGCTTTGTCCGCCGGCCTTAGGGAAGTGATCCCGCCGACCTGGTCCAGATGGTACAGGGAGGAAGTATCGCTGAACAGCTTTTCCAGGTAGGCGTCGTCCACGGTGAACTTTCGCTTGACCGAATTGGTCACATCCTCGATCAGATGCCCGGCCGCATCCCGCAGGGAGGCGGAGCCGTTGAACACCGGCGTCACAAAGGTCTGATCGGTGTGATCCAACAGCAGCTTGGTGGCCTGGATCTTGATGTCGTAATACACGTTGTCGTCCTCGCCGCCCCGGGAGAGGTAATCCTGATATTCCGGGTTTTGCTGGGCGCTGGTGGTTACAGGCACATAGCCCTCCGTTTGTGCGTAGGCAATCTGTACCTGATCGGTGAGAAGATACTGGGCGAACAGCCAGGAGGCCAGCACCTCCTGAGGATCTTCCTTATTAAATACGCATATGGAGGGCCCCTGAGAGATCATGACGGGATTTTCCGGGTCAAACTGGGGGATGGGCATAACGGCCGTCTCGAACTGTACCAGCTTGTCCTCGCTGATGTCAACCAGAGGGGCGTCGCTTCCCATCCATGTGGCGCCGGCGGTGGAATCGATGGCGAAGACACACTGACCGGCGTTGAGGAAATTGGCGGGATAGCCCGAGATCTTGAAGGTGGAGAAAGCGCCGGTTTGGGTGTGAGCCGCAATAGTGGTCAGCAGCTCCTTTGTGGTATCGTGAAACAGCAGGATGTCTCCTTCCTGGGTGGAATAGCCCGCCTGTTTCTGGCGCAGCATCTGGATCATCATGTTGTCCGTGGATTTGTAGAGGAAGGGAATCATCACGTTCTGGCCGTTCAGGCGGAAGGTGCCGTCCTGGTTTTTGGCCACAGCCGCTTCCGACACTTCCCAGATGAAATCCCAGGTCAGTTCCTCCGGCAGAGTATATCCCAAAGCCTCCACATAGGTTTTGTTAATGTAACAGGCTTCTGTGGAGCGCATATAGGGGATGGCGTAATGACGTCCATCGATCATACATTCCTCCAGAAACTTGGGAATGATCTGGGACTCGCCGGGGGCGCGGAATCTGACTTCGCTGCCGCCCAGGCCGTACCGCTCGTCCGAGAACAGCTCGTCCAGGCATACCACGCTGTTGCGGCCTGTCATGTAAGTCGCAATGTGATCCGGGTAAGTGATGCACACATTGGGAGTGGTGTTGGTGGAAATGTTGGTGATCACATCGTTGTAGATGCGGCCGTAATCCGTATACAGCCGCATGGTGACGTGGATATTGGGGTAAAGGGCCTCAAAATCGGCAATGGCCTTTTTATAAATATCGGTCTGGGTTTTGTTGGTATCGTTCTTGGCCCAGAAGGTAATCTCATACTGCCTTGCAGTATCAAATTCTTCCGGCATCTGAAACGGCTTTTGACCCACGGAGCCATGGCACCCGGAAAGGCCCAGCACAAGTCCTGCGCACAGCAGGGCGGAACAGATTTTTTTCAGCATGATCGTCATCCCTTCGATTTACGTCTCTTTCTATGGTTATCCCTTGAGGCCGCCTCTGGAAACGCCGGCCATAATCATTTTCCGGAAAAACAGAAATAGGAGGATCAGCGGCAGAGAAATCACCACCACGGCCGCCATCATGGCCGGGATATTTTCCCGGCCGAACCCGCTTTCACGGATGGACTGGATCCCATTGGAAACCAGAAAATAGTTCTGATCGTCCGTGATGAGACGGGGCCATACAAAGGAATTCCAGCACTCGATGGCCTTTAAGATCGTGATGGTTACAATGGTGGGCTTACAGAGAGGCACCATCACCCGGAACAGGTATTTCAGATCCGACGTGCCGTCCACCTTGGCCGCGTAATACAGTTGATCCGGAACCTGTTCAAAATTTTCCTTCAGCAGATAAATATAGAAGACGGAGGTGACGGAAGGCAGGATCAGTCCCGTAAAGGTGTTGCGCAGATTCAGGCTGGTAATGGTAACATAATTGGTGATAATCACCAGCTCGTTGGGGATCATCATCAGGGAAAGGAACAGCACGAACACAAGGTTTTTCCCCCGAAATTCCAGTCTGGCAAAGGCGTAGGCCGCCAGAACCGTCGCGGCCAGCATCAGGGCGGTGGTGATGACGGTAAAGAGGACGGTGTTTAAAAAATAGTTTGCCAGAGGAACCGCCGTAAACGCGTCCGCGTAATTTTGAAACGTGGGGGACAGCGTGTAAAGCTTGGGAAGATATTCCGAGTTATACGCGCCGTAGCTTTTGACGGAGGTCAACACCATCCAGTAAAAGGGGAAAAGCACCACCAGCGCCCAGAGAGAAAGGAAAACATAAGTGAGCGCTTTTCGGAGCTTTGCCGGGACGCCGGAAACGGCGGTGCCTTTGTTTGCGGTTTTGCTTTGTTCCGTGTTATTCATATGAAATCGCTGCCTTTCCGTATCATAAGTCCCGGCGCCGTGCAACAGGGGCCGGGGACGCAACCGTCTTTCAGGAGATATAATGGACATGCTTTCTGCTCACCAGCAGATTGATGCAGGTGATGGTCAGCACAATGGCGAACAAAAGGATCGCCGCCGCCGACGCATAGGAGGGATACCCGCCGCTGTTTCCATAGAGCATATCGTAAACATAGCCCACAATGGTATTCATCCCCGCGGCGTTTAAGTTGGTGCCAAACAGGGCCACCGCGTCGCTGTAAGCCTTGAAAGCGCCGATAAAACCGGTGATGATCAGATACACCAGGGAGGGCGAGATCATGGGTAAAGTAATCCGGAAAAAGATCCGCAGCCCGGAGGTGCCGTCGATTTTGGCGGCGTTGTAATAGGTCTGGTTCACGGATGCGAGAGCGCTGGTCAGAATCAGGATTTTAAAAGGCATCACCACCCAAATGGTGTACAGGCACAAAACCAGCATCTTTGCGCCGTAAGGGCCGTCGATGAAATCCACGGGGCCCGCGTGGAACAGGCTGAGGAGCAGATTGACGAACCCGTCGGAATAGGGCGTCCTTTTAAACAGGATCATAAACACCAGCCCCACCGCCAGGGTGTTTGTCACATAGGGCAGGAAGAAGACGGTCTGGTACAGCTCCCTCAAAGGTTTGATGGAGCTCAACCCCACGGAGATCAAAAGCGCCAGCCCCGTCGACAGGGGAACCGTAATCACCACCAGAAGGAAGGTGTTTTTCAAAGCCTGTAAAAAATACGGATCCCGCAGGACGTAGGAATAGTTGAACAATCCCGTCCCCGTGTAGGACTGGGAGGCGAAATTGTAATTTTCCTCAAAGGAATACACAAAGACGTCAACCAGCGGATAAATCAGGAAGATACCCAGAAAAAGCATGGCCGGCAGCAGGTACAGCCAGGCTTTGACACTTTTTTTCTCCATGCGCTTGCCTCCTTAACGGATTCTTTCTTCGGTGATGCCGTGGAAAAGGCGGATTTTTTCGGGAATGAAATCAAACCGAACCTGATTTTGGCCGGAAGGAAGCTGGCTTTGGGCGCTCACAATCGCCCGGCCGGCCGCGGCCACGCAGGCGGGATGGGTAAAGACCACGCTGACGTCCCGTCCCATGACCTCCACGCCCTTTAACGTGCAGCCAAACGCCCCGTCCTCCTTTGGCACAAAGCCCTCCGGACGCACTCCCACCGTGATTTCCTGATCGGGAAGCGCCGGCTGCTCCAGGATCGGCACGTCTCCCACATACACGCGGCCGCTTTCGATCCTGCCGTGGAACAGGTTGATGGGAGGGGTGCCCAGAAAGGAGGCCACAAACAGATTGTGGGGATCGTCATACACCTCCTGAGGTTTTCCGATCTGCTGCACCACGCCGTCTTTCATGACCACGATCAGATCGGAAATACTCATGGCTTCCTCCTGGTCATGGGTGACAAACACCGTGGTAATCTGTGTCTTACGCTGGATCCTGCGGATTTCCTCCCTGGTCTGGAGCCGCAGCCTGGCGTCCAGGTTGGAGAGGGGCTCGTCCATCAGAAGGATCCGGGGCATTTTGACCAATGCCCGGGCAATGGCGACGCGCTGCTGCTGGCCGCCGGACAGTTCCCCGGGCTTACGATCCATCAGTTCGCCGATCTGCACAAGCTTTGCGGCGTCGCGGGCTCTTTGATCCATCTCGGCTTTGGAGAGTTTCTGCGCCCCCTTTAGATTCTGAAGCGGAAACAGGATATTCTGCATGACCGTCAGGTGGGGGTAGAGAGCGTAATTCTGGAAGACCATTCCCACCTCGCGCTTTTCCGGAGGCAGATCGGTCACATCCTCGTCGCCGAAAAAGATCCTGCCTTCCGTGGGTTTTAAGAGGCCGCAGAGAAGATTTAAAGCGGTGGACTTGCCGCAGCCCGAGGGCCCAAGCAGTCCGATCAGCTTGCCGTCGGGGATGACAAAGTCAAAATGGTTGACCGCGATCACCTCGCCCTGGGATTTTTTCCCCCGGGCGGGAAATTTTTTCGTCAGATTCTGTAACGTGACCTTCATATTGTTCCCTTCCTTCCCGTTTTTCCCTCAGAAAGCGCGGCAGTTTACGGGATGATGAGATTATTATAAGCGTTTCCCGCCCTGTTTGCAAGCCGCAATGAATCGAATGAGCGGGAAAGGCATCTTTGCCAAAAATCGTTGAAACGCGCCGCCGCATATGATATCATTTTACCGACAGGACAGGCGGACCGCAGGGGCATCCGCGGCAGCAGACGGGATGCCGGGATGCGTCAGACGGATGGGACAGGAGGAAAAGCGATGAGTTTGAAAACAGCCTTTGAACCTTATTTTAGAATGGGAGTGGCGTTATCGGGATGGAATCTGGCCACGCCATCCCACAGGGAGCTGGTCAAGGAGGAATTTTCCTCCATCACCGCCGAGAATGACATGAAACCGGCGGCGTTTCTGGACGGCCAGGCCAATCTGGAAAATCCGGCGCGGTACAATGAAACGCCGGTGATCAAGCCCGACAAGGCCGTGCCCTATCTGGAATTTGCAAAGCAGAACCACATTCCCATGAGGGGACACAACCTGGTGTGGCATAATCAGACGCCCAGATGGTTTTTTTATCAGAACTATGACGTGGAGGGAAAGCTGGCGGACAGGGATCTGATGCTGGCGAGGCTGGATCATTATATTCATTCCGTGCTGGACTTTGTGCAGACAAACTATCCGGGCGTGATCTACGCCTGGGATGTGGTAAACGAGGCTGTGGACGAGGGAGATTTCAGAAAATCCCTGTGGCTGGAGACAGTGGGGAAGGACTTTGTGGTCAGGGCCTTTGAGATTGCCAGAAAGTACGCCGCTCCCGGCGTCTCCCTGTTTTACAATGATTATGAGACGGCGCAGGAGTGGAAACGGGATTTCATCCTGGACAAGATCCTGAAACCTCTGATGGAAAAAGGCCTGGTGGACGGGATGGGAATGCAGTCCCATCTGCTGATGGATCATCCCAGGATGGAGGATTATCGGACGGCGCTGTGTCTGTATGGAGCGTTGGGGCTGGAAGTCCAGGTTACGGAGCTTGACATTCATAACGCCGACCCCTCTGCGGAATCCATGAGACGGCTGGCCGGGCGGTATCAAGAGCTGTTCCGGCTTCTGACGGAGACGAAAAAAGAGGGAAAGGCCAACATTACTTCGGTGACCTTCTGGAATCTTCTGGACGAGCAAAGCTGGCTTTCCGGTTTCCGGAGAGAACAAAGCTACCCGCTTTTGTTCCACGGGGACTGCGAGAGAAAGGAAGCCTATTACAGCGTGTTGGAGGCCGTAACGGGCGTCCGTGGTTGACGGGACGGTTCCCACATGATATAGTAACAACAGAAAATGAAACGCATGTTCTGTATGATATGACGGCCGTTTCAGAAAGACAAAACCTGGAAAGCGGGGGACAACTTATGAGACATGGGAAAAGGCAGGCTTTTGTAATGGCAGGATTGGTTTTGGCGCTGGCGGTTATGCAGCCCTTTGACGCCGTTTCGCCTTCTGTTTCGGAGGCACAGGCTGCCACGGCCACGGACGTAAGCCGTTATTACGGACGTCAGTTGACTGGCGATGCAACCATCGTGTATCAAGCGTTTGAACAACTGTATCAGGACGGAAAGTTACGGGAAGGGAATGCCGTCTTTGACCTGACGGACCAGTTGGGGCAGGAAAAGCTCAGCGCTTATCTCCAGGGAACGGAAAATCTGGTGAAGGTTTACGGCGCCGCCCGGGATGCGTTTTGTATGGATCATGCGGATCTGTTTTATGTGGACTGGTCCGATTTTTCCGTCCGTGTGACAAAAGGGGCGGATCAGCGTTACCACGCAAGCCTGGGCCCCGGCAGAACCGGCAGCTACGCGCTGGACGAAAAAACGTTTCCGGATGCGGACGCTGTGAAGGCGGCCGAAGAAAAGGCCGGACAGGCGGTGGACGCCATCGTCTCCGAGGCGGAGAAACTGTCCGACCCCGCGGAGCAGATTACATATGTACACGATTATCTGACTGCAAACGTGACCTACCGGCTGGAGGATGAGTGCCGGCCTGAGAACGTAAACCTGATCCGGACTTCCTACGGCGCGCTGGTCTGCGGCGAGGCGGTGTGCGAAGGATACGCCAGAGCCTTTAAGGCCGTGATGGACAAGCTGGGGATCCCCTGTCTGCTGCAAGTGGGAATTTATCGCCACAGCGAAACCCAGGAGGAGCCTCACATGTGGACGCTGGTGGAGCTGGACGGGAAATGGTACGGCGTTGACGTCACCATGGACGATCCCGTGCCCTACGAGCAGTATCAGCCAACCAAAACCGCTGCGGCGGGGGGAGACGGCGTAAGCGGCCTGGAGAACCAGAATTATCTGCTGGTGGGAAGGGATGTTATGAATGCCCGTCATGTTCCCTCCGGCATCATGTCGGCCGCCGAATTCACGTTCGCGTATCCGGCGCTTTCCCAGGACAGCTATGGGATTGAAAGGAAGGAGTACGCCAACGGCCTGACGGTTTTATACGATAAAAACAGCACCTTTGAGGATCTTCCCTCCGGCCGCTACCGGGTCAGCTTTCGGGGGATGGGCTATCAAAAGGCCGCGGAAGAAGGCTATTACATTCTGTGCCGTTATTATTACTATGACACAAGCTCCGTCGATGCGGAATGGGTTTACACCAACTGGATCTATGCGATGCCGGAGATTTACAGCAATGAAGGCATCACGGACACCGATACCTATCTTCAACTGGAGTTCCCTCATATCCAATATGTGGAATTCGGCGTTACCGACCGCGCTCCCTCGACGATCCGCATAGGCCAGGAGATCGTGCCTGACGGAATCTATTCCGGGGATCCGCTGCTGCTGATCGCGGATTCCGGCATGCTGCATAATGAAAGCGGAACTTATCAGGCAGGGCCCTTGGTGGCCTCCGCGTCCCCTTCTCAGTCCGGGACGCTGGATATCGGCGCCGGAACCTATCATATGACGGTTACGTTTACGGAGCCTTTGAAGGCTGTGGAGGGAGAGACGCCGGGGATTTCCGTTGACTGCACCGGCCCTACGGGAGCGGAATGCTCTCAGATCAGCGACCTTCGCTTTGATCCCTCCAATCCCAAGGTGGTTTCCTTTGACTTTAAGCCCAGCGATATGTGGGCGGATGACAGCGTGTTCTATAATTTCTATTTTACCGGCCTGGTAGGGATGCACACCCAAAAAAAGCCGGCTCCCGTCTGCTACGGGGCGGCGCACCCCTGTGCGGCCTGCGCCTACTGGCGTTCCGGCATTGACTGGAATGTGTTTGGAAAGCCCCAGTTGATGGAAAGCCTGGAGGATCTGGACGTGGAAAACTGGGAGACGAACGATCCGGAGGACAAGGCAGTGGCGGAGAGCCTGAAACACCGGATG
Organism: uncultured Acetatifactor sp.; assembly: GCA_947630715.1. Lineage (GTDB taxonomy): Bacteria > Bacillota > Clostridia > Lachnospirales > Lachnospiraceae > Acetatifactor. The sequence goes on from CANRIP010000009.1 coordinate 60,444, forward strand.
GTTCTGGTGGCCACGAACACCACCTACGCGGAGGAGACGGCAATCGACAAGCTGCTGGCCGCGGAGGGCGTGGAGCCTCTGCCCCAATATGAGACTCAGACCTATAATATCAAGCTGACGCTCTGCAAAAAGCAGATTGTGAAGACCGGTCAATCCGTCCGTATTTCACTGGGATTTCCGGAGGGATACGGGCCTGACGATGCGGGCGTTACGTTCAAAGCGTACCATTTTATCAAAAATGACGCGGGTGAGATTGTCGATATAGAAGAAATCCCCTGCGTGATCACACCCTACGGACTGCTGATTAGCTGTCATTCCTTTAGCCCGTTTGCCATTGTGCCGGTGGCGGTGGATCCCGGGCAGACCCCTGCAAAATGGGCGGTGCTTGCCGGCAGCGACGGCGGAACCGTAACCGGAGGCCCGGTCAATCCGGCCACCGGCAGAAGCGAGGGATCCTTTGAGGTAAAAGAGGGCGAAACTTACAAAATCAGCGTCCAGGCGGATGAAAACTATGTGATTGAGAGCGTTTCCGTGGCCGGCGTTGTTCTTGCGGAGGCGGCGGACCGGGAGAATTATTCCTTCGATCTGACATATGGCAGCCTTGGGACGCAGGGCTCCGGCATTGTGGACGTGCGTTTTGTGGCGAAGACGGTGCGCCAGGCCGAGCAGGACGCAGGGCTGTCTGTGGCGCTCCCCCAGGCGCCGCAGCCCGTTGTGACCGTAACGGGTGAACTCACCCAGCCGGCAGACCAGCCCTTGACGCTGACCGCCCAGGTGGGTCTTACAGACGGCAGAATAGAGGATACGGCGTACAGTTGCCAGTGGTATAAGGATGGAACCATGCTGGCGGGCCAGACGTCCAGAACCCTGAAACTGCCGGCGGTGACGGCGCAGGATTCCGGCAGATATACGGTTCAGGTTACCGCTTACGCAGGCACTGCCGCAAAGGGAGCCAGCGCCTCCTGTGTGGTGACGGTGGTAGAGCAGGGAACCACGCAGAATCCTGACCCCGACCCAACGCCAACCCCCGACCCCGACCCGACGCCAACCCCGGACACTAACCCGGCGCCCACCCAGGCTCCGACGCCCAGCCCCAGTCAGGCTCCTGTCCAGGAGCCCGCGCCGGCGCAGACGCCGGCTCCGGCGGTCACACAGACGCCGGCCGCGTCAGGCGGTGCAACCACGGCGGCGCCTTCCCGGAAACCGGCGGATAAGTCCGCCGCTCCCTCCGTTTCGCCCGAGACATCCTCTGCTCCCAAGGAGCAGGAAACGGACCGGGAGGACAGTTCGGACGATAGAAAGGTTGCGGAAGCGGGAACGGTTTCACCGAGTCCCTCAGTGGAAGAAGACAAGATCCTTCTGCCGGATCCGGCCCCGTCCGGGGAACAGAACAGCGAAGATGATGGCGGATACGGATTTGGACATTTCCTGCTGCTGGCGGCAGCAGTGGCCGCAGCGTTCTTCGTGGGCGGAGGCATTTACCATCTGCTGCACCGGCGGGACGAAGTGTGATCAACGGACGGACAGAACCGGGAATGACTGCAAGGAAAAGGCAGCAAGTGGAAAGATAGAGAGTGACAAGGCGGAAATGGACAAGGCAGGAAGGAACAAAGCCTAGCCTTATGCGGAAGGGAGACAGATGAAACGGAGAGCGCTTGGAAAAACGGGTCTTAACGTCAGTGAAATCGGATTTGGGGGCGAGTGGCTGGAACGCCATCCGGAGACGGAAGCCGTGGAGCTGCTGCGCTATGCGGGAGAGCAGGGAATCAACATCATCGACTGCTGGATGCCCGATCCCAAGTCCAGGGATATCATTGGAAAAGCCATGCTGGGCCACAGGGAGGACTGGTATGTGCAGGGACATCTGGGATCCACCTGGCAGAACGGTCAGTATGTGCGGACCAGGCAGATGAAGGATGTGAAACCCGCCTTTGAAGATCTGCTGAAACGGCTGCGGACGGACTATATCGATCTGGGAATGATCCATTATGTGGACAAAATAGAGGACTGGAACAATCTTCAGGATTCGGAGTTTATGGAATATGTGATGAGGCTGAAGGAAACAGGGGTGATCCGTCACATCGGCTTAAGCTCCCATAATCCGGAAACGGCCAGAATTGCAGTGCAGTCGGGCCTGGTAGAAATGCTCCTGTTCAGCGTCAACCCCGCGTTCGACATGCTGCCCGCCGATGAAGACCTGGACGAGCTGCTTTCGGAAGAATACCGGTATCAGCAAAACCTGTCCGGCATCCATGCCGACAGAGCCGAACTGTACCGGGTATGTGAAGAACAAAACGTGGGGATCACGGTCATGAAAGCCTTTGCGGGAGGAAGACTGCTGGACGGGAACCGTTCTCCGTTTGGGGTAAGCCTCTCCCCGATGCAGTGCATTCATTATGCGCTGACGCGCCCTGGCGTGTCTTCGGTGCTGTGCGGCTTTGACACAAAAGAACAGGTGGATCAGGCTATCGCTTATGAAAAGGCCCCGGAGGCGGAGAAGGATTACGCGTCTGTTCTGGCGAACGCTCCCCTCCATTCCTATCGGGGTCAATGTACCTACTGCGGGCACTGTAAGCCCTGCGCGGCCGGTCTGGATATTGCCATGATCAATCAGTTTTATGATCTCGCCGCCGTGCAGCCGCAGGTGCCCGCCACGGTACAATCCCATTACATGCTGCTGGAGCATCAGGCTTCCGAATGTATCGCCTGTGGGGCCTGTGAAACCAGATGCCCCTTTGGCGTTCCCGTGGCGGAGCGGATGAAGAAGACGGCGGAGCTGTTCGGGCGTTAAACGGTGGGCGGCTCCGGAAACCAGCCGGCTCTGTCAATCGGAAAATCCGCTTTCGGAAACGGAAGAAATGGCAAACAGGGCCACAATGTCAATGACTGCCTCCACAATCAGGGAAATCCCGGTGAAAACCCCCAAAATGACATAAGCGGCGTCAAACGGGTTACTCAATATGATGACGCTGCAAATGAGGGAAAGCGCCGCGCTGATCGCGGGCAGAATCCATTTTCCCAATTTCAGCCGGATCAAATCCACCGTCCATTGGATCTTGAGAAGACCGGCGATCAGTACCGCCACGCCGTAAAGAATGGCGATGATGGGGAACGCCACCAGGAACCAATCGGAACGGACGGTACAGAATATGCCGGCAGTCAGGGAAAATAATCCTTTGAAAAGGGACTGGTTTGCGGATGCCTGAACCGCATCGGAGCGGAAATAGCTGATCACGTTGATCAGACCGATCACGATCAGCACGATCCCGAATACGGTTAGGATCGCCGTGGTCAGTTTCAAGGGGTCGATTACCAGTAAAATACCCACCAGAATTTCGCATAGACATAATAGGATACTGTTTGTGTGTCGTTTTAGAAATTTCATCCTGCATTCTCCTTTACCTGGTTGTTGTAGTCTTGCCCCATCAGAAACGCCGTGCCCTTCTGCCGGGGATCTTTTTCAGTATAGCACAGTTCTCCGGAAAGAACAATCCGTTCCGGGGAAAGGATGGGATGATCCGGGGAAAGGATGGGATGATCCAGGGAAAGGACGGGATGATCCGGGGAAAGGACGGGATTTATCATGGCAAAAGTTATCATGGTGCAGGGAACCATGTCCAACGCCGGGAAAAGCCTGCTGACAGCCGGGCTCTGCCGTATTTTCAAACAGGACGGTTATCGGACGGCGCCGTTTAAATCGCAGAATATGGCGTTAAACTCTTTTGTTACGGCACAGGGGCTGGAAATGGGAAGGGCGCAGGTGATGCAGGCAGAGGCGGCGGGAATCGAGCCGAAGGTGTGCATGAATCCTATTCTGCTGAAACCTACCAGCCACACGGGCTCTCAGGTCATTGTCAACGGGAAAGTGCTGGGAAATATGAGCGCCAGAGACTATTTTGCCTATAAAAAGCAGTTGATTCCCTCTATCCTCGACGCTTTTCAACAGGTAGAAGAAATCGCGGATATCATTGTGATAGAGGGCGCGGGCAGTCCTGCCGAAATCAATCTCAGGCAAAACGACATTGTCAATATGGGACTGGCAGAGCTGGTGGATGCTCCCGTTCTGCTGGTGGGAGACATTGACAGAGGCGGTGTGTTCGCACAGCTTTTGGGGACGTTAATGCTGCTGGAACCACAGGAAAAGGACAGGGTGAAGGGCCTGGTGATCAATAAATTCAGAGGGGATCCATCCCTTTTGGATTCGGGGATAGAGATGCTGGAAGAAAGGGGAGGGGTGCCCGTGGCGGGCGTTATTCCCTACATGGAGCTTTCTCTGGAGGATGAGGACAGCCTGACGGATCGATTCGCGAAACAGGAAGAAGGACTGATCGATATCGCGGTGATTCGATACCCTGGGATTTCTAATTTTACGGATTACAATGTTTTTGAGCAGATTCCTGAGGTTTCCGTGCGCTATGTGGTTTCTGCCCGGGAATTACATCATCCCGATCTGATTTTTCTGCCGGGCAGCAAGAATACCATAGAAGATTTGAAATGGATGCGCAGAAACGGATTGGAAACCGCCGTCAGGCGCCTTGCAGGGGAAATCCCGGTTTTTGGCGTCTGCGGAGGATATCAGATGCTGGGGGAGAAAATCTCCGATCCGGACGGAGTGGAAACAGGGGGGAGCCTGAAGGGCATGGGGATGCTGCCCGTGGTAACGACCCTGTGCCCGGATAAGGAGCGCAGCCAGAGGGAAGGGGCCATCAACCCCCTGGAGGGCGTTTTACACGCGCTTTCCGGCTGCCCGTATCAAGGGTATGAAATCCATATGGGACGGACGGAGCGAATCCACGGAGGCGGGATTTCGGAGGAGAACCCCATCCCTGCGGTGGTCAGCGACGGGAAAACCATATACGGCTCCTATCTTCACGGATTATTTGACCGGAGGGACACGGCCCTTGCTTTGGTGGAAACCCTGGCAGACAAAAAGGGCGTACGCCTGTCGGAAACGGCGCTGGAGGATTTTCGTATTTTTAAGGAAAAACAATATGACAAGCTGGCGGATACGGTGAGATCCAGCCTGGATATGGAAAGAATTTATGGAATCCTGGGAGAAACTCATTGGAAATAAAAATACGGCGAAGGGCTGGCAATGGCCGGCGGTGACGGCGCCGGATGAAACCATCCGCAAACGTGTGCTGGAGAATTGGGACAGAATCGCAAAACCCATAGAGGGTATGGGAAGGTTTGAAACCTTGATAGCGCAGATTGGCGCTATTACGGGTTCGGAACAAATCGATCTTTCCCGGAAAGCCGTCCTGGTTATGTGCGCGGACAACGGGGTGGTGGAGGAAGGGATCAGCCAGTCCGGACAGGAGGTAACCGCGGCGGTTGCGGAGGCCATGGGAGCGAAGAAGTCCTCGGTGTGCAGAATGGCCGGGACCGTTGGAGCGGACGTGATCCCTGTGGATATCGGCATCAACAAAAAAGAGCCCATTCCGGGCGTGTTGGATCGGAAAGTGAAACGCGGCACCGAAAATTTCAGACGGGGGCCGGCCATGACAGAGGAGGAGGCCGTCCGTGCCATTGCGGTGGGGATGGACATGGTGTCTGCCTGTCAAACAGACGGATACCGTATCCTTGCCACCGGAGAGATGGGGATCGGCAATACCACCACCAGCAGCGCGGTCACGGCGGCGCTTACAGGGTGTGAAGCGAAAGCGGTCACCGGCAGAGGCGCGGGGCTGGACGATGCAGGCTGGAACCGAAAATGCCGGATTATTGCGGAGGCGGTGGAAACCTATGACCTGAAACACGCCTCGCCGATCCGGGTGCTCTTTGCGGTGGGAGGGCTGGACATTGCGGGGCTTGCGGGCGTGTGCATGGGCGGCGCCGTCTGTCATGTCCCCATTGTGCTGGACGGCGTCATCAGCCTGGCGGCGGCGCTGCTGGCGGAAAGGATCCTTCCGGGAACCAGAGCGTATCTGCTGCCCTCCCATAAGGGAAAAGAGCCGGCGGCGGAGAGACTGTTACAGGAGTTGAAACTGGAGCCGGTGATAGACGCGGGGCTGGCCCTGGGGGAAGGAACGGGGGCGGTGATGATGTTTTCCCTGCTGGACATGGCGTTAAGCATATACAACGGCGGGACGGGGTTTTCCGAAATAGGGATCGCGCCGTACAAGCGAGGGGGACAGACTGTGTCTCCCCGGGCCGGCGGCCGGGAAAGGGAAGGGGAGAAAGGCCTATGATGATATTGGTTATGGGGGGAAGCGGCAGCGGGAAGTCCGCCTACGCGGAACAGTGTATGATCGATATCGCGGGGGAAAAACAAAAGTATTATCTGGCGACCATGCAGCTCCGGGACCCGGAAACCCGGGCGAAGGCCGAAAAGCACAGGAGGGCGAGAAAGGGCAAAGGATTTCTGACCATAGAACAGCCCAGATCCGTCCGTCTCGTATTGGAACAGGTGGAGGGAAACGCCGTTTTGCTGGAGTGTATGTCGAATCTGACGGCCAACGAGATGTTTGGGGAGGGCGGCCTTCCCCAGCCCTGGGAAACGGTGGCGGAAACCATTGTCAGGGACATGGAGGCCCTGAACGGCAGGGCGGCGGCTTTGGTGGTCGTTACCAATAACGTATTTGAGGACGGCGTCCTGTATGAAGAAACCACCCGGGCCTATCAGAAAGCCCTGGGAAGCATTAATGAACGGCTGGCCGCCATGGCGGACAGGGTGGTTGAGGTAGTGGCTGGAATTCCGCTTCTCATAAAAGGATAAGCCGGACAGGAGGTTCCCATGGAGGTCATAAAATCGTTTTTTCTTGCATTTTCCATGTATTCCAGAATTCCCATGCCGCAGCTTAAGTGGAAAGAGGAGGACATGAAATACGCCCTGTGTTTCTTTCCCTGGGTCGGCGCCGTCATAGGAGGGCTGGTTTTTCTCTGGGGATGGGTCAAAGACGCGTATGGAGTGGGAGATCTGTGTTATGTTCTGATGGGTGGGGCGATCCCTCTGCTTGTCACCGGCGGCATTCATGTGGATGGGTTTATGGACGCCATGGATGCGTTCCACTCCTTCCAGACCAGGGAAAAGAAACTGGAAATTATGAAGGATCCCCATATCGGCGCTTTTTCGGTGCTGGCGCTGGCCACCTGTGGATTTGTTTACCTGGGGGCTCTGTCGGAGATCACGGACGGGATTCTGTTTCGGATTTTTTGCGCCGGTTTTTTCCTGGCCAGATGTCTCAGCGGCATTGGAGCCGTCACATTCCCGGCCGCCAGAAAGGAAGGAATGCTGTATTCCTTTGCCGGAAACGCGGAAAAAAGGGCGGTCAGGATGGCGCTGTACGGGCAGACGGTTCTCTGCGTTGGATTTATGCTGTGGCAGTCGGTCTGGGGAGGAGGAATTGTGGCGGCAGCGGCTTTGGGCGTCTTTGCGTATTACCGCCGCCGGTGTCAAAAGGAGCTGGGCGGGATCACAGGAGATACGGCAGGATGGTTTACCGTGGTCTGTGAAACGGGCATGGCGGTGGCCGCCGCTTTCGTGAGCAGGATCCTTGGATAGAGCGAAAGCGGCCGAAAGAGAGGGAAAGGAATCATGAAACTGGTTATCGGCGGATTTGCGCAGGGAAAACTGAACTATGTTCTCCAGGACAGCTCCCTGGATGCCTGGGTGGTGCTGGACGGCACACTGGCCGGCGGCGTCCCTCAGGGAAAAAGGGTGGTCGTCAATCATCTCCACCAGTGGATCCGGGAATGCCTCAGAGACGGCGCAGACCCGGAGAAGGAAATTCTGGCCTTCGTGGAAAGGAATCCCCAGTGTGTGCTGATCAGTGATGAAATCGGAAACGGCATTGTCCCTTTGGACGCCTTTGAACGGGAATACAGAGAGCGCACCGGAAGGATTCTGATCAGGCTGGCGGGTCTGGCGGAGGAAGTGGTGAGGGTGATATGCGGAATCGGACAGAAAATCAAATAAAGCTGGTTTGGATCAGACACGGGGCCACCCCATCCAATCTGGAACATCGATATGTGGGAAGGACGGAAGAAAGCCTCAGCCGGGAGGGCGTCCGGGCTTTGCGGGAATATCAGCGGGAGGCGCTTTATCCCAAAGCCGGGCTTGTGTTTTCCAGTCCCATGAAACGGTGCCTGGAAACCGCCGGGATCCTCTATCCCAAAAGCGCCCCTGTGATCATTCCGGAGTGGAAGGAAATGGACTTCGGGGCGTTCGAGGGGAAGAATTACAGAGAACTTCAGCAGGACGGCCGTTATCAGGAATGGATCGACAGCTACGGTACGCTCCCCTTTCCGGAGGGAGAGAGCAGGGAAACCTTTGCCGGGCGCTGTGAGCTGGGGTTTCAAAAAATGCTCGCATTCCTGCGGCGCTCCGGCGGAGACGGGATCGGCCCGGACACTGTGTGCGCCGTGGTGCATGGCGGTACGATGATGGCCCTGCTCAGCCGGTATGGAGGGGGAGATTATTTCGATTATCAGGTTTCCAACGGCGAGGGGTATCAATGTCTGCTGCAATGGAGCGAGTCCGGCGTTTCGGAGGGCGTTCAAAATCTGCGGATGACGGATCTTCGCAAAATACGGCGGCAGTTTTCTTAAGGCTTTGGGGCAGGGATGTTTTCGCGCAGGATACATCCCGCCGGATAGGAAGGGTTTGTTATGCTTGGTCACATGGCTGCTTTTTTTCTGGGATTTCTTTTGGATCAACTGCTGGGGGATCCGCATTCCCTGCCTCACCCGGTGCGCCTGATCGGCAGACTGACGGCAGGTCTGGAAAAACGGCTGTTGCAAAAAACCCAGGAAAAGGACGAGAAGGGGAAACTGAAAAAAGGGATTTTGCTGGCGGTTTTGGTGCCGGCGGCCACGGTGGCGGCAACCGCGGCCCTTTTGCTGGGGGCATACCGGCTCCATCCTTTGGCGGGAGTTGTTCTGGAGAGCGTTATGACGTATCAGATCCTGGCGGCGAAATGCCTGAAGGTGGAAAGCATGAAGGTATACCGGTGTTTGCAAAACGGGAATCTGGAGGCGGCCCGAAAGGCGGTTTCCATGATCGTAGGCAGGGATACGGACGCCCTGGACCCGGAAGGGGTGGCAAAGGCCGCCGTGGAAACGGTGGCGGAGAATACTTCGGACGGCGTGATAGCGCCCATGCTGTACACGGCGCTTGGAGGGCCCATACTGGGGTTCTTCTATAAGGCGGTCAACACCATGGATTCCATGGTGGGCTATCGGAATGAAACATATCTATATTTTGGCAGGGCCGCGGCGAAACTGGACGATTTTGTCAATTATCTTCCCGCCCGCATCAGCGCGTATCTGATGCTCCTTGCCGCGTGGCTGGGCGGAAAAGACTATTCCGCAAGCCGCGCATATTCGATTTATCGCAGGGACAGAAGAAAACACGCCAGCCCCAATTCCGCCCAGACGGAATCCGTATGCGCGGGGGCTTTGGGCGTCCGGCTGGCCGGAGACGCTTTTTATTTTGGAAAAAAGGTGGAGAAACCCTATATTGGGGATGAATGGAGAAAAACGGAGGCGGAGGATATCAGACGGGCGAACCGGCTGATGATGCTCACCGCATGGCTGGGGGAGGGAATCTGCCTTTGCCTGATGGCGGCGGTCTGCCTGGGATACGGGAGGATGTGACGGAGGGATGAAAGAAATGCATGGGGGAGATATTTACAGGAATTGTGTCAGCTTGGATTTTTCTGTGAACGTGAATCCCTTGGGAACGCCGGAAACGGTGAAGGACTCTCTGCACAAAGCGGTGGAGCTGTGCGGCTGTTATCCCGACATCCACGCAAAACGGCTGAAACAGGCTCTGTGCGGCGAGCTTTCCCTGCCGGAGACGTTTCTGGCCTTTGGGAACGGGGCGTCGGAACTGTTCCCGGCAATCGTCCACGCGGTCAAACCCGGCAAAACGCTGATTCCGGTGCCGTCGTTTTCCGGCTATGAGCGAGCGGTTCACGCGGCGGGAGGAAACATCCGGTATCTGCCCTTAAAACGGCGGACGGGGTATCTGCCGGGAGAGGATCTTTTGGAGGCGCTGTCGGGAGAAACGGATCTGCTTTTCCTTGCCAATCCCAACAATCCTACGGGACGGCTTGTGGGGAAGGAATACCTGATCCGTCTGCTGGATGTGTGCAGACGGAAAAACATCCGGGTGGTGCTGGACGAATGTTTCATCGAATTTTGCGGGGAAGGGCATTCTCTGTTGGGGGAGCTGAAAACCTTTGACAATTTGCTGATGGTGCGGGCGTTTACCAAAATATTTGCCATACCCGGAGTGAGGCTGGGGTATCTGGCATGCAGCGACACGGAGCTGGTCGGCCGGATCAGGGAGCAGCTACCGGAGTGGAACCTGTCTGTTTTTGCGCAGGAGGCGGGCCTTGCCTGCATGGGACAGGAAACTTTTTTGCGAAAGACGGCGGCTTATGTCAGGGAGGAAAGGCGTATTCTGGCGCAGCGTCTCAGCCGGATGGGGTTTGAGGTGTTCCCGGGCGAGGCGAATTTTATTCTTTTTTACAGTGAAAAAAACCTGTTTGAAAGTCTGCTGCAACAGGGCATACTGATCCGGGATTGTGAAAATTTCAGAGGGCTGTCGAAGGGATTTTACCGGGTCGCGGTAAGGAGCAGACAGGATAATGAACGGTTAGCGGAAGCGCTGGAGCGGGTATGAGAGAAAACGCAAAATCCCTCTTGCCAGATGTTCCAAGGTGTGTTATGATAATACACGTTGAGGCGCCGGGTGAAGGTTCCTTTTCACCGGAGCGGCAGGAGGGTTTTATTCTCCTGCGTGGACGCCGCAGGGCGTCGGGGCGCGGCAAAAACGGCTCCATGGTCAAGCGGTTAAGACATCGCCCTTTCACGGCGGTAACACGGGTTCGATTCCCGTTGGAGTCACTTAACACCCGAGAGGGTATGCGGACCTTTAGCTCAGTTGGTTAGAGCAACCGGCTCATAACCGGTCGGTCCTGGGTTCGAGTCCCCGAAGGTCCATTGCGGGCGCCTGGCCGGCCAAGGCAGAACGGCCAAGGGAAAGGCGTCCCTTCCGCAAAGTTATGTTGATATGGCCCAGTGGCTCAGTTGGTTAGAGCGCCGCCCTGTCACGGCGGAGGCCGTCGGTTCGAGTCCGATCTGGGTCGTTTCAGGCTGTCATGTGGATATGGCAGTCTGTGTTAGGATATCCGGTAAAACCGTTTAGCTGGCAGGGCTGACGGTTTTTTTGTCGCAGCCGGAATCAAAAAACACATGCCGTTTCGGCGGCGGAAATGAGGAAATATGAAAGAGATTACGCAGCAATTTCTGACGGGGGAGAGAGCGCTGTTTCAGACCAGGGACAGCCATATCAGCTATTGTACGTTCGCGGACGGGGAATCGCCGTTAAAGGAGAGCCGGGATCTGGAAATCGACCATACACTGTTTCGATGGAAATATCCGCTGTGGTACTGTAAGAATGTGACGGTGCGGGAGTGTACCTTATATGAAATGGCCAGAGCCGGCATCTGGTATACGGACAATCTGGTGATGAGCGATACGGTCATTGAAGCCCCCAAAACCTTCCGGCGTATGAAGGGGTTGAAACTGAAAAACGTGGATATGCCTAACGCGGCGGAAACCCTGTGGAGCTGCCGGGATGTGGAAATGGAAAATGTGTCCGCAAAGGGCGATTATTTCGGGATGAACAGTGAGAATGTCAAGGTTGACAATCTGCGGCTGGTGGGAAATTACAGCTTTGACGGCTGCGAAAACGTGGAGGTGCGTCACTCCAGACTGTTATCCAAGGACGCTTTCTGGAACTGCCGGAACGTGACGGTGTATGATTCCTTTATTTCCGGAGAATACCTGGGATGGAACTCAAAGAACGTGACGCTGGTCAACTGTACGGTGGAGAGCTTGCAGGGAATGTGCTATATCGACAATCTGGCGCTGATCAACTGCCGTCTTCAGGATACCACCCTTGCCTTTGAATATTCTCAGGCGGACGTGGAAATCGTGGGCAAGGTGGACAGCGTCTTTAATCCAAGCGGCGGAATCATCCGCGCAGACAGGATTGGGGAGTTGATTATGGACGGCAGGAAGGTAAAGATCGATCAGACAAAAATTCAGGCCGGCGTGATCGACAAACGTCTGGACAGGGCGCCCTGGGAGATACAGGCGGAGGAAAGCCGGGGGGTATGCAAATCATTACTTGGAGGATGAGCTGAGCGATTTCCATCCTTATGAAAAAATCTATCCTGATCTTCCCTGATCTGTTTTTTCAAATTGCTAAAGCATAGCTGTTTTATGACGCTATTGCGAGTAGAAAGCGAATACGAACAGATACAAACGGAACCCTTTGTCTCATAGAAAGAATAATGGCATGGAATTTTAAAAGGGCTGATCATATGAAATACTTTCGAGTCCATACGGAAGATATAGCTTACCTGACCAAACAACCAAGAGGGCTGTTTACCGCAATATGGAAATTGGTAGACGCAAAGATATTGTCAGAGGAAGAAGAAAAAGAATATTGGAAAAACAGGGCATATTTTGAGAAGGTTCTCCCGGTTCCCCCTTTCTATGAGAATGGGAATCCGGATGGCGCAGTTACTTGGTTTAAAGGTACGGCTGATGGTAATCGTATTTTTCATGAGATGTCTTTCTATCGAAGAATGGCTGAGAAATATGGGAAAAAACTGTTTCAATCTGAATGTGATGAAGTGCCCGGCAAAGTCATTTATGAAGATGAATTTCAAGTGGCAATCACTAAGTTCAATGAAACCATTCGGATAGACACTAGAGAACTGGTATGGCCTATCAGGAAAATCACGGCAGAGAAGATCAAAGACTGTGTCAATGTGATCAGAAAAAGCTTTGAAACCGTAGCAAGGGAGTTTGGGTTCACACAGAAAAATGCTCCCAGATTTACTGCTTTTGCAACGGATGAACAAAGAATAAAGTGGCATTTATATGGTGAACATCGTCCTATGTACGGATATTTTAGGGACGAAGAACTGGTAGGCTATTATTCCCTTTTGATAAATGATAAACAGGAATGTGAACTGAACAATATTTGCGTACTGCCGGATTATCGTCATCAAGGCATTGGTGAAGAACTGTTACTGGATGCGTTTGTACGTGCCAGGGAGCTTGCCTGCACAAAGATGAATATAGGGATTGTTGAGGAAAACCAAGTTCTTCGTAAATGGTACGAGCATTATGGGTTTATCCATATGGGCGTAAAAAAATATGATTTTTTCCCGTTTACATGTGGTTATATGACTAGAGATTTATAGAAAATCATTTCAACAGTCCGGTTGCCCTTTGGAGGTGGAGGTATGATGGACGTTTCACTCTTTTCCAATCGTTACTTTGTACGGCCCATGGCAGCAGACGATATTGGGGAAATATACCAATTATGCAGGAATAATGTTCTGTATTATCAATATTGTCCTCCATTTGTCACAGAACAAAGCATAGCCGACGATATGAAAGCGCTGCCTCCCAAGAAGGAGGCTTTTGATAAATACTATCTGGGCTATTATGATGGAGAAAAATTGATTGCTGTCATGGACTTTATTCTGGGTTATCCTGATCCTAAAACAGCATTCATTGGTTTTTTTATGACGGATGTTTCTGTGCAAAGGATGGGGGGTGGAAGTAATATGATCCGTGACATGTGTTTCTATTTGAAAGCCTATGGGCTTACGGGTATTCGGTTGGGGTGGGTCAAGGGTAATCCACAAGCCGAACATTTTTGGCATAAAAACGGTTTCACAGAAACGGGGGTTACTTACAACACGGATACATATACCGTAATTGTGGCACAGCGGGCTTTATAAATTGAGGATAAGCTGGACGCGCTGCAGAACGAATTTAAGATCCGTGTGAGCAAGGAAATGAGCGAGGAGGTGCAGAGCATGTGCAACTTGAGTATGGGCGTTTTAAATAAAGGAATTTCAGTGGGAAAGATGGAACAGGCCAAAGAGACAGCGTATGAACTTCGAGATATGGGATTGCCGGATGAAAAAATTGCACGGGCAGTCAAGGTTAGCATGGACACATTGCGGGAGTGGTTTGCGGAGCGTGAGGAAATGCTTGTAAAGTAACAGGCAGCAGCTCATGCAGGAACAGAATCAAACAGCTTTGTAAAAGGTGCGTGGGAAACTGCGCGCCTTTTTAGTATCTTTTTTGCAGCTTTCATAGTTCTGGATTGAGGCAAACATCGTTTGCCTCAATTTGTTGTATGCCTAGTTCCTTAAATACGTTTTTGCTTTATGAAAAAACGGTTGTCATTCCAGCAGAGATGATTTCAGGCATTGGGGATAGCGGTTTTAGAAAGTTTTAGCGGAAAGGGGAAAGAAGGGGGATGGCATGGACAAAGCAAATCGCAGGGCGAAGGGGAAAAGCGGTCATAGAGAGGATGGTGCGATTCCAATTGCGGGCTTTTCCCGGAAGCCGCCCAGTATACAGATTTTTACGGATTTCTCATGGAATTATATAGACTGGTATGGTACAATGTAAATAAAAATTTCTGTTTGTCTTTTTGAAGAATTACAATCATAATTGCATTTACCTGACTGTATCAAAACCGGCATGTATATAGAGAACATTTTGCAGAGTTTGATACAAAGCTGAAGAATGATTGAAAAGAGCGCCTTTGCGGTGTGATTTTCCCGCTTGCGGTGTAAAATGTGTTGATAGGGCCGACATGAGGTGGATATACGCCCGGTAAATTTGGAGATGCAAAGGAAAACAGGACAAAAATGATGCAGTTATTTTACGGTAAGCCGCAAGATATTGAAAACTGGATGGAACTTGTAACTCAAATAAGCTGGAATTTTCCGGGCCTGGAAACTCAGGAAAAACTGGATGAACACAAAGCCACCGTTCTTAAGTTTATAGACAAAAGGCAGGCTATCTGTGTAAAAGATGATGCAAGAATCGTGGGCGTTATGCTTTTCTCCAGAAACCGGAATATGATTTGCTGTCTGGGCGTCTCTCCCGACTATCGGCGTCGCGGTGTAGCGTCTATGTTGATGAATGAAGCGCTGCAAAGTTTAGACAGAACAAGAGAAATTTCGGTGTCTACATTTCGTGCCGATGATGAGAAGGGGCTTGCGCCAAGGGCGCTTTACCAAAAATACGGGTTCATCGAGGATGAATTGATCGAAACCATGGGCTATCCAAACCAAAAATATATTCTTCGGCCTATTGAAAATGAATTCGACAATTTGCCAAAAGATAAGGGAACAGTAAAAATAATTGAAATTCACGGAGCAAACGCACATCCAACTTTCTCCAAAATCCGTGCAGGATGCAGAGGTATCGTGATAAAAGATTCCCTTATGCTCATTTCACACGAAATAAATGCAGAATGGTACCTGATTCCGGGCGGCGGTTTAGAAGACAGTGAAACAATCGAAGAATGCTGTACCCGTGAAATCCGTGAAGAAACAGGATACATTGTGCAGCCTGTTTCCCATTTCCTTACAATAAATGAATACTATGAGGTGACAAACTATAAACAGTCAAGAGGTTTTTAAAATTTTTTCGAAATATAAAAAATTGCATAGCAAACAAGC
>CANRIP010000010.1 GCA_947630715.1 uncultured Acetatifactor sp.
CGACGGCGCCAACTACGACCTTGCACTCTGGGTCGCTTACTACAACTTTCTCCGTCCCCACAAACACAATCAATACAGAGTCCTCAACGAAGTAGAACTGCTGCAGAGCGCCGACAACATGCCGGGCAAGTGGCAGCTCCTCATCTTCCTCGGACAGCAGACCATCCTGAATATGCAGAAAACCAATACCGCGCAGGTGGAGCGGGGCTGTTGTCAATAGGATCGTGGAATACCGCAGCCGCCGGCAGGCGGTGAGGATATGCCGCGAAAGCCTATTGACATAAGGCCCCCGGATGATCCTGTTACCGCAGAAAAGGGGCATCTGCACCCTTTTCCTGCCCTCCGGCGAGGACGGGTGCGGGCAGAGCCCGCTTATGGGTCAAGGGGCGCAAAACGAACATCCAGTGGATGTTCGTTTTGCGCCGACCGGAACGGAGTGTAGATGGTCCCTTGTGGGGTTTGGGGCAACGCCCCAAGGTCTTAAAATCACCAGCATCTGCTATTTTCAAGGTTCACTTGGGCCTTTTCTTTGTGCCCCTTTTTTTCATAAGTTACTTGACACTACCTACACCGATTTCTCGTTCTCTTTTTTAATACTACAAAAATGCAAACAACTCAACCGCTGCCAATACCAGCGCACAAGTGAAATGATTACCAGATAAACGGGAATCTATAATTTTAGCCTACTCCAGATTTTAGAAACTTCATCTTTTGCTCCATCGAATTTAGGCCATGCATCGATCCCGTCATTCATTTTTCTTGGAATAATATGGATGTGAAAATGACAAACAGATTGACCTGCACTTTTACCGCTCGCATTCAGAAGATTTATGCCGTCATAATGGCAGTTATCAATGCAGTGGTTTGAAACCTTTTTTACCGCAATCATCAAATGGCTAAGGCTGTCAGAGTCGCAATCGAGAATGTTATCAATATGTTTTTTAGGAATAGCGAGCATATGGCCGTCCACATCCCCTGCAATATCCATAATTACCAATGTATGCTCATCTTCGTACACTTTCAAACATGGTATATGTCCAGCTATCATTTTACAGAAGATACAATCCATAGAATCTTCCTCCACAATTCCCGATTTATTTTTTCACACCCTGAAACACTTATGGTTCCAAGGGAGCGCGGCAAAACCCCCGTCTCCTGGCTTCATTTATTAAATGCGGTTGAATATCAGGATACGTCCATCTTGCCGGTAGTTCATCCAGCATCGCGATTTCCTCAATTTCACTATGTAACTCTGTTTCAAAAGACTTGATATTGGCAAAAAACAACATACCGAAGGATTCTTCGCCATCAAAATTATCAGGTGCTATAACAGAATATACACAAACAGGTTTTATTTCAAATTTTATAGCGCCGGTTTCTTCATAGAGTTCCCGTTTCGCAGTATCGATAATTTTTTCCCCCGGTTCCCTATGACCTCCGGGGATTTCCCATGTGTCTCTATCCTTATGTCTGCAAAAGACATATCGATTCTGCGTTTTGGATATAATAACCGCAAATCTAAGCAATTCATCCTCTACGCTCTCATAAAATTTAACCTCTGTCATTTCGATTTTTCCTCCACTACCTTCTGTCATTTGTTCCGGTCGAACATCGCAACGTGAAAACATATTCCCCAAACGGCAACATATACCGCAAAGACGCACTTTTGGGGGTTCCTTGGCGTTGTATCAAACCCTGCAAGATCATATCTATGTTAGGAGTTTTTATTTTCCTTTTTCTTCTTTTTAGGCTTTGATTCGGGTAACTCGTCATACATTGCCATAAACAGATTTGTTAAAAGTTCTCTATTATCAATGTTATCAACTCGAAGTAATTTCTTTCTGCCGCCTTCACTGATTGCATCATATTCAGCCTCAGGCAGCATTTTGATTGCTGACGGAACAGGCCTGACCAAAAAACGCCCGTCACAAATATAAGCGGCAACCTTACCGCGGTAATAAATTAAGTATTCACCCATCATCATACGGTACGATATTCCGTCAAGAGAGGACAACTGCTCTAATACAAAGTTCAAATATTCCTTACTTGTTGACATCCATGATTCCTCCAATGCTCTTTTGAATGAATTCTTCTGCGTTGTATCAGATTCTGCAAGCTTTTTTCCCGCCGATATTGATACAAGCAGACAAAAATATGAATTTACCAAAGCGTCATATTTTTTCAAACTTTTCAGTATATTCCTGTTTTATCCATCTATTCGTAAATCGTATCAATAAAATGTGACATCGGCAGCCGCCCACAGAATCATTCTCCTTCTCCATAGACTCACCCTCTGAGAAACTGAACGGAAAGAATAGCCACGCCCAAGACCGTCAGGACAACGCCAACGGCCCTGTTAAGCGTTTCGGCGCTGGCCTTGTTTGCGAACAATGCGGCAATTCTAGCCCACAGCAGGGTAAATGCCACGCAAAAGATGAGACACCATAGATCGGGTGCGCCGCCGATGGCAAAATGACTGACGGCGCCGGTCAGTGCGGTAAAGGTCATAATAAAGACACTTGTGCCGACAGCGGTCTTCAACTCATACCCCAAAACACTGGTCAGCAGGAGCAGCATCATCATTCCACCGCCCGCGCCGATAAAACCACAGATAAAACCGACGCCCGTGCCGCATACAATCGACTGAATCACTCGCTTTTTCGCGCTTACGTTGGCCATCGTTTCTTTCGTGGTCATGACAGGTTTCACAATAAATTTGATGCCCAGGAGCATTGTCATAAAGACTGAGAAACCGCCCATAGTGGTGTTGGGAACCCGACTGGCCATCCAACTGCCCGCTAAGGTGAAAACCAAGACGGTCACCATCATAACAAGACCGTTTTTGATGTCGAGATTTTTATTTTTTCCATAGGTGTAGGCGCTGACCGCACTTGCCAGCACATCGCTTGCCAGAGCAATGCCTACCGCTTCATAAGCCGGCATACCCAAAAATGTGATCAGCATGGGGCTGATGACAGCGGCGGCGCTCATCCCGGCAAAACCGGTTCCCAGCCCCGCTCCGATGCCGGCTATCAAACATACTAAAGCTTTTACCCACAGATGCATCTTGCGTGTTCCCCCAGATCATTTTTAAGATTGATTTTTCCAATCCGTTTGCATGTTTCGTATCCGTTCTATCACAAATTTTACATTTTCTTCAACGGGCTTTGTGCCGTCTACCCGTATCACAGGACAGCTTAATGATTAAATAGAAACCAAGTTCTTTTGCCAAAACTTTTCCCATAGTGCTTTTTCCTGCACCGTTTAATCCGCAGACCATAATTCCTGTTCCCACCAAACGCCCTTCCCCACCCATGTTATGACTACTTCGTTGCTTTTACTGCGTTGCTTTTACTTCGTTGCTTTTACTGCGTTGCTATTTCGCTGCCGCGCTGTCCAACGTCTCCCTTTTCCACCCGGTAAATGACGAACGTCCCTCTTTCCGTCTCGATGGTTTCTGTTGGTTCCAGTTTCATCTCGCTGCCGGTACGCCAGAGCCCATAGGTTTCAAATTCCTCAACGCTCATGCCCTTTCCTTCCGCCAGCACCAGATATACGTTCCGGCCTCCCTCCAGCGCGTCAAAGGCCGAAGAATAGCCCCATTCTTCCAGTTTTTCTCTTACATGGGGGGATCCTGCCGCCCATCCACCCAGCAGCAGATCATTTTCCTCCCGGGAATCATACTCCCGCAAAACAGGGGTTGTATGGTAGACGGTCGCGTATACATCCAGCAAATACAGGTTGTCCGGGTGTTCCCTCATAGCATCATATACCTTGTCCAGCGCCGCGTTCACCTGAATCTGATCCTGGTAGGACAGATGGGCGGCGGAGAGCGCAAAATAGCCCATAGAGACAGTCGCCGCCAATACCAACGCCGAAACTGCCGCTCTTAGAGGAGAAAACCCGGTTTCCCGGATCCGCAGCCGCCCAAGCAGATTCCAAAGAAGGGCAAACAGAACCATGATTTCCGCCAGGCATAAGGATACCGTCACCCGTTCCGGATATCTTCCCTCCATCAGAAGGTAAATCCAGAGCGCGGATCTGGCCACCCACAAAAAGGCCAGCGAAATCAAAGTGCGCCATTCCCTGACCGCAAAAATCAGAATCAAAATCAGACCATACAGCAGCACCGCCGTCCCCTGATAAGGATCCCGTCCCAACGGCTGAAACAGCCTTTCCTTGTACAGCCAGACGCCGTCCTTCAGCTTCTGAACCGCTGTTCGCTGCCCGTCCGGTCTTTGCTCCGAAAAGGAGGCCATTCGTTCAAAATCCTCTGCGGTCAGGTTTTCGTTTAACAGAATATTATAATTTTTATAAATCGCCATTTCTTCCTGGGAATATCCAAGGCTTTGATAATATGTTTCCGCCTCGTCGCCCTCCCAGATTCCCACATAGTCATACAGCTTTGTCCTGCCCTCATTGTAAGCCAGATACGCCTGCCATTCCTCCGAGCCGTAACAGAGCTTTCCCATTCCAAAAAGCAGCAGAAAGCCCGCCGCCAGGACGCTGAGCGGAACCAGATCGTTGAGCAACCGGTTGGTTTTGAGCATCCGGTAACATACCGCCGCCGCCAGAAAAGGCAGGAGCATATAAAAAACCTTGACCCGGATCAGATAACACAGCAACAGTAAAACCACGGGAAGCCAAGCCTGTTTCACAGACGTTTTTGTCTCCCGATCCTCCCCGGAAACCAGGAACGCAAAAAGCGCCGTCCCTCCCACAACCGCGGCTGCCACCGTATAATGGAGCATCAAAAACTGTCCGTAAAAAAGGCATCCAAAGATCACGCATTCCATCAGGCATACCACGGCCACGGAAAGGATCTTACGTTTCCCGGTCAGTTCCCGGTTTTTGTCTAAGCTTTTCAATATAGACCAAAGAACCACAAAAAAACTCAGGATATAACACCCGATAAAAAAGACGCCAAGCCATGGGATTTTTGGAAAAATCCGGTAACAAAGAGACAACAGGCTGCTCAGCGGCACACTGAGGTACACCGCCATACCGCTGGGCGTCCCGCTCAGCTTTCCGGACAGAATGCTTTGAATCATCAAATCGTCATTGATCCCATAGACAGGATCCGCAATCAACCCTATCACAAGAAAGAAAACCCCGGTGACCACGGCGGAAATTCCAAGCCAAACGAATTTTTTCTTCCCCTCCATAGGATCGTGTATTTTTTCAGGATTGCGTATTTTTCCCCTTTGTTTCAATTTACGTCTTCCTCCACTCCCAGACTCCGATTTCCAAGCGTCTGTTTATGACAGCCCTTGAACTCAACCCTTGAACTGACTCTATTGTACGCTATCTGAGAAACTCCGGCAAGTCTTTTTACGGCTTTTCCCCCTGAGAGAAACCCATGCAAAAAGGCTGCCGCAAGATCGCGGCAGCCCCTTCTTCCATCAATCGTCTTTTGTCTTCCCACCGATTTTCTGATATGGCGCATCTGAAAAACTTAGATAAAATAAACATTTATGACGCATCACCAAAAATAACACTCAAGAAAGCAGAAGTGGCGGGATTGCTCCCGCCATTTCCTAAATTGAAAACTTTTTTACTTCTTCCTGTGTAAGCTCGACCAGTTTCTTTCCACATCTTTTTGCATACCTTGATAATTCAAGCAAATTCACATGACAAGATGGTGCATTCACATATGGATTGGGCTGTTCAAAGTAGCTCTGTGCCGGAACTTGATTTTCCATAAACTTAGGTCTCGTTCCATTCATAGTGATACACCTCCAATAGATTTTTTGCTTGTTCCTCGTCAATAAAGAATTGGTATTGATGAAGCATTCCCAAATATTCCGCATGGAATACATCCATATAATGCCTTAATAATTCTTCATTAGCGGCAAATCCATGTATAGCTCCTTCATATCCCCATTCAATAGATTTATCGGCAGCTATGGCAAAAAGATGACCACCTACGCCAACATATTTCTGACTGCCAAACTCATGCTTGTTGTTATGAGGAGCAGTACAAGCCCAATGAAGATAGGCGGCGTTGGAATCCTTGTCATTTCTGACACCCACCAAGCCTTGAATGGTATTGTCATCCTTTAGGGCAAGGGCATATACTTCAACATTCTTTGGTATCTCGTTCCAGTTAATGTGCCAACCATTGGACTTCTGAAATTTCTTAAGGTAAGTACGGCTTTCGATTTTGAATACGACAGTTTCTTTGATATCGCCTGTCACAGTATCTTTCAGACAGGGAACGATTTCGTCTATCCAAATGTCGATGCAGCCTTGTTCCATTGCTGTCATGTAATCACCTCTTATATATTATGTGTGCTTGATTAACGTAAATACAGTAAATCAGTGTGTTTATGAAATGAAATTCATCCAAATACCATTTTAAGACTTTCAATAAGGTTCTCATTAATATTATTGATTGATGGGATATGAACAAGTACCACGTTTCCATTGAATGATACTGTGCTTTTAGAGAATTTTATAAATTCATATGGTAAACCTATATCCTCCGAATATTTACGGATTTCGATTTTTTCACTATCTGTCATTTCATCATAGAAGGAACGTCCGGATACTTTCTGCTATGTTGTAACATCATCTATTTTCAATACATCGCCCCATGGGGCAGTATATAATTCTCCAACTTTCTATTTTCCAATTTCTTTATATACTCTTGTGGTATAGCAATACCCCAGTTTATTCAAATCATTTTAAATGGATTCATATGCATGTTCAGGGAATAACATTTCTTGAAACATATGACAAATCTCTATACAATGTAAAACCAAAGCTTTTATTAATTATATTATACTATAATTTTGCGATTTTCTCAATTGATATTATGTGCTGTCTTTTTACGGCTTTTCCCCCTGGGAGAAACCCATGCAAAAAGGCTGCCGCAAGATCGCGGCAGCCCCTTCTTCCATCAATCGTCTTTTGTCTTCTCACCGATTTTCTGTTTGCATTACGCCGTTGATTTGCTGTACGTCTCCATACCACAGATACCGGCCTACTCTTAATTGTTGCAGTTGTTGCCGCAGTCCTCACATTTGTCAAACTCCGGATTGAACGCATAGAAGTTTTTGGCGTTCAGTTTATCCTGCACGATCCGCAACGCTTCCCCGAACCGCTGGAAATGCACCACTTCTCTCATCCGCAGGAATTTGATGGGGCCGCATACGTCCGGATCGTCCACCAGACGCAGGATATTGTCATAGGTGCTTCTCGCTTTCTGCTCCGCGGCCATATCTTCCATCAGATCCGTAATGATATCTCCCTTGACCTGGAATTCACAGGCGTTAAAGGGAACGCCGCCCGCGGCCTGGGGCCAGATTCCGATCGTATGATCCACATAATAGTTGGCGAAACCGCTTTTCTCGATTTCCTCCATGGACAGATTCCTGGTAAGCTGGTGTACAATGGTAGCCACCATCTCAAGGTGCGCCAGTTCCTCCGTACCGATGTCGGTCAACAGTCCCGCCACCTCTCTGTATGGCATGGAATAGCGCTGGGACAGATACCGCATGCTGGCGCCCATCTCGCCGTCCGGGCCGCCATACTGGGAAATAATTGCCTGAGCAAGCTTTGCGTTGGGCTCCTTGATATTGACAGGGAATTCCAGCCTTTTTTCATAACTCCACATTTATACGCACGCTCCTTCCCAGGGCAGAGGCGCCTCGCCCCATCTCCACTCTTTGCTGCAGTCCGCCAGGCTCAGGTTCAGAGGATAATATTTCTGGCTGAATTCCCTCTCCATCTGTCCGCGCATTCTGTTATAATGATTAAAATACTCCATGGCGTTTCTGTCATCGGGGTGAGTATCCAGATACAATGTCAGCTCCGTCAGCACAAAGCAGACAATTCCAATGTCATGCAAAAGCTGTTCCTGATTGTTCATTGCACACATCTCCTTCCTGTGAAGGGTTTATTCAGTTCAGGAAATACCGTTCCGTAGCAGTATGCCTTTTCCAGATCATCGTACAGTTTGTCAAATTTCTGCCAGGGCACATATGCCATAGCCACAGGAAATCTGTCCATCTGATTGTCACACATAAAGTCCTGCATTTTGATCCCTTTCTTTTACGCTTCCCATGCGTCGGTTGGTAATATGATATGTTTTTTTCATCAAATGGTGCAAAAAGAAAGCCGTGCCCGCAGGCTCCGGCTTTCTGAAAACTTTTTTGATTCCGTTGAACTTTTTCTGATTCCGTAAAACTTTTTTTATTTCCGTTGAACTTTTTCTAGTATTTCCGTAGAACTTTCCTGATTCCGTAAAACTTTTTCTAGTATTTCCGTTGAACTTTTTCTATTTCCGTAGAACTTTTTCTGATTCTGTTGAACTTTTTTATTTCCGTAGAACTTTCCCTGGTTTATCTGGATTCCCCCATAAAAAACAAGGCGATGGTTCCGGGGCCTGAATGGGCTCCTATGGTGGGACCGATGTGATTAATCAGAAAATTCTGGATGCCAAAGCGCTCCCTTATCTGATCCCGCACATATTCCGCGTCCTCCAGCGCATCTCCATGGCTGATAAAAACGCAGTCATCCCGGTTTTCCTGAAGATAACTCCCCATTTTCTCGCCCATATAATCCACCAGGGCGTTCAAAGATTTCTTGCGCCCTCTCACCTTGTCGATCACGATCAGATGTCCCTCGCCGTCCACATGCAGCTTGGGCTTGATGGAAACAAGGGTGCCGATCACAGCCGCGGTCTTACTGACTCTCCCGCCCCGATGGAGATGGAACAAATCGTCCACCGTAAACACATGGGTAAAATTCTGCACATGGGAATTCAGCCACTCCGCCGTTTCGTCCATGGTTTTCCCGGCATCCCGCAGACGTACCGCCTTATGCACAAAAAGTCCCTCTCCCATGGAGGCGCTGAGACTGTCCACCACGATAATTCTGCAATCCGGATGTTCCTCCATCACTTCCTCGGCAGCCAGCCGCATATTATTATAAGTGCCGCTTAACCCGGACGAAAACGCCAGATGCAGGATCTCCTTATTCTTCTTAATCCATTCTTCAAAATTCGCCTTGGCTTCTTCGGGATTGATCTGGGAAGTGGTAGGCATTTTCCCTTCGTTACGCATCATGGCGTAAAACTCTTTCCAGTCCAGCTCCCTGTCCCGCCCGTAAGTCACGTCATCCAGGATATAGCTGATAGGCATACATCCCACGTTGTGCTTTTCTAAATATTCCACCGGAAGATCCGCAGTAGAGTCCGTTGTGATCTGAAACATAAGCTCTGACCCCCATCTGGTAATGAACGGAAAACAACCGTTTTCCGATGGCATATGCCAATGTCATTGTACCATGATACGGTCAATATTTCAATTATTTTTGCCGTGCTTTCGGAATTATTTTTCGGAATTACCTGTCGGACAGCGGCAGTTTCGTCACCAGTACTTCCGGACGGTCTCCAGCGCTTCTTCCTCACTCATGCCGCACTGAACCGCCAGTTCCTGAGCCGCTGTTTCTAATGTGCCTTTGAGATGTTTGATTGTCTGGATAATACCTTCCTCTTTGCCCTCTTTTCTGCCTCGTTCTATTCCCTCCGTAATGCCTTCCTTCCGGGCTACCCGCCTTGTCTCCTGCACATCATATCCCTTAAAGTTCGCAAATAGTTCTCCCATTCTGCGCTCCTTCACCTGATCGGCAAACCGCTCTGCTTCCTCCCGAGGCACATTCAGCCTGCTTAACAGGATTTCCGTCAACTGTCCCATGAAACTCAGTAAATATTCCGGAGTGTCCGCCGTCACCCGCTCCAGATAAGACGAAGGCACTTCATCTTTTAAAACAGCAAAGTCCTCTGTCCCATGCAGCTTGTTGAGCATCATTACAATGGAAAGCTCATCCTCTTTCTCCATCAGCATCCGATTGGTATACTGGTTCAACTGTACCATGATGCAGCGATAATCCGGAACGTACTCCCCCAACATGTCGCCAAACAGCACTCTCTCATGAAGTCGGATAGCAGCCCTCCACTTGCCTGTCCCCTCATAGTACACGATGGGCAAAATCGGCGGATACCGAAATCCCTTGGTTTTGCTGGATCCCTTTTGTTTCCTCTCCTGCTCTTTCTCGTAGTCTTCCCAGATAAATGTCATGTAGCGGAATATCTGCATGACTACATTATAATCCACATTGGACTTGTGTTCAATAAGGGAGATCAGATAAAAGGGCATTTTCTGTTCCTTTAGCCGTATTCGTTTCACCACATCGGAATTACGTTCCTCCGTGAATAAATGTACGAACCGCTCTGTCTCATCTTCGATGTCTCCGGGCTGTACGTCCTTTAGCATCGGAATGTCCACATACCCCCGCAAAAACTGGGCGCATAGAATGGGGTCCTGAAAGATCAGTTTACCGGAACTGTCCCGGAGTTTTCGCCCCTGTCTCTGAAGTCTCTTTGTCCCTTGTGTCTCTCTTTTCTGTGCCACTTGCACCTTCCTCTCCGCATGAGAAAAGTGCCGGATCGCACAGAAATCCATCCAAACGCCTGTCCCATGCCCCTGCTCTGTTGTCGGTTACCTTTCGTGGGATGCTTACCTGAAATACTTTCCATCAGCAGAATTTCAATGATGAAATATAGAATACTGACAGTACGCATGACTGCCGATAACCATACTATAACAGAGGTTGTGCGGGTTTACAAGTGGTTTTCAAAATTACTTTTGCCGCGCTCCGGGAAGCCTTCTTCGGATCAGCCGGTTTTTCAGCTTTTTCCAGTGAAAGGGAATCAGCGGATACAGATAACTGTTCCCCGACACTGTCCGGTTGCAGCAAATCCCCAAAATGGCAATCAGAATCGCCGCCAGATACCCGGCAAGCCCAAACAACTGCGTCAGGATCAGGTTTAAAATTCTCAAAAATTTCAGCGCGTACCCCAGTTCATAGTTGGACTGGGTGTAATTGGCGATAGCGACAAACGCCATATACAGCATGACCTCCGCGCTGAACCACCCGCTGTTGACGGAAAATTCCCCCAACACCAGCGCCGCCAACACGCTCAGGGGAGTGCTGAGCATGTTGGGCGTATTGACCGCCGCCAGTTTCAGACCGTCGATTGCCAGCTCCAGCAGCAGAAACTGCCAGATCAGGGGAAGGTTGGGTTCTTCCTTCAGGAGAATGAAGGAAAAGCTTTCCGGCACCCACTGAGGGTGGTTCATCAACAGCAAAAAGGTAGGCGTGATCAGATAGGTAAGCAGGGAAATCACAAATCTGGTCAGCCGCAGATAAGTCCCTGTAAGCGGAGGGAAATAATAATCGTCCGCCTCCTCCACCACATCGAAAATGGTGGTGGGAAGAATCATGGCGGAGGGGGAATTGTCCACCAGGATCACAAGATTGCCCTCCAGCGCCTGAGCCGCCGCCGTGTCCGGGCGTTCTGTATATTTAAATTTCGGGAACGGATTGTACCATCTGCGCTGATACAGGCATTCCGCCAAGGATTCCTGATTCATGGTAAGCGCATCCACCTGAATGGAGCGGATTTTTCTTCTGACGTCCTCCAGAAAGGCTTCATCCACGCGCCCCTTCATATAGCAAAGCACAATGTCCGTCCGGGAACTGTTCCCGGCGTTCATCATCTCCATGCAAAGATCCGTACTGCGGATTCTTCTGCGGATCAACGCCGTATTGGACACCACCGTCTCCACAAAACCATCCTTTGATCCCCGCAGCACCTTGTCCTTCTCCGGTTCCTCCACGTTTCTGGCAGGATAAGTTCTGGAATCGATGAGCAGGGCGCTGTCAAATCCGTCCACCAGCAGCACAAACATACCCGACAGCAGGGAATGGATCACTTTCTCCAAAGCTTTAGTCGTATCCACCTCCACATAGGGGGTAAACCGGCTGGATAATCCCTGCATATCCCCGGGTAGCTGATCCGGCGTCATATCCATGAAATACTGAAGAAGTTTTTGCAGCAGCTCGTCCTTACAAAACCCATCGATCAGATACATACAGGCGCTTTTGCCTGCAAAATGAATTTCCCGGCTGATGAGATCAAAATTGTGCTCCAGATCCAGCGTCCGGTTCATAGACGCCGTATCCTGTTGCAGATCTCCCGTCAGATTTCCCGCTGAATTCCCTGCCGAATTGTCCGCCGCATTTCCCGCCGAATCTCCTGCCGAATTGTCCGCCGCATTTCCCGCTGAATTCCCTGCCGAATTGTCCGCCGCATTTCCCACCGAATCACCTGCCGGATTTTCCGCCGCATTTCCCGCCGAATCTCCTGCCGGATTGCCCGCCCCATTCTCTTTCCGCTTTCCCAACGGATTCTCCGGGGAAACGCTGTCCACACCGTTTTTGTTTGTATCCACTCAAAAAACTCCCTTCCGGTCATGCCTGATTTTTCATAGCATTTACCAAACAGGAGTTTTTATACGAAAGGAATATGTTGTTTTTCATCCCCGGGTGCTGATACTGCCCGAGTTCGTTTTAGCTTACATCCCGGTGCTGCCGAAACCGCCGTTTCTTTCGCCGCAGGCCTCATCATCCACCGTGATACCGTATTCCAGAAAAATTCCCTGAGCGAATCCCGCTCCCTGCGCCACCTCCACCGTCTTTCCCTCACGGGAGGCATTGGTCATCTTAATCAAAATATGGCCTTCGTTGTCGGAAAAAAAGTAATCGCTGTCAATAATCCCCACGGTGTTGTTCATTTGAAGACGGTATTTAAAGCCCAGACCGCTTCGGGGATACAGCTTTAAAACCCATCCCTCGTCCATTTTGGCCCGAATCCCCGTGGGAATTTTTATGGACTCGCCCGGTTTCAGGCGAAAGGCGAAGGGCGCGTAAAAATCATACCCCGCGCTGCCCCTTGTGGCACGGCTTGGCAGCCGCAGACCTTCATACATCTGTACAATTTCCGAATCCGTATACTGCGAAAAATCCTCTTGTACCGCCTGCCGGAACAAATCCTGGCTGACCTTCATAAATTGTGCGATCCGTTTCATGTTTATACCTCATTTCCGCGCTGATCTTTGCGCATAACGAGTTTGTGTCAAGCAGTGCGCGGACACAAATCTCGCGATTGAAAATTTTAATTTTCAATCTTTCCCTCACAAAAGCCTTGACCGACTCGGTCAGTCACAGCATCCTCCGACATTTCCTGGTTTTTCCGTCATTACATACTCCTGGGCGTAATCGCCGCAGTGCAGAATCGGGACAGTGGGATTCGCCTGCGCCAGCGACCTGGGTACATCGATCACCCGCTGGTTGGAGCTGCCCTTCCAGAGCAGTTTCGTATCCGCCAGATCCGTCATAAATTCCCCATCCACCAGTACGTCCACATATTTCATCAGGGGATACTGGAAAATATTTTCCCACACGTCCCCGGTATAGAGCCAGATGGTCTTCCGGGGATATTTTTCCTTGATCTGCGCCATCAGTTCTCGGACTTCCAGTCTGTTTGCGGGATGCAGGGGATCTCCCCCGGAAAAGGTAATGCCGGAAATATAATCCCGATCCAGTTGTTCAAAAATTTCATCCCTGGCCGCCTGGTCAAAGGGCAGCCCTCCGTCCGGATCCCAGGTGATGGGATTATGGCAGTTCCGGCAGCAGTGATCGCAGCCGGCAACCCACAGAACAACCCGCAGCCCGTCCCCGTTCAGCATATCGTCTTTGGTTATATTATGATATCTCATACCAATTCTGCTCGATTCCTTCTGATTTCTTTCGTCCCGAAACGATCCCAAAGGATTACATATTACATGCTTTTCCGTTCCGCAATTTCCGCCATCTTGGCATCGTTGAGCCGGGTGGAGCCATGCACTCTCGAATAAGACAGATAGCCGTTCATACGCTCGATCTTGGTCAGATTATGGCTGCCGCATTTGGGACAGACGTCCATTTCCAGCTCCTGATGGCCGCAGTCATCGCAGTACGCCAGGGAAAGGTTTACCCCTTCGTAAAATCCCATATCCATCGCCCTGCGGATCAGAGTCTTAATGGCTTCGATATTGTAATCGATGGGATACTTCACATATTGTATCTTGCCGCCGTTGCTCAGATCCCAGAACCGGTTTTCCAGATCCTGTTTCTGAATGGGGGTGATATCCTCGCTCACATGACAATGGAAACTGTTGCTCACATACTCCCGGTCCGATACGCCCTCCACAATCCCGTATTTCTTTCTGAACTGTTTCACCTGAAGCCCGCACAGGCTCTCCGCCGGCGTCCCGTAAATGGCGTAAAGGTTGCCGTCTTCTTCCTTAAACTCGTTGATCTTGTTGTTGATATACTCCAGAACTTCCAGCGCAAACTGGCCGTCTTCCACCAGCGATTTCCCGTTGTAAAGCTCCTGCAGCTCATTCAGCGCGGTAATGCCAAAGCTGGCCGTCGCCGTCTTCAGCAGAGGCTTGATCTTGTCCGTCAGTTTCAGATGCCCGTTTAAGAAACCGCCCTCACAGTACGCCAGAGGATTGGTTGACGCTCTCATTTCGCCCAGGTACGCATAGGTGCGGATGTGGAGCTGGCGGATCAGATTCAGATAATAATCCAGCACCTGGTAGAAATCCCTGCTCTCCTTCCTTGCCTTAGCCAGAATCATAGGCAGATGGAGAGAAACCACGCCGATATTAAATCTGCCTACAAACACCGGCTGATCCTTATCATCAGCGGGATGCATACCGCCTCTTTCATACCAGGGTGACAGGAACGCACGGCACCCCATGGGGGAAATAATTTTGCCGTACTGCTTATAAATGCCGGCCACATACCCCTTGCCCGTAAGGCTCAGCCAGTCGGGATACATGGTCTTTGCGGAGCACTGTACCCCCGCCTCAAAAACATCCTCCAGCGGCTTTCCGGGGCCGTGGAGATTTTCATCATACAAAAATACGATTTTGGGGAACAGCACCGGCTTTTTGCAGTCCTTCTTCCCCTGGCCCTTCCGCCGCACATTCAGCATAGTGATGGTGGCAAGCCGCGCAAATCTGCCCGTACCGGTTCCGGCCGTCACCGTGACAAAGGGATAATCCCCACGGCTGCTGGCCACCGTATTGAATTTATATTCCCAACCCTGAAAGCCCTGCTCGTACTCTTTTACCACGTCCGCGTAGGCCTCCCCTTCGGCGGTTTCCCGGTCGATGCCAAGGCGCAGATATTTTTCTATATACTTGTTGTAGGACTTTTCCGCGTACGGCTCCAGGATCAGATCCACGCTGGGGACGGTAAAGCCGCCGTACTGCTGGCTTGCGGCGCTCAGCACAATATCTCCGATTACATCGAAGGCCACATCCAGCGTCTTGGGCTCGTTATACCAGATATTTCCCATCTCAAATCCGCCGGTCAGCACATTCTGGACGTCAAACAGACAGCAGTTCATGGTGTCCCGCCTGGCGGACATATCGTGTACATAAATATACCCGTCCCGGCAGGCCTGGATTTCCTCCGTGGTCATAAAGAATTTCTGATACAGCTCCTTGTTCAGTTGGTTGAAAATCAGGCTGCGCTTGGTGGAAACCAGAGCCGAATCCGTGTTGGCGTTTTCCTTGTCCCCCACATACATGATGGACTGGCTCTTTTTGTATACATCGTCCAGCATCCGCACAAAATCCTGCTTGTAGTTCCGATAATCCCGGTAGCTTTTCGCCACCACGGGTTTCACCTGTTCCAGCGCGCTTTCCACAATGTTGTGCATCACGGGAATGGGAATATTGTCCTCCCCGATTTCCTCCGCCTTTTCGATCACATAACGGCAGATGGTCCGCTCCTCCTCCGGGGTAAATTTGGTGAGCGCCCTGTAAGCGCTTTTCCCCACGGCGTTGATCACCTTCTGCACGTTAAAGGCTTCCTTGCTGCCGTCCTTCTTGATGACAAAGATTTCCCGGGAGGGTTGAAACTCCTCCGCGTAATTCACATGTTCCGAAACCGCCTGATCAAAATTGCTGCTCATTCCTTCCATCCCTTCCTGTCGGCAAGTATCGATCATTACCAAATCTAGTTGCAAATGATGTTCCGCCATCAACATCTTGTGTCCGCTACCTATCAGTATAAGTGAGAATGGGCCGGTTGTCAACGAGTGCGCGCAAAAAAAATCTCCTGTTTTTTTACAAAAACAAGAGATTCTTTCCCAGCCCGTCTATATGCCGTTTTCCGTCCCCTGCCTGGGCTCCGGAAGCTCCGAACGCACCCGCATGGTAGAGACGATATCCGTCAGCCAGTGCTGATACTGTTCTCTGACAAACGCCGGACTGACCACCACAGCCTCCCGGCCGATGCCCGCCAGCCAGCCGAAGAACTGTCCGCTGACCGCCACATGAGCCCGCATCCGAAAAATGCGGTCCGTCATAGGGCGGATTTCCACCTCCCGCCCGAAACGGTCCAGCACCACCCCGATCAGCCGGTTGGGGAACTGAAGGGTTACCGTTTCCTCCTGTCCCCCGTACATGCCGAAGGTCTGGTTGGAGTAGACGGCCGGATCCGTCCGGGAAAACTGTTCGATCCCCTCCCGGGCCGCGTCCAGTACGCACACCCGCCCCATCTTATCCACCCGGTAATGTTTCATAATGCCTTCCTGGCTGTCAAAGGCCGCCAGGTAATAATTTTCCTCCCGCCAGATCAGCGCCCAGGGACTGACCTGCCGTGTCAGATGATCCCTGGGTACAAGCTGTTTCTTCAGATTCCACTCCAGATACTGAAAGCTGATCTGCTTATTCTCCTGGATCGCACTGTGAATGCTGTCAATATTATAATAAATGCTTTCGTTTTCCGTCTTGATGCGTCCGGCCACATAAACCTGGCGCTGCAGCTTTCCCGCGTCATGTTTTCCCGCCAAAAGCTCCAGCTTTTTGATCAGCGCCCGGGACTTTTTCGTGGTAAGAAACCTGGAGGACTGCACCGCGTCCACCAACAGCTTTAATTCCGCCAGCTCAAAATCCCGGCCGGCCATATAATATCCGCCGCCCAGCCGGCTGTGTACCTGGATAATGTCGTATCCGAAATCGCACAGTTTCGCAATATCGTCATAAATGCTTTTCCGCTCGGAATGGATGCCGTTCGTCTCCAGATAGGCGATCAGATCAGCCGTGCTGGCCGGGTGGTTTTCATCCGTATTTTCCGTCAGAAACTTGATAAGATAAAGCAGTTTCAGCTTTTGTCCCGCCGATTTTGCCATGTGTCAAAAACCCCCAGAATGTCGCAGACCGAATGCAGATCGCTGATTTCATAATCAGGGCGATAGGGAGAATCGTTGACGGTTCCCTCCGGACGGTACCAGCAGGTGGATATTCCCGCCCGGATGCCCCCCTGAATATCGCTGGTCAGGGAGTCTCCCACAATCAGAATCTTCCCTGGATCCTTTTCCGGGATGCCTAAAAAGCAATAGTCAAAAAAGGCTTTCGCCGGTTTCGGCGCCCCCGCTTCCTGAGAGAAAAACAGGCCGTCCATCACTTCCAGAAACCCCGCCAGTTGCAGCTTGTGGGTCTGTACGGCAACGTCCCCGTTGGATACCACATACTGGCGCACCATACCCCGCAGCGATTTGCACAGCTCCAGGGAATCGTCCAGCGGGACCGCCACGTTCCCAAGCCCCTCCTGAAATTCCTGATGGAACGCGTTCAGATCAACGCCCTCGATGCCATATTCCGCAAAAAGCCGGCGGAATCGTTCCAGCTTAAGCTCATCCCCCGTCATTTCTCCTTTTTCATGCAGTTTCCACATGGAATCGTTGATCTGGGAGTATCGGACCAACTGTTCTTCCGTCCCTGTAAGCCCGATGGAACGAAAACATTTCATAAAGGCAACCCTCTGGGAAAATGCAAAATCCAGCAACGTGCCGTCCACGTCCCACAGTACCGTTGTAAACCGAACCATGTTACGCCTATTCCGTTTTCTGAGAAACCGCGGTTTCCACGGTTTCCGCAGCCTTCGCGGCTTCAGCAGCCTCCTGCGCTTTGTTTTTCCTTTTTCGAAGCGTCAGGCCGATGGCAACCGCAATCCCCATCACCACCAGAATGATCAACATTAAAACCAGATAGGACAGAAAAGAATTCAAAAACAAAATAATATTCTCCATGATAGTTTCCCTTCCAATCCTGCGGAAAAATCCCGTAAGGCTGCGCGCAGAATGTTTTTTCCTACTGTCCAGTATAACAACGCCGGCAATTCCCGTCAAGCATCTGACGCTTTTTTCCGGACGCCGTCCCCTTCCTCCAGCATCCGCCACTCTCCCGTCTCCAGGAAATGCCGGGCCTGCTCGTCCGCAAGACGGATGATCCTTTGGTCATACCCCATCAGTTCCAAAAGCCGGATCGCGTTTCTGGTAACGGCCTTTCCCGGCAGGAGCCGGTAAGGAAACGCCACATCTCCGTCCCGCACTTCCTCCTCAAAGTGATAATTGTCAAACCGATCCCTTAAAAGCTCCGTCAGCTCGATGTCATGGGTGGCCGCAAAGCAGAAAATGTTCCTGGCCCCCAGGGATGCCAGGATCTGTGAGGAAGCGGCGATCCGCTCCACCGTGTTGGTCCCGCGCAGCACTTCGTCCACAAAGCATAACACCGGCGTCTCCGTCTTTCCCGCCGCGTCCAGAATACGTTTTAACGCCCTGATTTCCACCATGTAATAGCTTTCGCCGCTCTCCATGTCATCCCGCAGCGACATGGAGGAATAGATCCGGAAAAGGGGCGCGCAATACCGATCCGCCGTACAGGTGTGAATGGTCTGGGCCAAAATGGCGTTGACGGCCGCGGTTTTTAAAAAGGTTGACTTCCCCGAGGCGTTGGAGCCTGTGAGCAGGACGCCTCTTTGCACGGCGATACTGTTTTTGACGGGATGTTCCAGCAGAGGATGATACCCTTCCTCCAGAAGAAACGCCTTTTCCTCCGTAAATTCCGGAAGACAATACCCGCATGGCAAGGACTGCCGGAAGGCGGAGACGCTGATCGCCGTCTCCAAAAAGCCCACGATGCGGATCAGCTCGTCCACATCCCGGATATGCTCCCTCAAATGTTGTAACATCCGGTTAAACTGGATCAGATCCACATGAAACACCATCCGCACATAATCCAGCAGAATTTCCACGGGGTTGCCGGACGCGTTAGCGGTCCCCCTGCCGGGGGACATCACCCAGAAGGAGTGCCGGCTGATGGTACGCATCGCCTGTCTGTGAACGCGCATTTTTTCCCATTCCTCCCGGCACACCGGCAGATCCACTTTTTCCAGCTTTCCGCACACGTTGTATAACCGCAGCACATAGGCAAAGCTGGTGAGATAGGGGTCAATTTCCCCTTTCTGTTTAAAGTAGACGATAATATTGGAAATGATCAGCGCTACGGTGCAGAGAATGCCCGCGGAAAGGTTATAACCCA
Source organism: uncultured Acetatifactor sp. (assembly GCA_947630715.1). Lineage (GTDB taxonomy): Bacteria > Bacillota > Clostridia > Lachnospirales > Lachnospiraceae > Acetatifactor. The sequence continues at coordinate 19,293 of CANRIP010000010.1, forward strand.
TCAGCCCGATGAACGGCAGAAACAGAAAATCCCGAATCAGGCTGTTTTTGTTGGAGCGCTCCCCCAGATAATCCAGGTTGTCCAGGTAATCATACAGGGAATATTTCCCGGTATTTCCCAGCTTTTTTACAATCGTCTGCACCTGCACCCTGCATTTGGGCTGGTTTTGAAAAAAAGAAACCGCGTCCTCCAGCTTTTGCAGCTTTCCGGGATCCTGCGCCGGGGAACGAAGCGTATAGTACAAGTATTCCTCTCCCGATGAGGAAAGGGCGTAGTTCATTCGTTTGAACACATCATCCATGCCCAGGTCATTCCAGGTGATGTCGTCGATCTGCCCGTCCTCGGGATGCTTTTGAAAGAAACGTCCCATTCTCCCGTATCGTTCGGCCCCGTATGGTTTCTCCCGCAGCTTTTCGCAGCTTTCGGTGAGTGCCTGGATGTCCCTTTTTTCACGGGCCGCCGCCCTGACGGCCTCCGCCAGAAACATGACAGCCAAGATCCCGATCAGGGCCGCCAGCATAATCAAATATTCCATAGTATCCCCTGCTCCCTGTGAAACGAAAAAGGCAGGCCTGTCCGGAGCCAGTCCAAACAGCCTGCCCATTTTTTCAGAACCTGTCGGAACGTAAACCGCCTTTTACCCGGATGCCGCTTAAGCCACCAGGAAGAATTTCACCAGGAAGATCGCGGACAACACATAGGTGAGCACGGAAACTTCCTTTGCCTTTCCGGTAAAGAGCTTAATCACCGTGTAAGCGATCAGGCCAATGCCGATGGCATGTCCGATGGAGCCGGAAACAGGCATGGCGATCAGCATAAGCGCAACGGGAACGGACTCTGTCAGATCGTCAAAATGCACATTCTTCAGGCCGGTAATCATCAGTACGCCCACATAGATCAAAGCGGAAGAAGTCGCCGCAGCGGGAATCACCGCCGCAATGGGGGAGATGAACATGCACAGCAGGAACAGAATTCCCGTGGTAAGCGCCGTAAGGCCCGTTCTTCCTCCCGCCTCTACGCCGGACGCGGATTCCACGAAGGTAGTCACGGTGGAGGTACCGGTTGCGGAGCCTACCACAGTTCCTACCGCATCCGCCAGAAGCGCCTCTTTCATCTGCGGCATTTTGCCTTCCTTATCCAGCATGCCCGCCCGGCTTGCGGTGCCGACCAGAGTGCCGATTGTGTCGAACATATCGATAATGCAGAAGGTAACGATCAGCGTCACCACCGTAAACCAGCCGATCTGTGCAAAGCCGCTGAAATTAAACTTAAACAGCGTGGTCTGCGCCATATCCTTCACAGGCGGCAGGAAGGACGAACTCGTCAGGGCCCCAAAGGGATTGGTTCCCAAAAAGACTGCCTGTCCGATCCAGTTGATCACGCTGGCCACCAGCATTCCCAAAAGAACGGCGGCCTTGATGCCCTTCTGCGCCAGAATCACGATCACGAACAGCCCGATAAACATGGTGGCTACGGTGAGAACCATTTCCGGATAGCCGGATCCCATGGTATCTCTGGCCAGGGTGGCCGTCAGGGAGCCGAAGAAATTCCCCATGACATAGAAAGGGCCGCCTGTCTCGGAATAAATGCCCGCATTGGAGCCCAGTCCGATATTCATCAACATCATGCCGATGGCAGGCGCGATGCCGAGACGAACGCCCAGAGGAATGGCGTCCACGATCTTTTCACGCACATTCAGCACCGAGAGCACCAGAAAGACAAGACCCTCGATCAGAATAATGCACAGCCCCGCCTGAAAGGACTCCACATAGCTCATTCCCGTGATGGCCACAATGTTTCCCACCACGATGGCGAAAAAGCTGTTCAGCCCCATGCCGGGCGCCATGGCAAAAGGCTTATTGGCCGCAAACGCCATCACGAACATACCGATGGCGGACGCGATGCAGGTTGCCATGAACACGCCGTTCCACAGAGAACTTCCCACGTCAAAATTCGTCAGCAGGTTGGGGTTCAGGGCGATGATGTACGCCATCGTCATGAACGTGGTGAGGCCTGCCATGAGCTCGGTTCTCACATTGGTCTTGTTTTCCTTCAGTTTGAAGATTTTCTCTAACATTGTTATACTCCTTCCTATGTGTTTTCTATTAGAGAATTTTATTGTCAGGCGTCCTCCTGTCCGGTCAGACGCCGCACAATCCTGGCGCATTCGGCGTAAATCCGCTCCGGGTCCTCTCCCACGTTAAAATGCCCGTCCCGATAGAGAATTTTTCCGTTGATCATGGTCATTGCCACATTGGATTTACTGCCGCTGTATACGATATTTTTCGGAATGTTGTGGATCGGCTGCATGTTGGGCTGATGAAGATCCAGCAGGATCATATCCGCGTATTTCCCCTTTGCCAGCACATCGGATTTTGCCAGCCGCATGGCCTTTGCCCCCTGTACGGTGGCCATGTGCAGCACCTGTTCCGCGTCCAGGCTGGCCGCATCGTTTTCTTTCAGCTTACTCAGCCCTGTCACCAGAAACATTTCCCGGAACATGTCCAGGCAGTTGTTGCTGGCGGGGCCGTCCGTCCCGATGGCAACAGGGATTTTCGTTCGGATCATCTCCGCCACCGGCGCCACGCCGCTTGCCATTTTCATGTTGGAAGCCGGGTTGGTGACGGCAAACAACCTGCGTCTGCGGAACACGTCCAAATCCGCTTCCGACATATAAACGCAGTGATAACATCCCCCGCCAAAGGCAAACAGCCCCATGCTGTCTAAAAACACGGCGGGAGTCATGCCGTAGCGGGCCTTGCACTCCTGCGTCTCCCTGGCCGTCTCCGACAGATGGGTATACACCGGAGCCCGGTATTTATGGGAAAGCTGGGCCAACTGGTACAAAAGCTCTCTGGAGCAGGTGTACTCCGCGTGGAACCCCAGTTGATAACTGATCAGGGAATTTTTCCGGTTCCACTTCAGATATTCTTCCTCCACCTGTTCGATGGAGGAGGTAAAATTGTTCAAACCGCTGTTGAGAACGCAGCGCATCCCCATATCCAGACAGGCCCGGGCGGTGGCGTCGGGCTTTACATACATATCAAAGATGGCGGTGATGCCGGAGGTGAGATACTCCAGCACTGCCAGACGGGTCAGGTGATAAATGTCCTCCTCCGTAAGCTTTGCCTCCAGGGGAAACACTTTTTCATTCAACCATTTCTGCAAGGGCACATCGTCCACGTAGGAGCGCAGAAAGGTCATGGCGGAATGGGTATGGGCGTCCTTAAAGCCGGGCATCAGCAGGTTTTCCCTGCAATCGATCTCCAGATCCCAGGAGATCTTTACAAAGTCCGGCCCCAGCTCCCTTTTTAACTCCTCGTCCTCCGCCACATAGACGATCTTTTCATTTTTGACCCAGACCTCGCCCCGAAAAACAGGCCTGTCCTTTTCCATCGTCAGGATACGCGCATGATACAGTCTGATATTCATAAGACGGAATCCCCTCCGAAACCGTGGGGCAGCAATTCGCCCAGCGGATACTCCACAAATTCCTCCTGGCTTTTTGCGACAATGACGGTCATCCCTTTCCCGCCCGCAAATTCATGCAGCACCTGACGGCAGATGCCGCAGGGCCACGCAAAATCCTCCGGGGCCCTTCCCTGGGCCCCGCCAGCCACCGCAATGGCTTGAAAGCTTGTTTTCCCCTGGCTTACCGCCTTAAAAACCGCCGTTCTCTCCGCGCAGCAGCAGGCTCCGTAGGACGCGTTTTCCACATTGCAGCCTGTGACGATCTCCCCCTGGTCCGTGAGGACCGCGGCTCCCACCTGATAATGGGAATACGGCGCGTAGCTGTTTTCCCTGGCCTTTAACGCAGCGCGAATCAGTTCTTTTTTCATGTTCCCCCCACAATCCGTTTTTCGCCCCACCGGTTTACAGATCCTTCATTTTCACAATGGACGCGGTCACAAGCTGTTTCAGATCCGCCGCCGCCAGATCCGCCGTCTCCTGCACTTCCTCATGGGACAGCGGCTTATTTGTCAGTCCCGCCGCCGGATTGCTGATGCAGGAAATCCCGCAGACCCTCATTCCCATATGCCTGGCGGCGATGGCCTCCACCACGGTGCTCATCCCCACCGCGTCGGCCCCCAGCATACGCAGGGCGCGCACATCCGCGGGGGATTCAAACGAGGGGCCGGTCAGTTGAAGATAAACCCCCTCCTGCAAGGGGATCCGGTATTGTTCCGCCGTTTTCCGGATCACATCCTGCAGCATGGGATCGTAAACGGCGCTCATATCCGGGAATCTGGTCCCCAGCTCGTCCAAATTGGGGCCGATCAGCGGATTCGGTGCAAAAAGCGCGATATGATCCCTGATCAGCATCAGATCCCCCCCGTGAAAGGAGGGGTTGACCCCGCCGGCGGCGTTGGTCAGAAACAAAAATTCCGCTCCCAAAAGCCCCGCCAGCCTGACCGGCAGTACCACATCCGAAACAGAATAGCCTTCATAAAAATGTACCCTGCCCTTCATACAGACCACGGGCACATCACTTAACATCCCGAAAATCAGCCGGCCCGCATGTCCCTGTACGGTGGAGACGGGAAAGCCCTCGATTTCCCCGTAGGGGATTTCGCATTCCACCTGAATTTCCCGGGCAAAATCGCCCAGCCCGGATCCCAGAACCACAGCCGCCCGCGGTGTAAAATCCGTTCTCTCCCTCACGCGGTCGCGGCATCTTAGCAGTTTTTCATACACCCCGTTCATGGGTTTCCCCCTTTTCAGGATCACACAGGATTCTTTTTCCAGTTCATTTTAATATTATCCTTCGGGATACATATTGTCAATCTTTTTTCAGGGAATCCACCCGTCCCGGCAGCAGGAAACGGACGGGAAGAAACCTTCCCGCCCGCTCCCGATGGAAAAACGCTTCTTCCTGCCTTTGGAAACGGACGCTCCCTGCCGCCGGGAAAGGACGCTCCGTTCCCAGGCCGGCGGGGCGTCAAATAATGATACAAACCATGCCGCCGTTGCTGTCATTGACAATTTTTTGCATGGTGTCCTGCAATTTGATCTGACTTTCCTCGCCGATCACCGCCACTTTTGCAGCAATTCCTTCATTTACAAGCTGTTCCACGGTTTTTCCAAAAATATTGGTGTCCCAGATGCTCCTTCCGGATTCCGCCTGGCTGATGTAAGCGATCAGATCTTCCGCCTGCTCCTGGGTGCCGATAATGGGCGCTATCTCCGTCTCAATGTTGGCCCGGATCATGTGGATGGAGGGGCTGGAGGCCCGTATTTTGACGCCGAATTTATTTCCATGCCGGATCAGTTCCGGCTTTTCCAGTATGATTTCGTCCTTATCCGGCGTCACAACCCCGTAGCCCTTGACCCGCACCGTGCTGACGGCGTCCAGAACCTTGGCGTATTCGTGTTTCATGGCGGCAAAGCTCTTTAACCTGCCGATCAACTGATATTCGTCCCGTATGGGCTCTCCCACCATCTCCGTGAGCATCTCATAGTAATAGGTTTCCTCCACGTCCAGAAGAATTTTGACCACGCCGTCCGAAAGACTCACCGAATCCGTTTTGCACCGCTTTATGTATTCGCTCTCCAGATTGACCGGTTTTTCCAGCACATCCCGCACGGTGCTGTAATCCTTCATCAGAGTCTTTACTCCCTGAATCAGATCCTGTTTCATCCGATTGTCGCCGGGCAGCATTTCCACCCATTTCGGCATATAAAATTCCAGTGCAGAAATGGGGAACTCATACAGCACGTTCTCCAACAGCATATTGATATCGTCTTTTTTCAGTTGTTCGCAATTAACGGGGATGGCGGAGACATCGTATTTCTCTCCGATCTGCGCCGCCGTGCTCTTTGCTTCCTCCGAGTAGGGTTTCTGGCTGTTCACCAGCACCAGGAACGGTTTTTTCAGCTTTTTCAGGGCGGTGATGGTTTTTTCCTCCGCCTCCAGGTAATTGGCCCTGGGGATTTCGCCGAAACTGCCGTCCGTGGTAATGACAAGCCCGATGGTGGAATGGTCGTTGATCACTTTGTCCGTTCCGATCTCCGCCGCCTGGGTAAACGGGATCTCATAATCAAACCAGGGCGTCTTTACCATCCGCTCCACGTCGTCTTCCATATGGCCGGCCGCTCCCTCCACCATATAGCCCACGCAGTCGATCAGGCGGACGGAAACCTCCACGTCCCCGTTTAAGGAAACCTTTGCGGCCTCGTTGGGAATAAACTTCGGCTCCGTGGTGGTGATCGTCTTGCCGCCGGCGCTCTGGGGCATCTCGTCCATGGCTCTGGTTTTGGCATGCTCATCCTCCATATACGGCAGCACCAGCTCCTCCATAAAACGTTTGATAAAGGTAGATTTTCCGGTGCGGACCGGCCCCAGGACTCCTATGTAAATTTCACCGCCTGTCCGGTGTTTCATATCGTTGTACAGGTCAAAAGAACCCAAAGCACGATGATCCATAAAAAACCTCCTGCATATCCTGTTACAGTATATGTGGGAGGTTTTTGATTCATGCCGGAGCCGGTCTTTTTTCAGCCCCACTCCGGCTTATGAGGGTTCCTTCACCCGGGGATGGCGCACCCGCTCCCGGATGGCTCCTTCACCCCAGGGAAGGCGCACCCGCTCCCGGATGGCTCCTTCACCCCAGGAAGACTCTCTTAAAGCTTTTCTTGCCCCGCTTTACCACCACGCCTTCCCCGGCAAACTGTTCCGGCTCATAGAAGGTTTTCACGTCTGTGACCTTCTCATTGTCCACAGCCACGCCTCCCTGTTCCACGGCCCGTCTGGCCTCGGAGCGGGAAGCGGTCAGTCCCGCCTTTACCAACACTCCCAGGATATCGATTTTACCGTCCTGGAAATCCGTTTCCTGTAATTCACAGGCCGGCATATCTGCGGCGTTTCCCCCTCCGGCGAACAACGCCCTTGCGCTTTCCTGCGCCTTGTCCGCCTCCTCTGTTCCATGCACCAGTTGGGTCAGCTCGTAGGCCAGGATCTCCTTGGCCTGATTTAACTGATTTCCTTCCCATCCCTCCATCTCCCGGATCTGCTCCAGAGGCAGGAAGGTCAGCATTTTCAGGCATTTGATCACGTCCTCGTCGCCAACGTTACGCCAGTACTGATAGAAATCATAGGGCGATGTTTTTTGAGGGTCAAGCCACACGGCGCCCTTCTGGGTTTTTCCCATCTTCTTCCCCTCGGAATTCAACAACAGCGTAATGGTCATGGCATAAGCGTCTTTTCCCAGCTTTCTGCGAATCAGCTCCGTGCCGCCCAGCATATTGCTCCACTGATCGTCTCCCCCGAACTGCATGTTGCATCCGTATTTTTCATACAACTGTAAGAAATCGTAGCTTTGCATGATCATGTAGTTGAACTCCAGAAAGCTCAGGCCCTTTTCCATGCGCTGCTTATAGCACTCGGCCGTCAGCATCCTGTTCACGGAAAAATGTACGCCGATATCCCGGATAAACTCAATGTAATTCAGTCCCCGCAGCCAATCCGCGTTGTTGACCATGATCGCCCTGGAATGCTCCTCCTTGTCCCCGCCGTCCCCGAACTGGATAAAACGGCTCATCTGTTTTTTAAAGCACTCGCAGTTGTGATCGATCATCTCCGTAGTCATCATGGCGCGCAGATCGCTTCTGCCGGAGGGATCGCCGATCATCGCCGTGCCTCCGCCGATCAGGGCAATGGGTTTATTCCCCGCCATCTGCAGTCGTTTCATCAGGCAAAGCGCCATAAAATGCCCTACATGCAGGCTGTCGGCGGTAGGGTCAAAGCCGATGTAAAACACCGCCCTGCCGTTGTCGATCAACTCCCTGATTTCTTCTTCATCCGTAAGCTGGGCCAGAAGGCCCCGCTCCCTCAGTTCCTCAAATACCGTCATTTTTCTTCTCCTTTCCGCTCCTGTTTCGTCCCGCTCCTGTGAGAAGGCCTCCGCCCGCCCCATGCAAAAAGCCCGTCCTTATCGCTAAGGACGGGCTCCCATTACCCGTGTTACCACCTTATTTCCCACAGCCCTCACGGACTGCGGCTTTGCAGGTATCCATCAATACCCCGGCAGATATCGGTGCCTCCGGCAGATCCTACTCTGTGCTTTCCGGGCGCAACCCTCCGGCCGCCCCACACATTTGGGGTCCGCTGCTCCGAGATGTATTTCCCAATGCCCTGCTTTGCGCCTCTCACCAGCCGGCAGCTCTCTGTCAGCACGAAAAACAAAGGTACTTCTTCTCATCATCGCGTTCTGAACTATATGATTTGCTATTATACAGGCTGCATTCCCCTTTGTCAACCACCAAAATACGGCTGACGGGCCGGAAACTATGCTTTTACGATTCTTGCCCGGAACACGCCCGGAATTTCCTCCAGCGCCTTTACGATTTCCCCGTCGGGAACCGTCTCCACATCCAGCATGGTGTACGCCACCTCGCCTCTGGATTTGTTGGTCATGTCGCTGATGTTGATGCCCTTTCCGCCAAACACCGCGGTGAATTTGGAAATCATATTGGCAATGTTCTTATGGAACACGGCCACTCTGCCCGCATTGGTGCACATGCCCATATCGCAGGCGGGATAATTCACGCTGTTGCGGATATTGCCGTTCTCCAGATAATCCATCATTTCCTCAACCGCCATCACCGCGCAGTTGTCCTCCGATTCCTCCGTGCTGGCCCCCAGGTGAGGGATCACAATGCAGCCCGGCTGACCGGCGGTTGTGGCATTGGGGAAGTCGGACACATAATGGGCGATCCGTCCGCTCTTTAACCCCTCCAGCACATCGGTTTCCTGCACCAGAAGATCCCTGGCGAAATTCAGGATGTTGACGCCGGTTTTCATCTTCCCGATTGCCTCCCCGTTGATCATTCCCCTGGTGGAATCCAGCAGGGGCACATGGATGGTGATATAATCGCATTCCCCGTAAATATCGTCCACGTTCAGCACATGCTTGACGGAGCGGCTCAGATTCCACGCGGCATTGACCGAAAGGTAAGGATCGTATCCGTACACTTCCATCCCCAGGGCCGCCGCCGCGTTCGCCACCTTAACGCCGATGGCGCCCAGGCCGATTACGCCCAGCTTTTTCCCCATAATCTCCGTGCCGGCAAATTTTTTCTTTTCCTTTTCGGCGGATTTTGCAATATTCTCATCTTCTTTCGCGGATTTCACCCACTCGATGCCGCCCACCACGTCCCTGGCGGCCAGCAGCATACCGGCGAGCACCAGCTCCTTCACGCCGTTGGCGTTGGCTCCCGGGGTGTTGAATACCACAATGCCCTTTTCCGCGCATTTGTCAAGGGGAATATTGTTGACGCCCGCCCCCGCTCTGGCCACCGCCAGAAGGCTTGCGGGCAGCTCCATTTCGTGCATGGACGCGCTTCTCACCAGAATTCCCTGCGCTTTCGCGGCCTCGTCGGTCATCTGGTACTGATCGCTGAATTTTTCCAGTCCCACCTTTGCGATGGGATTCAGGCAATGAATCTGATACATAGTTTCTTCCTCTCTGTCCTTTCCGATGCTGCCGTCGCTTTCCGGCCTGTCAGTTTTCCTTCTCAAACTTCCTCATGAATTCCACCAGCTTTTCCACGCCCTCCACCGGCATGGCGTTATAAATGCTGGCGCGCATTCCACCCACGGTTCTGTGTCCCTTCAGATTTTCAAACCCGGCCTGCTTTGCCTCCTTGACAAACTTTGCGTCAAGCTCCTCATTGCCTGTGACAAAAGGCACGTTCATCAGGGAACGGTCTTCCTTCCGCACCGTGCCGTGGAACAGGCTGCTCTGATCCAGGAAATCGTAAAGAATGCCGGCCTTCTTTTCGTTGATTTCCTTCATGGCCGGAAGTCCGCCCTTTTTCTTGATCCACTGGAATACCTTGCCGCAGATGTAAATGCCGTAGGCGGGAGGCGTGTTGTACAGGGATCCGTTGTCCGCGTGAATCTTATAGCGCAGCATGGTGGGCGTACCGGGCAGCACGTCCTCCGTAATCAGATCCTCCCGGATAATCACGATCACAACGCCGGCGGGGCCGATGTTTTTCTGTACGCCGCCGTAGATCAGGCCGTATTTTGTCACATCCACGGGCTCGGAAAGGAAACAACTGGAAACGTCCGCCACCAGCGTATGCCCCTTCGTGTTGGGGAGCGTCTTGAATTTGGTGCCGTATATGGTGTTGTTTTCACAGATATAAACGTAATCCGCGTCCTCCGGAATATCCAAGTCGGAACAGTCCGGTATGTAGGAAAACGTTTTGTCCGCGGAGGACGCCACTTCCACGGCCTCCCCGTAGAGTTTCGCTTCCTGATATGCCTTTTTCGCCCACTGGCCGGTCACGATGTAAGCCGCTTTCCGGTTTTTCATCAGGTTCATGGGGATCATGGCAAACTGCTGGCTGGCGCCGCCCTGAAGGAAAAGCACTTTATACTGATCGGGAATTCCCATAATCTCCCGAAGATCTGCCTCCGCTCCCTTGATAATGGACTCAAAGGCCCCGGACCGATGGCTCATTTCCATCACCGACATACCGGTTCCTCTGTAATCCAGCATCTCGTCGGCCGCTTCCCGCAGCACCTCCTCCGGCAGAACCGCAGGGCCCGCGGAAAAATTATATACTCTCGACATGATATTCCTCCTTCAAAATGATATTGACAAAAAATAGAATAATCGTTCCCTCCGCTTTCGTCAACTATCTTGTTACAATATTTGCATTTTGTCCGCAATCCGCAGACATTTGTCCGCAAATGTCCGCCACCGGATGAACTGGCCGGGCGCGGAACCCTTTGCGCCGTCAATAAAACAAAATCACCGGCGTACCGATCTCCGCCATCTCATACAGCTTGGCCGCCATATCCGGAGGCGTATTGATGCAGCCGTGGGAACCGTTTTTCTGATAGATGGTTCCCCCATATTCCGAGCGCCACCCGGAATCATGGATCCCAACGTGCCCCTTTACCGCCATCCAGTATTTGACGGGAGTGGCGTAACCGGGGCCCCGAAGGGTCCTGTTTCTCTGTTTATAGTAAATATAATTCACTCCTTCCGGCGTTCCCATCCTGCGTCCCGTGTTTCCCGTGACTACATCCGTATCCAGGATCAAAACGCCGTCCCTGTAATAATACATATGCTGGTCCGTCATATCCACTTCGATATAAGTGTCCCCCAGATCGTCCTGCCCCCGCACAAATCCCTGCCGCAGATAAGCAGGAATCCTCCGGGTGGCAATGCCGTCATGCAGTTCTTCGGACAAGAGATGTTCCATCAGATAGGCGGTTTCCTGTTCCTGATCCAGCGTTGTGCCGTAGGTCCCTCCCGCCGGGACCGTGACCAGATCCCCTCTGGTGCTGTGGAATAAACGTTCCTTGCCGTAGGTGTCATACTGATCCGCCAGCGATTGCACAAAGCGTTCCACGGCTTCCTGATCCAGCACAAACTCCCCGGTTTCGTCCAGCACGGGATACTCCATCCCAAGATCTTCCCGGCGGGAATGCGTTACAAAACCGGAAAGCCACCCTCTGTCGGGGCTTTCCACAGTATCCCCCATATCATACTGAAGATCGCACTGAAGAAACGCCTGAAGACGCTCCCAGATTTCCTGGGTCTGTTTTTGCGTTTCCGTAAAGGGGATATCGTAAAAACAGTCCAGCCTGTCAATATTGATCTCATACTGTCCCGCGGCGATCCGTTCCTTGACCAGCTCAAAAGCCCGGTCCATATCGATCACATGGGTCAGGCCGTCCTCACATTCCCATCCCGTCCCCTGGGAAAAACGCAGCACATAATCGCCGGAGGGCCTTTCGCTGTAAACTCTCACACAGGTCTGCTCAAAGGCCTGCCGGAATGTATCTTCGTCATAGGTAATTTCAGGCTCGATCCTGTGTTCCCTGTGCAGGGTGATATTCTGAAACCACAGGAAAGGATTCTGCTGTTCCAGATACTCGTTGAGAGCGGCCAGATAATCGCAGCGGTACCCCATCTGGGCCAGGTCGATACGGTTCATGGGAAAAACCTCATCCCGCCCGGAATCGGTGGAGATGACCACAACCGGAGGGACCGCCTGTTCCACCAGCTCCGCGTTGACTTCCTCCGCGGTTTTCCCCGTGCAGTAAATCCCGTTGATCCAGGTATTGACGCTGAATCCCCACCGATAATAGACCGCCAGCAGATCATAAACGAGAACCAGCAGCAAAAGCACTATAAAAATCGATAGGATCCAACCCTTCAGCAAGATTTTTCTGCGCGTTTTTTTCATCGTCCTCTTTCCGCGTGGCATTCTGTTTCCGGCATTATGAAACCGCAGCCCGTTCGTATTCCCTTCGATATCTATTCTTTCCGCAAATCGTCGCCGTCAAACACATCCGCAATGGGAGCGCCTGCGGGCACCATGGGAAATACCTTGTCGTCCTCGGGAATCACGCACTCAATCACCACGGGCGCCTTTTTGTCTATGGCTTTTCGAAGGGCGGGCTCCAGTTCTTCCTTTTCCGTCACCCTGACGGCGGCGCATCCAAGCCCCTCCGCCACCTTGCAGAAATCCACGCTGTCATTTAACACCGTCTGGGAGTAGCGTTTCCCGTAAAACAAGGTCTGCCACTGCCTTACCATCCCCAGCACATGATTGTTGATCACCACCTGGATGATCGGGATATTGTACCGGCTTGCGGTGGCCAGTTCGTTCATATTCATCCGGAAACAGCCGTCCCCGGCAATATTGATGCAGAGCTGATCCGGACGGCCCACCTGCGCGCCGATACAGGCGCCGAGGCCGTAGCCCATGGTTCCCAGCCCTCCGGAGGACAGAAACGTGCGGGGCTTTGTATAGCGGTAATACTGGGCCGCCCACATCTGATGCTGTCCCACATCGGTGGTGATCAGAGCCTCCCCGTTTGTGACCCTGTCGATGGTTTCCATCACATAGGGACAGGACAGCCGGGTGGAATCGTATTTTAACGGATAGGTTTCCTTCATCCGGCGGATCTGCTCCATCCACTCCCGATGCTCTCTCTTTTGCAGCCGTTTGTTCAACTGGGTCAAAACCAGTTTCAGATCCCCGGTCAGGCTGGCGTCCACCCGGATATTTTTGTTGATTTCCGCGGCGTCGATATCAATGTGGATGATCTTGGCGTTCTCCGCGAACTTTTGGGGATTGCCGATCACCCGGTCGGAAAATCTGGCTCCCAGGGCGATCAGAAGATCGCACTGGCTCACCCCCAGGTTGGAGGTTTTGGTTCCGTGCATGCCGATCATGCCGGTATACCGGGGACTGGTGCCGTCAAAAGCGCCCTTGGCCATCAGGGTGTCGCACACCGGCGCATCGATCAGCTCCGCAAACTCCGCCACTTCCGCGGAAGCCTCGGACAGAATTGCGCCGCCCCCCAGATAGATAAAGGGTTTCTGGGATTCGTTGATGTATTCCACCGTCCTGTCCATCTGTTCCGGGGAGTAGAAGGCCTTCCTCTCCTTTTCCCTGGGTTTCTGAGGGGTGTACTCACACACGGCGGCGGTCACGTCCTTGGTGATATCCACCAGCACAGGGCCCGGCCGGCCGCTGGTGGCGATGTCAAAGGCCCTTCTCAGCGTGGGCGCAAGATCCCCGATGCTTTTCACGATAAAGCTGTGTTTGGTGATGGGGATGGTGACTCCCGCAATATCCACCTCCTGAAAGCTGTCCTTTCCCAGCATGGGAAGATTGACGTTGGCGGTGATGGCCACCATGGGGACGGAGTCCATAAACGCCGTGGCGATCCCTGTCACAAGATTGGTGGCTCCGGGGCCGCTGGTGGCCATGCAGACCCCCACCTTTCCCGTCGCTCTGGCATAGCCGTCGGCCGCGTGGGCCGCTCCCTGCTCATGGGAGGTCAGGATATGACGGATCTCGTCGCTATGCTTGTAGAGCGCGTCATAAATGTTCAGAATGGTTCCGCCCGGATAGCCGAAGACGGTGTCTACGCCCTGTTCTTTTAAGCATTCGATCACAATTTCGGAACCTGTAAGCTGCATGTTATTCTCTCCTTTCTGACGGAATGGGTTCCATCCATAACGAAATATTTTCCGTCAGCGCTTTCGGTCTGTTCCTTCCATCACCTGGAGGCACAGGATCCTGACGGCACCTCCAGCACGGCGCCCCGGTTTCCGCTGGTGACAAGCTCCCGGTAACGGGAAAGGTAACCCGTGGTCACCTTGGGCTCCCTGGGCTGCCAGTTGGCCCGGCGCTGTTCCAGGACTTCGTCGGAAACCAGAAGTTCCAGTTTGTTTTCCGGAATATTGATGCTGATCATATCCCCTTCCTCCACCAGAGCGATGGGACCGCCCACCGCCGCCTCCGGGGATACATGGCCGATGGAAGCGCCTCTGGAGGCTCCGGAGAACCGGCCGTCGGTGATCAGGGCCACGCTGGAGCCCAGACCCATTCCCGCAATGGCGGAGGTGGGATTGAGCATTTCTCTCATGCCGGGGCCGCCCTTGGGCCCCTCATAGCGGATCACCACCACGTCTCCCGCCACGATTTTGCCGCCCTTGATGGCATCGATGGCGTCCTCCTCGCAGTCGAACACCCTGGCGGGCCCCTGATGCACCAGCATCTCGGGCACTACGGCGGAGCGCTTTACCACACCGCTGTCAGGCGCAAGATTGCCCCGCAGGATCGCGATGCCGCCGGTCTCGGAGTAAGGATGTTCCACAGGCCGGATCACCTCCGGATTCCGATTGACGCAGTCCTTGATATTTTCGCCAATGGTGGTGCCGTTTACGGTCATGCAGTCCAGATACAAAAGATTCTTCTTGGTCAGCTCGTTCATCACCGCGTACACGCCGCCCGCCTCGTTCAGATCCTCGATATAGGTGGGGCCTGCCGGGGCCAGATGGCAGAGGTTCGGGGTTTTCGCGGAAAGCTCGTTGGCAATGTCAAGGTTTAAGTCCACGCCGGCCTCTCTTGCGATGGCGGGCAGATGGAGCATGGAATTGGTGGAACAGCCCAGCGCCATATCCACGGTCAGCGCATTCCGAAACGCCCTCTCCGTCATAATGTCCCGGGGCCTTATATTTTTCTCCACCAGCTCCATAATCTTCATGCCGGCATGCTTTGCCAGCCGGATCCGCTCGGAGTATACGGCGGGGATCGTACCGTTGCCCCTAAGTCCCATGCCGATCGCCTCGGTGAGACAGTTCATGGAATTGGCGGTGTACATGCCGGAACAGGAGCCGCAGGTGGGACAAACCTTTTCCTCATACTCCCGCAGTTCTTCCTCCGTCATGGTTCCCGCCGCCACGCTGCCAACCGCCTCGAACATGGAGGACAGGCTTCTTTTCTGCCCGCCCACATGGCCGGCCAGCATGGGCCCGCCGGACACAAAGATGGTGGGAATATTCACCCTGGCCGCCGCCATCAGAAGGCCGGGCACGTTCTTGTCACAGTTCGGGATGCACACCAGGCCGTCGAACCCATGGGCCAGAGCCATGCACTCGGTGCTGTCCGCAATCAGATCCCGGGTCACAAGAGAATATTTCATCCCCACATGCCCCATGGCGATGCCGTCGCAGACCGCGATGGCGGGGAACACAATCGGAGTCCCGCCCGCCATGGCAACGCCCATTTTCACCGCTTCCGCAATTTTATCCAGATTCATGTGCCCGGGCACGATTTC
The DNA here is from genome assembly GCA_947630715.1 of uncultured Acetatifactor sp. Classification (GTDB taxonomy): domain Bacteria; phylum Bacillota; class Clostridia; order Lachnospirales; family Lachnospiraceae; genus Acetatifactor. The sequence goes on from CANRIP010000010.1 coordinate 34,891, forward strand.
ATTGTAAGAGCTGACAATGCCGATGAGGGGGCGTTTCCTTTCCTCCTCCGTGATCCCCAGAGCGTTGAACAGGCTTCTGTGGGGAGCCTGCTGTGTTCCTGTCTTGACCGAATCGCTTCTCATGTTGATTTTCCTCGTTTCCGCGCAGCCCTCTGCGCTCTTTTTCCTGTCTTTCGGGCGTCTGCCCGAGAGACTTTTTTTAAGCCAAATCCTTTGAACTTCTCTCCTAACCGATCCGCTCCGCCAGGAGAGTCCCCATCCGGCTGCAGCCAACCTGTTCACAGCCCTGGGACATAATGTCGCCGGTGCGGAAACCGTCCTTCAGCACCTGTCTGACAGCCGACTCCACCGCGTCCGCTTCCCTGTCCAGATCAAAGCTGTACCGCAGCATCATCGCCGCGCTGAGCACCGTCGCAATGGGATTGGCAATGTCCCTGCCGGCAATATCCGGCGCGGAGCCGTGGCTGGGCTCATACAGTCCAAACTTGGTTTCGTTTAAGCTGGCGCTGGCCAACATTCCGATGGAACCCGTCACCATGCTTGCTTCGTCGGAGAGAATATCGCCGAACATATTCTCGGTGAGAATCACGTCGAACTGGGCGGGGTTCTTCACCAACTGCATGGCGCAGTTATCCACCAGCATATGCTCCAGTTTCACATCGGGGTAACCGGCCGCCACTTCCTCCACAACCTTTCTCCAGAGTCTGGAAGAATCCAGGACGTTGGCCTTATCCACGCTGGTCACCTTTTTCCGGCGTTTGGACGCGATGTCAAACCCCTTGACGGCAATCCTTCTGATCTCATTTTCATCATAAGTCAGAGTATCCACCGCCTTTTTGACGCCGTTTTCCTCCACGGTTTTTCTCTCGCCGAAATACAGCCCTCCGGTCAGTTCCCGCATAATCAGCATGTCGATTCCCGCCTTGCTGATTTCCTCCTTCAAAGGACACGCCCCCGCCAGTTCCTCATAGAGAATGGCCGGCCTTAAGTTGGCAAACAGGTTCAGGGCTTTTCTGATCCCCAGCAGGCCCGCCTCAGGGCGTTTCTCGGGCGGGAGCCGATACCAGGGCGAAGTGGCCGTATCGCCGCCGATGGATCCCATGAGAACCGCGTCCGCGGCCTTTGCCGTCTGGACGGCTTGTTCCGTCAGAGGAACGCCGTAAGCGTCTATGGAGGCCCCACCCATAAGAATATCGGTGAAAATCATCTGATGCCCGTAAACCTGCGCTACTTTTTCAAGCACCTTTTTTGCCTCGGCCACAATCTCGGGGCCGATGCCGTCTCCGGGAATACATGTAATATGCAGTTCCATCTTCCTCACATCCCTTTTTCCGAAATTCCGGCTCAGACAGCCGTTATTCCTATCATAACGGATGAAAAGGCAAATTTCAACCTGTTATTGCATTTCCCGTGGAAATTTCCATGGAAAAAAGGCAATGCCCGCCGGCACTGCCTTCCCTTGTTCCCTGTGATGAGATCCGGTTATTCCCCGGGTTTTTCTACCTTGCAGATCGCCGCCTTTTCCATGGGGATCCGGCAGTTTTTGTTATTGCCAAACTCCACGATCACCGTATCGTTGTCCACAATGGAAATGACCGTTCCGAAGAAACCGGAAGTGGTCTGTACGCTGTCCCCTTCCGCCAGGGTGGAAAGCATTGCCGCAACCCGTTTCTTTTCCTTGTTCTGAGGTCTCATGAGAAAGAACCACATGGCGCCGATAATCACCGCATAGATCACTATCATTCCCACCAGACCGATGGATCCCGCCGTAGCCGCTCCATCCGCACCGGCCTGTGTCCCGGCAGCCTCCAATAAAATACCCATTTTGCCTCCATTCCGGCGTAACCGCCTCTGTTACTTGTCTCCGTTGTCTCAGATAACTATAATACACAAAACAAAAGGAGGAATCAAGTAATTTATAATATTTTTATAGTTTCAGAACCGGGACGGCCCCGCCTGCATCCCTTCCAGTTTTCGGCGTTTGTATTCGCTGAAACATCCCTGCTCCAAAGCGTCCCTGATTTCCTGCATCATGTTGTTGTAAAAATACAGGTTATGCAGCACACACAGACGCATCCCCAGCATCTCCCCGGCTTTTAACAAATGCCTGATATACGCTCTGGAATATCTGCGGCAGGCCGGGCAGCCGCAGCCTTCCTCAATGGGCCGGGAATCCAGCTCATACCGGGCGTTGAACAGATTGATCCTGCCCTGGTTGGTGTATAGATGGCCGTGCCGGCCGTTTCGGGTGGGATAAACGCAGTCAAAAAAGTCCACTCCCCGCTCCACGCCCTCCAGAATATTGGCGGGGGTTCCCACGCCCATCAGATAAGTGGGCTTGTCCTGGGGCAGATAAGGCACCACTTCCTCCAGAATATGATACATTTCTTCGTGGGTCTCTCCCACGGCCAGCCCGCCCACCGCATATCCGTCCAGCTCTAACTGGGTGATGCGCTTTGCATGCTCGATGCGGATATCTTCATAAATGCCGCCCTGATTGATGCCGAACAAAAGCTGATGGGGATTGATGGTGTCCTCTCGGGCGTTCAGTTCCTTCATTTTTGCCTGGCAGCGGATCAGCCATCTTGCCGTGCGTTCCACGGATTCCTGCACATAACGCTTGTCCGCCTTGCTGGGAGCGCACTCGTCGAAGGCCATGGCGATGGTGGAGGCGAGATTGGACTGAATCTGCATACTTTCCTCCGGCCCCATAAAGATCCGGTGCCCGTCGATGTGGGACTGAAAGGTTACGCCTTCCTCCCGGATCTTTCTCAAACCCGCCAGAGAAAAAACCTGAAACCCGCCGGAATCCGTCAGGATCGGCTTGTTCCAGGACATAAATCGGTGGAGTCCTCCCAGCTTTTTGATCACCGTATCGCCGGGTCTGACATGCAGATGATAAGTGTTGGACAGTTCCACCTGCGTATGAATCTGTTCCAGATCCTGGGACGAAACCGCGCCCTTGATGGCCGCGACCGTTCCCACATTCATAAAGACAGGCGTCTGTATGACGCCGTGTACCGTAGTCAGTTCCGCTCGTTTTGCCCGTCCCTGGGTCGTAAGGATTCGATACATGGATCACAGCTCCTCCCAGAATTCTTCCAGTGTGATTCCTCTCTCCGTAATCACCGTGGCGGCGTCCACGCCCACATAGCGGAAATGCCAGGGCTCAAACTCAATGCCGGTGATATACTCCTTGCCCTTTGGATAGCGGAGGATAAAGCCGTACTTATAACAGTTTTCCGCCAGCCATTTCCCCGCGTCCGTATCCGCAAATCCCTCCACCAGCCGCTTATAGGAAGGGGTGACAATGTCCAGCGCCAGACCGATCTGGTGTTCGCTGGAGCCGGGGACGTTGACCGCCACGCTGGAAAGCTGAAACGCCTCCATATAGGACAGGCCCTTTCTCATATACTCTTTGATATGGTTGTTAAACAGCATCTGCTGATATTCCATGGTCCGGTAGGGAGAACACACCTGAAGGGAAATGTTATCGTTCTGGGCGGCCTGAAGCATGCGCAGCAGATCGTCGATAATGCGCTCGTCGCAGTACTGGGTCCCCTTCATGGTCTTAATGGCTCCCGTGGTAAACTCGTAATCGTCCGGAATGGAATGCTGCTTATTCACCAGGATCAGCCGCCAGTCGTCCCGGGAAAAGACGGGGTCCCCCTGTGGCTCGTCCGTGTCCGGGGTTTCGTCCAGATTTCTCTCCTGGGCCGCCTCCAGGATCTCGGAGGCGTCATAGAGCTCATAATAATCTCCGTGGGTTTCCAGAAAGACCATATCCTCCGGCAGATCCGAAAACGCGGGCAGATTCGTTTCCTCCATCCGCCCGATCTGTTCCAGGTCCACATCGATTTCCTCCGCCAGCACAATGTCCCTGGCATCCTCGGAAATGGGATTTAAGCCGTTCCCGCCCAAATCGCCGTTCCCAAAAATCGGGAAGGAAAAACTGCTGTACACCGCAAAAATAGGGAAAATCATGGCCAGCAGGGCCAGGCGTTTCGCATTGTTCCCCAGATAAGCCGCCCCGTGGAAAAACAGCATTCCCACGGTCACAACCGGAATCGCAAGAACGCGGCACAATGTATTCTTTTTTCCAAATCCGGTCATTTTCCTGCGAAAACGATCCTTTGCCGATACCTTCATCAACGCGCTGACGCTCCTGTTTCTTTCGTTCCCTCCGGGGCCGTATCCTTCCATCCTTCAACATACGCCGGCCAAAAAACTTATGGTCTTTTTACTATATCACATTTTCCCGGAAAATGCACCTGTTTTTTAAAAAGTTTGCGTTTTATCCCACAATTCGTTATAATCGTTATAATTGGAAAAAAGGAGGAATTGCCATGGCCGGCTCGACATACGGAACTTTGTTTCGCATTACCACCTGGGGGGAATCCCACGGAAAGGCTCTGGGCGTTGTGATAGACGGCTGCCCCGCAGGCCTTGCCCTGGAGGAATCCCACATTCAAAAATATCTGGACAGACGCAGACCGGGCGTGGGAAACATTTCCACTCCCCGAAAGGAGGCCGACGCCGTGGAAATCCTCTCCGGCGTTTTTGAAGGGCGGACCACGGGCACCCCGATTTCTTTGATGGTGCGCAATACCTCCCAGATTTCCGCCGATTACAGTGAGATTGCCTCCTACTATCGTCCCGGACACGCGGATTATACCTTCGATCAGAAATACGGATTCCGCGACTACCGGGGCGGCGGCCGTTCCTCGGGGCGGGAAACCGTGGGCAGAACCGCCGCCGGCGCCGTTGCCGCCCGCATTCTGGAACAGCTTGGCGTCACCGTGTACGCCTATACCCGGAAAATCGGTCCCATCGAGGCGGATATGACCCGTTTTGACAGGGACGCGATCCTCTCCACTCCCACCGCCATGCCGGACCGGGAGGCAGACCGGGCCGCCGTAAGCTATCTGGAGGAAGCCAGAAAAACGGGGGACTCGGTGGGCGGATGTATGGAGTGTATCGTGGAAGGGCTGCCCGCCGGAATCGGCGATCCCGTCTTTGAAAAGCTGGATGCCAACCTGGCCAAAGCCGTGATGTCCATCGGCGCCGTCAAGGCCGTGGAAATCGGGGACGGCTGCCTCGTCTCCTCCCGCAGAGGGAGCGAAAACAACGACGGTTTCCGGTTAAATGACGGTATTGTCACAAAAATGAGTAATCACGCGGGAGGCATTCTGGGCGGCATCAGCGACGGCGACCGAATCGTCATCCGCGCCCACGTCAAGCCCACGCCCTCCATCTTTCTGCCCCAAAAGACCGTAACAGGGGACGGGCAGGAAACGGAGATCCGCATAAAGGGCCGCCATGATCCCATCATCGTTCCCAGAGCCGTGGTTGTGATGGAATGCATGACCGCCCTTACCGTGCTGGATGCCATGTTGATCAATATGTCCGCAAAGATGGATTCCCTGCTGGCATTCTATGGGAAAAAGTAATCCTCTTTCGGAAAAAAACAGCAAAACTCAGGAAAGCTTGTGAAAAGTAATGCAGTTGGGAACGTCCACCTTTAAAGGCGCGCCGTTCATAACCATGGTGCCGTTTTGGGGATCTACCCGGAAAAAGGTCATTTCATTGCTTTCATGGTTCAGGGACACCAAAAATTTGTTGTTGGGGAACAGGCTGGCGTCCTTGGGATAATCTCCGCTCACCGGCAGACAGAAAATTTTTGTCAGCATACCGGTCTTTTCGTCCACGCCAAACAGGGTCGCGGAATTATCCCCCGCGTTGGTGCAGACCAGATATTTGTGATCCTCGGAAAAAGTCAGGGCGCTGGCCGCGTTTGCGCTTCCCTTATCTCGTTTGACCGTTTCGATGGTCTGCACCTTCTCAAACACGGGCTGGCCGTTCTTTTCCTCATAGGAATACACGTCGATAAAGCATTTCCATTCATGAATGATATAGATAAATCTGCCGTCCCGGGAAATTTTAATATGCCGGGGCGCGGACTCAATCTCGCTTCTCAGCACATCCGCCAGATAAACTTTGCCGTTCTCTCCGTCAAATCGGTATACGTTCACATGATCCATCCCCTGATCGGCCACCAGCAGGTATTTATTGTCATGGGTCATTCTGGCGCAGTTGATGTGGGGCCTGAAATTGCGCTCTGCCACGGTGCCAAGCCCCTTATGAAAGATCTCGTCCGTGATCTCCCCCACGCCTCCGTCCTGTTTCAGCTTAAGAACCGTCAGTTTCCCGTCATGATAGCCCGCCACAAACAGAAAGCGATCCGTGTAATCCGTGGAAAGATAGCAGCCCCTCATCCCGTTGATGGAACCGAGATTAATCATTTCCAGACTTCCGTCCTTCAGGATCTTGTAAGCCTCCACTCCAAAGTCCGTGATGGAATAGAGGAATTTTCCGTTGTGGGAAATGGTCACATAGGAGGAATTCGTGATTTCTACCTGATCTTTTTCAAGGAACCGCCCTTTTTCCATATCCACATCATAGATTTTGATGCCATGTCTGTCTCCATGGGTATAGGCGGACACATACGCCACATATTGACCTTCCTTGGGGGAAGTCTGTCTGCTTTTTGCAGTCGTTTCCGTTGTCATAACGTGCCTCCTTTGACCGATGCCTGTATAATCAATATAGCACAATTACGGTTTTTGTAAAACCTTTTTTTCAATCCTTCCGGCGGCCTTTTGAGCCTGTCCGCAGCCGGCGCCGTCAAAACGGGCGGTCAGCCCTTTGCAGAACCCGCCCGTTTCACCCGATCCGTTTCCGTTTCTTTTTTTCCTCTGTCCCTGTGGGGTCTGCTTACTCCTCGCAGCCGCAGCCCTCCCGTCCGGACAGGCCGGGATAATCCTTCCAGTGGGGCGGATTACCGTCCCCATTCCCGCAGTTTTGCGGGCATCCGCAGTCATTGTCATTGGGGGAATCCGCTTCCTCACAGCCGTAGCCGTTTCCCACCGTAGGGAACCCGTTATTTCCTCTCATGCCGTTCCCCGTCCTCTGACTGCCGCCGCAGCCGCAGCCGGAACCGTTTGCCGCAGACGCGGGGGTCGCAGGGTTGTTTCCGTTACAGGAGCAGGACCCGTTTCCGCCGCAGCCAAACCCGCAGCAGCTTAACAGAAGTAACAAAAAGATACAGTTCATACCGTTTCACCGCGTTTTTGCTTTTACGGTAACATATGCCTTCCGCCCCTTTCGTGTGCAGGGCCAAACCGATTTTCCCGGCTTTTTTCCGTGAACCAGCTCCCGCCGGATGCAGGCATAGGTTTTTTCCTCCCCGTCCCTGGCCAGCATTTCCAGCATCCGCACCAGCTTTTTCCTGGTATCCGGATGCATGGGCGCCAGATGGGTGCCGCGGTAATAATACCGGAGGGGAGAGGCGTCCGTGTAATCCTTCCCCTGATAAACCTTACACGCCGCTATCCTGTCAATGATCATTTCCGCAATGTAACGGTCCGGCATGGGTACCGGCACTCTGACGCCGTGTTTTCCCTTCAGGCTGTAATCGATCCAGTATTCATAATGGTGCCGGTTTCTGCCCTGATGGTGCATCCAGGCGTCGGAGTACCCCTTCGCCTCCCTCTCCGCGTTGTTGGGGCTCCTGTCTCCCTGATAATATGTGACTCCCTGGAAAAATTCCGTCGGGCTGTATTTGGACAGATCGTGAAACAGCCCCTGACGATAGAGCCCGATGCGAAAGCATCCCTGCGCCACCAGATATTTATGGTAGGTGATTGTTTTAAAATGATTCCATATCTTTCCCATGTTCCGCCTTCTGTTTCCCTGCCTTGCGGCCGGTCCCGGGAATCGGCGCGCTGGTATATACGGCAATGCTTCTGGGCGGGATTTTCCTGATCAGTTCTTCCTCCCCGCCGTCCTGATTCTCCCCCCATTCCCCTTCGGGTGTTTCCGTGGAAAACGCCAACTCCCACGCGGTTCCCCTGGGAGGTCTTGGCAGCGCCAGCCCATGGCTTTCCCAGTGCATGTTGAACGCCAGGTACAGCATGCTGTCATCCCCTTCTCCCGCGTATTTCCCGCACAGCATCACACCGATATGCCGCAGGTAATGATCCGTCTGGGGCCTCCAGGCGTTCTGCCCGTGATAAGAAAGATCCGGATATCCGCAGGCCAGCTCGTCCATCATCCGAAGCTCCCGGGCGGGATGCAGGATCGGGTGGCTGCGCCGAAAGGCCGTAAGCTGTTTCCAGAACCCCAGGAGCTCCCCGTTCTTTTCCACCAGGCTCCAGTCCAGCCAGGTTACGGCATTGTCCTGACAATAGGGATTGTTGTTCCCTCTCTGGGAATTCCCAAATTCATCCCCCATAAAGATCAGCGGGGTGGACTGGGACAGCAGCAGAAGGCACATGGCGTTCTTCATCTGTTTCTGCCGCAGCCTTCTGACCCTGAGCCGCCGGGTAGGGCCTTCCTCCCCGCAGTTCCAGCTTAAGTTATAGTCGTTTCCGTCCCGGTTGTCCTCTCCGTTTTCTTCGTTGTGCTTGTAATCGTAAGCCACCAGATCCGCCAGCGTAAAGCCGCAGTAATTGGTCAGATAATGGATGCGCCCCCCGTTGGAAGGGATATGGCGCATCTGGTACAGGACGCTTTCCAGCATCCCCTCGTCTCCCTTGAGGAAACGTCTCATCTCATAGCACCAGCCGTCATTGTATTCCGCCGTATGAGGCCACGCGCACCCTTCCGCTTCCGGAGCCGAATTCATCGTCTGGAACCGATCATACCAAAGCTTTGTGTCCGCCAGCGCTTCATCGTCTGCCAGCATCTGCGCCGGCAGGTTGGAACCCATCAGGCGAAATCCGTCCACATGGTACTCCAGAACCCAGAATCTTAAAATTTCGGCAATCTCGTTTCTTCTGACCTCATCCGGAAAATAAAACTGCATGACCAGCTCCATGCCGTTTTCATGCAGCGCCTTCACCAGTGCCTTCAGCTCCGCAGAGGCGTCCGGCGAGGCGGCATACGCGGCCTTGGGAGCATAATAAAAGCCTCTCTGATACCCCCAGTAATTTAACCGCCTGACGGTTTTCTCCCCGGGCTGTTCCCCTCCGTAACCGGGAACCGGCTCCGGCTCCTTCTCCCGGGGTAACTCCGTGAATTCATAGGCCGGCTGCAGTTCCAGGGTGGTGACGCCGATCTCCTTCAGATAGGGGATCTTCTCCCCGATACCGGCGAAGGTTCCCCTGTGTTTGACGCCGGAGGAAACATGCCGGGTAAAGCCCCTGACGTGCATACAGTACACCAGCGCCTGATCATAGGGAATCCGCGGGCAGCGGTCCCGTCCCCAGTCAAAATCTTCCGTGAGAAAACCGGCCTTCAGGCTGTCCGGGCTCTTTTCCCGTCCGTAATGCCATCTGCCGGGGAAACATCTGGCGTGTTCATCGGGGACGATGCTGTCCCCCTCATAGAAAAGATAAGAAATCTTTTCCGCGTCCAGCCCTTCCACAGTTTTGCAATAGATATTCCCCACCCGCTCCTCAGGCGCAAAGGGAATTTTCCTGTAAGCCCTTCCGGTGGCTCTGTGGAACAGAAGGATTCCGCAGTCGCTCTTTCGGGACACAAAGGAAAAACGAATTTTACCTTCTTCCCTGTGGGCTCCAAGGGGATATGGCTTTCTGACCTGGGAACTCTCCGTCATAAACTCCTCCGTCATGCAGTCTGCGTTTTCCCGGATATCCGGCGTTTCCCGGACATCCGGCGGGATTACTGCCTGTTGCTTTTTAGTGCGTACGGTATTATTATAATCGATAATACGGGAAATCACAAGTTGACAAATGAGAAAAATCGATTATCATTACGAAACAGAGAAGTCAGGTTCTCTTTCCCTGACAGTACCGGAGGAAACGCATGAAAGGAAACAAAGCAAGGAAAAAAGGATTGTGGATCGCAGGGTTTCTGGCATTGGCCGTGCTTTTGTCGGCGGTGCTCATCTCCTGTTTCACCGCGCCGTCTTCCGCCCGGAAAACCTGGAAAACCGGAGGGGATACTCCCTCCATAAGCTCCGGTCCGGAATCTTCGGCGCCGCCGTTTGCAGAAGACGCCGCAGGGGATTCGTCCCCGGAACATCCGCCGGAAGAATCCCTTCCGCCCACTCCCTCTGAGGAACCCACCCCCACGCCCTTCCCGGAATATGACATCACCCTGATGGCCCTGGGGGACAACCTGATGCACATGGGGATTGTCAAAACCGGTCTGCAGGAGGACGGTTCCTACGATTTTTCCTTCCTGTTCCAAAATATGGAAAGCTACCTCTCCCGCGCAGACATCCGGGTCATTAACCAGGAAACCATCCTGGGCGGGGATCAACTGGGCTTTTCGGGATTTCCCCGTTTTAATTCCCCCACCCAGGTGGGAGACGCCATCGCGGCCGCCGGTTTCAACGTGGTACTGCATGCCACCAACCACGCCGCCGATCAGGGAATCGACGGGATAACATACTGCGCCCAGTTCTGGAAACAATACCCGGATGTATTGATGACGGGCATTTCCGGCCAGGAAGGGGAGGAAGAAATTCCTTTGATCCGGGTGGGGGACATCACCTTTGCGATCCTGAACTATACCTACGGCCCCAATCTGGAGACACTGGACAGCTCCTTAAGAGGGCATCTGAACATGCTCTGCGACTATGACGAAAAAACCGGCGCCATTGATTTTACAACCCTGCATCCCCAGGTGTTACAGGAGATCCGCGCCGCCAAACAGATCGCCGACGTGGTCTGTGTGTTCCCTCACTGGGGAACAGAATACCGAACCCAGCCCTCCAGCGTCCAGCGGGACTTTGCCCGGCAGATGGCGGAGGAAGGGGCGGACTTGATCATCGGCACCCACCCCCATGTCCCTCAACCGGTGGAATGGCTGGAAACCGGCGACGGACGCCGCACCCTATGCTATTATTCCCTTGGGAATTATGTTTCCACTCAGAAACAGACGATTTGTATGCTGGAGGAAATGGCGTGGGTCACCTTTCACGTCACGGAGGAGGGAATCCGCATCGATGATTCCCGCAGCGGCGCGCTGCCCTTAGTCTGCCATTATACCAGCGGCCCCGTCCGGCTGTCCGGCGTTTATCCGCTGGAGGAATACACCGAGGAACAGGCCAGAACCCACGGGATCCGAAATTACGGGGAAGGGCCCCTTTCCCTGGAAAAACTCAGACAGGACGCCCAGGAGATCCTGGGCGATAACATGCTGTCCGTATCGGAGATTGAAAGTTTCCGGGAGCGGTCGGATATTTCCGTCAATCGATAACGTTCTTCACCCCCAGAATATGGTCATAATCCGCCTGGCTGATAATGACGCCCTTGCGGGAATTGGCCGCGTGTATGATTTGTCCGTCCCCGATGTACAGCGCCACATGCGTACATTTTTGGGAGCCGTAACAGATAATGTCCCCGGGCTTTGCCTCGCTGTAATCAATGCTGCGGCCCGCGCTGGACAACTGTCCCGACGGAGTCCTGCTGATCGAATACCCGAAATCCTTATAAATCAGGCTGGTAAAACCGGAGCAGTCCGTACCGGTTGTCAGAGATTGCCCGCCGTGCCTGTATTTGTTCCCCAAAAACTGCATGGCATAGTCCACAATCTGCTGACGCAGCTCATCGTTGGTGGCATAGGTGGTATTCGGTGGAGCTACCGAGATGTCGGTATCTTCCTGAGCGGTCGTCTCGGAAGTCTCCTGCCGCTCCTTGAGCGCCCGCTGCGCCGCCAGCTCCTGCTCCACTTCCTCCATGGTCTTTGCATAGGCGAATTCCTCCGATACGGACACATATTCGGACGCCACATATCCGGAGCTGTCATCAGTATACTGTACCTTCAGCCATTCCCCCATGTCTTCCAGTATCCTGACTTTTTCCCCCCGGTCAATATAACCGATGCGCCTGGCCTCCAGATCCGGCTCCTTTCTCACGTTCAGCCTGGTTGCCTCCACCACCGCGTATCTGGTGACATAATCGTCTATCACGGCCGCGGCTTCATCCCCGTACAGAAAATATTCCGCCTTGATATACCCTTCCACATTGCCGGAGACAACCTGGAACCAGTCCTGATTTTCTCCCGCAGAACACAGAACCTGCGCCACGGCTCCGTTATAAATCCGGCCAACAATAGCGCCGTCGGTTCCCGGCGCGTTCCTGACATTGACGTAATGCCTGACATTGGCAATCGCCAGATCCGCGTATTCGCTTTCTTCCGAACCTTCCGTTTCCTCCGCCGGCTCCGTCCCTTCCGAACCTTCCGTGCCCTCCGGCGGCTCCGCCCCTTCCGTGTTTCCGGTGACATCCGTCCCGGTAAGAGCGATCTGCTCCGCGGAATCCTCATGGGAGGATTCCCTCTCAAAGAAAAACTGAATACCCGCCTCCAGGCAGGGCGTCTGGATCTGCGCATCCTGTCCGCCGTCCGTACCGTCTGGCGCCTCATCCTCCGTTTGCAGTTTTGGATCGGCGTTTCCCGTCTCCTGCGCCGCCACGGCTGTATAAACCAGCACCGCCGCCAGCGCTGCGGCGCACACTCCCACTGTTATCCGTCTGTGTTTCATGTTTCCTCTCAATCCCGTATATACTGCCAACCCATACTTGTCAATCTGTATTTACAAGCCTATATCTGCCAACCTGTACCTACCAGTCCATACTTACAAACCTGTACCTACCAACCCATACTTGCAAGCCTGTACTTTCCAGTCTGTATTTGCAAACCTGTACTTGCAAACCTGTACCTGCCAACCTGTACTTGCAAACCTGTACTTTCCAGTCTGTATTTACCAACCTGTTTCTCCGCGGCATACAAAATCCTTCCGGCTCCCTTCCCCATGGAAGCCGCTCTCCCTATCGGGAAAGGGATCCGGCGCTGTATCAAAATTTAACTGCAATCTACCAATACATATTTACAATCCTCACACGCCCATGCCTTTGTGCGGTGATCAAACATTCCATTACGAACAGGTATAATCATTGCGCCTTTCTTTACAGCGTTTCGTTTCGTCATAAAACTTAAGATTTTACCACGAAAAAACTCATCTCTTGCCCAATACACCCATCTTATACGACTTGGTCCAAGTTCACCGCTTTGCATTTCTTTACCGCATTTAGGACATAACATTTTATTTCCTCCATCGCTTGATTTTTCTCGACTTAATTGCCTGATACTGTTCTGTCTGAAGAAGTAAGCAAATCTGCCTCTAAAGTGTAAGATGGCAGCCACAAATAACGGCTTCATTTTGTGATAGTCTCATTAAGCCCATGATTACAAATTCCAGGTCTTCCCTCGTATTGCTGATCAGCCATTCTCTACATCAATCAAAAGTTTCATGCTATTCCCTGTTATATATTCTGAATGCAATTACCATATTTATACCTCATTTCCGCGCTGATCTTTGCGCATAACGAGTTTGTGTCAAGCAGTGCGCGGACACAAATCTCGCGATTGAAAATTCTAATTTTCAATCTTACGTCCTCCAAAATGAAATCGTCCCATTTGCAGATTAATCATATTATAAATATCCCTAGTTGTCAACAAATGGGGATATATCGATCGACACAAGAATCAACTGTAAAATCGAAGAATGAACTGTGAAAATCGCAGAATTAACGATTGTGTTCATTCTTATCGTTCATTTGCATTTCAGAGTGTAACTTTTTATAAGACAATGCAGAGAACGAGCCGCGCCATGCGTTGGGGAAGCGCATCAGCGCGGCTCTTCAAAGGGCACGGGCTGAAACAATTACGTTTCGGTGAATTCGTTCCCTTACTCTTTAGACTCCTGCAAGGCAGTGTGAAGACCGGTAAACAGCTCGTTGTAGCGCATGGTCTTTTCGCCTGCCCGGAATACCGTACAATAAAGGTTCAGAGGAATCTTTTGGCCTTCATATTCTATACACTCGCCATTGTGCGCAAGGATGCTCCGGGCGGTCTTCTCGGCGTACTCCTCATCCTCGCTGGCGGTGAGCAGCGCGAACTCATCCCCGCCGATGCGAAACACCACGTCATCACCGCCGGCCGCATCTTCCATCCGCTGCATCGATTTGAGAATGGCCAGATCCCCTGCCTGATGAGAAATCTCATTAATGGGTATCAGACTTTTAATATCGCAGCACACAAAATAACAGTGCTTTCTGTTCTGAAACAGATCGTACAATTCACTAATATCGAAATTCCTTCGATTCTTCATATACACATCTCCTGACTCCAGAGGCGTATAAAGCCTCGGAAAAAGCTCCAACGTCCGGTCTTTCATCCGGTATTCGGAAGGTGAACAGTTCCAGATTTGGCGGAACGCCCGAGTGAACGCCTCATGGCTGGAATAGCCGAACTGCAGCGCCACCTCCAGAATACTGGAGTCGGGACATTCCACCAGCGCCCTCGCCGCTTTCGTCATTCTTCTGCGGATCAGATAGTCCCGCACAGAAATGTGATTGACAAAGCGGAAAAGCTTTTCGAGAGTGGACTTTGAACAATAGCAGATTCCGGCAATATCCTCTGCGCGAATATCTTCCTCCAAATGCTGCTCCATATATTCCAGCGCCTTGGCCAAAATCTCCAGATTGTCCATCCTCTCCGCTCCTTATATTTCATGAAACCAACCGATCGATCGTAGTTTCAGTATATCAGAATGTGTTTTGAACGTCTTGATATTTTGGGTAGATATCGGGAGCCTGCAAAAAGAAAAGAGCGATCATTCTTTCATTGGCAGCAAAATTGCCATCTGTTACTATTTCAACATGATGTCTCCATGGTACAAATCCGAAAATTGCGGGAAATTCTATTTCTGCACCAGCTTGGTGCAGTTTTTGATTTTCACTGATTTCTGCACCAACCTGTTGCAGTTTTAAGCTGTTTAAATCGAGACTTAATTGCTCTACAATTCCTTTTCCCCACTTCTCTTCCGCCTTTCTTTCTACTAAATCCCGCCCCAGATGCCAGACAGGCGGCTCGCCTCAATTTCCGGACGGGAATCGGACTTGTTTCTTTGCTTGCGCATGTGGGGAAAAAGAGGTATCATGGATGTAATAGGGAAATTTGCATCGGTTGCATCGGCGCTGTTTCCAGAGGGAGGTATCCAATGAGCAGAAAAGAAGAATATGACGCGGAAAGCATGACCGTGGAATTAAACCTTGATGACGGCAGAAACGTGAACTGCGCCGTGGTCACCATCCTGACCGTGGAGGGAAAAGATTATATCGCCCTTCTCCCCTTAAATGAAAATGACGAGAACGAGGATGGCGAAGTGTGGTTTTACCGGTACAGCGAAAACCCCAATGATCCGAACGAGGAGCCCCAACTGGATTATATTGACGATGATGAAGAATACGAAAAAGTAGCGGACGCTTTCGACGAGTACCTGGACAACTGCGAATTCGACGAATGGGTGGACGAGCCCGGCGAATCTGCGGATTAAGACCAGGGATTTGTCCCCGCCGAATCCGCGGATGAAACCCAGGGGGATTTGTCCCCGCCGGCCTGACGGCTGCGCAGAAACGGATTCAAAAATCTGGAGGGAGGCCTGGAGCCATCGGTTTTGCCGGAAAGGTAAAACAGTTCCAGGCATTCTTTTGCCCTTGTCATCGCCACATAAAACACTCTGCGTTCTTCTTCCGCCTGGGGGCCGGTCAGAAATTTCCCGCAGGGGAAGTTTCCCTCGTTACAGTCCGGGATGAAGACAGTATCAAATTCCAGCCCTTTCGCCCCATGCACCGTCATCAGCCGGATCCGGCTCTCCCGCATCCCCGTCTCCGCTTTCCCGCTGTTTCCGGACTCCCGCCTTTGTTCCAGGGATTTTGTATACGCCGCCTGAGCCTCCTTCCACTGAAATAGGTTTCCGAAACGGGAGGCATCCTCCTGTAACCAGTCCAAAAGCCGTTTCCATTCCTCCCATTTTTCTTCATTGTTTCCCGCCAGCCTGCGCAGATAGGTTTCATATCCCACCGCTTTCCGCACATAAGCCACAGCCAGCCCGGGAGACATATCCTTCATGACCTGAAGCTGCCGGATCAGTTTTTTCACTCTGCCCGCCGTTTCCCGCCCCCAGTCGGCTCCGTGGCAGGACGTCTCACAATGCCCGGCCAAATCCTCCATGCAGCCGCATCCCGCCAGCATTTCCCGGCTCACCAGCCGGGAGGGCTTGTTGATAATCCGCTGTATGTCCTCCCCGTTCCATGCCCCCGCCGCCAGGCTCAGATACGCGGTGACGTCCCGGGAGATCACATGTTCGTATACGCTCTGCATCCGCTCCCCCATCCAAAAGGGGATCCCCGCCCTGCGAAGCTTTACCGCCAATTTCTGCATTTCCCAGTTGGTGCGAAACAGGACAGCGCACTGTTTGGGAGGGTTCTGTTGGGAAAAACGCCTGTCATATTCTTCCAACTGCCGGATCAGACAGGCAACCTCCTTGTCCGAATCCTCAAAACACCGGATCCGGAACGAATCCGCAGAACCGGTTTCCGTTCTGCCCGGATCAGGGCGCAGCTCTTTTTCAAATCGATCCCGGTTTTCCCCGATCACCGCCAGCGAAGCGTCCACAATCCCCGGGAGGCTTCGATAATTGATGTCCAGAAGGATCCTCTGGGCCTGATACTCCTGTTCAAACCGTTTCATGCACTCCGGCCGGGAGCCTCTGAACCCGTATATGGACTGATCATCGTCGCCCACCGCGAAAAGGCAGGTGTCCTTCCCCGCCAGCAGCCGGATGGTTTCATATTGAACCGGATTAATGTCCTGAAACTCGTCGATGAGAATATGGCGGAACCGTTTCTGCCATTTTTGCCTTTCTTCCCTGTTTTCCTGCAAAAACCGCAGACAGCCATACAGCATATCGTCAAAATCCGGTTTCCCGCAAAGCGCCGTCTTCCTGCCGTATGCCTCGCAGATGTCCTGAAAATGCGCTCTCCACTCCGGCGAAAGCTTTTCTTTGGCCTCCTGTTCGCAGAGTGTGTTTTTATAGAACCCCACCGCCGAAAGGACAGCGGCGCATTCCTCCTTTAAGCTTTCCGTCTCCAGGCTGCCCCCTGTTTCTTTCCGGATTTTTTGCAGAATCGGCAGCATCAGCCGGATTTTTTCAGGAAAAGTCAGGATCTCCCCGGAACCGATCAGTTGGGATTGCTTGAGAATTTGATAAAAGAAAGAATGAAACGTACCGAAATGGACGGGCCAAAAGCCCTTGACAGACTGTTGAAAGCGCCGCTGCATGGACAGTGCGGCCTCTTTGGTAAAGGTGATCACCAGAATCTGCTCCGGCGGGATTCCCCGGTGTAACAGATACAGGATCCGTTTTGTGACGGTGTAGGTTTTGCCCGATCCGGGGCCCGCCAGCACCAGCAGCGGGCCTCCGTCCCAGGTCACAGCTTTTTGCTGTGCAGGATTCATAGAGGGAAAATCATCCATTGGCCGGCTCCTCCCTGGAAACCGCCTCCTGTAAAAGTTCGATGCCCTTTCGGATTCTTTTCAGGGATTCCTCTTTTCCAAGCACTTCCATGATCTCCGTAGCGCCGGCCGGCGTAACCTGTTTACCGGACACGGCGGTGCGCACAGGCCACATCACATAACCGTTTTTATACTGATGTTGCTCCGCATACTCCATCAGGGCGCTGTACAGCCCGTCATTGGAATAATCCTCCTGCCGCTCCAGAACCGGATACAGATCCTTCAGCACCTGAAGCGACGACGCCAGATTTGTCTTCATCTTCTTATGAACGTACATAGCCGGGTCATACGCAGGCAGCTCCTCAAAGAAATCCACCAATTGTTCCATATCGGGAAACACTTCGATCCGGGTCTTCACCATGGCCGCAATCTTTCTCAGATCCAGATCCTTCGTAATCACCCTGGTCAGGTACGGCTCCGCCATTGCATAAAAAGTCTCCGGATCCATCGCCTTTAAATACTCTCCGTTCATCCAGCGCAGCTTAACAAGGTCAAACACCGCCGGAGATCTGCTGATACGGCGGTAATCAAATTCCCGGATCAGCTCCTCCAGGGAGAAAATTTCCCGATTATTCTCAGGGCTCCACCCCAGCAGCGCGATAAAGTTCACAATGGCCTCCGTCACAAAGCCCTGCTCCAGAAGGTCCTCAAAGGAAGACGAGCCGCCTCTCTTGGCCAGCTTTTTGTGATTCTCGTCCGTGATCAGCGGCAGATGCACATAGACCGGCGATTCCCAGCCGAAAGCCTCATACAGCCTTGCGTATTTCGGAGAAGATGAAATATATTCGTTTCCCCTGACCACATGGGTAATGTTCATGGTATGGTCGTCCACCACATTGGCAAAATTATAGGTTGGATAGCCGTCGGACTTGATCAGAATCATATCGTCCAACTGAGCGTTTTCCACGGTAATGTCCCCGTAAAGCACATCGTGGAAGGTGGTAGTCCCCTCCGCCGGATTATTCTGCCGGACCACAAAGGGCTTTCCTGCGGCAAGATTTGCCTCGATTTCTTCTTTCGACAGACCGAGACAATGCTTATCGTAGACCGTAATCTCTTTTCCTTCTACCACTTCGGTCTTTAACGAGGCGAGACGCTCCTTGTCGCAGAAACAATAATAGGCTTCTCCCTTGGCAATCAGCTCTTTGGCATACTTCATGTAAATGCCGGTCTTCACGCGCTCGCTTTGCACATAAGGGCCGTATCCCCCGTCCTTATCCGGGCCTTCATCGTGAGCGAGCCCTGTTTTTTCCAGCGTGCGGTAGATAATCTCCGTGGCTCCTTCCACATATCTCTCCTGGTCCGTGTCCTCAATGCGGAGAATAAAGTCCCCGCCGGCGTGTTTTGCGATCAAAAACTCATACAGCGCGGTGCGCAGATTCCCCACATGCATTTTACCGGTAGGGCTTGGGGCATACCTAGTCCTGATCTTTTCCATCCTGTCCTCCGTTCTGCGCCGCCTCTGCCGCGCCTGTTTCTCTCAGGGGTATATTGTAGCCTGTTTTGTGAAAAACTGCAATCCATTTTCCACAATAGAACGATTTTTTGCAAATTTATGCAAAAATCAATTGTTTATTTTTGTAAAATGATTTAAAATATATATAACTGTTTTCTAATTTCTTTTTTGCGCTTTTATTTTTGTATTTTTATTTTACCGACAAAGGGATCCGTTTTCGGATTGGAGGCCAACCATGGAAGGTTTAAGAAACACAACGGAAGAAGATGTGGAGGAAATGCTTAACAGGCTCTTACCCACCATGCCAAACGTATGCTCCTGTGAGACATGCCGGCTGGACATGGCAACATACGCGCTCAACCGGCTGAAACCCAATTATGTGCGCTCGGATAAGGGAGCCCTGTTTCACAAGGTGGATATCAGCGCGCCGCAGGCAAAAACCGATATCCTGGCTACTGTGGTGAACGCCATCAGCATCATCAGCGCCCACCCCAACCACGACTGACCCGATCAGTGCTTAGCTGCCCTTCAGGGCAGCTATTTTTTATTCCATTTCCATTTCTATATCGTCAAACACCACGGGAAGCCGTTCCTTCAGGATCTGTAACAGCGGTACGGCCACCTCTCTCATCTGGGGATGGGCCGTCTTTTCCGTCCTCAGCTTGAAGAAATTCCTCCATTCCCGGTAATTGGCGGTGACGGTCAGCTCCGTCTTTGTGCTGTTAGGCAGCACGGAACGGGCGATCTGAGGCGTAGCGCCCAGTTCCAGCATTTTCATGTAATGCCTCTCCGCGTCCTCCATGGCCTCCTTCCAAACCGTCAACACGGCGGCAATGGTTTCCCCGTCCATCTCCTTCATTTTGTTGTCCAGCCGGATTCCGTTGGACAGGTCGATCACGTTGATTTCGCCGCCGAATTTGTCCAGTGAATAATTTACATATCGGGTGCTTTCCTGCGCAAAGGAAGCGATCCTGTGACGGACTATCTCATGGGAGACTCCCCTGTCCACCGTAAATTTCACAGAAAGGCTGGAATGCTCCAGCATGGCCTCATGTCCCCGGTCGATCAGCATTTTCACAAATTTTTTGGCGCTTTCCCCGTCCGGCGTGATTCTGCCTTCACTTTTATAACAGACCCGTCCGATCCGTTCGATAAACTGTAGCTCCTGCAGCCCTCCCTGGGAGATGGGCGTTAAAATTTCAAAACTTGCCTGCATGGTTTTCATCTATGGTTCCTTCCTTTCTTCGTGGTACGATTTCGTTCCCTGTCTTTGTTCTTTGTGTTTTCTGTGTTCGTTCTTTTTGTTCTGTGTTCTCTGTGTTCTCTGTTTTCTGTGTTTTCTTTGTTTTCGTTCTCTGTCTTCGTTCTTTGTGTTCCCTGTTTTCGTTCCCTGTCTTTGGGATCCGGCCTGACGTCTCTGGGGCCGCCTTTTACCCCCGCACCTGTCCGTTTCCAAAGATCTTATACTTATAAGAAGTCAGTTCTCTCAGCCCCATGGGGCCTCTGGCATGCAGTTTCTGGGTACTGATGCCGATCTCCGCGCCGAATCCAAATTCAAACCCATCCGTAAACCGGGTGGATGCGTTCCAATAGACGCAGGAAGCGTCCACCAGATTTAAGAATTTTTCCGCCGCCTCCCGGTTTTCTGTGACGATACAGTCGGAGTGCTTTGTATTGTATCTGTTAATATGTGCGATGGCCTCGTCCAGAGAATCCACCGTCCGGATGGAAAGAATGTAATCCAGATACTCCTTGCCGTAATCCTCCGGCGTGGCGGGCGTACAATCCTTCAATGTCTGCCGGACTCTCTCATCCCCCCTCAGTTCCACCTGCTTTTCGGCAAGGGCCTCCTTTAATGCGGGAAGAAAGGCTTCTTTTACGGCGCTGTGTACCACAAGGGACTCACAGGCGTTACACACACCGATCCGCTGGGTTTTGGCGTTGTATACGATCTGAACGGCCATATCCAGGTCGGCGTCCCGATCCACATATACATGGCAGTTGCCGGTTCCCGTCTCAATCACGGGAATGGTGCTGTTTTCCATCACATGCCGGATCAGCCCCGCGCTGCCCCTTGGAATCAGCACGTCGATCCACTCGTTGAGTTTCATGAAGGCCGATGTCACCGCCCGGTTTGTATCCTCAATCAACTGCACCACATCCTCCGGGATGCCGGATTGTTGCAGGGCCTCCCTCAATACCTTTACAATGGCGGCGTTGGAGTGCAGCGCATCGCTGCCCCCTTTTAAGATCACGGCGTTTCCCGTCTTAAAGCACAGGCCGAAGGCGTCCGCCGTCACGTTGGGCCGCGCTTCATAAATGATGCCGATCACTCCCAGGGGAACCCGGACTTTCCGGATTTTCAACCCGTTGGGCCGTTCCCATTCCTCCATACACTCGCCCACGCAGTCCGGCAGAGCCGCAATCTGCCGCAGCCCCTCCGCCATAGCCTCAATCCGCGGCCCGTCCAGCTTGAGCCTGTCCAACATTCCCGGACTCATGCCGTTTTGTTCGGCGGTATCCATATCGGTTTCGTTGGCGCGCAGAATTTCCTCCTGCCGATCCACAAGAAACCCAGCCGCGGTCATCAGCGCCCTGTTTTTTTCCTCCGTGGTAAGCTCCTGAAGGGTCAGCTTGACAGCCGCCGCTCTCTCTCCCATCGCTTTCAGATCCGTCATCATCCCTCTGCTCCTTTCCTCCCCCTGCCGTCAAAACAGCAAAACCTGATAAGGCCGGATATCTCCCTGCCCCGCGGGAATGCTGTCCACCATCTGGCATTGAAATCCCACCGCGGCCGAACGAACCCAAAGCCCTTCCTTATCCGCCAAAAACCTATCGTAAAACCCCATGCCGTAGCCCAGCCTGTTCCGGTCAGGGTCGAAAGCGACGCCGGGCATCAAGAGAAAAGCCCTTTCCGTCTCCCACGGACGATAAACGTATTCCTCCGTAAATCCCGAGGGCTCCGGAATTTTCCGGTATCCCGGCGTAAGTTCGGACAACGATGTCAGCCTGTAAAATTTCATTTCCCTGTTTTGTGACGCATCCGTCACTTTCGGGACATACACCTGTTTCTTCTGTCTGATTGCTTCCTCTATCAGCTCCCTGGTATCGATTTCGCTGCCGAAACTCACAAAACAAAGGAATTGTTGGGATCGGTAAAACCACTGATGTCCAAGGATCCTTTCCGTCATAAGCACCGAGCCTTTTCTGCGCTCCTCCCCACTTAAAGCGTCTCTCGCCTCAAGGGCACGTTTTCGTAAAATCCGCCGTAATTCGCTGTTATCCATTTCCCGTTCCCCCGATTTCTCCAACGTTTCGGAGCCACCTGCCGACCCGACCCCCGCCGGATCAGTTTCTGTGGAGATTCCCCACAAACCCGGGAAGATCGAACCCTTCGTCCCTGTGTGCCAGGAACAGGGTTCCCTCCTGCCTGCCGTCCAGAATCCTGTGCAGCACCCCGATATCCCTGCTGTTGGCTATGACCATATCCACATTGGATTTCGTGGCGATTTTCGCGGCGATCAGCTTGGTATTCATACCGCCGGTTCCCACGCTGCTTCCCGTGCTGTCCTTCCCCATGTTCATCAGCTCGTCCGTCAGCTCGTCCACCTGAGGGATAAATTCCGCATGGGGATTGGTTCGGGGATCATCGGTGTAAAGGCCGTCGATGTCCGACAACAAAATCAGAAGATCTGCCTCCGCCAGCGCGGCCACCACCGCGGAGAGCGTATCGTTGTCGCCGAATTCGATCTCATAGGTGGCAATGGTATCGTTCTCGTTGACAATGGGAATCACGCCCATCTGCAAAAGCTCCGAAAAGGTATTGTGCGCGTTATACCGGTTTAAGTTGTCCACAATGGTATTTTTGGTCATCAAAATCTGCGCCGCCACCTGATTGTACTCCGAAAAAAGGCGCTGGTAAATCATCATCAGCCTGGCCTGGCCCACCGCCGAACACGCCTGTTTCACCGCGAGTGACTCCGCCTGGCTGTCCAGACGGATCTCCCTCCTGTTGACGGCGTTCTTGCCGGCCGCGATGGCGCCTGAGGTCACAAGGATTACTTCCTTGCCCTGGTTGCGGATGTCGCTCAGCTCCCGAACCAGTTTTTCCATCCGGATATAGTCCATGTCCCCCGTCTCCCTGTGGGTCAGGGAGGAAGACCCGATCTTGACCACAATCCTCTTTTTGTCCCTGAGAAATTCTCTCATTTTGTACCGCCTCACCTTCTCAACCGTATCCGCCGTTTCCAAAAAATGTTCCTCTCCCATTTTATAGAAATTTTGTTCTCCCGTCAACGAAAAATAGGATCCGATCTAAGCGCGTGAGATATACCATCAGGCAAACGGCGCAAATTCTGCGGCGATGGCCTCCGCAACCCTTAACCCGTCCATTGCTGCGGAAGTAATCCCCCCGGCGTATCCGGCCCCTTCCCCGCAGGGATACAACCCTCTGACGGCGGACTGCATACTCTCATCCCGGCTGATTCTCACAGGAGAAGAAGTCCTGCTCTCCACGCCGGAAACCAGGGCGTCCGGCCTGTCAAAGCCCGGGATCTGTCTGCCGAAAGCCGTCATTCCCTCCACAAATGCCCGGTTGCAGGCTTTGGGCAGAATCCGGCTCACGTCCGCCCAGGCGTAATCCCCCTTGCATTGGGGCATCCACGTATCCTCCGAATCGTGGCCGGACTCCGGCGGCGTCCCTTCCTCCCGGTTTGGTATTTCCAAGGCGGCGGTTTCTCCGCTCCCGTCCTTTACCACCCTTTCGCGGAATTCCCCGTATCTTTGCACAGGGATTTTTCCCGCCCCCAGTTCGTACGCTTTTTCCTCCAGCCGTCTCTGGAATTCCACCCCCGCTAGGGGATGGGAGTTTCCGAAATCCTCCGGCGTTACGGACACAATGATGGCGCTGTTTGCGTTTCTGCCTTTGCGCCCGCTGTAACTCATGCCGTTTACCGCCGTTCTTCCCTCCTCGGAGGAGGCGTTGACCACATAGCCGCCGGGACACATGCAGAAGGAATACACTCCCCTGCCATTGGAGGCCCTCGCGGTCAATTTGTAAGACGCGGCTCCCCAGATCCCGGGATCCGCCATCCCGTACCGGCTTTCATTGATCATGCTCTGAGAATGCTCCACCCTCAGGCCCACAGCGAATGCCTTCGCCTCCATGGGGACATGGTTTTCATACAGCATGGCAAAGGTGTCCCTGGCGCTGTGCCCGCAGGCCAGCACCAGATGTCCGCAGGGAATCCGTTCGTCCCCGTTTACCGAAACGCCGGCCACACGCCCATCCAGAATCTGAACCCCCGTTACGCAGGCTTGAAATCTTACCGTTCCTCCCAGTCTCACAATCTCACGGCGCATTTTTTCCACCACCCCGCAGAGAACGTCCGTACCGATATGGGGCTTTGCCTCATATCGGATGCTCTCCTGAGCGCCGAACCGCACCAGGGTATTCAAAACCTCGCCGTTTCGGCCGTCTTTGTCTTTCACCAGGGTGTTGAGCTTGCCATCGGAAAAAGCCCCCGCGCCTCCCTCCCCAAACTGAACGTTGGAATTGGGATCCAAAAGCCCCGTCTCCCAGAAACGCTCCACATCCCTTTTCCGCTCCTCCACGCATTTCCCCCGCTCCAGCAGGATGGGCCTGTACCCCCAAAGCGCAAGATAATACCCGCAGAACAGTCCGGCGGGCCCCATTCCCACGATAACAGGCGGATCCGGCAGCGTTTTCCTGCCAAGCTGGGGAAACCGATATTCCGTGGGATAGGCCCGTTCCACCAGATTTTCCCTGCCGGAAAACCTTTGCAGGACCTTATCCTCCCTCTCCAGGGACACATCCAGGGTGTAGGTGTAACATAGCTGCGGCTTTTTTCTGGCATCGACCGCACGGCGCACGATGGCCACCTCATGGATTGTTTCCACAGGAACCCGCAGCGTCCGGGCGGCGCGCTCCTTCAGGCTGTCCTTCGCACCCGCCCTGACCTGATATAACCGTAACATGATGATTCACCTCTCTTTGGCTGCCGCAGCGCCCGCCAAAGATCCGCTGCACCACGCCCAATGCAGATTATAGCCGCCGCATCTGCCGTCCACGTCCAGGATTTCTCCCGCAAAATATAAACCCGGGGCAAACACCGACTCCAGATCGTCCGTAACCTCCGATAAAGGGATCCCGCCTGCGCAGGCCTGGGCCTGCTCGAAGGAATTGCTGCCGTTTACGGACAGCCGCCATCGCCTGCAAAGTTCGTAAACCCGCTCCACCTTTGCCGGATCCGCCTGATCCATCCTTTCTCCTGGCTTTAACCCCGCAGTACGGATCAGATACAGCATCAGCTTTTTGTGCAGCAACCCGGTAAAAAATTCCTCCACCGTACGCCCTTCCTGCAATAACAGCTCCCGCAAAGCGCACATCCGCCGGAAGGAGGCATCATCATAGTCCGGCAGGAAATCGATGACGGCCTCCGTTTTCTTTTTGTCCTGTAATATGTAATTCACCTGGCGGCTCAGTTGAAAGACAGGGATTCCGGACAGTCCGTAGTCCACCAACTGCAGCTCGCCCCTCTCGGACGCCACCCGTTCTCCCTGGCAGAAAAGATCGATTCTGGCGTCCGCCCTCACCCCCGCCACGCTCTTAAGATCCTCCGCGCAGGTAAGCTGCACCAGCGCCGGCACCGTGGGGATCAAGCTGTGTCCCAGCTTTTGGGCCAGAGCATATCCGTTTCCGTCGGAGCCTGTCCGGGGAGCGGCCCGGCCCCCGCAGCAGAGAATGACCCGGTCAAACTCATACGCCGTGGTTCCGTCACTGACCCGAAATATTCCCGTTTTCCCGTCCCGTTTCAATCTGCTGACCCGGTAATCCTCCACAATCTGAACCTGTAAATAATACAGCTCATAACGCAGGGCGTCCAGCACCACAGCCGCCTGTTCACAGGCGGGATAGAGAAGATCGCCCCGGGTTTTGAGCAACACGCCCAGACCGTTAAAAAAACGGATCCCATCCTCCGTTCCGAACCGGTTCAAAAACCCTTCCAGCCGTTTGGGATTCCGGGAATAATACTCCCTTACATTCAGATTGACATTTCCCAGATTACATTTTCCGTTGCCTGTGGAAAGCAGCTTTTTTCCGATTCTGGAATTCCTCTCCAGCAGGGTAACGGACGCCCCCTGCCTGGCGGCCAGAATCGCCGCCGTCATGCCTGAGGCGCCGCCTCCGATGACTCCCACTCTGATATCAGACATACAGGTTTTCTCCCTTTTTGCGGCATTTAAGAGGAATACGTCTCCAGAAAATCGTACAATTCTTCCTCATTCTCCACCCACATCATCCGCATAATCTGCTGCTGCACCGAAACGGGCAGGGAATCCAAGGCAATCTCCGTCTCAATATAAACCGTCTTCCTGTCCTCCAAAAATACCGTCACATAATTATCATACGCCGCCAGATAAAAGCTTTCCGTCGGCTGAACATATCGGTAATTCATCCTGACTACCACCCGGGCCCTGGCAAACGAGAGAACCTCCAGTCCCACAAACCCCCGCTCCAGCTCCTTCAAAGGCGGCGCGGCGGCATAGGTGTCCATCGCCGCCAGGAACTGCTCCCTGTTCATGCCAACGTACTTGTCCGGAAGCTCCCAGACAGTCTCCACCACCGTGTGATGCAGCACATCCGTTTCCTCCAGCACATATTCCGTTCCCACAAAAAGAGTTTCCGATCCGGAGTTCACTGTCCTGACAGGTTCCGAATCCTTTAGCTGGGAGCCGGCGTTTATGCCGTCCTCTGCGCCCTGCCCGTTTCTGTCCGCCCCGGTTGGATCCCCACGGGTCGAATCCGTCTCCGCGTCCCCGTTTCGTTCCCCGTTCCCCTCGTTTGGCGTCCCCTGCTCCAAACTTGCGTAGAACTCCCTGTCCGCCCGGTTTCTCTCCTGCGCTGCCGCGTTCCCCACATAAAACCCGATGGCCAGCATGACAAGGGGATATATGAAAAATAAGCCGATACCTTTTACAAATCTCATACTGTTCTCCTGATCTTTGCAATCAGTATCAGCAAATTATGGATGTTTTATTCAGTCCGGCGTCTAAAATACCCGGAGCATCTGTCCCAAAGCCCGGATCAGTCTGCCTCCCGGAACCATTTCCAGCTCCTGCTCCCGAAAATTATGCAAAAGCAGCAGCGCGGACAGATACAGCGACACGCTGACCACAAGCGCCGCCAGCAAAGTCACAAGATTCCCCAGATGAGGCGTCAGCGCCTTTCCGATCAGCATGCAGATCAGAGACGCCACAGCGCCTGTCACAGCGGGCAGCAGGAGAATCTGCAGCCAGTCCGGACGCGCCCGGAGCTGCCTGTACGATATGGCGCCCAGCAGAATACACAAAACGCCCATTCCCAGAATGCCCGCGTATACCAGGGAAAGAATTCCCGCTTTCCCACTGTTTAACAGCACCGTGCAGGAAATCACATACACCACGTCCGCCGCGCCTGCCGCCGCCAGCACCACGGTTTTCCCTCCCGTTATCGAAAGAAAACGCGCAAAAAACAGCGACAGGGTAAGCAGCAGAACTCCAAAGCCCCCTCCCCGGAGCATTTTTTCCGCCACATCTGCCTTTTCCTCACAGAAGGCGCCAGCCAGTTGAGGGGCCATCACCGTCAGGAAAGCCGATGCGTAAATCCCGTATACGCCGCCGAAATGTACGCCGCTTTGAAACGCGGTCTTGGCAAAACGGTGTTCCTCCCTGCGCAGAAAATACGCGGTTCTTCCGTAAACCGGGATCAGGCAAATCAAAATGCCCACCGTGCAGATCCCGACCAGTACCCAGTATACGGCTCCGTACACGCCGTAGTCCACAGTCGCTTCCTCCCCCAGACCGCTTTTTTGCAGAAACACAAATCCCAACGGAATCGGCAGAAAGAGCAGGAGTCTTATCAGCCACTGCACACCCCGTCCCAGCCAGAGTGCTCGGACGCTGTCAACAAAGGAGTCCTCCATGCGGGCGCCCTCCGAAACCGTCCTGCCCCCGCGGCGTCTGCTAACCCGGTATAGCAAAATCACAAAAAGCAGGACAAAAAGCTCCGACACGCTGACCGCGATTCCCATTCCCACGCCGCCGTACATGGACGTCATGTTCCCATCGGCCAGCAGACGGCTGACCTTTTCCCCGTACGCCGAAAGCATCCTCCCAAACAGCAGCCCAAATCCAAAGATCAGGATCATACGGAAGATCCCCGACATCGCGGTGGGATACTCCGCTCCCTCCCCCTGAAACATGCCCAAAAACACCTCCGTGACCGCTCTGAAAAAAATCACCGGGGATAAGGCCATCAGGATAAAGGTGCAGTACCGGAGTCGGAAAACCGTCTCGGCGATCCGTCCGGCCGTCAGCAAAAGGAATAACGTGCCCGCGGCGCCGAAAACCATCTGAAAAATCATGGCATTCCGCCGCAGCCGTTCCGCGTTTCTGTACTGGCTGCGGGATGTTCTGACACGGAGCAGACGTCCCAGAGCATCCGCCGTCCCGCCGCCAACGATCAGCCACAGGCCGGTCAAAACCTCTGCGGCGGCGGCGATATAAGCTGCGCCGTTGAACCCTGTTATACGCCCTGCCGCCGCCAGGGCGAACAGGGTCAAAATCATGGAGACAGCCTGAAACTGCCTTCTCCTTATTTCCGCTTGATTCATCCAATGTCCCTCGATCAGTCTCTTGTGATTCCCAGTTCCGCCAATATGTTCTCCTGTTTCTGTTCCATCATCCGTGCCTCCTGTTCTTCCATGTGGTCGTAGCCGCATAAATGAAACATGCTGTGGGCCACCAGGAAGGCAAATTCCCGTTTCAGGCTGTGTCCATAGTCCGTGGCCTGCTCTTTCATCCTTTCCACACAGATACAGATATCGCCCAGCAAAAGCTCGCCCGTATCCGGATCAAAGCAGTCCGCTTCCTGTTCCGGGGAAATTTCAAATACGCCGGCTTTTGCAAACGTAAGGCCGGGAAAGGAAAGCACGTCCGTCACCCTGTCCGTGTCCCGGTACTGCCTGTTCAGCTCCCGGATGCCCTCGCCGTCCGTAAGCAGCAGATTCACCGCCGCCTCATAGGGGCATTGTTCCGCCTCCAGCACTTTTTCACAGACCGTCCGTCCGGTTTCCTCTATGGAAAAAGGGAATTCCTCCCCCGTCTCATTTTCAGCGCAAAAAGTCATAATACAGTTTCTCTCCCTTAAAAATCCGCTGCATGGAGCGGAATTCCGCTATGGTAATCCGGTTTCTGTCAAAGGTTCCCTTGTCCAGAAACTGTTGAAAAATCCCGTCGATCACCTGATCGTAATCCAGCTTTTGTTCCGGGTTTTCCTGAATCTGTTCCATAATCGCGGATACAATGGTATCCGCACAGACCAGAACCGCCGTCTCCTTCCTGACTACATCTTTTCCACCCTGTTCATACTCTCTTAACACCTCTTTGGCGGCGGGGGGAAACTGCTTTTCCAGGGAAGGCTGCTCTGCCATGGCCTGACGCAGCTTGGATCCCATCCGGTGATAATACGCCGCGCATTTTAAGGCGTCCGCATCCAGCCCCAACTGCGTCCCGATCCGCTCGCAGAAATATGCGGTATGCACCGTCCGCATATATTCCCGCCGATCCGTTTCCCTCAACTGGACCAGCAGAGGATTTTCCGTGTCGTTAATATCCAGGTACCTTCCTCTGTGCTGGTAGATGACCATGGTGGAAAACAGTCTCAGGCACCCTGCCAGCAGAAGGCTGCTGACAATAATATTCACCACCGGGATCACAAACATTTCCAGATCCGGCCTTGCGTTTGCCGTCAGCACCAGACAGGCGGTTTCACAGACCAGGAGGCATAATACCGATAAAAACAGCGGAACGCCGACTTTAAATTCTTTTTTCAGGCGCTGAAACATCGTTACCGCAAACGCGCCGCTGACCAGATACAGCCAGAACCCGTCCACCGCCGCCCCGCTTAAGATCACGGCGGTCATGAGCAGCATACTCGCCCCCAGAATTCCGGTGCTTACATTGGAAAACAGCGCCAGCAGAACATATACCAGCAAAAAAGGCCATCCCGCCACCGGCAGGAACCCGCAGGCAAACGCGACCGCCAGGCCAAGCCCCATGCAGACCCAGAACCGCAGCACATGATCCCCGTTATTATAATCCAGGGAACCCCGCAGATATTCCCTGCGGAAGTGAAAGCCTGTGACCGCTATGCCAAGGATAGTCAACACGCAGCCGCTGAGCAGCCTGTCCTCCGGCATGTGCCGGAGCCCGCCCAGAAACCATACGCCGGTTCCCCCCAATATGAGAATGGCAAACTCAGCCAAAAAAAGTTTCCAGTTGAGATCAGGTTTATTTTTTTCCATGTTTTTCTCTGTTTCTGTAAGTTTCCTTTGCCTCATATTCATCGTAGGCGTTCACAATCCGCTGCACCAGCGGATGACGCACCACGTCCCTGCTGGTCAGCGAACAGAACTCGATCCCTTCGATCTTTCCCAGCGCTTTGGCCGCCACGTCCAGACCGGATTTGGTATGAGAGGGCAGATCCTTCTGGGAGGCGTCTCCCGTGACCACCACCTTCGACCCGAACCCGATTCTGGTAAGAAACATCTTCATCTGGGCCGGCGTTGTATTCTGCGCCTCGTCCAGAATAATATAGGCGTTGTCCAAGGTACGGCCCCGCATATAGGCAAGCGGCGCCAC
Source organism: uncultured Acetatifactor sp. (assembly GCA_947630715.1). GTDB lineage: Bacteria > Bacillota > Clostridia > Lachnospirales > Lachnospiraceae > Acetatifactor. Next base: position 65,441 of record CANRIP010000010.1, read on the forward strand.
TTCAATCAGCCCTTTTTCCATATTTTTGGCAAAGCTTTCCGCTCCCATAATCTGATACAACGCGTCATACAAAGGCCGCAGATAGGGATCCACCTTGCTTTGCAGATCTCCGGGCAGAAAGCCCAGCTTTTCCCCGGCCTCTATGGCGGGCCTGGTGAGAATGATCCTGCTCACTTCATCGTTTTTAAACGCCGTTACCGCCATGGCCATGGCCAGATAAGTCTTTCCCGTGCCGGCGGGCCCGATGCCGAACACGATCATATTGTTTCGCATGGCGTCCACATAGGTTTTCTGCCCGAGGGTCTTAGGTTTGATCGGTTTCCCGTTCACCGTGTGACAGATACAGTCTTTGTCAATCTGTTCCAGCACATCCTGCTTTTCTTCCATTCCCATGGTGATCGCGTAATCTACGCTCTGCTCCTCAATCTCATTCCCTCTCTCGGAAATGGCCGTCAGTTGTTCCAGCACCCCCGCCGCTTTCTTGACCGCGGTTTCGCTGCCCGTTACGGTAACACCGCCGTTTCGGTCAACAATCGCGACCCCGAAATCACGCTCCAGCTTTTTGACATACGCGTCCTGCATTCCGAAAATCTTCTGCATATGCCGGGAGGGAATATCCAGCCTGAGGGAATATTCGTTATTACTGCTCATTCTCCTGCGTCTCTCCGCTTTCCGTTCTGGCGGTGACAGCGCTTTTTCCAACCGGGCCCTGAACCAGAAATTCCCCTTTCAGGATCCAGGTTTCACCGCTTGTTTCTATTTTAACATTATTTTCAATCATTTGTACACCTTTTTCCTTCAAACCGGAGAGAAATGATATTAATTTTTCCTTAAGGGCCGCCTCGGCCTCCTCTTTTGTATACCTAAACTCCACTTTCAAATATTCCCGGTATTGGCATGTGCCAAACGAAACCGGTATGGAAAGGTTGCGAAAAATCACTGGCATCCGTTCCCGGATCAGGCAGTCATAGGTCAGAAACGGCTCCTCCTGAGGCAGCCGCAGCCTGTTTTCCCCGATCCGCAGATAACGGCTTTGTTTCTCCCTGCCCGTGTAAACGTTTTTAATATAGTCAAAAGGCAGAGTGGCCTGAAAGCTGACTCCATATTCCAGCACAATATCCGCGTCCGCCTCCACATAACGGTATTCTCTCACCGTTTGATCGTCATTGTAAATGGGAATTTTCCCTTCCACCAAAACCGCCCCCGTTTCCACCGTATCGCCGATGGAGACAACGGGCGTACCGCTTCGCACAATCATGGATACAATCCTGCCCCCATACTCCGACACAAGATCCATCCCCGCGCCGTCCTCCTTTTCCTCCGCAATCAACGGCGTGTCGTTTTCCTTGATATCTATGGAAAGCCTGGTTCCGGTCAGCTTTGCGGACGCCCAGATAATCTGCGGAAACCGGCGTCTGATCTCCTTTTCCAGCTCCGCGATATTCAAATCGTCCCTTTCCATACCGATTTTCACGTTTTGTTCTTCCAGAAAGCCGTTAAAAACATCTTCCGTAATCTGATAATTGCCGTTTAACTCAATTCTCCACACATAGCGGGAGGACAGGATCCAGAATGCGGCCGCCAAAAACAGCCCCGCCACGAAAACCTTACGTTTCCAGATCTCGGGCACAAAAAAAGGCAGCCCATATCGCCTCAGTATGGCTACCCTTGTCCCCGTCTTCTTCACAATGGGCCTTAGGCTCCTAAACCCGCTCACATGGATGCACATTTCGTACATTTCCCCTGTTTTCACGATGTCCCAGAGCAGAATTCCCTTATTGCTGCAAAGATTCATGAAACGTTCCGGAGAAAACCCCCACACCCGAATGCGCAGATATCCCTTTATATATTTCAGAAAACCGATCATGGACTACCTCTTTTCCGTCTGGCATGTATCCTCACAGATATCTCACACAACAGATACATCCGCTGATCTTCATATCCTCGTTGGTATAATAGTCGATGGTCAACTGTGATCCCTCAAAACATACCTGACAGGTTTTCCCTTGAAGAAGGATCTGTTCCTGGGTGTATTCCAAAAGCCCCCTATAATTTTCGATCCACGCTTCCCTGGAACCTGTCAGAGTGATTTTCATGGCGCCTGTCAAAATATCTCTGGGAAGTTTCAGCGATTCCACGATCTGTTCTTTCTGTCGGCCCGGTTCTTTCTTTTTTCTCATGTTCCATTTATATTTTCTCATCCGTAAAACTATGCGCGGGCGCGGCAAACTTGCCGCGCCCGTTTCCAAAATCCTGTCTTTCCATATTCATTCGCCCTGTCTTCTGGGGATCCCATCCTGCTTTGACGAAATCTAGCCTGTTCTGCTGGAATTTCACTGTATTCTCTGCCAACACCTTTTCCAAGTTCTCTAATGGATTGCCATCGCTCTCTCACATTTGTTGGTGCAGTGTGGGCGCGCAGAAAATGTCGTTTTAATTTTAATTCAATGTTTTTATTCTATCATGTTTCAATGTTTTTTATTTTATCAGTAATTGTCAAAACGAAACTGTTATGTTAAAATATCTTTTAAGGACAACCGTGTTGCAGGGTGGGCTGACCTTTCATTTCATATGAAATTCCATATGAATGGAGGTGATGCCTATGAGAAATCACTTTGATTTCAAGGATGTACTGACTTTTGGTATATTCCTTCTGGCGTTACTTACATTTATCTTTAGTTTTTGTAAGTAAAGCTACATAGAAAAACCACCCCTAAACTTTGACCAGCGACGGGATGGTCTTTCTACTCTTAACTGGTCAACCCACCTTGTGGGCGGTTGTTCCTTACTTTTAGTATAATCCTTCTGGCGGAATTGTCAACTTTTTTTGCATGATCCAGACATTTGGCATTATCCAGATATTTCACTGTATTCTCTGCCAACACCTTTTCCAAGTTTTCTAATGGATTGCCATCACGCTCTCACATTTGTTGGTGCAGTGTGGGCGCGCAGAAAATGTCGTTTTAATTTTAATTCAATGTTTTTATTCTATCATGTTTCAATGTTTTTTATTTTATCAGTAATTGTCAAAACGAAACTGTTATGTTAAAATATCTTTTAAGGACAACCGTGTTGCAGGGTGGGCTGACCTTTCATTTCATATGAAATTCCATATGAATGGAGGTGATGCCTATGAGAAATCACTTTGATTTCAAGGATGTACTGACTTTTGGTATATTCCTTCTGGCGTTACTTACATTTATCTTTAGCTTTTGTAAGTAAAGCTACGTAGAAAAACCACCCCTAAACTTTGACCGGTGATGGAGTGGTCTTTCTACCAGTAATTGGTCAACCCACCTTGTGGGCGGTTGTTCCTTACTTTTAGTATAATCCTTCTGGTGGAATTGTCAACTTTTTTTACTTTTAAATTTCCGTACTTTTATCCACAACAGGCCGCTTGTATCCAAGCATGGATAAACAACTTGTAAAAAACCTTAAAAATAAGGAACTCTGCTCGTTTTTGAAGTGAAAATTAAGTGATCAAACGAAAACCTTGCTCCATATGTCCGGTTTCGATGGGGCTTATTGGGGAATGCTCGATAATTTATGATTCAAATAAATCATAAATTATAACATTAGCATTCTCTCCGTTATGATAGAGTTTTACATATTTATACCACAATTTTCCTTGTTCCGCGTCCCAATGGGAAGTTGCCTGCATGGTTCATCAGGTATCCAGTTCGCAGAAATATAATGTATTGGTATCGATATCATATAATCCTAAAGTAAAATTGAAGGAATGCCTATCCAAAATATCTGTCTCTGCACCGTTTTGCCTGTCAATCAGCAGATAATATCCGTTCTGGATTTCCGGGACGATCGGCTGTCCCTCCTTGTCATTCAACATAGGCCCTTTTCGCGTTGTCCCATCAGACAAGCCATAAACCAATGCCTGGACTGTATCATCAAGAGGAAATTCGCTCCACTCCGATGAGTTTCTGATTTCTTCCAGAATGGTATCATCGTCAAAACGATACGCGATACAGGTTGTTCCATCTCCGTGAAAGCCGCCATGAGTATCGTAGTTTGAAATTACTTCCCCATTTGATATGTCAAGGCCCAACAACTTTGCCGCCTCGCCGCTCTTTGCCCCGCAGGCCGTCAGGACAGACATGAACAGAATGACAAAGGAGAAAAATACGTTTTTTGATTTTTTCATTGTTTGTTTTCCTTTCTTACATACTTGATGATATCTCCCGCTTCGCAATCCAAAGCATCACAGATTGCGTCCAAAGTCGAAAAACGAATGGAACGGGCTTTTCCCGTTTTAAGCAAGGACAGATTCGTCATAGAAATCCCCACCCTTTCCGACAGCTCGGTTAAACTCATTTTCCTTTTTACCATCATCAAATCTAATTCTATTTCTACCATGGCAATCTCCTTTCCCTAAACAGAAAGACGGCTGTCGGTGTAATATTCCTTCCCGTCCCTCACAACCTCTTTGAAAAGAGTTGCAAGTACAAGCAAAATCAAAACACCGAACAGAATTACCATTGTTACAACTAATCTGTACCAGATTACTCCGTAAATATAGAGAGCCATCTCAATGAGCAGACAGACTTGTATACTGCCAATATATCGCAGCACCTTGTCTGCAAATATCTTTTCCCGATTGAGCGAAAGACTGATGAGCAGGAAGTATATCAGCATAGCGATAAATGGGACGCCTGTTATCCACAGGAACACCAGATATGGGTATCCGAGCGCCCGATTTGTCAGGCCTTGATAGTAGTCAACAAAAGACGGCAGGAAAAAGACAGCAGCCACCACAGCGATAATGCTCAGTATGCTTAACCCAATCATCAACATTTTGACAAGCCCTCTTTTCACTTTTGGTTCGCCAAAATCATTACACTCCATCTGTATTCCTCCTTTACGATAATCATTACAGATTTTTCGTATTACATAATACATTTTATGATTAACATAAAATATTGTCAAGAGGTTTTTGATAAAAAGGTAAATAGCAATCCAAAAGTTCCGTTTGTACCCCAAGAATCCCATTTTGTAAATAAAAATCTTGTTTTGTAAACGAGATTCCCTCTTTGTAACCGACGTTCCCGTTTTGTAAGCGAGATTCCCGAGGTTTCATTTTCGGCTCGGCATGGTATAATACGTTCAGCAGAAGATCTGTGTACAAAAAACAGAGACCGATTCTCACTAGAAATTTTTATATTCGGAGAATCCATCCCTCAGCAATTGTTGTTCTACTGTCTAGTCTGGCGGCTTACACAGATTGATCTGTTACTTTTTGAGAAGCCTCGGCTTTAAGATGATGTTTTCGGCGGCTACCGGTGAACACCCAAGTTTCTTAAGCAGATCTTCTCTGTATTAAAAGCTGAACGTCTCGTATAGGCTGCGATTGTTCAGCTTTTTTCTTTTGTAAAAATTGATGTGGTCCATCATCAGAAAGACATCCTTTTGTGTCAGGTCATCAAAGCTGCTCCCCTTGGGAAGAATCCGGCGGATCAGTTCATGGTTGACCTCGCAGGCCCCTTTCTGATAAGGAGAACCAGGATCACAGTAAAAAACCTTGTCCTCAAATGAGGATGGCCCTGGCGGAATTCGATCTCTTTCAGGTTGGAGAACTCGCTCCCATTATCCGTCAGGATGCAGGGAAACAGCCGGTCAAACGCCTTAGCGCCAAGGACATCGTCCAATGCATTGATGATGCGGATGACGGATCCCGGTGTATTGGCATCCCCTGTCCACCTTGAATTCAGGCTGTTTGTAACGTGGGTGGTACTTGATCTTGTGGGGCAGGTCGATGTTCCTGATATCAAAGAGTTGAGCATCAACGTAATTATACAGCGTCTTCTCGCTGCACATCAGGTCATCCACATGATTCAGGTAAATCTGGTGCAGGGACTGCCCGTTGCGCACAAGGGGACTGATGATCCCATTGATCCTTGCGATGTCATCTTTATTTGAAAGGATACCGGTCCTTGATTCAAAAATGGCACGATGCGCCATCTCATGAGCGTCAGCCGGATCATAGATCCGTTTCCTTAGGGTACATTTTGGGAGGCCTGCACATCCGTTACAGACATGCAGAGCATTTCGAACAGAGACTGCATTATAAGCCGACTGGTGGGTACATCCCTTCCCACAGAGCCCCTTTGCCTTACAGGAAATGCGGAACCTGCAGGGATTATAAGGATAGCCAGGGCGGCCGTACTTCTTATCGTAAGAGTACTTTTGACATTTTTCGCACTGGTAATCCGGTCGCGGCCCAGTTCTTTTCCAATCTCACCAAAGGAAATGTTATCCTGAAACCGTTTGGCAATGATGAGGCGGTCTTCACAAGATAAAAACTTTGACATGATGGCTCCTTTCCAGCCACCAGCAGTCAAAGCATAACAAAAATGGGACCAACCTTCTAGTCGGTCTCAGATTTTTGTAAGAGAGAATCCATACCCATCTCTTACAAAAGTATCCATTAACTTATACCACTCAGCCGGGGTGACGGGTATGGATTCTCGGATTACAATTCAAGCCAAAATTATATTCTGTCGCTATAAGGCAATGCCTTTATATAACTTTCCATATATTCAAAGTCGGGCATTCCATCTTTCTTACTTGGTAATTTTATCATAGTATCTTTCA
>CANRIP010000011.1 GCA_947630715.1 uncultured Acetatifactor sp.
GAGTGTTTCCCATGTACAGATATAGGCGGATCGGGGATGATCGGGGATATGCGGTGCTTCGTGAAAGAACCCTGCGCAGACAGCGAATGTGGTTGACTTTGCCGCCGGATACCTGTAAAATATTTATGGGTTATGCGCATCAAAACAAAGACCACAGAAAGGCAAGGCACATCGGCTTATGGCGAAAATTGCGATTGTTACGGACAGCAACAGCGGAATCACCCAGCAGGCGGGAAAGGAGATGGGCGTTTTTGTCCTTCCCATGCCGTTTATGATAAACGGGGAAACCTATTATGAGGATATCAGTCTGACCCAGGAGGAATTTTATCAGAAACTCACCTCGGGAGCGGATATCAGCACCAGCCAGCCCTCTCCGGAATCGGTTCTGGAGCTTTGGAACCGGGTTTTAAAAGAGTATGATCAACTGGTACATATTCCCATGAGCAGCGGCCTTTCCGGATCCTGCCAAAGCGCCATGATGCTGGCGGAGGAGTATGACGGGAGAGTGCAGGTGGTGAATAACCAGCGAATCTCCGTCACCCAAAGACAGTCCTGCCTGGATGCGCTGGCTCTTGCGGAGGCGGGAAAAGACGCGGCGGAAATCCGCTCTTTTCTGGAAACGGATAAATTTAACAGCAGTATTTATATTATGCTGGACACGTTATACTATCTGAAAAAGGGAGGCAGAATCACTCCCGCGGCAGCCGCGATCGGGACCATGCTGAAATTAAAGCCGGTGCTCCAGATCCAGGGGGAAAAGCTGGACGCCTTTGCCAAGGCTCGTACCACGGCTCAGGGCAGGACCATTATGATCAACGCCATCCGAAACGATATCACCCATCGATTTGGGGGGCAGATCGAACAGCAGCCGGTCTGGCTGGAAATCGCCTATACGGCTGACCGGGCCGCGGCCGAAGACTTCCGGAAGGAAGTGGAGAGCTTCTTCCCGGGGTATGACATCCATGTGGATCCCCTTTCCTTAAGCGTCGCCTGTCATATCGGGCCCGGCGCGCTGGCTTTGGCCTGTTGTAAGAAGATACCGGACACAAAGGAACTGTAATCGGAAAACCGTACGGTTAGTGTGGCCGGGGACTGACCGGACTGGGAGGATACGGCATGTGGAAGAAAGCGGAACACAAACGCAAAATGAGGGATAAGAGCCTCACCGCCACGGGACTGGTGCTGGTGGTGTTGGTGTTATTACTGATTTTTACGTATTTACAGATTTACAGCGTCCTGAAAAAACGGGCCGTGGAGCGGCTGGAAGAAGGAGCCAACACGGTGATAGAAGAAATCACCGCCAAGCTGGAACGGGACAGCAGCATTCTGAATGCAACGGCGCGCATTATTTCCGAAGCAAATAACTTTGACGTGAATGAAACGCTGGGGATTATGGAAACCACGGCGCCGTTACTGGAAACCATGCACGTCAGGGTTCTGTTATCTGACAACAGGGTCCTTTCCCCGGACGGGTATGTGACGGATGCGTCGGAAAGCGAGGAGCTTTCCTTTATGGAGGAAGCGCCCCTGGGGGAGCATATTTCCAACCGTATGACGGGGATCGGCGGCAAGTCCAAGGTGCTGCGGCATTTTGTCCCCATCGTGCAGGACGGACAGGTCGCGGCGCTTTTGTACGGCATTACGGAGCTGGATGTCCTTCACGAAAATCTCAACATTGACAATATTTACAATTCCACCGCCAGCGTTTATATTATCGATACAAAGACGGGGGATTTTATTCTTGACACCTGGCACGACGAGCTGGGTAACATTTATGATCCCCAGTTTTCCACCGGACGAGAGACGAAGGGAGAGATGTCCTGGAGCGAATATATGGACAGGATTATGTCTCTGGATTCCGGATATGTGATTTTCCGGACGGATAATACGGACGGCTGGGAATATATGTATTTTGCCCCTGCCAAGGTCAATCGATGGGCGATTGCCGTGTCTGTCCCGGAGAAGGAGGCATTCTCCAGCGTGTACGCGGTGCAGCGGATTTGTTTTGCTCTTGGAATCGTGATTATGATCGTGATTGTAGGGTATTATCAGTTGATCCGAAACAACGCGAAGAAAACCATGAAACAGGCGGTGGAACAGGCGGTTTTGTCGGAAAAGCTGCAGAAGGCCGAAGCGGCCGACCGGGCGAAAAGCGTTTTCCTGTCCAATATGTCCCATGATATCCGTACGCCCATGAACGCCATTATCGGTTTCGCCACGCTGGCCCAGGCCAATCTGGACAACAGGGAACGCATGCAGGAGTATCTGAAAAAGATTTTGTCCTCCAGCAACCATCTGCTCTCTCTGATCAACGACATTCTGGACATGAGCCGGATCGAATCCGGCAAGCTGAATATTGAGGAAAAGGAATGCTCCATTTCGGATATTTTCCGCGATATGCGGAATATTATTCAGACCCAGATGCAGTCCAAACAGTTGAACTTCTATATGGACACCATCGATGTGGTGGATGAAAACATTTATTGCGACAAGCTGCATGTGAATCAGGTGCTTTTAAACCTGTTATCCAACGCCATCAAATTTACTCCCTCCGGCGGCACGGTGGCCCTGACCATCAGGCAGAAACCCCGCGCGCCGAAGGGATATGGTTCCTATGAAATCCGGGTCAAGGATACGGGAATCGGCATGAGCGAAGAATTCACCAAGCATATTTTCGAGCCCTTCGAGAGAGAACGCAACTCCACCGCCAGCGGCATCCAGGGAACCGGCCTGGGGATGGCCATTACAAAGAACATCGTGGATACCATGGGCGGCACCATTGAACTCCATTCCGAGCAGGGGAAGGGATCGGAATTTATCATCAATCTGGATTTCAGGCTGCAGGAGGAGCCAAAGACCATAGAGGTGGTGCAGAAATTGCAGGGCCTCAGAGCCCTTGTGGTGGACGACAGCTTTTCCACCTGTGACAGCGTGACCAAGATGCTGCGGCAGATCGGGATGCGGCCGGAGTGGGTGCTGCATGGAAAAGAGGCGGTGCTGCATGCAAGACAGGCCTATGAGCTGGGGGATGAATATCACGCCTATATTGTGGATTGGTACCTGCCTGATTTAAGCGGGCTGGAGGTGGTGCGGCAGATCCGCTCCATCGTGGGAGACAGCGCTCCCATTATCATTGTCACCGCATATGACTGGTCGGCCTTTGAGGACGAGGCGCGGGAAGCGGGAGCCACCGCTTTCTGTCATAAGCCCATCTTCCTTTCGGAGCTCAGGGATATTCTGATCTCTGCCTCCGGGGACCAAAAGAAGGAGGCGGACGAGGAAGACCCCATTCCCGATGTCATGGAGCAGTTAAAGGGGGCGCGGTTCCTTCTCACGGAGGATAACGAACTGAACCGTGAAATCGCCGAGGAAATCCTGACGGACAGCGGTTTTCTGGTGGACACCGCGGAGGACGGCACCATTGCGGTGGAGAAAGTCAAGAATTCCCCGCCGGGTTACTATTCCCTGGTGCTGATGGATATCCAGATGCCGATTATGAACGGGTATGAGGCGGCCAAGGCGATCCGGGGCCTGGAAAATCCATATCTTGCGGGAATTCCCATCATCGCCATGACGGCCAACGCCTTTGACGAGGACAGACAGCGGGCGTTGGAATGCGGTATGAACGCCCACGTTGCAAAGCCCATCGACGTGAAAAAACTGCTGGATGTGATCACGGAGATTCTGAAGGAGCAGTTGAAAGAAAAACAAGAAAACAAAGAATAACAAGAATAAGGAGTGTTTACCTGAAAATGGCGGAGCCTAACAATCAATACGACGCCTCCAGCATTAAAGTGCTGGAGGGACTGGAAGCGGTTCGGACGCGCCCGGGGATGTATATCGGAAGCGTATCCATCAGAGGACTGAATCATTTGATTTATGAGATCGTGGACAATTCCGTGGACGAACATCTGGCGGGATACTGTGACAGGATCACGGTGACGCTGGAAGCGGACGGTTCCGCCACCATATCGGACAACGGGCGTGGGATTCCCGTTGGTCTGCACGAAAAAGGCGTCAGCGCCGAAAGGCTGGTATTTACCACTCTCCACGCGGGAGGAAAATTTGACAACGGCGCTTATAAAACCAGCGGCGGCCTGCACGGAGTGGGTTCCTCGGTGGTGAACGCGCTGTCCGAGAGACTGACGGTCACGGTGAAGACCGGCGGTTTGATCTATGAGGACAAATACGAGAGAGGGGATCCGGTTGTGGAGCTGGAAAACGGCCTTCTGCCTGTGAAGGGGAAGACCCGGGAGACGGGAACCACCGTCAATTTCCTGCCGGACGATACCATCTTTGACAAAATCAGGTTCAAGGAAGACGATGTCAAGAGCAGGCTCCATGAGACGGCTTACCTGAATCCGAATCTGACCATTGTGTTCCGGGATCTGCGCAGGGAGGAGCCGGAGACGGTGACCTTCCATGAGCCGGACGGCATCACGGGCTTTATCCGGGATATGAACAAATCCCAGGAGACGGTTCACGATGTGATCTATTTCTCCGGAGAGAGCGACGGGATTGCCGTGGAAGGGGCCTTCCAGTACGTCAATGAATTCCATGAAAACGTGCTGGGCTTTTGCAACAATATCTATAATTCCGAAGGGGGCACCCACCTGACGGGCTTTAAGACCACCTTCACCAACGTGATCAACACCTATGCGAGAGAGCTTGGCATTTTAAAGGAAAAGGACGCGAACTTCACCGGCGCCGATGTGAGAAACGGCATGACGGCGGTCATTTCCATCAAGCACCCGGATCCCAGGTTTGAGGGACAGACCAAGACCAAGCTAGACAATCAGGACGCGGCGAAGGCGGTGGGAAAGGTGACCGGCGAGGAAATCGTGCGCATTTTCGACCGGAACCTGGAAACCCTGAAAAACATTATCGGCTGCGCCGAAAAAGCGGCCAAAATCCGGAAAACCGAGGAAAGGGCGAAAACCAATCTCCTGACGAAACAGAAGTTTTCCTTTGATTCCAACGGAAAGCTGGCAAACTGCGAGTCGAGGGATCCCTCCAAATGCGAAATTTTCATCGTGGAGGGAGATTCCGCGGGAGGCAGCGCCAAAACGGCCAGAAACCGGATGTATCAGGCCATTCTCCCCATCCGGGGCAAAATTTTAAACGTGGAGAAGGCCAGCATCGACAAGGTGCTTGCCAACGCCGAGATCAAGACCATGATCAACGCCTTTGGCTGCGGCTTTTCCGAAGGGTACGGGAACGATTTCGACATCAGTAAGCTCCGGTATGACAAGATTGTGATCATGGCGGATGCGGATGTGGACGGAGCCCATATTTCCACCCTGCTTTTGACTCTTTTTTACCGGTTTATGCCGGAACTGATTTTTGAGGGACATGTGTATATTGCCATGCCGCCTCTTTATAAAGCCATGCCCGCCAAGGGAAAAGAGGAATACCTCTATGACGACAAGGCCCTGGAACGGTACCGGAAAACTCATAAGGGGTCTTTTACCCTCCAAAGATACAAGGGCTTGGGCGAGATGGACGCCGAGCAGCTATGGGAAACCACGCTCAACCCCGAGACCCGGCGCATGAAACTGGTGGAAATCGAGGACGCCCGCATGGCCAGCGAGGTCACGGAGCTGCTGATGGGAACGGAGGTTCCGCCCCGCAAGGCGTTTATCTATGATCACGCCCACGATGCGGAGCTGGATATGCAGGCATAGCGGGGAAAAACAAATCCGGCCCCGAGCAAAAAATGCGCAAAAGCGGCATAAAGAACTAAAAGGCATAAAGAAACAGAAAAGGCATAAAAGAACAAAAACGACATAAAGAACCAAAAAAGGCATCAAGAAACAAAAGCGGCATAAAGAACTAAAAAGCATAAAGAAACAATAGCGGCATAAAGGAATAATAGCGGCATATGGAAGAAAACAGAATCATTAAAACAGAATATTCCGAGGAAATGCAGAAGGCGTTTATCGATTACGCCATGAGCGTGATTATCGCCCGAGCGCTTCCCGATGTGCGGGACGGGCTGAAACCTGTGCAGCGCAGAGTCCTCTATGATATGTATGAGCTTGGGATCCGCTGGGACAGGCCCTACCGGAAAAGCGCCCGTATCGTGGGAGACACCATGGGTAAATACCATCCCCACGGAGACAGCTCCATTTATGATTCCCTGGTGGTGATGAGCCAGGATTTTAAGAAGGGGCTGGCGCTGATTGACGGCCACGGCAATTTCGGCAATATCGAGGGCGATCCGGCCGCCGCCATGCGTTACACGGAGGCAAGGCTGCAGAAGGTGACCCAGGAAGTTTTCCTGGGGGATCTGGATAAGGACGTGGTGGACTTTCTCCCCAATTTTGACGAAACGGAAAAGGAACCCTCGGTGCTGCCGGTGAAAATCCCCAATTTCCTGGTGAACGGCTCCGAGGGCATCGCGGTGGGAATGACCACCAGTACGCCCCCTCACAATCTCTGTGAGGTTGTGGACGCGATGAAAGCCTTCCTGTTAAATGAGGATATTTCCGTGAAGGAGCTGATGCGTTACCTGAAGGGCCCGGATTTCCCCACCGGCGGCATTGTGATCAACAAGGATGAGCTGGAGGAAATCTATGAAACCGGCACGGGCAAGGTGAAGATCCGGGGCAAGGTGGAATTTGAAAAACTGAAGGGCGGCCGTACCAACGTGGTGGTCACCCAGATTCCCTATCCCATGATCGGTTCCGGCATCTCCAAATTTATGTCCGATGTGGAAGCTCTGGTGGAATCCCGCAAAACCCAGGATGTGGCGGATATTTCCAACCAGTCCTCCAAGGAGGGCATCCGCATTGTGATCGAGTTAAAAAAGGACGCGGACGCGGAGAACTTTGTGAACCTGTTGTATAAAAAGACCCGTCTGGAGGACACCTTCGGGGTGAACATGCTGGCGATCTGCGACGGCCGGCCGGAAACCATGGGGTTAAGACAGATTTTGAAGGCGTGTGTGGATTTCCAGTTTCAGACCGCCACCCGTAAGTACAACAACCTTCTGGCCAGGGAAAACGAGCGCAGGGAAATTCAGGAGGGCCTGATCAAAGCCTGCAACGTGATCGATCTGATCATAGAAATCCTGCGGGGCTCCCGGGACAGGAATATGGCGAAAGCGTGTCTGGTGGAGGGCAAGACGGAGGGGATCAAGTTTAAATCCCGGGAATCCGGCATTATGGCCGCACAGTTGCGGTTTACCGAGAAACAGGCCAACGCCATTCTGGATATGCGGCTGTACAAGCTGATCGGGCTGGAGCTGGAGGCGTTGATTCAGGAGCATGAGGAAACCGTGGCAAACATTTACCGCTATGAGGATATTCTGGAGCGGCGGGATTCTATGGCCCAGGTCATTATCAACGAGCTGGAGGCAATCAAAAAAGAATTCGGCAGGAAACGGCGCACCCAGATCGAGAACGCCGAAGAAGCCGTTTACAGAGAAAAAGAGACGGTAGAAACGGACGTATGCGTACTGGTGGACCGGTTCGGATACGCCAGAGCCATTGAAATGTCCGCCTACGAGAGAAACAAGGAGGCGGCGGACGGGGAAAACCGGTTTGCGGTGATCTGCAAGAATACAGGAAAAATCTGCATTTTTACCGATACGGGGCAACTGCACACCATTAAGGTCATGGACATTCCCGCGGGGAAATTCCGGGATAAAGGTACGCCTTTGGACAATATCAGCAATTTTGACTCCAAAAAGGAAAGAATCGTCAATATGCTCAGCCAGACTCAGTTGAATCTGCGCCAGGTGGTGTTCGTCACGGCTCAGTCCATGGTGAAACTGGTGGACGGCGGGGAGTTTGACGTGTCAAAGCGCACCGTGGCGGCCACCAAGCTGGGGGAGGGGGACTTTGTGGTCAGCGTTGAGACGCTGACGGAGCAAAGATATGTGATCCTTCAGACCAGGGAGGGGTATTTCCTGAAATTTTCCCTGGAGGAAATTCCGGAAAAGAAGAAGGGAGCCATCGGCGTAAGGGGTATGAAACTGGGAGCCAAGGATCAGGTGGAACAGGTGTATTATACCATGGTTCTGGACAATGCCGAGATTTCCTATCATGGAAAGACCATTATCTTGAACGATTTAAAGAACGGGAAACGGGACAGCAAGGGAACCCGGATCAAAATCTGAGCCAATCGGGCGGGAGGCCAGGAACGGATGAGAGTGATCGCTGGAACGGCGGGGAGCCTGCCGTTAAAAGCCCCTGAAGGGATGAATACGCGCCCCACCACGGACCGGATCCGGGAAACCCTCTTTAATATGCTGCAAAAGGAAGTCCCGGGAGCGGTTTTTCTGGATCTTTTCAGCGGAAGCGGGGCGATTGGGATCGAGGCGCTGAGCCGGGGGGCGAAAAAAGCGTATTTTGTGGAAAAGGATCCCAAGGCTTTGGACATCATTGAACAAAATCTGACATTTACGAAATTAAAGAACCGTGCTATATTAATAAAGCAGGATGTGGTCAGCGCTCTATGCGGCATCCGGGAGGAGGCGGCGGATATTATTTTTATGGATCCGCCCTATCGTCAGGATCTGGAGCGGCCCGTCCTGGCGTGTCTGGGGGAGCGGCCCTTTGTGACCCCGGATACCCTCGTCATCGTCGAGGCCTATCTGGGAACGGATTTTTCCTACGCGGCGGAAACGGGTTTTTGCGTGGTCAGGGAAAAGAAGTACAAGACCAACAAGCATGTCTTCCTGAGAAAGACAGGCGGACAACATCCGGGCGGCGCGGATTCGATTCCATCAACCGAAAGGCAGGAATAACACAACCATGAAAAGAGCTGTTTATCCCGGAAGTTTCGATCCGGTTACCTACGGGCATCTGGATATTATCAAGCGGGCGTCCCGTTTTTTTGACGAACTGATTGTGAGCGTCCTGAATAATAAAGAGAAAACTCCGTTGTTTTCTGTGGAAGAACGTGTTAATATACTGAGAGAGGCGACAAAGGAGATTCCCAATGTCAAGGTGGATTGTTTCAGCGGGCTGTTGATTAATTACGCCGCCGAAAACGATCTGCACATTGCGGTCAGAGGGCTGCGGGCCATCACGGATTTTGAGTATGAGCTCCAGATCGCGCAGACAAACCGCAAGCTTTCCCAGGGGCAGTTGGATACCATGTTTTTGACCACCAGCCTGGAATACGCGTATTTAAGTTCCTCCAGCGTAAAGGAAATCGCCAGTTTCGGCGGAGACATCAGCCAATGTGTGCCGGAGTTTGTGGAAAAGCTGATACAGGAAAAGTATCGGAACGCAAAACAACAGTAAGGAGAGAATGACCATGAGCAGCAGAATAGAGCAGTTAATCGACGAGCTAGAGGAATACATCGAGAGCTGCAAACCGAAATTCATGTCCAATTCGGAAATCATCGTCAACAAGGACGAGATCGATGAACTGCTCCGTGAATTGCGCATGAAAACTCCCGATGAAATCAAGCGGTATCAGAAGATCATCAGCAACAAGGAAGCCATCTTAAACGACGCCCGCGCAAAGGCGGAGGCGCTGATTAACGAGGCGACCATACATACCAACGAGCTGATCAGCGAGCATGAGATTATGCAGCAGGCCTACGCTCAGGCCAACGAGGTGGTGAAACAGGCCGCCCAGCAGGCGCAGGTCATTCTGGACAATGCCACCATAGAGGCAAACGATCTGAAGATGCAGGCGGCTCAGTATACGGAGGATCGGCTGGCGGAGATGGAATCCATCATCCTGTCGGCGATTCAGTCCGCGGAATCCGCCTACGGTACGCTGATCGGATCCCTGAACCAGTATAAGGAACTGATCCAGAGCAACCGCCGCTCCCTTTATCCCGCGGACGAGGACATGGATTCGCTCCCCCTGGACGATCCGGGCAACGGCGGCGGAACAGGTGGGATCCAATGAGAAGAAAAACCGGTTTTCGTAAGGGAGCCGGTTTTTTTGCACGGACGGCGGCGCTGACGGCGGTTCTCTTGTGGGGCCTGTTTCCCCCATTCAGCGCGGAGGCCGCCGGCAGACTCCAGGATCCGGGAGAGAAACTGGTGGTGGTGATCGACCCTGGCCACGGGGGAGAGAACCTGGGTACCACGGAAAACGGCCATGAGGAAAAGTCCATGACCCTGACCACGGCGCTTGCCATGTACCAGGAGCTTTCCCTTTACGATGGTGTGGAGGTATACCTGACCAGATCCGGGGACGAGGATCTGACTTTGGAGCAACGGGCCGCTTTCGCGGAGAGTGTGGATGCGGATTTCCTTTTCAGCATCCATTATAACGCGTCTGTATCCCATGATCTGTTCGGCTCGGAGGTATGGGTTTCCGCCTTTGCGCCCTACAACGGATACGGCTTTCAATTTGGGAATGAAATCTTACAGGATTTGAGAAAAAAGGGTCTGTTTCTCCGGGGCGTCAAGACAAGGCTGGGGGAAAAGGGAACGGACTATTACGGTATTATCCGGTGCAGCGTTTCCAGGGACATCCCGGCGGTGATTATCGAACACTGTCATGTGGATGAACCGGGGGACGCGGCCTTTTGCGACAGCGAGGAAAAGCTCCGGGAGTTCGGGCGGATGGACGCCACCGCCGTAGCCCGGTATTTTGGGCTGAAAAGCTCTTTTCTTGGCGTAGACTATTCCGATTACCCGCTGGCACAGGCGCAGGACGGCCTTACTGTCCCCGTGGCGGTGTGCGATACCACTGCGCCGACAGAGTGCCTGATCCAGTTGGAGGATGTAGATTATTCTACCGGGGAAATGTCTGTATCCGTGTCTGCCTCGGATCCCGATTCCCCGCTGTTATATTATGCGTACAGCCTGGACGGGGGAACCACCTTCGAGCCGCGGGAGGCCTGGCCGGGGGCGGACGCGCTGTCTGGAGACACGGGCGGAGCATCCTTTACCCTGGAGCTTACAATTCCCTCGGGGGAAAGGCCCGTCCTGGTGGTCAGAGCCTATAACCAGTATGACAGATACGCGGAGAGTAACGTCTGGGAAAGCTCCTCCGTCTTCTGGTACCGGGAGGATGAGGAAACGGAGGATGTCCTTGCGCCCGCCATAGGTTCGGAATCCCGGGAGGAAGGGGAGAAAGGGGAAACGCAGGATGCCTCTTTGGCCCCCGGGGAGAATCCGGAGCCGGAAGGGGACGGCTCCGCGGGGAACGGCGGGAGGCTCCCTGCCATTTTGGCCTTCTGCCTGGCGGTTTTGTTTGCCCTTTTTGTCCTCCTGCTCCTTTTGGGATGGATGGGAAGGATCCGGAGCATGGGGCGCCGTCAGCGGAGAAAGGAACCGGGAGAAAAGACAAACCAGAGAAGATAAAAGAAACCGCCGCAGACTGTCAGCGCCGTCTTGTGGACGATATAAGAGGTGATGGACAGATCCGTTTTCCGAATACAACTGTACGTCTGAGCGATACAGGAAAGCCCGCCGAAGGAGAGAGCCAGAAGGCTGTACAGCGGCAGAGTATCGCCCAGCATCCCCAGCCCGCCGGTGATCTCTAACAGCGGGCTCAGAAGGGGAAGGGGCTTTTGGAAAAGCACATGGGGAATCAGGTTCATCAGGTTAAAGAGAATCATGTACCCGCCCAGCGTCAAAATGCTTTGCAGGGAGGAACCCACCGATTCCTCCAAAGCCTCCAGGAACCGAAGGCCCGCGCTCCGTTGGGAAGGGCCGTTTTCACAGATCCGAAGCCCCCGGGAAGCCGAGGGGTTCCGATGGCTCCCCAGACGGGCCCGGCGCCTCGCCGGAAGGGAGGAACCGAACGGCGGAACCGGCGCGGATTCTTCCCCTTCCAGATGCCGAAACCCCGTGTAACGCAGGATCCACCCGTAAAGAAGGGGAATGCCGTACATGCCGAACAGGTAGGGAAGGACCGCCCGCCGTCCGAGTAGCGGCAGGGCAAAGCTTACAAAATACACAGGCCCTATGTTGTTGCAGAAGGAGAGAAGGAATTCACCTTCCCGTTGGGTGATTAAGTTCCGCTCTCTCAGATCCGCCGCAACTCTGGCGCCCATGGGAAAGCCGCAGAGAAATCCCAGCAGCATGCAGTAGCATACGTTTTTCCTAACCTTGTATACGGGACGGATTACAGGATAGGCGGCCATGGCGATTTTTTCCGTAAGACCCATACGCACCATGACGCCGGAAAGGACCATAAAGGGGAACAGCGCGGGGATCATGTGATCCAGCCACAGCTTTAATCCCAGACCCGCATAGTTCAGGCTCAGTGCGGAGTTTGTCAGGATACACCCGGAAAAGAACAGGAGAAAAAGAGTAATCAGTATCATCATTCATCCGAAAGCTTTCTTTTCCAAAATATATGTAACGGGAGAGGGTTTATGCGTCCGGGGCATTTTTGAGAGACGGAAAGCCCGTATGCAACCGGCGGAACAGGAGGCCGCAGCGTAAGTATGAAACATGAGATGATGGATGGAATTCAAGCCGTTATTTTTGATTTGGATGGTTCCCTTGTGGACTCCATGTGGATGTGGAAAGCCATCGATATAGAGTATCTGGGACGTTTCGGGATCCCTCTGCCGGAGGATCTTCAGTCCAAAATCGAAGGGATGAGCTTTCAGGAGACGGCGGCGTATTTTAAGGAGCATTTCCCGATTCCGGATCCGCTGGAAAAGATCAAGGAGGACTGGAATCGGATGGCCTGGGACAAATATGCCAACGAGGTGCCCTTAAAGCCCGGAATCCCCGGATTCCTGGATGCATGCGCCCGGGAGGGAATCCTCCTGGGAATCGCCACCAGCAATTCCAGGGAGCTGGTGGAAAACATTGCGGCGGTACACGGGCTGAAAAATTATTTCTCCTGCATTATGACCGGATGTGATGTGGAACGGGGGAAACCGGCGCCGGATATTTATCTGGCGGTGGCGGAGGGCCTTGGCGTGAAACCGGAAAACTGCCTGGTGTTTGAGGACATCGTTCCGGGCATACAGGCAGGACGAAACGCCGGGATGCGGGTGTGCGCCGTGGAAGACGCGTATTCCGCTCTCCAGCGGGAACACAAGAGGCGGCTGGCGGATTATTATATTCAGGACTTTTACGGTCTGGTTTCGTAAGGGGGATGGGTATGAATGTAGTGGTGATCACCGGAGCGTCTTCCGGTATGGGACGGGTCTTCGCGGAAAAACTGGATCGCGCTTTCCTGGGAATCGACCAGTTCTGGCTGATTGCCAGAAGGGAAGAACCGTTGAACCGGCTTTCGGAGAAACTGGCCCACGATTCCAGGGTCTTTGGGATGGACGTGACAAGCCGGGAGAGCATGGACAAGCTGGAAAAGGCCCTGCGGCAGAGCCGCGCCACAGTGAGAATTTTGATTAACTGCGCCGGATACGGAGTGATGGGGCCATTCTCCCAGGCGGACCGGGAGCGGACGCTTGGCATGATCCGTGTCAACTGCGAGGCGCTGACGGATCTGACCTATCGGATGCTCCCTTTTATGAAAAAAGGCAGCCGTATCATTCAGCTTGCCTCCAGCGCGGCCTTTCTGCCCCAGCCGGATTTTGCGGTTTACGCGGCGTCAAAGGCGTATGTCCATAGCTTTTCCAGGGCATTGGGGGAGGAACTGCGGCAAAAGGGCATATATGTGACCAGCGTCTGTCCGGGCCCCGTGGACACGCCGTTCTTTCAGACAGCGGAACGGGACGGAAGTACGCTGGCTTTGAAAAAATGGACCATGGTGCCGCCGGAAAGGGTGGTGGAGCAGGCCCTGCGGGACTCCCGAAACAGACGGCCCGTCTCGGTCTGCTCCCTCCCCATCCGCGCTTTTCGCGGTCTGGCAAAGGCGGTTCCCCACAGCCTTCTCCTAAGGGGGACAACCGTGCTGAAACATCTGGAAGACGCCGTGGCGGCCAACAATCGGAAAGGATGAATATCACAACATGCAGCTAATCCGAATTTTCTCCACCGAAAAAGCGAAGGGCTCCAGAAATTATCTGGATTCCCAGAAAAAATATGAGCTGATCCGCACCCTGATTTATTTTTTGATCCCGGTGATTCTGTTCCTGGCGGGCGTCATACAGACTCAGTCCACCCTGACCGGCATGAAGGGAAACGGATGGGAGCTTTTGAAGGCCGGGCTGGCCAATCCCAAAAGCCGGGTGAATTTGTTGAGCATCGTGGCCGTGCTGGGGCTTTTGCCCGCCAGCAAAAGCCTGGTTTCCACGATTATGTTTCTGCGTTTCCACAGTTTCACCGGGCAGGAGGCTGATCAGGCGGCGGCTGCCGGAGAGGGGCTGGCGGTTTTATTCGACTGTGTTTTTACTTCCTACAAAAAAAGCTTTGTGATCCGGCATCTGGCGGTCAGAGGGAACACCGTCTGCGGGTACGCGGGAGGGACGGATTTTGCGGAAAATCAGTTTTATCAGCACATCGGTGAGATCCTGAAAGCGGACGGGCACAAGGATACTTCCGTCAAGGTGTTCACCGATTTTCGGAAATATACGGAGCGGCTCCGCCAGATGGCGTCTTTGGAGGACAATGAAACGCAGACCCGGTCCGTGATCGCAACCTTAAAAAGCGTTATGCTCTGAAAGGCGGATGTATGCAGTCAGTCAAGATTAACGGCGACCAGGCCGGCCAGAGATTGGATCGTTTTTTAAAAAAGCATCTGCCCGGGGCGGAGAGCGGTTTTCTGTATAAGATGCTGCGGAAAAAGAATATTACCCTGAACGGTTCCAGGGCCGCAGGATCGGAGATTCTGCGGGAAGGGGATCAGGTTTGTTTTTTCTTTTCGGAAGAAACCTATGGGAAATTTACCGCTCCAGACAGGGGCGGGATCAGGCTTTCGGAGTATGAAAGGGCATATGAAGGGCTTGGGGGAATCCAGACGGTTCATGAGGACGAGGACATTCTGATCCTGAATAAGCCCGCCGGCATTCTGAGCCAGAAGGCGGGAGAGCAGGATCTGAGCCTGAACGAGTGGATGATTGGATATCTGCTGCACGGAAATCCGGAATTTGCCGCCCGGCTTTCGGATTTTCGCCCTTCCGTGTGCAACAGGCTGGACCGGAATACCTCCGGGCTGGTTTTGTGCGGGAAATCCCCGGCCGGACTCCGCCTTTTAAGCCGTTTTGTCCGGGAGCGGGCCGTCCGGAAATATTACCGGACGATCTGTCTTGGCAGTTTCCGGGAGCCTGTGCTGGCAGCCGGGTACCTGAAAAAAGATGTCGCGAAGAACAAGGTGTTTGTGACGCCGATTAGCGCGGCGGGAAACGGCGTTTCTTCTCATCACGCTGAAAAGAACGCAGGAAACAGTACAGGAAACAGTGCAGGAAACAGTACAGGAAACAGTGCAGCCACAAACCTGGAAAACGGCGCATATATTGAAACCCGGTATCGGCCTGTCTGCGAAAAGGGCGGGTATACGCTGCTGGAAGTAGAACTGATCACCGGGAAACCTCACCAGATCCGGGGACAACTGGCGCAGATGGGACATCCCGTGGCAGGAGACGGCAAATACGGAAATCCGCAGGCCAACCGGGAACTGAAAGAGCGTTTCGGTCTGGAGTATCAGCTACTGCATGCCTTTCAGGTGGATTTCTCGGAGACGCAGGATCCGGCCGGCCGATCTGTGAGCGGAAAGAGCTTTACCGCCGAATACCCGGAGCAGTTCTTAAGGATTATGAGGGAACTGCATTTAAAAGAGAACTGAAGGCAAGTGTGAGTTTTATTTAAGAGAGAACTGGATACAAGTGTGAGTTTCATTTAAAAGAGAACTGAAGGCAAGTGTGAATTTCATTTAAAAGAGAACTGAATATAAGTGTGAGTTTCATTTAAAAGAGAACTGAATGCAAGTGAGAGTTTTATTTAAGAGTGAGCAGCATATCGGTATGAAACGCATGTAGGAGAAAGCAAAAAACGATGGCTACCTGGAACTCGAGGGGACTTCGGGGCTCCACCCTGGAGGATATGATCAACCGCACAAATGAAAAATACAGAGAGGCGGGGTTGGCGCTGATCCAGAAGGTGCCGACGCCCATTACGCCCATTCGGATGGACAAGGAACACCGTCAGATCACGCTGGCCTATTTCGATCAGAAAAGTACGGTGGACTATATCGGCGCGGTACAGGGATATCCCGTGTGCTTTGACGCCAAGGAATGCGCGGCGGATACTTTTGCGCTTCAGAATATTCATGATCATCAGGTTGCCTTCATGCAGGATTTTGAAAAGCAGGGTGGAATTTCTTTTTTCTTGATCTATTACACCCATAAGGATATTCTTTACTATCTGCCGCTGGAAATGCTCCTGTTTTTCTGGAACCGGGCGAAAGAAGGGGGGAGAAAGAGCTTTCGCTATGAGGAATTAAATCCCGCTTATATCCTTCCTCATAAAAACGGCATTCTGGTGCCTTATCTGGATGTTCTCCAAAAAGATCTGGAAGATCGGTAGTAAGGCCAAAAAGATCTGGAAGATCGGGAGTAAGGCCAAAAAGATCTGGAAGATCGGGAGTAAGGGGAAAGTGAAAAACCGGGGGTATGGGAAAATAGAGGATGGGGTGTAAGGAAAAATTTCTTGACAGGAAAAAGGAAGTCCGTTATACTACACATAGTTTACTTCTCTACCATGCTAATATGGCAGCACTTTAAAGCGCGAAAGTAAAATGCAAACCATAAACCATAAATCGGGGATCGTAAGTCAAGGATTGCAAACAGTGAATCATGAATTGTGAACCCGCAGACCGTGAATCGTAGACAGTGAGCCATGACCCCGTAAACTGTGGATTGTAAACAGTAAACCATGAACCCGTAAATCGTAAACGGTGGAACTACGGATATCGTGGCAGATGGCGTGGGCTGAGAAGAAAGGATTGGAATATGAGTAAAAGGCTGCTGCATACCCCCGAGGGGGTAAGAGATATTTATGGAAAAGAATACGCCAGGAAACTGTGCGTGGAAGAAAAAATAAAAGAGAGTATCCGGCTGTACGGCTATGAGGAAATCCAGACTCCCACTTTTGAGTTTTTCGATGTGTTTTCCAGGGAGATCGGCACAACGCCCAGTAAGGAACTGTATCAATTTTTTGACAAGGAAGGGAATACGCTGGCTCTGAGACCGGATTTCACTCCCTCTATCGCCCGGTGCGCCGCCAAGTATTTTGGGGACGAGGTAAGGCCGCTGCGGTTTCATTATGTGGGAAACACCTTCACAAATACCTCCAACCTTCAGGGTAAATTGAAGGAAGTGACTCAGATGGGGGCCGAACTGGTGGGAGACGGCTCCGTGGAGGCGGATGCGGAAATGATCAGCCTTTTGATCAAGGCCCTTCTGAACACGGGACTGCGCCGCTTTCAGGTCAGCATCGGCCAAGTGGATTTCTTTAAGGGTCTTTGTGAGGAGGCGGGACTGGACGAGGAGACGGAATATGATCTGAGAACCTGTATTTCCGGGAAAAATTATTTTGCGGCTCAGGAGCTTTTACAGGAGAGGAACGTTCGGGAGCCTTATCAGGACAGATTATTGAAGGTGGCGGATCTGTTTGGGGATCCCTTCTCGTTACAGGAAGCGGGCAAACTGGCTGACAACGAGCGATCCCTGAACGCGGTACGCAGGCTTGAGAAACTTTATGAAGTTCTGAAACTGTATGGAGTGGCGGATTATGTGTCCTTTGATCTTGGTATGCTCAGCAGGTATCATTATTACACTGGCGTCATATTCAGAGCCTACACCTACGGCGTAGGTGACGCGGTGGTCAAGGGCGGAAGATATGATAATCTTCTGAAACAGTTTGGAAAGGAAGCGCCGGCGGTGGGGTTCGCAGTAGTGGTGGACAGCATTCTGGAGGCAATTTCCCGTCAGAAGGTGAATCTGGAGCTGCCGAAGGAACCGGAGCGAATTGTATACACGGAAGAAACCTATGAAGAATGCCTGAAAAAAGCGATTCAGTTTCGCAATCGTGGAATTTCCGTATCATTGGAAGCAAAACGATCATAAAGTGTTGACCCGGCTGTCACCCAGGCTTGAGATCAGGAATTAAGAAGTAATATCAAGATCAAAATAAAGGAAAATGGAAATGAGGGAAGACGGATATTTAACCTTTGCCTTGGGAAAAGGCAGACTTGCAAATAAGACCATGGAGCTTTTTGAACAGCTTGGGATTTCCTGTGAGGAGATGCACGATAAAAACTCTCGGAAACTGATCTTTGTCAACGAGGAACAGAAACTTCGATTTTTTCTGGCTAAAGGGCCCGATGTGCCAACTTATGTGGAATACGGCGCGGCCGATATCGGCGTGGCGGGCAGGGACACGATTCTGGAAGAAAATAAGAATGTTTATGAGGTTCTGGATCTGGGGTTCGGGAAATGCAGGATGTGCGTCTGCGGGCCTGCGGAAGCGGCGGAGTTACTCCTTCATCATGAAAGGATCCGCGTGGCGAGCAAATATCCCAATATTGCCCGGGATTACTTCTATAACAGGAAATATCAGACTGTGGATATTATCAAGCTGAACGGTTCCGTGGAGCTTGGCCCTCTGGTGGAGCTTTCGGATGTGATTGTGGATATTGTGGAAACCGGATCCACGCTCAAGGAAAACGGCCTGGAGGTGCTGGAAGAAGTTTGTCCGCTCTCTGCGAGAATGATTGTCAACCCGGTTAGTATGAGGATGGAGACGGAGCGGATCAAAGGGCTTGTGGACCGTATCCGGCAACTGCTGAAGACCAAATAAAAATGTCTCTTTTCAGAATGGTAGCTCGTAGGGACACTTTTCCGAAAAAGGAAATAAAAATTTAGCGTGAAATTCATACAAAACATGAAACAGCATCCAACAGGATGTAACACAACACTGGAAACAAGAAGGGAATGGAGAAATCATATGAATCAGAATCAACAACAGGACGGCGCAATCCGAATTCTCCCGTTAAACGGCGGGACAAAGCGCGGCATTTTACAGGATCTGATCCAGAGAAGCGCTAACAATTATTCTCAATATGAGGATAAGGTAAATGAAATCATCCGACGGGTGAGAGAGGAAGGGGATCAGGCCCTGTTCGCATACACCCGGGAATTTGACAAATACCAGTTGGACGTTCATAATATTCTGGTGACGGAGGAACAGGTGGAGGAAGCGTATCGCCAACTGGATCCCGGTCTTTTGAAGGTGATGGAAAAATCCGCCGCCAACATCCGGGACTTTCACGCCAGACAGTTGAGAAACAGTTGGTTTGACGCCCGGGAAGACGGCGTAATTCTGGGTATGAAAATCACTCCCATTGAAAGAGCGGGGGTGTATGTGCCCGGAGGAAAAGCGGCGTATCCTTCCAGCGTTCTGATGAACGTGATCCCGGCCAGAACAGCGGGTGTAAAGGAAATTATCATGACAACGCCTCCGGGAGCGGACGGCTCCATCAACCCGGCCACTCTGGCCGCCGCAAAAATTGCGGGAGTGGACAAGATTTATAAAATCGGCGGCGCACAGGCCATCGCCGCTATGGCGTTCGGCACCCAGTCCGTTCCACGGGTGGACAAAATTACAGGCCCCGGCAATATCTTTGTGGCCCTGGCAAAGAAAGCGGTGTACGGTTACGCGAGCATCGACTCCATTGCGGGCCCCAGCGAAATCCTGGTGCTTGCGGACGAGACGGCGAATCCCGCCTATGTGGCCGCGGATCTGCTCTCTCAGGCGGAACATGACGAGATGGCCAGCGCGATTTTGATTACCACCTCGGAAAAGCTGGCCCGGGAAGTATCCCAAAAGGCGGCGGAATTCACGGCAAACCTGTCCCGGAGGGAGATTATTCAAAAGTCCCTGGAGCGTTACGGGTATATTCTGGTGGCGGAAAACATGCAGGACGCCATAGAGGCGGTGAACGAGATCGCCTCCGAGCATCTGGAAATCCTCACCGCGAATCCCTTCGAGGTCATGACCAAGGTCAAAAACGCGGGAGCGATCTTCCTGGGAGAATATTCCTCCGAGCCCCTGGGCGATTATTTTGCGGGGCCGAACCACATTCTCCCCACCAACGGCACGGCAAGGTTTTTCTCCCCGGTGAACGTGGACGATTTCCTGAAAAAAACCAGCATCATTTCCTATTCCCGGGAAGCCTTGGAGAAAGCCCATAAGGACATTGTAACGTTCGCCCAGAGCGAGGGACTGACCGCTCACGCCAACAGCATTCAGACGCGCTTTGACACAAACACCATTGATCCGGCCGACAAAGCCGGAAACAGGCAGGAGGCCAAAGATTGAAAATTAAAATTTTCAATCGCGAGATTTGTGTCCGCGCGCTGTTTGACACAAACTCGTTATGCGCAAAGATCAGCGCGGAAATGAGGTATAAGATTGAAAATTAAAATTTTCAATCGCGAGATTTGTGTCCGCGCGCTGCTTGACACAAACTCGTTATGCGCAAAGATCAGCGCGGAAATGAGGTGTAAAAATGACAAACAGGATCGGAAAGGCAGCCCGTAAGACAAAGGAAACTGACATTACTGTCACAATCAATCTGGACGGCAGCGGAAAAGCCGAAACGGCAACGGGAATCGGCTTTCTGGATCACATGCTGGAAAGCTTTGCCAGACATGGTTTTTTTGATCTGGACTGCAGGTGCAGCGGGGATCTTGCCGTGGACGGACATCACAGCGTGGAGGATACGGGGATCGTTCTGGGACAGGCGATTGCGGACGCGCTGGGGGACAAAAAGGGAATCCGGCGGTATGGACATTTTCTGCTGCCTATGGACGATGCCCTGGCGCTGTGCGCCGTGGATCTGAGCGGAAGGCCGTATCTGAATTATGACTGTACCTTCCCGATGGAGCGGGTGGGAGAGCTGGACACGGATCTGGTGAAAGAATTTTTCTACGCGGTCAGTTACAGCGCCGGCATGAACATTCATCTGAAGATGCTGGACGGCCAGAATTCCCACCATATGATCGAGGCCGCCTTCAAAGCGTTTGCGAAAGCGCTGGATCAGGCGTCTTCCTTCGATCCAAGAACAAAGGACGTTCCCAGCACCAAGGGAACCCTGTAACCGGATTCTTTCGGCGGTCCGCCGGAACCAAGGAAAACCTGAGCGAAAGGGAAAACACATGATGGTTAAAAAATTTGTGCCCTGTATCTATCTGTATCACCGTCACGCGGTAAAGGGGCTGACGGACAAAAGCGTGGTGGAGACGGATCCTTTCAGGCTGGTAAAGCTGTATAACGAACATAACGCGGACGAACTGATCGTGTTCGATCTGTCGGAAAACGATGAGGAACACGAAGACGCCCTGGACATGATCCGGGAGATCTGCCAGCTTGCGGAGATGGACGTGATCGGGGCCGGCGCCGTGAAACGCATGGAAGACGTCAAAAAGCTTTTGTACGCGGGATGCCGCCGGGCCATCCTGGACTATGAGAAACAGAGCAATATCGACGCTACGGAGGAAATCTCCCTGAAATTCGGCCGGGAAAAAATTCTGGCGTCCTATAACGATCCCGGGGTGCTTTCTCAAAACAAGGAACTGCTGGAAACGTATGTGTCGGGGCTGGTGCTGATGAATCCCCATCAAATCCGTGAGACGATGGAAATCATCGGCCTCCCCTTTTATGTGCGGATTCAGAACATCGCCCTGAACAAGCTGATGGAAATCTTCGCCTACGAAAATGTATGCGGCGTGACGGGCAATACCATCAACGATAATTACAAGGAAATCCTGACGCTGAAGGGCCTGTGCCGGGATAACGGCATTCCGGTGGAAACCCTGGCGTCCGCGTATCGGTGGGAGGACTTTCAAAAGAACAGCGACGGCCTGGTGCCTGTGATCATACAGGATTACCGGACGCTGGAGGTGCTGATGCTGGCGTACATGAACGAGGAAGCCTTCTCTCAGACCCTGCGTACGGGGAAAATGACTTATTTCAGCCGCAGCAGACAGACGCTTTGGGTCAAAGGGGAAACCAGCGGCCATTTTCAGTATGTCAAAAGCCTGTCCGCCGACTGCGATATGGACACGATACTGGCCAGGGTATCCCAGGTGGGAGCCGCCTGTCATACCGGAGCCAGGAGCTGCTTTTTCAATGAGATCACCAGAAAGGAATATCAGGAGCCGGAAAATCCCCTTCAGGTGTTTCAGGATGTGTTTGACGTGATTAAGGACAGAAAGGAACATCCCAGAGAGGGCTCCTACACCAATTATCTGTTTGACAAGGGCATTGACAAAATCCTGAAAAAGCTGGGAGAGGAGGCTACGGAGATCGTGATCGCGGCCAAGAACCCGGGGGCCGGAGAGGTGAAATATGAGATCAGCGATTTCCTGTACCATATGATGGTGCTCATGGCAGAAAAAAATATTACATGGGAGGAGATTACCACAGAGCTTGCCAACCGTTAAAAAACGGAGGGAATAAAAAACATCATAAAGGAGGCAGTGTATGGAAGAAGAACGCATTCAGGGAACCTCCCGCCGCGACGAGGAGAAGCACCTGGAGAAGACACTTGCCGTCATCCGCACGAATATGGAGGATTACGGCCGTCAGGTTCGCAGGATGCAGGAGGACATTGAGGAAATGTACCGGCATTACCACGACAATGACGTGGAAGTGTACACCATGTTAAGCAACACGATCACCATGCATGAGCACATGAAACATGCTCTGGAGAGAAACGAAAAGGCGCTGAACAAGCCTTATTTCGGGAGAATCGTCTTCCGGGAAAAGGACTCCGGCCTGACGGAATCTCTCTATATCGGCAGGGGAGGCGTTTCCGTGGATCCCGTGCAGCAACAGGTGGTGGACTGGCGGGCGCCCGTCGCGGCGGTATACTATGAAAACGGCCTGGGAGAATGCCGGTATGCTGCGCCGAATGGAACGGAAATAGACATCGATCTGAAACTGAAACGGACTTATGAGATCGAAAACGGAAAGCTGAAGGATTATTTTGACAGCGAGGTGATCTCCAACGATGAACTGCTGACCAAGTACCTTGCCCGGAACAAACAGGCGGTTCTTTCGGAGATCGTTTCCACCATTCAGAAGGAGCAGAACGAAATCATACGGCGATCTCCCTATCACAATATCATTGTGCAGGGCGTGGCTGGGTCGGGCAAGACAACCGTAGCCATGCACAGAATTTCTTTCATCCTGTATAACTATGCGGAACGGTTCCGGCCGGAGGATTTTTACATCGTGGGAAGCAGCCGGATCCTGTTAAATTACATCACCGGCGTACTGCCGGATCTGGATGTGCACGGGGTGCGGCAGATGACCATGGAACAGCTTTTTGTCCGGCTGCTCTATGAGGAATGGGACGGGAAAAAGTACCGGATCAGGACGGAAAGCCCCTCGGATCCCGCCCGGGAGACGAGACAGAGCGCTCAATGGTTTGAGGAACTGAAGGCTTTCTGCAACGAGCTGGAGCAAAGCTGCATTCGGACGGACAGCGTCACTTTGAACCCGCGACAGTTTGTGGAGGGCATTCAGGACGGGAAAAGCGGAGTTTACGACCGCAGCAAACCGGGCGATCCCCTGATCCTTCTGGTGGACGGGGAGGACGTAAAGCGGTATCTGTTACAAAATCCCCAGCTTTCTATTCAAAGTAAAATCAATATGCTGAACGAACGCCTGATGAACAAGGTGCAGGACGCGTTTCTGGGGAAAGAGTTCCGATATACCGACGAAGAAAAAAAGGCGATTCAGAAAGCGTACCGAAACCGATACGGTGGAAAGCGGTGGAAAATCCCTGTCCCGAAACTGTACCGGGATTTTTTACTGCGCCAGAAACGTAAGGGATATCAGGTTTCGCTCCCCAACGGGGAATTTGACGTTTACGATCTGGCGGCCATGGCGTATCTATACAAGCGCACCGGGGAAACGGAAGTGATCAGCGAGGCCCGCCATATGGTGATCGACGAGGCTCAGGATTTTGGAATGATGATTTACCACTGTCTCCATGAGTGCGTTCACGGCTGTACCTATACCATTATGGGGGACGTCTCCCAGAATATCCGGTTCGGCATGGGGTTAAACCGGTGGGAGCCTCTGCGGGAGCTGATGCTGACGGATCCCATGGATCATTTCGACATCCTGGAAAAAAGCTATCGCAACACGGTAGAAATCTCCCGGTTCGCCGCGGAAATCCTAAAACACGGCAGTTTTCGGCCATATCCGGCCAAGCCCATCATCCGGCACGGAAGGAAGGTGCGGGTGGAGAAGGTTCCGGAGGACAGACTGTATGAGGAGGCGGCCCGGATCTGCCGGGAATGGCGGGAGAGAGGGCTGGAAACCATCGCGCTTATTCTGCGGGACAAAGAAAAGGCCCGGGATGCCGCTCAAAGGCTGTCCTCTCTGCTGCCCATTCTGGAGACGGATCCGGAGAAGGCGGAATTCGGAAACGGCGTTATGGCGCTGCCGGTGGAGTATACAAAGGGGCTGGAATTTGACGCCTGTCTGATCCTGGATCCCACGGCGCAGGAGTATCCGGTGGATGACGGCCATGCCAGACTTTTGTATGTGGCCGCCACCAGAGCGCTGCATGAGCTTTGTGTGCTTTCCGCCGGAACGCTCACCGGCCTGATCGGGGAGCCTGCGCCGGAAAGGGCGGAGGAACCGCCGGAAATGGCAGCCCAGCCGCCAAAAAAGCCGGAAATCCATACGCCCAAACAGCCCGCCCTGCGCTCAAGGCCGAAAGCTTTTCTGGCGGCGTCCCCGGCAAAGTCCGCCACTCCTGAGCGGGTCAAGCCCCTTACCTCTTACGCCGCCGGGAAGACGGGCACGGCCAAACCAAAGGACGAAACCCCGGCCCCTCCTGCGGCTTTCGGAACGGCGGTTTCTGCGGACAAGCTGACGCCCGGGGGCCACGCTGCGGCGGATCTTGCCCTGCGCTGGACCAGCAAAAGCCCGGAGGGGCTGCAGTTGCAAAGCCGGGGCGGCATTCTGCGGATTGCGCCCGTTTCCCCATCCATCCTGCGGTTGACCTTCCAAAAAGGGGGGAATTTTGCAAAACCTTCCCCATCCTCCCTGCCCGTTCCCCGCACGGATACGCCCTGGACCAGCAAGGAGACGGGGACGGCGGTGGAAATGTCCACAGGGGAAATCCTGCTGCGGATCGAAAAAAGGACGGGGGCCGTCAGTTTCTTTGACCCGGACGGAACACTCCTTACGGCGGAACGGGATAGACAGTGCCGTCTGGTGGAGGAAAAAGCCGGTGGCCGCTCCCGCAGCTTTCTGTTTTTCCGGCTCTTTGCCGATGAAACCCTGTCTGCCCTGAACGCGCCGGATCAGCCGCTCCTGCGGCTGGATCAGATTCCGCGCCGGATTACCCCGGATCCTTCTAAGGAGCCGGGATATCCCTTCCTGATTTCCTCCAGGGGTTACGGCCTCTGTCTCCCGACCAAGGGGGACGTCTTCTGCCAGGTTCTGCCAAAGGAGCTTTGCCTTTGCGCGGAAGGGCAGGAGGGGACGGAACTGTATTTTCTGAAGGGGAAAGATCCCGACAGTTTACAGGACGCCTTCCGCCGGTTCCTCGGACGGCTGTAACAGTTCCGGGGCCCAGGTGTCGATGGTTTCCTGAAAGTCGGCCGAGATTGCCTGAAAGATGTTTTCCGAGGTGATCCCGGCCACACTTGTGCCCTTCATATCCATCAGAATCGCCAGGCCCAGAAGTCCGGCCGCCAGCGCCAGCCGGATCCGGAAGGAAGTATTGGGCTCCGTCTGCTCCGGCGGATCCTCCAAAAACAGATCCGGGTCTTCCGCCAGGGGCCGCGAGCTTCTGCCGTAGAGGATTCGTTCCCGGTTGGACAGATCCATCTGGTCTTCTCTGTATCTGGCCCTGATCTGCTTTAACAGTCTCAGCCTTTTTTCCGTGCTCACATCATCCATGCTCTCACCTGACCTGTACAATTTACTATACAATATGCGGGGAGCGTGACTTTAGAACCCCACCGTTTCCGCGGAATTTTCCGCAGGTTTCCTTCGTTGCTATGGCTTTTTTGCGGCCTGTGTGATATACTGGACATCGGGCGGACGCGCCCGGGCCGGATTTTGGCAGAAAAAACTTATCCATCCGGCAGAAAGGACGGCAGACAGTGATACAAAGCGGCAAAGAATGGAAAGAACGGATCCTTACCAGCATTTCCCGGGTCATTGTGGGAAAGGAAGAAACAATCACATTGCTTCTGACGGCATTTCTGGCGGAGGGCCATGTGCTGTTGGAGGATGTGCCGGGGACGGGCAAGACGAGACTTGCCAAGACGCTGGCCGCGCTGATGAACGCGGATTACTCCCGGATTCAGTTTACCCCGGATCTGCTGCCGGGAGATATCACCGGCATGAATATTTACGACAGAAGAACCAACCAGTTTGTCCTCCGAAAAGGCCCTGTTTTCACCAACATCCTTCTGGCGGACGAGATCAACCGGGCCACTCCCAGAACCCAGGCGGGTCTTCTGGAGTGCATGGAGGAAAGACAGGTGACCATCGACGGGGAATCCCTCCCTCTGGAGGAACCCTTCTTTGTCATTGCCACCCAGAACCCGGTGGAGACGGCGGGCACTTTTCCCTTGCCGGAGGCCCAGTTGGACCGTTTCACCATGAAATTATCCATGGGGCTGCCCCAGAAGGAGCAGGAACTGTCCATCCTGGAGCGGTACCTGGATTCCGACCCTCTGGACAGCGTGGAAAGCATTCTCACCGGGAAGGATCTGACCGCTGCGCGGAAGGAGGCGGGACAGGTCTTTATCCACCCCTGCGTGAGAGAATATCTGGTGGATCTGGTGGAGGGCACCCGAAACCATCCGCAGACCATCCTGGGGGCCAGCCCCAGAGGCAGCCTGGCCCTGATGCGGTGCGCCAAGGCTTACGCCTGGCTGGACGGCCGGACATATGTGACGCCTGACGATATAAAGACCCTGGCGGTTCCCGTGCTGGCCCACCGTATCGTCATGGATTTCGGGATGGGAGGCTCCCGGAAAGCCGCCGGCATTGTGGAGGCAGTGCTGGACACTGTCACCGTCCCCACGGAGGATTTCACCCTATGACCAGACTGATCGTGGTCTGCGCCCTGTTTGCGCTGCTGTACCTGTTTCAGCTTACGCTCTGCCGCTGTTTCTGGAAGAAGGGCCTTCAGGTCAACATCGCCTTTGCCCAGAATCATATTTTTCAGGGAGAGCAGGGGCAGCTCCTGGAGGTGATTGAAAACAGGAAACGGCTCCCCATAGCCATGTTGAAGGTGAAGTTCAGGACGGACCGCAGTCTGGACTTCGGCTCCGATAAGGGCTCCAAGACCACGGATAAATATTACCGGTACGACGTGTTCCATGTGGGCGGCGGGGAGAGAGTCAGACGCACCCTTCCCTTTGTGGGAACCAAGCGGGGATACTATGTGATCGACGGGATGGATCTGGTGGTGTCGGATCTGTTCCTCTACACGAATTACATGCAGTCGGTTCCCGGAAACTCGGAGCTGTATGTGTACCCCAAGCCCTTTGACAGCGAGCAGTTTTTAAGCTGCCTGACCCGGTTAAACGGCGAGATCCTGGTCAGACGCAATTTTCAGGAGGATCCCTTTGAATACCGGGGGCTCAGGGAATACCAGCCCTCCGACAGCATGCGGGACATCAACTGGAAAGCCACCGCCCGGACGGGAGAGCTGATGGTCAACTTAAAAAACCACACTTCCGTCAGGATTGCCCGGATTTTTATGAATCTGCGGGGGGAGGGCATTTTCAGGCAGGGGGACTGCGTGGAGGCGGCAATCCGCATGGCGGCCGGGCTGTGCAGCGCCTTTTTGAGCCAGGGGATGGAGATTTCCTGTTACGGGAACGGCAGGGACGCCCTGACGGGGAACTATGTCGTGATCTCCCAAAAAAGCGGAAACAACCAGATGGATTTGATCTACCGGACCCTGGCCCGGATCGATACGGACAAGGAACCCGGAAACTTTGCGGAAACCATGGGAGACAGGCTGCTGGATTGCCGGGAAGACAGCGTTACCTGTCTGATTTCTCCCGGCTATTCCGACGATTTCCTGCAGCTTCTCAGGCAGTACGCCGGCACGGGCCGGGATTACTGCTGGTTTTATCCCCTGGCCGGCGGCGCAAGGCCCAATCTGCCGGAGGACGTGGCAAAATATGTGCAGTTTATCCGCATCTGAGCCGGCGGCTCCCCTCCAGGGGGATCGGACAGATCCGGGAGGGAGGAAAGGGACGGATCCATGAAAGAAAAAAAGAGCAGTCTGCTTCAGGAAATCTTCACGGAACAGATGAACCACTGGATGATCTTCCCGGTTGCCCTCACCATCCTGAGGGCGGCGGCCGGGCCGGAGAAGCCGTGGCTCTATACGGCGCTGTGGGCCCTGTTAGGGATCTGCCCCCTGCTTCTGTTTTTCCTGCGAAAACAGATCCACAGAAAGGCATTTTTCCTTTTGGCCCATGGGGCGGCGGCCATACCCCTTTGTTTCCTGGCGGCGGGAAAGAGCAGGGAGCTGTCCTTTTTCGCGGCCTGCTGTCTGGGATACCTGGCGTACTCCCTGTTGATACGGCTGGGGATGGACTCCCTGTACGCAAAGGGCATCCACCCGGCGGCGGGAGTCGTGGTCGCGGTGGTTTCCCTGCTGATGGCCCATTATGTGGGAGAGCGGGGCTGGGACGGTTTCTACATGGCCTCTCTGGTGTTTTCGCTGGCGCTGTTTTCCCTTTCCATGTATGTACGCCGGTTTGAAACCTTTTTACAGGTCAACGAAAGCAGCGCCGGCTATATGCCCGAGGCGGACATGTTCCGATCGGGGTTTCGGCTGATGGCGGGATACGCGGCGGCCGGTTCGATTCTCATGGTCTTAGCCGGCAGTCTGACGGATCTGGATGATCTGTTCCTTCTGCTATGGGAGCGGCTGAAAGCATTCTTCCGCGATCTGATCAAAAGCTGGAACCTGCCCCAAGGGGAGGAAACGTTTCCCAAAGAGATCCCGGAGGATTTTCCCCTGTCCGAAGGGCAGTTTCCCTCCCAGGGGGAGCAGCCCCAACAGGCGGGCGGGGTTTCCCAGATCGTGGAGACGGTGTTTCGGGTGGCGCTTGTGGTCTGCGCGGCGCTTCTCGTGTTTTTCCTGGTCAAAAGGCTGATCCACTTTCTCCGGGAATTCTGGAAATCCTCCTTTGCCCGGGCCGAGGAAGGGGCCGAAACGCAGGTGGAGGAAATCCGGGAAAAATGTCCCCCAAGAGACGGGCCGCGCAAAGGGATCCGAGATTTGCTCGCCGGGTATTTCAACCTGGAGAAACGCATCCGGCGGCTGTACCGGAAACAAATTCTGGCCGGCGCAAAGGAGCTGACCGGAGGGGATATAGAGAAACTGCGGTTTCTGACGCCCCGGGAATGCGGCGTCAGGCTTTCCAGGGAACGGATGAGCCGGATCTATGAACGGGTTCGGTATTCCCGGGACGAGGCCACCCCGGAAATGCTTGCCGAAATGAAGGAATCGCTGGGAAACGCCGGGGACGGCCCGGAAAAGGGACCGGGGGACGGCCCCGGGAAGGAGAGCGGAAATGCACGATAAGCTTGCACTGTCGGACGACATCCTGTTACAGATTGAAAAGCCGGAACGCTATATCGGACACGAATACAATTCCGTGGTCAAGGATCCGGAAACGGTAGGGATCCGGTTTGCCATGTGCTT
Organism: uncultured Acetatifactor sp.; assembly: GCA_947630715.1. Lineage (GTDB taxonomy): Bacteria > Bacillota > Clostridia > Lachnospirales > Lachnospiraceae > Acetatifactor. Next base: position 29,560 of record CANRIP010000011.1, read on the forward strand.
TCCGGACGTTTATGAAATCGGCATGTCCCATTTGGGGATTCAGATTCTGTACCATCTGCTGAATTCCATGCCGGACGTCTGGTGCGAGAGGGTGTATTCGCCCTGGCCGGATCTGGACCGGATCATGCGGAAGGAACAGATCCCCCTCTTTGCGCTGGAATCCCAGGATCCCATCCGGGACTTTGATTTCCTGGGGATCACCATCCAGTATGAGATGTGCTATACCAATATTCTCCAGATCCTGGATCTGGCCCGGATCCCTCTGCTTGCCGCCCAACGGGGAGAGGACTGCCCCATTGTGATCGGAGGGGGCCCCTGCACCTACAATCCGGAGCCGCTGGCGGACTTTTTCGACATTTTTTATATCGGAGAGGGGGAAACCCGCTACGGACAACTGCTGGAGCTGTACCGGGAGTGCAAAGCGCAGGGCCTGGGGCGGCTGGAATTTTTGCGAAGGACGGCCAGGGAAGTGCCCGGCATGTATGTGCCGCGTTTCTATGAGGCCGCATACGGCCAGGACGGCGTCCTGCAAAGCTTTGGCCCCATCGAGGAGGGGATCCCCGCGAGGGTGAGAAAGGAGCTTGTCACGGATCTGAAGGATGCGGTTTACCCCGACAAACCCGTTGTGCCCTTTATCAAGGTCACCCAGGACCGGGTAGTTTTAGAGATCCAGAGGGGCTGCATCCGAGGCTGTCGGTTCTGTCAGGCGGGACAGCTCTACCGCCCTGTGAGGGAACGGGACGTGGAAACCCTGAAACAATACGCGGTGCAGCTTTTGCATAACACCGGACAGGAGGAAATTTCCCTAAGTTCCCTAAGCTCCAGCGATTATTCTGCGCTGGCGGAGCTGGTGGATTTCCTCATGGAGACGTGCGCCGGACAGCACACCAATATCTCCCTGCCCTCCCTGCGCATCGACGCCTTTTACCTGGATGTGATGAGCAAGATTCAGGACGTGAAAAAATCCAGCCTCACCTTTGCCCCGGAAGCCGGGAGCCAGAGGCTGCGGAACGTGATCAACAAGGGACTGACGGAGGAAATGATCCTAAACGGCGCCACGCTGGCCTTCCAGGGCGGCTGGAACCGGGTCAAGCTTTACTTTATGCTGGGGCTTCCCACGGAAACGCCGGAGGATATCCGGGGAATCGGGGAGCTTGCCAACCGGATTGCCGCGGCCTTTTATGAGACGGTTCCCAAGGAGAACCGCAAAAACGGCAGAGTCCAGATTGTGGTCAGCACCGCCTTTTTTGTGCCGAAACCCTTTACCCCCTTCCAGTGGGCCGCCCAGTGCGTCCCGGAGGAATTCCTGCACAGGGCCTATCTGACCAGAACCGCCATTTCCGAACAGTTGAATCAAAAAAGTATTAAGTATAACTGGCATGAAGCCGATGTAAGCGTTATGGAAGGGGTGCTGGCGAGAGGGGACAGGCGTCTGGGGAAAGTGATCCAAAAGGTCTATGAAAAGGGCGGGATCTTTGACGCCTGGGGCGAATATTACGACGATTCCAGATGGCGGGAGGCGCTGGCGGAGTGCGGGCTCAGCGCGGATTTCTACACCCACAGGGAAAGGCCCCTGGACGAGCTTTTGCCCTGGGATTTTATCGACTGCGGCGTGACCAAGGAATTCCTGAAACGGGAATGGGAACGGGCGCAGAGGGCGGAACCCTCCGCCAACTGCAAGGTAAAATGCGAGGGATGCGGCGCGGCCGGTTTCGGATGCGGCATCTGCGTGATTCCGGGAAGGAAGTCCTCATGAACAAGATCAGAATCAAATTTCAAAAATACGGCCCCATCCGTTACATAGGGCATCTTGACGTGATGCGCTTTTTCCAGAAGGCGATCCGCAGAGCCGGGATCGACGTATCCTATACCTCCGGGTTCAGCCCTCATCAGATCATGTCCTTTGCCTCCCCGCTGGGAGTGGGGATGGAGAGCCGGGGCGAGTACATGGATATCCAGGTGAATTCCCTGCCGGCTCCCCGGGAGGGGAAAAGCGTCTGCGACGTGCTGGTGGAGGATCTGCGCCGGGTCTGCGTGGAGGGGCTGGAACCGGTTTCCGCACGGATCCTGCCGGATACGGCCAAAAACGCCATGGCGTCCGTGGCCGCGGCGTCCTATACCGTCCGTTTCCGGGAGGGCAGGGAGCCCGGCGGGTTTTGCGCTCTCCCGGAGGCGGGACGACAGGACAAAATCCGGGCATTTACCGGGCAGGAGCGGATTCCCTTTGTCCGGGAGACAAAAAAGGGCGCCCGGGAAATCGATCTGCGCCCCGGGATCTTTTCCCTGGTCTGGAAGGACAGGGCCTTTGAAATGCTGCTGGACGCTTCCAGCGCGGGAAACCGCAAACCCGGCCATGTAGCCGCCGCGTTCTTTGACTTCCTGGGGGAGCCTTTGGGGGAAAACGCCCTTTGGATCACCAGGGAGGATCTGTTTGCCAGAGGGGAAGACGGTATCATGGGGGAACTGATTTCTCTGGGAGAGATGGGATCCGCGGATCCGGAAACGGAGGTTTTGCATGAGCCGTAAGATTCCTCCCAAGGCGTCTGTCACCGTCAGCGAAAGCGAGCGGGGGCTGAGGGACACAGAAAACGGAAAACTGGTTTTTACCGCGTACAGAGGGCACAGATGCGGGCTGCTTTTCAAAAACGGCCGGCTGGCGGCGGCATGCGTTGTCCCCGATCAGGAGGAGTACGCCGTGGGGGCGGTCTATATCGGGAAAATCCAGGATGTGGCCCGCAATATCGATGCCTGTTTTGTGGAAATCGGAGAGGACATGAACTGTTTCCTGCCGGGGAAAAACGCCCTTTCGCCTTTTCTGGCCAACCGTCCCTTTCAGGGCCGTCTTTGGAAGGGGGATGAAATCCTGGTTCAGATCGACAGGGACGCCAAAAGGACCAAGCAGCCCTCCGTCACCGCCCGCATTTCCCTGGCGAACGATTTTTTTGCCCTGATCCTGGGATCCTCCAAGATGAGCTTTTCCTCCAAGCTGAGCCGGGAGAGAAGGGACGCCGTCTGCCGCATGTTTGAGGAAAGGGGACTGTTACGGGACGGCTGTCTGATCCAGGATCCTGTCCGTCTGCTTCCGGACGAGGAAGAAAGGAAACGGCTGGCGGCCGCCGGACTGATCCCGTCTGAGGACGAGGGCGCAGACACGGACACCACCGAAACCCCGCCCGGGGAAGATGCGGGCAGGTTTCCCGCCGTCGGCGTGATTGTCCGAACCGGGCTGAGGGAGGAAAGGTTGGAGGAGGAACAGGTTCTGGCGTCCTTTTATGAGCTGACCGGACAACTGTACCGCCTGTTTCGGACGGCCCTGACCAGAAGCTGTCCAAGCTGCCTGATCGAAGCCCCAAAGCCCTGGGAGGCGGCGCTTCAAAGCCTGGCATACCCGGAGGAATATCAGGAGATCGTGACGGACAGCCAAGGGCTTTACGGGGAGCTTGCCGCCTACTGCAAAGAGCATCTGCCGGACAAGGAGATCCGGCTTTATGAGGACAAAAGCCTTTCCCTGGCAAAGCTGTATTCTGTGGAAAGCCGGCTGGACGAGGCGCTGCGTTCCAGGGTATGGCTGAAATCCGGGGGCTATCTGGTCATTGAGCCCACGGAGGCGCTCACCGCCATCGACGTAAATTCCGGCAAATGCGAGACGGGGCAGAAGGCCGCGGACGCCCTCTACCGGCTGAACCGGGAGGCGGCGGGGGAGATCGCCAGACAGCTACGGCTGCGCAATCTGTCCGGCATGATCCTGGTGGATTTCATCAACATGCAGGATCGGGAGAAGGAAAGGGAGCTTTTGGAATATCTGCGGGTTCTCACCAGACAGGACAGGGTCAGCACCACCGTGGTGGACATCACGCCTCTGGGGCTGGTGGAAATCACCCGGAAGCGCGTCAACCCGCCCCTGTCCCAGCAGTTGGGAGAAAGGGAAGAAACCTATGAAATGTATCGGCTTTGAGAAGGTAAGAGACGGCAAATATCTGAAAAACTATGAAATCACCTACCTGAACCGACAGGGCCGGGAAAAGAAATATGAAATCGTAAGCCGCAGGGATCTTGAGGGGCCCCAGGATCTGGGGAAAACGCCAAGCGGCGTGTCCATCGTGGCCACCCAGGGGGAAAGGCTCCTTTTGTTACGGGAATTCCGCATGGGAGTCAACCGGTGGATCTATAACCTCTGCGCGGGCATGGTAAACCCCGGCGAAACCATGGAGGAATGTATCGCCCGGGAACTGATGGAGGAAACGGGGCTTCAGGTTCAGAGGCTGAAACAAATCCTGCCCCCTTCTTACGCGGCGGTGGCCATTTCCGACACTGTCACCTGCGTGGCCTTCGTGGAGACGAAGGGGGAGTTAAGCGACCGGGGGCTGTCCCCGAACGAAGAAATCCAGGCCGCCTTTTACACCAAGGAACAGGTCAGGCGGCTTTTGGCGGAGGAATCCTTCAGTTCCCGGGCGCAGCTTGCGGCGTATTTTTTTGCGGAATCCGGGTTCCCGCTGTGACCGCAGGAATCTATTTTTGCATAATTGGCACAATTTGAAAGGAATTTTGCGAAAAATCTTGTTTTTATTCTATTAGTGTAATATAATGGTATCAAGAATATCCAAATGGAATTTGGAAGGGTGAGAGAGGAAACATGCTGCAGAGACGGATGGGGTACGCCAGAAGGAAAAGGCTGGGAGATCTGCTGGTGGAAGCAGGCGCCATAACCTCCGAACAGATCGAGCAGGCTCTGGCTCAGCAGAAGATAGATAAAAGGGGCTTAAAGCTGGGAGCGATCCTGGTGGATATGAATTTCGTCACCGAGCAGCAGATCGTGGAGGCGCTGAAGGATCAGTTGGGGTATCCGGACGTTACGCTGGCGAAGGAAAGAATCGCCGACGAGGTGCTGAAGCTGATGGACGAATCCCTTCTTCGCAAATACAGCCTGATGCCCTTTGGCTTTAACGCCAAGAACCCCAACATTTTAAAGGTCGCCATGAGCGATCCCCTGGATATCCGCGCAGTGGACGATATTTCCATCATAACGGGTCTTCAGGTGGAAATATACGTTACCACCCAGAAGGACATTGCCGCCGCCATCGACCGTTATTACGGCAACGCCGAGGCGATGAAGGTGGCGGAACAGTACACCAGAGAGCGGGAGGAACAGAACCGTGACCGGCTGATGGAGGAAGCGGAGGATGAATCCTTAAATCAGGCTCCCATCGTCAAACTGGTGAAACAGATGATCGAACAGGCGGTTCGGAAAAGAACCAGCGACATCCATATAGAGCCCATGGAGACAAGGCTGCGCATCCGGTTTAGGGTGGACGGTGTGCTTCAGGAGGAAATGCTCCACGATATTTCCATCCATTCCGCCATGATCGCCCGCATTAAGATTATCAGCGGCATGGACATTTCCGAGAAACGAAAGCCCCAGGACGGCCGCGCCACCGCAGTGGTGGACGGACAGGAGTATGATATCCGCGTATCGCTGCTGCCTACGGTGAACGGCGAAAAATGCGTTATGCGTCTGACCCAGAAAAAGGCTCTGACCCGGGATAAAAAGGAACTGGGTTTCCCGCCCGAGGAACTGGAGAAATTCAACAGGATTTTGAGCCACCCCAACGGCATTATCCTGGTGACCGGCCCTACCGGAAGCGGTAAGTCCACCACCCTGTACACCGCCTTAAGCGAATTAAACACCGAGGGCGTGAACATCATCACCGTAGAGGATCCCGTGGAGGCGGATGTCCCCGGGACCAATCAGGTACAGGTGAACGAAAAGGCGGGGCTCACCTTCGCCAGCGCCCTTCGATCCATATTGAGGCAGGACCCCGACATCATTATGATCGGTGAGATCCGTGACCAGGAAACGGCGGAAATTGCCGTAAAGGCGTCCATCACCGGACACCTTGTGGTCAGCACTTTACATACCAACAGCTCCGCCAGCACCATCACCCGTCTTTCCGACATGGGGGTGGAAAATTACCTGATCGCCGATTCCGTGGTTGGCATTATCGCCCAGCGTCTGGTGCGCCGGGTGTGCCCGGACTGCATGAACATGTCTCCGGCGGATGAGTTTGAACTGGAGATCCTTGGGAAAAAAGAGGAAACCGCTCCCTTAATGATTCCCCACGCGGGGCGCAAGGACTGCTTAAACTGCGGCGGGACAGGATATAAGGGACGTATCGGCGTATATGAGATTATGCCGGTGACGCCGGCTCTGAAACGAGCGATCAGCAAAGGGGAAACGGCGGAAAACCTGGAAAAGATCGCTCTCGGCGAAGGGATGAAGACTCTGCGCATGGCCGCTGTGGATTATGTGCTCAAGGGGATTACAACGGTGGAAGAAGTCAAGCGGATCACCTATGAGGAGTAACCCAGGCGGGGCCTTTGGCATAGAATCAGATACCCGGGAAGGATCGAACCTATGGCAGCAACGACAACCTATAAATATGAGATCATGGACGCGGCCGGAAAGCGCAGGAAAGGCACCATCCAAGCCGCAAACCGCGACGCCGCTATGAACGAACTGCGGACGGGCGGGAACTTTGTGGTTTCCCTGAACGCGGCCAGCGTACTGGACAAGGAAATCAATATCCAGATCGGCGCAGCGGTCAAGCCCCGGGAGTTAAGCGTGTTCTGCCGGCAGTTCCAAAGCGTACTGGTGGCCGGCGTGACGGTGATCGAGGCCCTGGGGATGCTGGGGGAGCAGACCGAGAACAAGGTCTTTCAGAAAGCCATTTTGGACGTGCGTGACGGGGTGCAGAAGGGAGAGACTCTCTCCAACGCCATGGGCCAGCATCCGAAAATTTTCCCGGATCTTATGATCCAGATGATAGCGGCGGGGGAGGCCTCCGGAAGCCTGGAAGTGGCTTTTGACAGGCTGGGAACGCAGTTTGAAAAGGAATCCCATTTAAAAGGCCTGATTGTCAAGTCCATGATTTATCCGGTGATCCTGATTATGGTGATCATTGTGATTGTCATTGTCATGATGGTAAAGATTGTGCCTACGTTTACCTCCACCTTCGACAGTCTGGGCGCGGAGCTGCCCGGCATCACCCTGGCGGTTATGGGCGTCAGCGATTTTTTTGTCCAGAAGTGGTATTTTCTGGTGGGAGGCATTGCCCTGGCGACGGTGATTCTCAAAACTTTTCAAAAGACGGAGACAGGCGCCTTTTTCTTCGGCCGGCTGGGATTGAAACTGCCGCTGTTTGGCAATATGAACCTGAAAACCGCCTGCGCCAGCCTGACCAGAACCCTGAGTACGCTGATGGCCGCGGGCATCACCCTGGTGGAATGCCTTGGCATTGTGGAAAAGATCGTGAAAAATGCCGTGGTTCAGCAGGCCATCAAACAGGCCCAGAAGGACGTGACGGAGGGCAGGGCGCTTTCCAGTTCCCTGGAGGAGAGCGGGGTCTTTCCGCCCATGGTTTATCATATGATCCGCATCGGGGAAGAAACCGGTAACATGGAGAGCATGCTGGATAAAATTTCCGATTATTACGATGAGGAAGTGGAGATGGCCACCCAGTCCCTGCTGGCGGCCATGGAACCCATGATCATCATTGCCATGGCGGGGGTAGTGGTCCCTATTATCCTGGCCATCATGCTGCCTATGCTGAGCATTAACAACGCCATTGGATAAGGGGAGGACGCGGGATCCGAAAGTGTGTTTCCCCAGGGAGTTTTCAAAAAGGTTATAAGGAGAATCGGCGCCATGAAACGGTTCTCTTTATGATAGAAAATGTAAACAGCAATCCAAAACGGAAAGGAGAGGTTTCAAATGAAAATGTTAGAGAAACTTCAAAAGAGACTTCAGGAGGGCAAGAAGGACAACAAGGGCTTTTCCCTGGTAGAGCTGATTATCGTTATCGCCATCATGGCCATCCTGATCGGCATCGTGGGAATGAACGTAATTCCCCAGATTGAGAACGCCAGAAAAGCTACCGACGCACAGGTGCTCAGCGCAATGGTATCTGAGGCGATGGAAGCATGGACGCAGGTCAATAATGCCGCTGCACCCGCAGAAATTGTGATAGCCGTGGATACTGATGGTAATTTATCATTGACCAGTGTAAAGAGTGGAAATCCTCTTGCTGCCGATACCAAACTGCAGAAAGCATTTACAGATTTGGCTAAGCTTGATACAAGGGTATTGAAATCAAATACCGGCAAGGGCCTTGGTTCAGTTACGATTACATGTGATGGCACAGATGGTGTGTATATGGGCACCGCAGGTGCAGTTACTGGTTTCGACGGCTATGAGTTCAAATCCAGGTAAAGCTTGTTTGTACTGTGCATAACCTAAGGAAACGCTGATTAATACCTTGACCAACGTTCCTACAGTGTTTCCCTAACAGAGAGGATAGGATACGGTCATGCCGGCATTTTACACGGTTCTGCTCTATGTGGTCATTTTCCTTTACGGAATCATTATCGGCAGCTTTGTGAATGTCTGTATCCTGCGGGTTCCTGCGGGTGAGAGCCTGATACCGGGCTCTCACTGCACAAGCTGCGGACACAGGCTTGCCTGGTATGACCTTTTTCCTCTGTTTTCCTATTTATCGCTAAAGGGCAGATGCCGTTACTGCGGTGCAAAAATATCCTGTCAGTACCCTATCGTGGAAGCGCTTGACGGGGTACTGTATGTGATCGTTTTCATGGCGAACGGTATCAGCTTGCAGAGTGTCCTTTTTTGCCTCATGGCATCTGCCTTATTGGTGATAAGCGTTGTGGACTGGCGCACTTTCGAGATCCCTCCCGGCTGTAATTTATTTCTGCTGGGGCTTGGGGTCGTTTTCTGCATTTTGGATTTTTCCCATATTGGGGAACATTTGATCGGCCTTGTGTGTGTTTCCGGACTGCTGTGTCTCTTATATCTGTTGACTGCCGGCCGGGGCATCGGCGGCGGGGACATCAAGCTGATGGGGGCGGCCGGTCTGATCCTTGGCTGGAAAGGAATCCTGCTGGCTTTGTTTTTCGGCTGCGCTCTGGGATCCGTGATCCATCTGATCCGGATGAAGGTTTTTGGAGCGGAAAGGAAACTGGCCATGGGCCCTTATCTGTCCGGCGGGATTCTCATCGCGGCGCTGTGGGGAGACGCTCTGATCCGCTGGTATGTGAAACTTGCGCTGGGATAGGAATGTCTTCTGACTGGGGGAAGCCGGATACAAAGTCGGCTTTTCGGAGTGAGACGACATTGCAAGCGCCGTCACGGAATGAAAAAAGGAGAAGGTACATGGCAAAAAGAGTTTTAAGCATAGAGACGGGGGCCTGGTGGACGAAGGTGGTCCTGGCGCAGCCCTACAAAAAGTCCTCGCAGATTCTGGATCTGTTTTATTTCCGCACTCCCGACCGCACGGTGGAGGACGGCATGATCCGGGACCGGGAGCGCTTTCTCGCGGCGCTGAAAGAGGAACTGGCAAAGCATCACATCACGGAAAAAAACGTGATCTTTACCATTAATTCCACAAAGGTGATTACCAGGGACATGGCCATCCCCTTTGTCAAGGATAAGCAGCTTCCCGGGATCGTGGCGGTTTCCGCCAACGATTATTTTCCCATGGATGTATCCGGCTATACCATCACTTATAAAAAAATGGATGAGTATACGGAGGACGGGAAGAAAATGCTGCGGCTTTTGCTGATCGCGGTGCCCGATACGCTTTTAAACGGCTATACGGCCTTTGCCAAAAGCGCCGGATTCACCGTGGAGTCCTTCGAGTACATCGGCAACAGCGTACTTTCCTACGCGAAAGCGCATTATACCGTGGACAGCGTAATTATCCAGTTGGAGGAAAACGAGACGATCATCAGTATTATGATGGGGAAGAAACTGATGTTCCAGCGTGTGGCTCCCAACGGTTATGCCAGCACCCTGGCCACCGTGCTGGAGCATCCGGTTCTGAACGTTTCGGATGAGCCGGAGGCCTATCATTTCCTCACCACTCATAACGTGCTTTACAAAAAGCCCAGGCTGACGGAGGTCAAAACGCCGGAGGATGAAAGCCGCCAAAGAGCCCTGGAGGACGCTTACGCGGATATCAAGGAAGCCCTGGGATATCATATCCGGGTGGTCATGACGGCTCTGGAGTATTACCGGAACCAGTCCAAAAAAGATTTTTACGGGGTGATGCGCATCGTGGGCGACGGCGCCCGCATTGCCGGCATTAAGAAACTGTTTACCGATGAGGTTGCCCTGGAGCTTGCGGAGGAAGAACCCTTTGCCAATGTGCATCTGTCCCGGAACGTCAACCGGGAGGAAGCCATGGAGGTGGATTTTACTTCCGCCATCGGCGCGTTGATCTCTCCCTTAAATATCAAGCCCAAGGAGACTGCCGCAAAGGAGAGTAAGCAGAATACCCTGCGGGTGGCTTATCTGGCCTTTGCCGGTTCCGCTGTGATCAGCCTGGTCCTGGTGGGGTCGGGTGTGCTGAGGTATATGCAGGCGGCTGACGAACATGACCGACTGACCCGGCGAATCCAAGAGTTGTCATACATCCAGCAGATTTATGACGAGCATGAGGCGATAAAGGCCCAGACGGCGGAATTTATCACCTTTGATCTGATGACCTGGACGGACAATGAGATGGCGTTAAACCTGGTTCGGGGGCTGGAGGAACAGTTGCCCGACACGGTGCGGGTGCTCAATCTGAGCCTGAACGGTAACAACATTACCATGAATCTGACCAGCCCGGATGAACTGACGGTGGCCCAGATGCTTTTGAATGTTCAGGATATTCCCTGTCTCGGAGAGGTTTCAGTGCCGAACATTTCGGAAACGGTGGATGAGGCCGGAAACATTGTCTGGAACTATTCCGTGGTGGCGGTTTACCAAAACCCCAGCGAGACTTCTCTGGCGGATCGGCTGAATCAACTGGATCCGCTGGAATCCACGGCGGGTACGGGAAACGCGCAGGAAACGGAGTAAGAGCCAATTGATCCGAAATAACTTATCCGAAATAACAGGAGAGAGCGGAAACGATGGAAAAAAAGAAGAAACTTTCGGATTCTGAGATCAGACTGATCCTTTTGCTGGTGGCGCTGCTTTTGCTGGCGGGATCCTATTTTCTGGTGTACCGTAAAATGACCGTTTCGGCCGCGGAGCTGGAGACTCAGAACAAGACGGACCAGCAGACGGTGGCCAATCTGGAAAACATGGCGGCAAAGCGCAGCCTGGTGGAAGAAGGCACCGCCAATATGAAACAGGAAATCCAAACGATTATCGGCAGATACCCCGCCGATCTGAAGACGGAAAAGGTGATCCGCATCCTTCAGGATCTGGAGAATGATTCCCTGATCCATATTTCCTCCGTGACTTTTCAGATGGATAACCTTGTGATGGACTTTACCCTGACCTCCCAGGAGGTTCCGACGCCGCCCAAGGGATATTTTGCGGCGATCAATGTAAACTACACGGCCGGTTATGAGGGCATGAAGGAAATGCTTGCGTATACCGCCGCCATGGAAGACCGGATCACCGCGCCGACCCTGTCGGTTACCTATGACCCGGCGCTGGACGCGGTGAGCGGTACGGTTACCTTTTACATGTATTACCTGAGGGATACCGGCAGGAAGTATGTTCCTCCTGTTATCTATGAAATGAATAAGGGCGTTTCCAATATCTTCGGCGGCGGAAACGGCGGCCTTTTGGAGAATAACGGGGTAACGCAGACCGAAGGAACCGATGAAACCGCTCCGGAATAACCGGGAGAACAAACGGGAAAGGCGGCTGCATGACTTTCATGGCACAGGAAAGAGAGTGTAAACTGAATAAGGGCGTATCTGCCGGGAACGAGGGATTCTCTCTGCTGGAGGTGATCCTGTCGGTGGCGATCCTGGCCATTGTGACCGTCCCGCTGCTGAGTTTTTTCACGGATTCCATGAGACGAAGCGCCATGACGGCCAGGCACCAGAACGCCACGCTGACCGCCCAGGAGATCACGGAGGATCTGAAATCCTCTCCCAATCTGATTCAGAAAAATACGGCCCCCGACGGCTCCGTGTCCTACGGCGTCCCCTACCTGACGGACACCCTGGGATATACGGTGAAGGAGGGAGGGCGTTTTCAGACGGAGGACGGCACGGGGGAACTGGTTTTGACCAAAAGTCTGGAACAGTTTGACGTAAAACTCACCCTTTCCACCCAAGTGTCCGCCAATGAGACTTCCCGGGCCATGATTTACGGCGTCGATGACACCACGGACGTGATGCTGATGGAGCAGGATCAGTTGACGGAGGCTTTGGTGTATTTTACGGCGGCGGCCGCTGCGGCCGGGTCGGCTCCGTCCCAGGAGGCGCTCAAGGCCTCCCTGGACAGGACGCTGCACATATGCGTGGATTATGACGGTTCCGCCTATTCGGTGCGGGCATATTATGATTATGAGTGTACGGATCCCGGTTTGATAGGCTCCGCCGATCCCCATTATATCAGCACTGATCTGGCGAACCGGAAACTGAGCAGCCTGAAAAATCTGTATGTGCTGTATGATTGTATGGACGTGGGCGCGCAGGATACCGTTTGCTTTGACTTAAACGGGCTGCCTGTCACGCTGAGCGCCTTGGACTGTTTTATTTTGTGTCAGAAGTTTCCGCCGGATCATGACGGCGGCTTGTTTACTCCGTACACCCTGACCGTGAAGGGGGCGGAGGATTCCGTTTTACGTCTGCATGCGAATATCCGTTCCGGCGATCAGGTGGTCAAGGAGGACGGCAATCCCTTTCCGCTGTTTCCTGTGGCGCAGTCCGGGACGCCGGTGCGGATGATATCCGTCGTCGTGGAAGTGTATGAAAAGGATCACATGGAAACAGAGGAACCGCTGGCAGTGATTCGTACTACAAAAGGAGAGTAGGCATGGGAAAATGGAAATGGCCGTTTCGGAAAAAGAATGAAGGCGCGTCCCTGATGGCGGTGATTTCGGCCATTGTTTTCGTGATGACCATCGGCGCCATTGTGGCCAGCGTAACGGTGACGAATATCCGCATGCGGGAGGTGGAGGAATCCGGCAAACGGAATTTCTATAACGCCGAAGACCTGATGAACGAGATTGCCGCCGGCCTGAACAACCGGGCGTCCACGGCGATGCAGTTGGCGTATCTGGATATTTTGTCCGAATACCGGGGCCTGATATCGGAGGGCGCCAATCTGCAGGAGCAGTTCATCTATAATTATATGGAGCGTCTGACGGAGGAATTCTGGGATTCCGACGATGTCACCCGAAAGGATAAGAGAACCACCCCCGACCCTGGAGACGCTTCCCGGTACATTTATGTGTACGGCTATTATGATCAGGGGCAGATTAAGGATTTGCTGGCGGAGGAACACAGGGACTTTTTTGTTTCCACGGACGAGGAGGCCACCTTTTCCGCGGATTATGAGGAAGGGATTTTTACCCTGCACGGGATCAAGGTGGATTATGAGGATGAATACGGCTATGAAACCGTGATTTCCACGGACATGGTCTTTCATACGCCCGCCCTTAACTTTGACAGCGGGAACAGGCAGAAGGAATTTATGAAGTACGCCCTGATGGCCGACCGCAATATTCAGGTGCTGGGAAACGGCGCGAGCGTGAAGGGAAGCGTCTATGCGGGCTGGGACGGCATTCATGTGGTCAACTGCGACAATGTTTCCTTCATCGGTGAAAACATTGTCACAAGGGGCGACATCATCATTGAATCCGGCTCCGACAACGCCTCCTTCGGAACGGCTGGCGGCAGCGTCTGGGCGGAAAATATCAGGACGACGGGGGATGGCAGTCCTTCCTCCGCAAGCTTTACCGGCAATCTGTATGTGTCGGACGATCTTTCCCTGAACGGCGCAAACAGTAAAGTTTCCCTTTCCGGGAACTATTACGGCTATAATTTCCTGGAACGGTATGACGGCACGGCCTCCGCAGCGGAGGCCAAATACAGCAGCGCCATGGTGATTAACGGCAGGGGCAGCACCCTGGACATGTCGGGGCTTACCTATCTGCATCTGGCGGGCCGCACTTTCCTATCCAGAGGAAACAGCTTAAACGATGTGATGTTTGGCGAATCCGTTTCCGTCCGAACCAACCAGCTTGCCTACTATGTGCCGGAGCGGTATCTGGATCCGGCAAGCGGATACACAACCTTCACGGCGGAGGGGCTTGCGGAATATGAAGGCCAGACCCGCGTGTCCGGTCTGGCGGATTACCTAAACGCCGGGGAACCCATCGCGGTGTATCGGTTCCGGAACACCAATCCCGCCGGGGATCCCTATGTATACCGCTATTATCTGAATTTTAAGGATGAACAGTCTGCCAACAGCTTTTTTGCGGCATACAGCCAGGCCAACGCGTCCCGGGTTACCGCTTACGGGGAAGATTACGCGGACGCCATCATCGTGGGAGACGGGATGCTGTATACCTTACGGGGCGACCTGATGTACCGCAACAGCGCAGAGGCCGGCTTTACGGTTCAGGAGGTTTCCATCCGGCCCGAGGAGTGGGCGGATACTTCGTCCGACGGCTCCAACGTCAATTATACCTACGCGGATCAGCTTGCCAAAAATTATAAAAGCCTTCAGATGTATCTGGAGGAGTGGAGGTACCACGCGGATGTGATTACCTCGTCCAGCGTACGGTTTGCGGATAAGAAGGAGAATCCCCTGACGGATCAGCTCTTTGGCGCTCCCATGGCGGACGCCGTATCGGCGCTTTTGAGCCGGGAGGGGATGCTGGATTCCGGTTATGAGCAGAAGACGTCCAACCCGGACGGCCCGGGGAATACACTGATTGCCGTATTCAACAGTGATTACACGATTCCTACGGACTGTGACCGGGGCATTGTGATCGCCACGGGAGATGTGACGGTGAGCAATCATTTCAGGGGCATGATTTTGTCCGGGGGCTCCATTCAGGTGGCCACGGCCAACATACAGATTACGGGGGACGAACTTCTTGTTTCCCAACTGTTTTCCGAGGACGCGGTAAGCGCCAGCCCGAAATTTTCCAGTCTGTTCGCCGCTTACGGCGTATCGGAGGACAATGTGATTGGCCTGGTTCACATCGACCAGTATCTGACCTATGAAAACTGGACGAGAACCGATTTTTAAAACCAGTCCCCGGCGCGGGGGATCGTCCCAAAGGGGGAAAACGCAATGAGGAAGGATCACAGAGGGTTTTCCATGGTGGAAATGATCGTCACCATCGCTATCGCGGCGATTTTGATGGGGGCGGCTGTCTCTCTGATCGGGCATATCCACTATGCAAACGCCATGAAGGCTGTGGAAACGGTGAGCGATTGGCTGGATCGCCAGCGGATTCTTTCCATGAGCCGCAAAGGCACCCAATATTTATACCTTTACCGTCTGGAGGACGGGTATTACCTGCAATCCCTGGAAGATACGCCGCTCACCGGGTTTGACGAAACCCTGTTAAATGATTCCGGGGTGAAAATTTGTAACAACAGCATTGAAATCTCCATGGAAAAAACGGGTGAGGCCCCTGTTTTGCTGGAGCCGAAAAACCAGATTATCCGGATTGTTTTTAAGCGAAGCGGGGTGTTCAATGTGAACGCCGACGGCACAAACACGGATCGGATTCTCTTTCAGGGAAACGGCGGCGCACATACCATCCGCCTGATTGAAGAAACGGGCAAGCATATCGTGGATTGACAGGCTGAAACGCCGGGCGGCCTGAAAGTTTCCGCCAGCGGTCTCCAGGGAAGGAACGGCGGTTCCAGGAAAGGGTAGGCCGAGTTTCAGGGAAGGGACGACGGCTCCAGAGAAGGGTAGGCCGGGCTCCCGGGAAGGGCGGCGGGCTCCAGGGTAGGGACGGCGGCATTCGGATGTTGGAAGGGACGAACATGAGAAAGGACAATAGGGGACTGACCCTGATCGAACTGATAATCGCAATCACCATGGCCACCATTATTCTGGGGGCTGTGGGGCTGTTCCTGATCAACGCCATGCGAAGCTATGACGCGGCCACCTCCAACATCGACCTTCAGATGGAGGCCCATGTGATGATGGAACAGATCGGCTCATGGATTATGGAAGGAAACCGAATTGAAGTGGCGGATCACGTTACGGTGGATATGGGGAGCAATACAAGCACTGTCGATAAGGTTCTGGTCATTTACCAGATCCCCAGGACCTCCGATGTGGACAGACTGCCCTCGGGGCTGCGGCGAGATGCGGAGGGAAACCTGATCACCAATTTCGACCCCACCGAGACGGCGCCTCCCATCATGGCCAGCAAGCGTCTGATCTGGATGCAGGACGGCAGACTGTATACAAAGATTGTAAAAGGGATTGCAGATTTTGACAATGATGTTACAAGAAGGGTAGAAGATGTGGATTCGGAGGGAAACTGTTTCTGTGAATATATGGAAAGTTTTGAACCCGGATGGGATCCGGACAAGGCGACGGTTTCCGTTATGGTCGGCTTAAAGGCCGGAAAGCAGGATTATCAGTTGGAGAATGAATTCCGGGTCAGAAATGAGATTCAGGCCGCGCCCACGGCCGAGCCGGAGCTTACGCCGGAACCGGGCCCGGGCATATAGTACATATTATTAAGTAATGGGAAGTAATCACGAGTAATCATATGTAATCGTAACGCATGGACGGCTGGCCGCAAAAGGGATGGGCTGTCCGCAAGGGAAGGGCTATATCCTCTTTAGGGGAAAGGAAAACAGTATGAGAAAGTTGTCAGGTAGAATCATTTCCGCCGGTCTGGTGTTGACGCTGATCATCACCATGATTCATGTAATACCGGGACGTTTTTCCATGGACGTGACACATGCGGAGGAAAATCCCGGAAAAGTAGTGCGGGGCGTGGTGGATGCGCTGAGCGAGCTGCCCCAGTACGGCGTGGAAAACTTCAGACAACTGGAGCGAGGCAGCGCCGAAAGGCCGTTTGTGGTTCTGGAGCTGGTGCCTTATGAGGAATATGCCACTTTCGGGTATCTGATTCAGGGCTGCGAGCCCATTGACATGCAGAATAATTCCAGCCTGATCAGCGCCGTGTCTCAATCCCTGCCAAACGCGGGAACGGTGGC
Organism: uncultured Acetatifactor sp.; assembly: GCA_947630715.1. Lineage (GTDB taxonomy): Bacteria > Bacillota > Clostridia > Lachnospirales > Lachnospiraceae > Acetatifactor. The sequence continues at coordinate 46,570 of CANRIP010000011.1, forward strand.
CTCTTACAATTCTCTGTATCTGTTCTATGATGAACTGGGCCTGACCGCAATGTCGGAGGAAGAAGTCAAGCAGTACGCCCTGAAAAGATTCGGCAACCAGAATTATACCAAGGACTGGCAGGCGGATTATCTGGTAAAGGGGTATTATGAACTGGTGGCGGAGGGAACGGGAACCTTCCGTTACACTCTGGAGCCGTTGGAGGATGCGGAAGAACCGTCGGAGCCTGAGACGGAAACCGTCAGCGGAGGCGACGGGGAAACGGTCAGCGGCGGGGACGGCGGATCCGTCAGCGATGGGGACGCAGAGCCCACTCCCCAATATACGGCCTCCATTGTCCCTGCGCCCAATCAGGACGGCAATCTGGTGTGGCATACGGTGAATGCCTTTGATCCGGAGTACGGGGAAAGCTATTGGCAGGAGATCGCCGTCTATGACCGCCAGGGGAAAATGGACGCATTGACGGAAGCCATTGCCAAGTCCCAGTTGTCCGGCGTGGGAGAAAGGCTTTACACCTGGCGTATGGGCAGCGAGTACAGCGACGGGTACGGCAAATTTATTTCCCCGGACACTTACACCACATGGACGAACAACGATAATTTCCTGCGGTATTCCGTACTTCCCGGGGCCTCCCAGGAGACGATCGACAACTATTCGATTGTGGTCAAAACCATCACTCCCGACGAGCTGAACAGCGCATCCGAATGGATCGATTACTGCGACCTGATCTATATTGCCGCAAAGGTGTATCCGGGAAAGACCTTTATCGATTTCTGGAAACAGTACAACCGGCTGGGGAAGGTTTCCAGCCTGACCAATTATTCCGACAGCGACGGTTTTGACACCTATGACATCAGTTGGGACGTCACCATGAAGATTTTCAATCGGGTGACGGCGGAGAGCGACTACGCGGGACTGATTATCGATAATAATCTTTATGAGACAAGATGGGACGGCAGTTGGAAGGATGTTGACGGGGTGGCGTATGACTGGAATCTGCGCAAGACGGACATGAGGACGCCCACTGTAAAATGCAGCAATAAGAACATTTACAAGCTGTGCATGATGTTGATTTCCATGAAGTCCAATCTGTTCCGCCAGATTTACCTGAATCCGAATAACCCTGTGATCAAAGAGTATACTTACCAGGAGACAATCACGGACGGCGAGGGAAAGCAGAGGGAAGTCACCAGAACCACCGGCGAGCTGACCCTGCAAAGCGGGGACGCCGCTGTCTATTGGGGCGTGTACACGTTCCCTCTGGTGAAACCCGGCGTCTATATGGCCAGCGGGGATTTTTATAATTACTTTACCCATTACGGGAGATATGACAACGAGCAGTGGTACAATTACGGCTTTAACGTCAATCCCACGGAACAAAAGTTCAAAAGCTGGGTCAACGGCCATGTGTTTACCTTCCCGGGGGACAGCAATATTGTACAGTATTTTATGAGCGGAACCATCGCCGCCGGAAACAATGAAACCATGTCCGACGATTTTTATCAGTCGCTTTCGGAGGCGGAGCGGAATCATGCCAGCTCCAAAGAGGCGATCCGGTATATCCTGGGAGGGCATCAGCCAGATAGCCCGTTCCCGGAAGACAGCGGCAGCCTGACTCTGCGTGTGCTGGATCTGGAGCCCTCCGTGGGCCTGAACGCCGACGGAACGCCTGACTGGTTCCTTCAGGAGTCCTATGTCCGTATGCTGCTCCCTCATTTTCAGGGTAAAATTGAAATCACTCATCAGACCACCGCTGAGTTTATCGGCAAGATTGAGGATCTGAACGCTACCTATGACCTGATTTATATGGGACTGGATTGCAGCGCGTACAACACCGTGAGAAAGACCATTGAGGTCAATAAAGAATGGATCGGGGACGCGTCTGGGAACGGATATTGGAAATCAATTTATGCCGATATGGACGTACCGGTATGGAATGACACGTCCGGATTAAAGAATCTGATTTATTTCCATACCGGAGACAGCATGACATCCGCGGAGTATCATGTGCCCGCGGACAGGGACAGATCCGTGCTCTGGGTCAGACAGGCAGACGGCACGGTGTTAAACAGCACACAGCTTCGTTTCCCCGGAAACGATATCAGCCTGATCAAAAAGGCGGATTTACAGGACTTTCTCCGGGCGGGTTACCCGATTGTGTGCGATCAGAATCTGTATAACCTCTGTCCGGAGCTGATCGATTCCGGCTCCAATGTTTATGCCTTTGTGAACCAGGGGAAGGCGAACGCCAATCTGCTGGGAACCTCCAGCTCCGCGCAACTGATTGAAACCTTTGCAAACAGCGCAATGAGCGGATCTGTGGTATTTAATTCTCTGCCGAAGGAATATAACGGCAGCACCGCAAGCGGCGAGGGAGAGGACGTGACCATCGTCACCAACGCCAACTATCTGGATACCTACGCGTTGTCCTTTACCTTTACCGTGACCCCTGCGGACAAGGAACAGTATTATTTCCACATTTATATGGATCAGGATCGGGACAGCAAATTCTCCCAGGAGGAAATTGTTTATACCAACAGGGCGAACGCCGGCGTAAACAACTATGTCTATAACATCGATCCCAACTGGGTTGGGGTGGTGCAGTGGAAGATAGAGGTCTTTGTAGGAAACGAGACTTACGAACAGGATGCGGCGGGCAATCCCAGGGCTGTGATCAATCCCACGGGAGTGCGGTACGCCCGGTCCGGTTTCAGCGCCATCCGAAACACAAGCGGACGGAAGAAACAGATCAACGTGCTTCAGATCATGCCGAAGGAAATCGATCCTTCCAAGCCTTACAACGGGGCGCTGGATCTTTCCAAGGATGCGCGGTTCACCAAGTATTACGATAAGCTGGCGGATTATCGGATCCATGTGCATACCATTACCTGGGCGGAGTTTGAGAGTTATTTCTATACTACGGATCGGACGGGCAGAAAGACATCCAAAGGGTTTATGTACGATTATACCAGGGAATCGGATGATGTGACCAATCCGGTCAATCTGGACAAAATCGGCGGAAATTTGGATGATTACAATATGATCATCGTGGGCTTCGGCGATACTTACGGAGGCGTCAATCTGTCCAATCAGTACGGGGCCATCGATTATCTGAGGTATTATGTGGATCAGGGCAAGAGCATCCTCTTTACCCATGATCTCACCTCCCTTTATAATTTGAATCAGGATACCTTCGGGTATACTGTGAACTCGCTGATGAGAGATCTCATGGGAATGAACCGTTACAAGGCCATAAGCACTCAGGCGGATAACGGCAATAATACCTCTTATCCGAAGGAGCGCTGGATCTGTTCCTCCTGCGGTCGTGTGGATACAACCGGCGCCGGGAAGAACAATCCGCCCGCCAGATGCCTCGGCTGCGGCGCGGGCAGTGAGGCCTTCACATGGTTTGACCGGGAATCCGTGATGCTTGGTAATTATCAGGCGGCCAACGCGGCCAAATATGATACCACAAACAGCAGCGCGATTCAGGGATATACCTATTATTCCATGAAACGTCTGGGCTGGAATAACGCGGAGGACAATTCCGGCGGCGGGAAGATGCCATATCGGTATACCATCGTCAACCCCAAGGGCCTGGCGGTAACAACGGCGAAAAAGCACGGCAGCGATACCGGTTTCAACAATAACAACGATCTGACCACCCAGGTTACCATGGTCAATAAGGGGCAGATTACCGTATATCCTTACCAGATTGGAGAAACGCTGACGGTTGCCCCCACCCATGGCCAGTGGTACGCTTTGAGCCCGGAGGATCCTCAGGTAACCGTATGGTATGCGCTGGGCTGCGATCCTGCGAACGTGAACGCGCAGGACGCCGGAAATGACGGCAGCTCCGTGACATACGCTGTGTCCCCCAATGATGCCATGAATAACTATTATATTTACAGCAAGGGCAACATCTTTTACTCTGGCGTGGGCCATCAGACCGTCAACGGGGATATGGAGGCAAAGCTGTTTATCAATACCATGATTGCCGCCTACAATGCGGCGTATGTGCCTCCTACCGTGCTGGTCACCAACGATGAGGCGACAGCGACGGGAGAGCAGCATTACTCCATCGAGCTGCTGCAAAATTATGATTTCGGCGATTATGACGAATCGGAAAGAGCCTATGAGCAGATTGTAGAAACCTTTGAGGACACGGAGGTGGTTCCTGTCAACTTTATGCCTCAGGACACCAACATGATGACCACGTCTCTGGAATGCACCATTTACCATGATCTGGGGTACGGGAATCAGGTCTATGTGGATGAAGTGATAGAATTAAACGGCAGAAACGGGGAACCCATTATCCTGTCCAACGGCCAGCCGAAAACGCTGAAGGCGGATTCTGTGACCCATGTATTTACCAATCTGGAGAACGGTAAATATTACAGGCTCTATTACCCGAAGAACTACCTGAAGAACCCTGTCCATGATGTTTATTTCACCATCAAGAATGACCGGGTCAAGAAAGCCAGCACATCCGTGCTAAATATGAGTGTGCTGCCGTTATTCCCGTTGGATTAACGGGGGAATTGATACACGCGAAAGTACATGACGTAAAATGTGTGTAAGTGATACACGCGAGCGTATTATGACGTAAAATGTGTATATATGATGTAACAATGCGTAAGTGACGTAGAAGTTTTTACACCATCACAGAATATTTTGAGCCGTATGTTGACACATGACCGGGTCAAGAAAACCGGCACATCGCGGTGCTGCATATAACATGGATCAGCGCGCCAAATAGAAGCGGACAGAAATCAATGGCAAAAATATTCTGTGATGGTATTTTTCATGTTTATTTTATTTACATGTTTATCTTATTTACATATTTATCTTATTTATTTATTTATATGTTTATCTTATTTATTTACATGTTTACAAATGTGAAAAATGACGTGAAATGTAAATGTATCGCACAAGGGTAAAGAGAAGTGAAAAATATACATATTCCAACTTCGGCATGTATCAGTATCTTGATGGGAGTGATCAGTTTAGGGCTCATTCTGGTCAACGGGTTTCAGATTTTTTCTTATTATCCTCCATTGAATTTAGCAAATCTGTCAGAACAAAATATAAAAAGGAATCAGTATGTGGAAGGAACGATTGCAGATTGCGTTACGGTTCATGTTTTTAACAACCAACGTGCGTCAGGATCCAGCGGCGGATGGATCATAGGGGGAAAAAATTACCAATACTATACGGTTCCTATCTCTGACGATCAATACATCAGAGTATTGATTGATGATGAAGAATCCATAGAAGGGATGGAACATATTGTGTATGGCGAAACGGCCGAAGTTTCTTTTACAGGGCAGATTGTAAACGGGGAACCGCTGAATACAGAATGGTATAACTGGAACCCGGAATTTGATCAAAGTAAAGTGATTGTCGATTATGTGATTTTGCAAAAGACATTGGATACAGAAAAGAAATTTTTTTGTGCGGGTTTTTGGGGAATCTTGATTGCCGCACTGATTTATCATTTTGGTGGTGGAATCAAAGTGATTGAGGTTTCACCGGAATTGCCAGAATTTATGATATGATAAATGACATGGTAAGGCCAAAGCCAGGCCCCAAGGCCGCGAAAGGCCGCGGATGAATTCGCATCCTTTCATTGCACATCCTTTCATTGATATGGGGAAAGGGGAAGACAGGGGCAGATACAACTATGCGCAAAAGACAAGTTTAACGAATAGTTCTACAAAGATTATGCTTTACGCTTTGATATGCCTTACGCTTTTATTTGTCCTTACCCTTAGCGCATACTTCCTCAGAATCCAGCCATATGGAAAAAGGCCCGTCATTTTCCAGAGAAACCTTCATGTCCGCGCCGAAAATCCCTTCCTGCACAACCGGAATTTCTTCTCTGCAAAGTTGAAGAACATATTGATAAAGTTCCTCCGCCATATCCGGAGCGCCGGCGTTTACAAAGGACGGTCTGTTTCCTCTGCGGCAGTCCGCATACAGCGTAAACTGCGATATGATCAGCAATTCCCCGTCCACCGCCTTCAGATCCAGGTTGATTTTTTCGTTTTCATCCCGGAAAATCCGCAGTCCCACCAGTTTCCGAACCATTTTTTCAGCGATTTCTTTAGAATCCTGTTGAGAAATGCCAAGGAAAACCAGAAATCCCCGCCCGATTTTCCCTGTGACACTCCCGTCAACGGACACCTGAGCCCTGTTTACCCTCTGTACCAGCATTCTCATGATAAATCTGATCCTTTATGATCATCGTCAGACAGATCATCCTTTCCGGTCTGTCCCGCCGTTTCCTCCCGGTGAGGATCGCTGTCCGTGGAATGTTTTCCCAATTCTCTTTTGACCCGTTTTTTTAGTTCCTTTTTTTCCTTTTCCGCAAGTTTCTCCACTATGTTTTTTTCCCGTACCGTAAAATTGTGGAATCCCTCATCGTCCACATATTCCAGATTTTCATATTTGTTGGACTCGATTGGCATTTGTTTCTTCAACAGCGCCGTATTTACCAGGGATTTAATGGCCGCGTAAATCACGGCGAAAATCGGTACGCCGATAATCATTCCCACGATGCCGAACAGACCGCCAAATAAGGTGATGGCAAATATCACCCAAAAGCTGGTAAGCCCCGTTGAACTTCCCAGAATTTTGGGCCCCAGGAAATTGCCGTCAAACTGTTGCAGAATCAGGATAAAGATCAGGAAATATACACAGTTTAAGGGATGCAGCGGATCGACGATCAGCACCAGGAAGGCGCTGGGAATCGCACCCAGGTAAGGGCCGAAAAAGGGAATCACATTGGTTACGCCGATAATCACGCTGATCAGGGCTCCATACGGCGTTTTCATCAGGGTAACGCCGATAAAGCACAGGATGCCGATGATAATGGAATCCGCTATTTTTCCGCCCAGGAACCCTATGAAGGTTCGATGGGTGAAACGGAAATTGCGGATAATAATATTCGCCGTGTTGCGCTCAAAGATGGAATAAATCATCTTTTTGGACTGAGCGATAAATTTTTCCTTACTGATCATCACATAAATGGAAATGATAAATCCGATGATGAAATCCCAAAGCATGCCGAGAATGTTCGAGGCTGTACTGGTCACGGTCTGTAACAGCACAATGGCATTGGAAGAAAGCTTTGTCATCAAATTGTCCAACTGTTGAGAATATTGATTGATGGTGGAAATCGCATAATTTCTCACATCCGGATTATCGTCCAGGATTTTGTTGATCCAGTTCATCACGTTCCCGGTATACCGGTCGAAGTTGTTTACAATATTCTGGATACTGGGTACAAGCTGGGAAATCAGCATGTAAAACAGCATATAAATCATCGCCAGGAACACAAACGCTGTGAGAAACACGCTGATTCCTCTGACAACGCCGGAACGACGCCTGGAATTTTTGATACCTATCTTGTCACAGAGCGGAAACAGAATTTTTTGTTCAATAAAATTCAGCACAGGCGATAATAAGTATGCCATGGCAAGGCCAACCACCACCGGCATTAAAATGTTGGTGATGGTTTTCAGCGCCGCCATGATATTGTTGCCGTGAAATACAAAATAATAAAAGAGAATTGCACAGGCCAGCACCAAGAATGCTGTAAGTCCCCACCGGACATACTTGTTGTTGATTTTAAACTTCATGAGATGACTTGATCCTTTCAGGGATATTCTCCGGGCGCCGCAGGAATCGATCCGCAGAAATCGAACGAACCGCAGGAATCGATCCGCCCCTACCCTCTCTCTTATCATACTCTTAATTCCCCAACATAACAAGCACATTTTCTTGTAATCGGCGGAAATCTTTCGATCCACAAGGAAACTTGTGATCGGCCGGAAATGATGCATTCCACAGGGAATCAATCCCGCCATGCACAGGGGACTCCTGCAATGTGCAGCGATTCCTGCAATGCACACACAGGAAAACCTGTACTCCACAGAAAATCCTGTACTCCACAAAAAATCTCCTGCAATCGGCTGGAAATTACAAAAGTCTGCCTGACAATTCAAACCGTATAAAGTATCCCTGGTCATGCTGACAGACGGGACAAACGGGAGGCGCAGCGGGGCCTTTGTGAATATGGCCGCAGTTTAAGCACATCCACTCCTGCTCCACATCCGAAACAAACAAATTTCCTGATTTTAATAGCTGTGCATATCTGTCGAACCGATCTCCGTGGGTCTTTTCAATTTCGGCAATCTGCATGAAGGATGCGGCAATTCTCTGAAACCCTTCTTCCTTCGCCGTTTCCCCAAACGCTGGATAAACGTTTTCATGTTCTTCATATTCATTGTGACGCGCCATTTCCAGCAGAACCGTTATATCGTCCGAAATATCCACGGGATATCCGCCATCGATCCAGACAGTCCCTCCTGCCATTTCCTTTAAGTGCTGATAAAAGATTTCAGCATGTTCTTTTTCCTGATCGGCTGTAAAAGCAAAGATGGCGCTGACCACATAAAGCCCGTTTTTCTTTGCGGCGGATGCCGCGAAGGTATACCGGTTTCTGGCCTGGCTTTCTCCCGCAAATGCCCGCATCAGGTTATCCTTTGTCCGGCTTTTGGAAAATTCTGTCATTTTACTCCTCTCTCCTGTTCTCCGCCGCTTTCGCGCGGTATTGGTTTCCGCCGCTTTCGCCGCGGTATCTTCCTTTCATACCAGTATTTCCGGCTGAGATAAAATTATAATTCCTATTGTCATGATCGGACAAAAATACTAAAATAAAGGTAATGTCGGGGAACAAGCCCGGAAAGGACGGTAGGGAGCCTTGCCAGTAATCCATTCAGATAATTACCATGAGGAACAGAATAAACAGAATATCTTAAAAATGAGGGCCGTGCTGGATACGCTTCCCCCCTTCTGCCGCACTTATTTTCGGGGAATTGAGGAATATACTTCCGCCAGGACAAAGCTTGCCTACGCATATGACATCAGGCTCTTTTTTGAATTTTTACATGAGAAAAACCCTTACTGCGCTAAGATGGAAATTCGGGAATACCCTTTAACGATTTTGGATCAGTTGACCCGTGTGGACATTGAGGAATACCTGGAATACGTTTCCCTCTATCAAAAGGAGGGAAGGGACATTACCAATGACGAGCGCGGCAAAGCGAGAAAACTGGCCGCCCTGCGCAGTTTTTACAATTATTTTTTCCAAAATGAAATGATCACAAAGAATCCTGCCGCTCTGGTTCCGCTCCCCAAGCTGCATGAAAAAGAAATCATACGTCTGGAACCCAACGAGGTGGCAATCCTGCTGGATCAGGTGGAGGACGGTACCAAGCTGACTCAGAAAGAACTGGAATATCATAAAAAGACGAAGGTGCGGGATGTGGCCCTGCTCACTCTCCTGCTTGGCACGGGGATCCGTGTTTCCGAATGCGTGGGACTGAATCTGGAAGATGTTAATTTTGACGTTGACGGTATTAAGATCAGACGTAAAGGCGGATATGAGGCTGTTATTTACTTTGGCCAGGAAGTGGAAACCGCCCTTTTGGATTATCTGGAACAAAGGGAAAGAATCATTCCTGTCCAGGGGCATGAGAACGCGCTGTTTCTCTCCCTCCAAAACCGCAGAATTGCGGTGCGCTCCGTGGAAAATCTGGTAAAAAAATATACTTCCAGAGTAACGCCGTTAAAAAAGATAACACCTCACAAATTGCGCAGCACATACGGCACCACTCTCTATCAGGAAACAGGCGATATCTACCTGGTTGCGGACGTGCTTGGCCATAAGGATGTCAACACCACCCGAAAGCATTATGCGGCCCAGGCGGATGAACGCCGGAGAATGGCCGCAAAATATGTCAAACTGAGAGAAAACTCGGACGAACGGCCGTCCCATGACCGTAAAAACCAGCCGCCGGAGGATCTTCTATAAAAGGATAAGTGGAATACAAGGCCCGTTCAGAGGATATAAAGCTTGTTCAGCGGATATATTCCGAGGAATAGTAGGGAATAATCAGCGTCTGTCCTGTCACGATCCCATTTTCATCGTCCAGCCGGTTAATATGCCGCACCTCAGAAATAAAGCTGTTTCTGTCCGCGTAATGCTCCCCGTCCATATACTCTCCTGCCAGTTCCCACAAAGAATCCCCGGGTTCCACCGTAATACTGGTGTAATATTTGAAACCGGTGTTTGCGTTTGTGCGGATGGATCCGTAGGATAAGAAACAAATCAGAACCATTGCCGCTGCGGCGGCGGAAACGGACAAAACCGTCAAAGCCTTCCTTCTTCTCTCCCTGCGCAGCCGCTGTATTCTCTCCCGCTTTTTCATCGCCCTCTCCCTGCGCTCTAGCCGTTCCCGACTCAGACATGCGTTCCCTTCCGCGGCATATTGATTTTTTAAATATCCGGCGCCGTTGGAAACTGTTGCTGCACCGTAAGCACTCTTTAAGTGGGTTTTTTCTAAATGAGATTTCTTTAAATAAGGTCTCTCTGCACGGTAAGCGCGTTGTATCGGATTTTGTGTGTTCATATCTTCCATCCTTCCCGGATCCCTTTCGGATTCTATTCCTGAAAACGTTTCCGTTTCCTTTGCGTATTACGTTGGTGATCATATGTTCGGGAACGTTTGTTCTGATCTGATCATAGCACGGGAACATATGTTTGTCAACACAAAAATCGAACATATTTTTGGAATATATGTTTGCTTTTTGCATTTGTATATGATAAAATGTGATAGAACAAATGAAATTGAATCAGATATCAATCGATTTGTGATAATCGGAAACCAGAGAATCATGTAATAGAAACAAGTAATAAAATCATGTAATAGGATCAAGTGATAGAATCATGCAATAAAGAAGGTCAAGTAATAGAATCATGTAATAAAGAAGGTCAAGTAATAGAATCATGTAATAAAGAAGGTCAAGTAATAGAATCATGTATTAAAAAATGTAATAGAAAAGCTAAGATTGGCAGACCATACAACAATCACAGAAAATGGAGGCATTACTTTTATGGGATTTGGAAAAATAACGGTAAAACAACAACAAATTCTGGATTACATCAAGGATGAGATTTTAAAGAAGGGATATCCGCCCACCGTTCGGGAAATTTGTGAAACCGTTGGGTTAAAGTCCACTTCCTCCGTTCACTCCCATCTGGAGACTCTTGAGAAAAACGGTTATATCCGCAGGGATCCCACCAAGCCCAGGGCCATTGAAATTTGTGATGACAGTTTCCAGATGGTCCGCACGGAGATGGTAAGTCTTCCGGTAGTGGGTAATGTGGCTGCGGGACAGCCGATTCTGGCGGAAGAAAATATCCAGGAATATTTCCCCGTTCCCGCGGATCTGGTTCCCAAGGGAGAATCCTTTGTGCTGAACGTCAGGGGCGATTCCATGATTAACGCCGGCATATTTAACGGCGACCGCGTTTTTGTAAACTCCTGCTCCACCGCCGACAACGGAGAGATCGTTGTGGCCCTGATCGATGATTCCGCGACTGTTAAGACTTTTTATCGGGAAAACGGTCATATCCGTCTTCAGCCGGAAAATGACAGCATGGATCCCATCATTGTGGATAACTGCCGGATTCTGGGAAAGGTGTTCGGTGTGTTTCGGTTTTATCGATAAACGGCAGCCTGTAAGCCTATCCACTCATGCAAGAGTATCCATGCGGGTGATTTCCGTTAAAAACAAGAAACTATGAAAACAAAAAACTATGGTTTCCCGCAAGATTGTTTCCCTCCCAAACAGCCTTAAGTCATTTTTGATGGAATATGATGGCATTCCCATCCGGCGCATAATCATAAGATTTTTGCAGATATTAATACAGCCGGTCCTGTTAAAGCCGTGCAGGAACTTTATAAGAATGGTTGTAAAAGCCGTTTTATGCGGCGGAAATGAGGGAAAAATGGGAAATAAATTTTTGGACGGTACTGCGCTGACCATCGCGATCATTGGCGCGATCAACTGGGCGCTGATCGGTCTGTTCCGCTTTGACCTGGTAGCCTTCATCTTCGGCAATATGTCATGGTTTTCCAGGATTGTCTACACACTGGTAGGTATCTGCGGAATCTATCTGATCAGTTTCTTTATGCACCTGTCTGACAGAAACAACGAGACTGCAGCATAGCGTTGAAGGCAGAAAAATCTGCAACAAAAGAAAGTTTCAAGTTATCTTGCTTGAAACTTTCTTTTTGTTATTAATTGTTCAGCTCCTTGGGATCGATCTGCTGGCCATCCCGCCAGATCCGTTCCAGATCGTACAGCAGCCGGTTCTCCTTGTCAAAAATATGGACGATCACATCGCCGAAATCCAGAAGAACCCAGTTTGCCGTGTCGTACCCTTCAATTTGGCGCACAGGGCATCCGGCCTTACCCAGCGTTTCTTCCACATGGTCGCTGAGAGCCTGGATCTGCGAGCGGTTGCCGCCCCCTGCTATGATGAAGTAGTCCGCCAGTACGGACACCTGACTGATATCGATTACCCGGATGTCCTCCGCTTTTTTATCTTCCAGAGCGTGAATGGCAAGTCCCGCCATTTCCTTGGATTTGTCTTTTTCCATATCAAACCGCCTTTCGTTTTTATAAGATCCGAAACGGATCTCTCCGTTTTAAGTATTTCGTTTTTCGTTTTAAGTATTTCTTTTTCCTTTTTTATTTTTCCGTCCCCGACAGTTTTTCATAATACCGATAGGTTTCCAGCGTCCTGGGATCGATCTCGGAACCGGAAGTCTCAAGATGCGCCAGCGTAGCCTTCAGGATTTGACAGACAGCCTGATCCAGATCCTCAAAGGCCAGTTTCCGCAAGCTTTCCAGGTCAGGCGCCTGATCTCTGCCCGGCTCAATATAATCGGCCACAAAAACAATCTTTTCCAGCAGACTCATGTTTTCGCGCCCTGTGGTATGATTCAGCACAGCGTTTAACACGTCCTGACTCTGAACGCCATACTTCTGTTTCGCAAAGAAACTTCCCACCTTTCCGTGCAGCAGATAAGGCAGCTTTCTTTCCTCCGAGGTGACCGGGATGCCCTCGCTTTCGCAGATTTGCAGCAATTCCTCGTTGGAAAGGCATTTGGCGCAGTCATGTAACAGGCCGGCCAGCACGGCGTCCTGGAGATTGGCTCCGTACCGCATAGCCAGCGCCGCGGAGGTGTATTCCACTCCCAGGGTGTGCTCGTATCGCTTTGCCTTCTGGGCTTTGCGGATTTTTTTCCGCAGCTTTTTCAACGGGAGCGGTTTCGCGCTTTCCTGGGGCACAGAGGCGTCTGGAACAAAAACGCTGACAGAAACGTTGGGAGCGGGGGCATTGACATGTTTACTCATAATAACATCTCTTTTCTCTGATATATTGAATCACTTTGTCCGGCACCATGTATTTGACGCTTTCGTGATTTTTGATTCGTTCCCGTATTTCCGTGGAAGAAAGGGAAAGATCCGGGAAACGCATCAAAAGGATATCTCCCTGAAAGCGTTCCAGCAGTTGGGCCCGTTTCAGCTCCAGCTCCCGGAAGGGCGTATTGCCCCGACAGGCGGCCAGGATGGTGCAGCTTTGAAACAAACGCTCCGGACATTTCCAGTTTTCCAGCGTAAACAGGCAGTCCGACCCGACGATAAAGTAAAAATGATGTTCCGGGAACTGCTGTTTCAGAGCCTCCATCGTCTCATAGCTGTAAGAATAGCCCTCTTTCCGCACTTCCAGATCCATGCATTTCAGTTTGTGATTTCCATCCAGGGCCAGCTTTACCATTTGCAGCCTCTGACTGGCGGGCAGTATGGTTTCGTCTGTTTTCCAGCAGGGCGTTCCCGCGGGAATCAGCCACACCTGATCCAGAATCGCCGCGTCCGCAGCCCATTCCGCCAGCATCAGATGCCCTATGTGGATAGGATTAAAGGTGCCCCCCAAAATACCGATCCTGCTCATACCCAAACGCTCCCCGCATCAAAGACTGGAATTTTTGCCGGACGATGGCTGTCCGCCGGATTTTGGCAACTGAATTTTGGGCTTTTCCGGATCCGGCTTGTACAGGACAAATTTTTTGCCAATCACCTGGACAAGCTGCGAACGGGTGCGGTCTGCCGCGGTCTGCGCAATCTCCCTGGGATCCTCCAGACAGTTTTTCAAAACCACCACTTTGACCAGCTCGTTTCTGTTAAAAAATTCCCGGATGGCCTCCGTCAGTTCCGGCGTCAGGCCGGATTTCCCGATCCGAAAGGAAGGATCCAGCTTACTGGCAAGACCTTTTAAATAGGCTCTCTGTACGCTTGTCATTTTTTACCTCATTTCCGCGCTGATTTTTGCGCATAACGAGTTTGTGTCAAGCAGCGCGCGGACACAAATCTCGCGATTGAAAATTTTAATTTTCAATCTTATACCTCATTTCCGCGCTGATCTTTGCGCATAACGAGTTTGTGTCAAGCAGTGCGCGGACACAAATCTCGCGATTGAAAATTTTAATTTTCAATCTTTTCTCCTGTCATGGTTACTGATAAGTTACTTATAATAATCAAATTGCAGCCCGTAAATTCTTACCGTGTCCCCGTCCTGAATCCCAAGCGCCTCCAGCTCCTGAAGAATGCCGGTGTCCTTGAGGAAATTCTGAAAGAAGGTAAAGCCCTTTTCGCTGTCCAGATTGGTGTAGCCAAGCATTTTTTCAATCCGGGGGCCTTCCACCACATACACGTTCTCCCGGGCGTTATATTCCACCGTATAGGGCGCCTCGGCGCCTTCCTCCTGGTGGCTCTGAAGGTCATATTCCCTCTGAAATACGGTTACTTCCTGGTTCATCCCTTCCAGCGTCTCCTGAATCCGGTAAAGCAGCTCCTTCACGCCCTGTCCGCTGACCGCCGAAATGGGATAAACCGGAATGCCCTGGGGCTCAAATTCCTCTCTCACCGCCCTCACAGGATCGCTTAAAGGGTCAAAAATCGCGTCGATCTTGTTGGCGGCTATGATCTGCGGCCTTTTGGCCAGTTCAGGGTTATAGGCTTCCAGTTCTTTGTTAATGGCATAAATATCCGCAACAGGGTCGCGTCCCTCCGTCCCGGCGGCGTCCACAATGTGAACGATCAGCTTCGTGCGTTCGATATGGCGCAGGAATTCATGGCCCAGCCCCACTCCCTCGGACGCTCCCTCAATCAGCCCGGGAATATCCGCGATCACAAAGCCCTTCGCCCCCTCCAGATCCACCACGCCCAGATTGGGGCTAACGGTGGTAAAATGATAATTTGCAATCTTGGGCCGGGCGTTGGTCACTCTGGATAGAAACGTTGATTTCCCCACATTGGGAAAGCCCACCAGCCCAACGTCCGCAATCAACTTAAGCTCCAGCAGAAGCTCCAGTTCCCTGGCCGGCTGACCGGGCTGCGCATATTTGGGGGCCTGCATGGTGCTTGTGGCGTAATGCTGGTTTCCGTTTCCGCCCCGGCCGCCGCTTAGCAGGACGATCCTGCGGTTATCCCCGGACATGTCCGTAATGATCTGCCCGCTCTTTGCTTCCCGGATCACGGTTCCCTGGGGAACCCGGATCACCATATCCTCCCCGTCCCGGCCGCGGCAGTTGCGCTTCCCGCCCGGTTCCCCGTCCTCGGCTCTGTATTTTCTTGTATTTCGAAAATCCACCAGCGTATTCAGGCCTTCGTCCACCTCAAAAATCACGTCTCCGCCCCGGCCGCCGTCTCCGCCGTCAGGCCCTCCCGCGGGCACATATTTTTCCCGCCGGAAGGAGACATGGCCGTCTCCGCCTTTTCCGCTTCTCACAAAGATCCTTGCTCTGTCTGCAAACATGGCTGATTACTCCCATCCGTTGATTTGGCCGCTTAGTTTTTGTTTCCTGGCTTTGCGGAAACGGTTTCCTGTGAGAAAAAAGGGTTCAGGCGCTGCCTGAACCCATACCTCTTACGCAAAAGCTTATTTCTCAACAGGATACACGGACGCCTGCTTTTTGTCGCGGCCCTTCCTCTCGAAACGAAGTACGCCGTCAACCAGTGCGTACAGCGTATCGTCGCCTCCGATCCCCACGTTGATGCCGGGATGGATCTTGGTGCCCCGCTGTCTGTAAAGAATGTTTCCCGCCTTCACGAATTGTCCGTCAGCTCTCTTCGCGCCTAATCTCTTGGACTCGGAATCCCTGCCGTTTTTGGTGGATCCTACGCCCTTTTTATGTGCGAAAAATTGAAGGTTCATGTGCAGCATGTTTTACACCTCCTCGAATTTAACTTGTAAATACTTTTCTCCGTATTCCCGGCTGAGGTTTTCCAGGGAAAATACCATGGAATCCACCAGAAACACGGATTTTTCCTGCAGACCGCTCAAAAAATCACATCGGATGAATCCGCTTTCTTCCTCCGTCGCCACATCCAGCTTTTCGCCCGCCAGCTCCTCCAGAGAGTTGATAGCGCCGATTACCAACGCTGAAATGGCCGCGCAAAGAATGTCGGGCCGGTTCTTTTTTGCGTATTCTGCATGTCCCATGCAGATAAAGCCTTTGTAGGCCCC
Source organism: uncultured Acetatifactor sp. (assembly GCA_947630715.1). Taxonomy (GTDB): domain Bacteria; phylum Bacillota; class Clostridia; order Lachnospirales; family Lachnospiraceae; genus Acetatifactor. The sequence goes on from CANRIP010000011.1 coordinate 63,015, forward strand.
TGCATGATCCTTTCGTACCGTTACCGTCGTCATGCCTTACCCGTTGATCTGATCGATTTTCACCTGGGTATACGCCTGCCTGTGACCGTTCTTTTTGTGGTATCCGGTCTTTCTCTTGTATTTGTATACAATGACCTTCTTCCCTCTCCCCTGCGCTAAAACGGTTCCGGTGACGCTCGCCTTGGCAGCGTCTTCGCCAACCTTGAGAGCGCCGTCGCTTATTGCGATCACACGGTCAAAGGTTACAGTGTTTCCGACTTCCACATCCAGCTTTTCCACTTTGATGACATCGCCTTCGGAAACCTTGTACTGCTTTCCGCCTGTTGCAATAATTGCATACATAATAAGGCACCTCCTATTCATGGATCCGCAGATCCATTTACTCGCTGGCCTTGGTGGCGTCATAGGACGCGCTTATACCGGGCCATGCGGCATACTTGAATATGATAGCATGAGGTGCCTTATTTGTCAAGCCTTCTGCTTGAAACAATATGATTTTTTTATTCCATCAGCCCCGTTTTGTCTCCACGTCCTCCACATACTGGGTAATCAGCTTAACCGTGCCCTCCACTCCGAGAATGCTGCTGTTGATGCACAAATCGTAGCTGTCCGCACGGCCCCATTTTTTGGAGGAATAATAATTATAGTAGCTCTGGCGCTGTTTGTCCTTTTTGATAATCATATCCCGGGCCTTGGCCTCGCTTAAGCTGTATTTCTCCATAATGCGTTTCACCTTGGCGGCCTCGTCCGCATAGATGAAAAGGTGTACGGCGTTCTCAAACCCGGCCAGGGCATAGTCCGCGCAGCGTCCCACAATCACGCAGGGCCCCTCGCTGGCGATTTTCTTGATCGTATCAAACTGCGCCAGGAAAACCTTGTGGCTGATCGGCATATCCACAAAGGAAGATGCGTTGTAGCCGAAGGAATAGGTATCCATGACCAGGTTATATAAAAAGGAATTGGTGGGCCTTTCATCGTGATTCTGGATCATTTCCTCGCAAAAGCCGCTTTCCTTGGCGGCCCGGGTCAAAAGCTCCTTATCATAGCACTTGATTCCGAAATATTCCGCAACCTTTTCCCCGATCTCCCGTCCCGCGGAGCCGAACTGACGTCCAATGGTAATAACAGTTTTCATAGCGCATCCTCTCTTTCTTTCGGAGTCATAATAAAAGTATTGTCTGCAAATTCACACTTTTATGATAGAATCATTATACAACATTTTGATTTTTTAGACAATAGAGAATCTGCATTTTATACGGAATCTTGAGGGGAACAGGGCATGGGACTCGTGACCATACCGGCGGCCGGCATAGGTTTCTTGAACCATACCGGCAGCCGGCACGGGATCGGTGAACCATACAGGAAACCGGCAGATTGTGGCGTCAGCGCAGCTTTTGCAGCAATTCCGTGAAGTATGCGGGAAGGGGCGCGTCCACCTCCACATATGCGCCGTCGGAGGGCCTTAAAAAACCCAGGGTTTTCGCGTGTAACGTCTGTCCTTGCAGATGGAACGGATTTTTGACGGTTCCGTATACCTCGTCCCCCAGAAGGGGATGCCCGATGGACGCCATATGCACCCGGATCTGATGGGTGCGGCCCGTTTCCAGCTCGCATTCGATATAGGTATACCGTTCCAGGCGCTCCAGCACCCTGTAATGGGTCACGGCCCTTTTGCCGTTCCTTTCGTTCACCGCCATTTTTTTCCGGTCCGTGGGATGCCGTCCCACCGGCTGATCGATCACCCCGGTATCCTCTTTCAGAACCCCGCAGCAGATGGCGTGGTAACGTCTTGTGACGGTATGCTCCCGTAACTGCTCCGCAATGATTCTGTGGGCGTTGTCATTTTTGCAGACAATCACGGAGCCTGTGGTGTCCCGGTCGATTCTGTGAACGATTCCCGGCCTTAACACGCCGTTGATGCCGGAGAGATGGCCGGCGCAGGCGTACAAAAGGGCGTTGACCAGGGTGCCGCTGTAATGGCCGGGCGCGGGATGTACCACCATGCCCTTGGGCTTGTTTACCACGATGCAGTCCTCGTCCTCATAGAGAATATCCAGAGGAATGGGTTCCGGCAAAATGTCGGGTTCCTCCGGGGCCGGAAGACACAGGAAAATCTGATCCCCGTCCTTCAGCCGCAGGCTCCCCTTTGCGGGAGATCCGTTTACCTGTACCTGACCGTCCCGGATCAGTTTCTGCACATGGGATCTGGTAAGGAAGTCCAAAAGGACCGAAAGGCCCTTATCAAGCCGTTCGCCCTCCAGCTCCTCTGTGATCTCAAAACGGAATTCATCCATTTATTTCATCTCCCGGTACTTGTTTTGCTTGAAATTCAGAAATTCCAGATCCTTTTCCTTGTAAAAGAACAGAAAAAGAAGAAACAGAAGGATGGTAAACACCACAATATAACAGTCCGCCACGTTAAAGATGGGAAAATGGATCAGCACAAAGGAAATAAAGTCCACCACATAGTCGAAGCGCAGCCGGTCGATCATGTTGCCAAGCCCTCCCGCTATAACGGCGGCAAGGGAAACATGCACGATGGCAAAATGCTTTGTGGCGGGCATTTTCAGCAGGAAAAACAGGATCACCGCCAGGAACACGCAGCCCACAAACAGGATAAACACCTTTTGATTCTGGAGCATACCAAAAGCAGATCCCCGGTTTTCCAGGTATCTTAACTCCAGCACATCTTCCACAAGGATGATGGCAGACTGTCCCTTCAGATGGACAATCGCCAGATATTTTGTAAACTGATCCACTCCCAGCAGAACCAGGGCAATCAGCAGATCCAACACCAGCATGCCTACTTTTTTCTTATTCATGCGCGTCCTCGTCACTAAAATAAATTTCCCGCACGGCGCCCAGGATTTCTTCATCGGTCACCGTGTTATCCAGAACCGCCTTGCCGATCCGTTTTAACAGCACAAACCGGATCCGGTTGGATTCCATCTTTTTGTCGGATTTGGTCAATTTTAAGATTTCCTCGGGATCAATCCCCTCTATGCTGATGGGAAGCTGAAAGGGGACATACATATCCCTGATTTCATAGTATTCTTCCATGGAGAGAAGGTTCCGTTTCCAGGAAATATAAGCCGCAGCCACGGCGCCCAGGGCGATACATTCCCCGTGCAGAAGTTCAAAATTTTTATATTTTTCAATGGCGTGGCCTATGGTGTGCCCGTAATTTAACAGGGCGCGCTCTCCCCGCTCCGTGGGATCCTTTTCCACAACCTGTTTTTTGACGCTGCAGCTTCGGAACAGCATTTTTTGCAGCACATCGGGCTGTCTTTCGCAGATTTCATACATATTCTCGATGAGCCACTGGTACAGTCCGGCGTCCCGGATCAGGCCGTGTTTCATCACCTCCGCGAACCCGGAGTAAAACTGTCTGTCGTCAAGGGTCTGAAGGACGGAAAGGTTCATGTAAACCAGGCGGGGCATCCAGAAAGCGCCCACCATGTTCTTATATCCGTCAAAATCCACTCCCGTTTTCCCGCCGATGCTGCTGTCCGTCTGCGCCAGCAGGGTGGTGGGAATCTGGACAAAATCGATTCCCCGCAGATAAGTGGCGGCCGTGAATCCGGCGGTATCGCCCACCACGCCGCCTCCCAGGGCCAGCAGAAGATCCTTTCGGTCAAACCCCTCCCGGATCAGAAATTCATAAATGCCCCTTACCGTGTCCAGAGTTTTGTGTTCCTCACCGTTGGGAAAGGCGTATTTCACAGCCTTGAGGCACTTTCCCTCCAGCAGACTAAGCACCTGATCCCCGTAGAGCTCGTCCACCTTGGAATCGGTGAGAATGCAGACCCTTCGGCTGGAGAGGCTTTTTCCATCCCGCTCTCCCACTGTCTCAAGCTCTGCCGTCAAATCGTCAAAGGACTGGGTAAAAACGATGTCATAGCAGGGTTTTCCGTGATATAAAATCGGCATTCTTTCAGACATTTTTATACCTCATTTCCGCGCTGATCTTTGCGCATAACGAGTTTGTGTCAAGCAGTGCGCGGACACAAATCTCGCGATTGAAAATTTTAATTTTCAATCTTGTCACCTTTCTGTCAAGTTGGCTTTCTGTCAGGTTGGGTGAGAACGTCAAAGGAGCCCGCACAAACGGGCTCCACCGCTGTCCATTTCATCAGGAAAAAACCACGTCCCACATTCAGCTAGCTGTTCAGCGGCATTTCAAAGGAGCCGCCGAGAATTCCCTGAAAATCCCCGGAGATATCCACGCTGGCGGGGGTGATAATAAATATGTAATGGGAAATTTTCTGTAAATTGCCGGAAATGGCAAAGCAGGAACCGCTGGTAAAGTCTATGATCCTCTGAGCCACGTCCACATCCAGCCCCTCCAGGTTCAGCACAACGGTACGGTTGGCCAGAAGGGTCTCCGTAATTTCCCTGGCCTCCTCAAAGGATGCGGGCTTGATCACGCATACCTCCATCCCGTTTCCGTTTGACATACGCCGGGAGGACTGCTTAATCGGAGTGATCTTGCCGGAAGACTGCCCCTTCCTGGAGGACGCCCCTTCGTCATAATCGTCGTTCTTTTGTTTCCCGGAACCCGATTTCCTCTGATTGACCGGCTCGGCGTCGTCCTCGTCGTCCAGGTAATCATCGTCATAATATTCGTCTTCCTCGTCCTCGCCGTTTAATTTCATGTAGTTTAAAAACTTGTCCATTACTCCCATGTGATAACACCCATACCTTTCTGATTCCCGCCTTACTCTGCGGGCTGTTTATCGGTGTAATTCCGTTCGCCGAAGATGCCGGTGCCAACCCGGACATAAACGGCTCCTTCCTCCACGGCAATGCCGTAATCTCCCGTCATTCCCATTGACAGAACATTCATACTAACATTATCAATGTTTTTCCGGCTTATGTCAACAGACAATTCACGCAATTTCTGAAAATACAGACGATTTTTTTCCGGCGATTCCACATAGGGTGCAACGGTCATCAAGCCTTTCAGACGGACGGCGGGCAGCGCGGCTATGCTTTCCGCCAGAAGGGCCGCGTCGGAAGGAACGACGCCGTATTTGCTCTCCTCCCCCGCAATATTCACTTCCATGAGAAGATCCGTTTCCACGCCTTTTCGCAGGGATTCCCTGCTGATTTCCTCCGCCAGCCGCAGAGAATCCACGCTGTGGATCAAAGCAACCCGACCGACCAGATATTTTACCTTATTGCGCTGGAGATGCCCGATCATGTGCCAGCGGATATCCGACGGCAGCGCGGGGATTTTCTCCATCAGCTCCTGTACCTTGTTTTCTCCGAAATCCCGGATTCCCGCCTCATAGGCCTCCCAGATGGCGGACACGGGCTTTGTCTTGCTGACGGCGATCAGCGTCACGTCCTCAGGGCTGCGCCCGCTCTTTTCACAGGCGGCCCTGATCTTTTCCTTTACTTCGCTTATATTTTCCCTGATCAAAGGCATATCCTCCGGTTTCTGATATGGGTAGGAAAAACAGCGTCCGCGTCACTGTTTGATAAACTGGTCGTCGCTCACCGTGGAGGCGTCCATGGCAATGTAATCGTAAACGCTTAATCCGTAATGGGTATTGGATCTGACAATGGCGTACTCATCGTTTTGATACAGAATGCTGATCTGTTTAAAGTCCGCATATCCCCTGTTCAGGTTATAAACGCCGATCAGCGTGGCCCGTCTGCTCACCGTGTAGGTTTCCTGGCTGTCAAGCTGATACAGGATGGTGCCGGCGTCCAGAAGGGTGCTGTCCAGATAATACTCCCTTGTCTCCTCGTCAAAATTATACAGATCCACCTCCAGCGTCTCGGTGGAGATGGTTCCGTCCTCCAGATAACACTGGCGCAGGATGCTGCCCCGTCCGCTGTTTCCCCCCGGAATCACAAAATCCTCCGGGATCAGGAAAAATTCCTTCTCCACAATGGCGGAAACAGGGATTTTTAACCCGGTTTCATCCTCTACGATCAGCTCCACATCCAGAAATCGGTCGGTCAGGAAGGTGACCATGGAGTTGGTGAAGGAAAGCTGAAGGTAGGTGTTTCCGTCCCCGTTGTTCAGCAGGGCAGTCTCTCCCCAGGACTCATACTGATTCTTCAGGAATCTCACCTTGATATAATCATGCTCGGCAAGCTGCGCCCCACGGGCAGACTCCACGGGAATCACCAGGGACCAGTTTTCGTCCGTGGAAAGCTTATAGGCCGCGTCCCCCACGGCCATCAGCGTATTGCTGAACAGATAATTTTTTTCATAATCCTTGTTTTCAAACAGATCCGCAGTGACCTCCTGGGGCGTGAGGGACTCGTAGCCGTCCGTCCAGTAGGCGATCACCCCGGTCTGGGGCGCATAGGAGTATTCCACGACTTCGGAACCGTTTTCGCCGCTGATGGAGCTGATATTCTGGAGCATATTGGTGTTTGCCAGCTTCATCAGGGTGTTCTGAAGGGAATATTTGAAGTCATAGGCGCTGGAAAAATTCCTGCTGTCGAAACCGTGGACAAAATTTGCGATCTCGTCCCGAAATTCCGTCAGCTCCCCGTCGGTCAACGTGTTCTCTCCCGCCGCCGTATCCTCCATGTTTTCGCTGAAACGTCCCGTCTCGTCCACGATATACACCAGATCGTTCTTGGCCACTCTCTCGCCCTCCCGGGCGTAATAGTTGACGTATCCGGCGGTATCCGTGGGAATCACCGTCTCGTCCCGGAGAATGATCCCCCGGTAAATATTGTTGGTGACCAGGGAGCCCTCCTGCACCTCATAGCGGACGATATGGCTCGTCTGAAAATACATGATGACGCAGATCACCACATAAATAAATACCCCGCCAAACAGGATCATACCGATATTCAGATTTAAGGGTTTTCTGTATTTTTTGATTTTCCCGTTATGGCTGCCGGCGCGTTTCTTTCGCGTTGTCCTGCCGACATTTTTTCCTGCCTGTGCCACCGCTCAACATGCCTCCAAAAAACAGCTTAGCCCCGGCTTGCTGTTCCGAGGCTTTCGTATCTGTTTCCTATTATCGTTAGAGAGAGACAATGATTTTATCCTTTACGGATGCGGGGAGTTCGGCCTCATCCATGGATACGCTGAGAATGAAATCCACTCCGAAAGTTTCGCTGAGCCGGTCCAGTTTCTGAAGGAACGGTTCCACATCCTTTCCCTCCAGGCAGGCGATCTTCAAAAAGCTGTCAAAATACATCTGCTGAAGGTCATGATCCTGAGAGATCACCCCGCTTACAAATCCAAGAAAAGCGCTGTCGCTGTCGATTGGGAACTGAGATACGTCCACCAGACGTACCCTGTTGTTCAGCTCATACATATGTTTCGTGCTTTTATCCAGATACACGATGCTGCCGGACACTTCCTTGATTTCCTGATTAACCTTATCCAGCAGATGTTTCGTCTTGCCCTTCCCCTTTTTCCCTACGATTAACTGAACCATTGGAAACCCTCCTGTCGTAATATGTATGAATAATAATACCGGTAAATTTATTATAAGGGATAGCGGGGTAAAAAACAACCCCTAAATCTTCCCCAACAGGGTTCTTTCACGAAGCACCGCATATCCCCGATCATCCCCGATCCGCCTATAT
>CANRIP010000012.1 GCA_947630715.1 uncultured Acetatifactor sp.
ATTTTGTATAACGCTAATAAACCTCGATATATCCTATACTTTTTCAGCTTTCAATTTTTCTTCATGAAAGAACCCTGTTCGGAGCGGACGAGGTCGGAAGCCTTAGAGATAGAAAGAGGTGTAGAAGTGTGGACGCATACTGCTGCACCTCTCTTGATTTCTCAGTGGGGTACGTTAGCGGCAGATCGCTCTGCCGCCGGGGTACTCTGCGTGAGAAGTCGGAGTTTGAAAGAACTGCGATGAGTTGGCCGTAGTTTTCGCGGTTCTTTTTTCATGCTTCGTAGCAGCATTTTCAAAGGAGCATGCTCCGCAGGAGACAAAAAAAGGAGGAAACAGATGAAAAAGAATATTTTGACGCTGGTACTGGCGGTGACGACCGTGGCGATGATCGCGGGCTGTGGCAAGGCGCAGGAGACTGCAAGCGGCAATGCAGAGGAAACGGCGCAGACACAGGAGACAACAGGCGACAATGCAGACGGGGCGGAACAGGAACCGGAAATCGCAGATGGCAATGGCAATGCGGCAGGGGCGGCACAAACACAGGAGCCGGAGTGTGCCCATGAGTGGGTGGAGGCCACCTATGCGGCGCCCAAGACCTGTAAACTCTGCGGCGAGACGGAGGGCGAGCCCAAGCAGAGTTACTTTGACGAGCATGGCGTGAGCGTGCCGGACGGCCCGGTGAACTGCATCGTGGACTACATTTATTATAACCTGAATGATCCGGAGACCTACTGCAGAGTGGGAGATGCTGTGTATACCCAGACCGACTGCTACGCGGAGCCTGTGGATGAGGAAGGGTATCAGAACGTCTACCTGACGTTGACGTTGGCTTTGCAGCCCGGTTGCTATTATGACGCGGCGGAGAATATAGAGTATTTGAATTTCACTGCGAGTGGTGTGGGCGTATATGACTGGTACACAGGGCGCAAACTGCCTGCCCGCAGCACAAGTGACGATGATGCGCAGGAGTATGCTGTCACGCTGGACATCGATGGGGTGAGCTATGAGGTGTCCTATTCTATGCAGATTTCCTGGGAACAGGGCAATTGGGTGTATGACGAAACAAGGAACGGTACATCGAGTATGACAGGCACGTTTCAATACGTCTTCCGGATACCGGAAGGTTATGACGGGCTGGTGTGCAGCGTATGTCCTTGGAGAGAGTATGAAGAACCGGATACTGAGACAGTATCCGGCTTGGACGAGGCGGAGTATGCTGACCTTGATCCGACCGATGAGGAGACGGAGGAGGATAAGAAGATTGTGGAAGACACGCGCTACTTCCGCATCAACCGCACTGAGATTCCGGTCAGGGAGGCGGAGGCTGGTACGGAAGACGAAACCTGAGATCGAGACTGCGAAGTAAACGGAAAAAAGTTTATCTTCCATTCCGATTTTTTGGCACATTTTCGCACGGCGGCGGAGTCATACGGCTCTGCCGCTTTTTCCTACCAGGCGGCGGATAGGCAGCGGACGGACTGGAGGGAATCGGGCTTAGGGAGCACAAATGCTTTTTTTACGGCGTACAAACGCTTTTTATGCTTGACAATCGGTTTATTTTTATTTATTATTTTACTGTTACCAATCGGCGCGTGGCTCAGCTTGGTAGAGCGCTGCGTTCGGGACGCAGAGGTCGCGTGTTCGAATCACGTCGCGCCGATTTGTGAACCCCAGAAATGGGGTTCATTTTCGTTGAGGAAAAAACGCGGCAAAAACTGCCGCTGGAAGGATTGGGACGCCGCATGCTGCCGGAAGGGTTTTTCAATCAGATGGAACCGCTCCTTCATACAGAATTCCAACGGTTTGCCGATGCCCTTACGCAGCCGCCCTGCCATGGGCTCAGGCTCAATCCGCTGAAACAAAACGCCAACGGGAAAAACGCGGCGGAGCTTTTGTCCCCCCTTGGCGGCTCATCTCCGGTTTCTTTTTCCGGCGGCGGAAAATCCTTTGCAGAGCTTACCCCCGTTTCCTGGGCGGCGGACGGCTATTATTACGCCCCCTCCAGCCAGCCCGGCAGGCACCCTTATCAGGAAGCGGGCGTTTATTATATCCAGGAACCCAGCGCCATGGCTCCCGGGGAACTTTTAGAGGCCCGTCCCGGCGACCGGGTTCTGGATCTGTGCGCCGCGCCCGGCGGAAAAAGCACTCAGCTTGCGGCGGCGCTTAAGGGCAGGGGATTTCTTCTCGCCAACGAAATTCATCCCGGGCGGGCCAGGATTCTCTCCGAAAACATAGAGCGCATGGGAATTGGCAACGCTCTTGTGACGAACGAAACTCCCCAGCGGCTGGCGGATGCGTTTCCCTCTTATTTTGACCGGATCCTTGTGGACGCTCCCTGCTCCGGGGAGGGAATGTTCCGGAAAAACCCGGACGCCTGGAGGGAGTGGAGCCTGGAAAATCTCCGTCTCTGCGAGGACAGACAGGACAAAATCCTGGACTGCGCCGCAAACATGCTCGCCCCGGGCGGGAGGATGGTATATTCCACCTGCACCTTCAATCCCGGGGAAAATGAAGGATCCGTGGAAAGATTTCTGAAACGACACCCGGATTTTCATCTGCTCCCCATAACAAAAACTCCCTTCCTGTCCGCCCTGAGAACCGATCTTCCCCGTTCCAACGCTGGCACGGAATGCGACGGCGTTCCCGGCTGGGCGGGAGGCGATCCTGCCCTGGCCGGTACGCTCCGCCTGTGGCCTCACCGGGTCAAGGGGGAGGGACATTTTGCCGCCCTGCTGCAAAGGTCGGGTTCCCCCTGCGCCCATCCTGGGGGAAACGGCGGCCACAGATCCTTATCGTCCAGGGAACTGGCCGACTTTTCCCGTTTCTGCGAAGAAAACTTACATCTGCCAGAGGACGGCCTTGCCCCTGGGCTCTGCGCTGCCGCGGGGATGGGGGAGGATACGTTTTTCCACCGGTTTGGGGACAACCTGTACCTGACGCCCGTAACCTTTCCGAACCTGAAGGGGCTGAAGGTCTTACGTCCCGGTCTGCACCTTGGACAGATGAAAAAAGACCGTTTTGAACCTTCCCATGCGCTGGCGCTGGCTCTTTCGCCCCAAGCAGTCTCCCGGATCTGGGATCTTTCCTCTCAAAGCGATTTTCCGGACGCTTATCTGCGGGGAGAAACCTTCCCCGCAGAGGGAGAAGGGGGCTGGCATTTGATCTGCGTGGACGGGTTCGGTACAGGCTGGGGCAAGCTTTCCGGCGGTATCATGAAAAATCATTACCCCAAGGGCCTGCGGATTCTCCGCTGACCCGGCGCGGTAAAAAGGAAACAGCCGCCTTTCCATGCGGCTCACAGGAGAAACCATGCAGACACAGATTCTCTATGAAGATCAGGACATTCTGGTCATTCGCAAACCCGCCGGACTTGCCGCCCAGACTGCGCGGGTGGATCGGCCAGACGTGGAAAGCGAACTGAAAAATTACCTTGCCCCGTCCGCCTCCCCCTTCCTTGTCCATCGGCTGGATCAGCCGGTGGAGGGATTGATGGCAGTGGGGAAAAACCGGAAGGCCGCCGCTTCGCTGTCCGCCCAGCTAAACCGGACGGACGGAAGGGGGAAGTTGGTGAAACGCTATTATTGCGTGTTTTACAAAAATACATCCGCCCAGGAGGGACAGTTGTGGGATTTTCTGTATCGGGAGCCGGGAAACCGGGCGGCGGCAAGGGATGCGGACACCGAAGGGGATGGGGATGCCGAAGGGAAGGCCAGCGCCAAAGCGGCGTCTCTGTCTTATCGGATAGTACAGGAAACCGGCGTCCCTCTGCCGGCAGATGGGGCCGCGATACCCGGGATCATTTTCCCGATACGGCTGGCTCTTGCGGTTGTGACGACGGATACCGGACGGTTTCATCAGATACGGGCCCAGATGGCCCACGCCGGCATGCCGCTTCTGGGCGATCAAAAATACGGAAACGATGTTTCCCTCCGGCTTTCATCGGCCCTGGGGATCCGCAATGTGGCGCTGTGCGCGTACAGTCTGGAATTTGCGCACCCTGTTTCCCATAAAACCCTGCGCTTTCAGATCACGCCGCAGGGAAAAGCGTTTTCTTATTTTTCCTTCTGATCCGGTTATAGTTTCCGCAAAAACAATCATACTAACTCTCGAGAAAGCCCTTTCGGCACAGGAAGATTTTTTCCGCAGGGGGAAGGGGGAGAGCGAACCGCTCTCCCAGACAAAAATCATCGGGGAGACAAGTATGGAAGAAAAAATCTGGCATAACCGGCTGATCCTGCTGCTGCTTTTGACGGCGGCAGTCTATCTTTTTCTAAAGGTGATCGCGCCGCTTACGGCGCCTGTCCTGATCGCCATGCTCTTTGTCACCATCTTCGGCCCCCTGCTGCAAAAGCTTCAGCGCCATTTTCATGTGCACAGGCAGATTGGCGCCGTATTTCTGCTCACCTTTTTCTGCGCCATTCTCGGACTTCTCATCTGGATCCTGTTTTCCTGGATCGTAGGCAGTCTGCCAAACTGGATCGATGGGCTGGACTCCTTGGAGCAGGGCCTTTCCCAGATGATCCACGCCATCTGCGGTTCCGTGGGAAAAAACATCGGCATAGACAGCGTGTATCTGGAAAAGACCATACTGGCCAGCATCCGGGACGGGTTTGACTATTTTCAAAAACAATTCCTCCCCGGGATGCTCTCCCAGTCTCTGACCTACGCTAGAGCAGCCGCGGTCTTCGGCGGTTTTCTGCTTACCTTCCTCATCGCCACCGTGCTGCTGGCAAAGGATTACGATGACATTATGAACCGGCTGTTGGACCGGGAGGACTGCCATCTGTTTCTGGAGATTATCTGCGGCATCATCCGCTATCTGGCCACTTATGTGAAGGCCCAGTTGATCATTATGAATCTGATCGGGATTTTGGCGGCCGTGGTTCTGAGCCTTTGCGGCATTCAGAACGGAATCCTCTGGGGCCTTTTGGCGGGTATTCTGGACGCATTTCCCTTTATCGGCACGGGAGTGGTGCTGGTTCCGCTGGGGATCCAGCAGCTTTTTTACGGCCATTACGGGCGCGCCGCCGCCTGTCTCCTTCTCTATGTCTCCTGTATCGTCATCCGGGAGACGCTGGAGCCAAGACTGATCGGCAAGCGCGTGGGCGTCTCCCCCATCGCCATCCTGCTTTCCCTCTACGCCGGCATCCGGCTGTTCGGCGTCTGGGGCATCATAGAGGGGCCTCTGGGATTTGTCATTATTCACCAGACATACTTGAGCATATGCAGGCGTCTGCCTCAGAAAAATTAAATTGACGAACGCAGACCGGTAGATTATGATAAAGGCAAAGGTTTTCCACAGGAGGAAAAGGGATGGAGCCTCTGCAAAAATTTGTTAACATCCTGCTGCACTATGCCATTTGCGTTTATCTTGTCCTGATTCTGGGAATCATGCCCTTTTACAGCACTGACGGATACAGCCGCATCGGCACGGATAAAAGCCGGTTTTTCCATTTTGTATCGCTGCGCGTGGGCAGCGTTGCCGCCGCCGCGGCCGTGTTGTATCTCCTGATCCTCCTGATCCGACAGCGGAAACATGTCTTGAAGACCATACGGGAACATGTGAGCGTCACGGATTTTTTTGCGGCCGGGTACGGGGTTGTGCTGATTCTTTCCTATTTATTGACGGATTACAGGGAAACCGCCCTCTGGGGGTATGCGGGCTGGTACATGGGATTCTGGCCTCAGATGATTTTCCTCCTGATCTACTTCCTGGTGTCAAAGGCCTGGAAACCCGGGAAATGGGGGCTGTATCTTGCCATGACCGTCTCCGCCGTTGTTTTTTTGATCGGCTATGTCAACCGCCTGGGAATGGATCCCCTGCACATGCTGCTGTCTGGCTCCGACTTTATCTCCACCATCGGAAACATCAACTGGTACTGCGGCTATCTGGTTTCCGTCTTTTTCGCGGGGACAGCGCTTCTCTGGCAATACAGGGGCAAAATCACCGTAAAGCTTTTGCTGCTTGCAGCGTACGGGTTGACCGGGTTTTGCACCCTGATCACCCAGGGCAGCGACAGCGGGCTGGTCGCTTTTGCGGCGGTTTTTCTCGTTATGCTGATCTTCTCCGCCAAAGACGGCGAGAGAATGTTTCTGTTTGTGGCGGAGCTTTGCCTCTTTTCCGGATCCTGCCTGATCACCTGGATCCTGCGTCTTACGTTTCCGCAAGAAACCCCGCAGAGCTTTGGACTGGCCGATTTTCTCAGCCGGGACGGATGGCCTTTCCTGCTGTGGGGATTGTCCGCCCTTGCGCTGTTTTTTGTCTTTCGGCGTATCCATACCCACGCCTATTCGGTCAAAAGGGCGCGGATGGTATCAAGAACCGTGGTGGTCACCGTGGTTATTCTGTCTGCGGCGCTGTCTGGCATGATTTTGTTCAACTCCCTGCACCCAGGCATTTTGGGGCCGCTGTCCGAAAACCCGTTTTTTACATACACCGTCCATTGGGGCAGCAACCGGGGGGCTACTTGGCAAGCCGGGTGGAGGTGTTTTCTGGAACAAAACTTTCTGCATAAGCTTTTCGGCGTGGGGCCGGACAGCATGGGAGAATATTTATACAAGGGGGCCTCGCCTGAACTGACTGCCCTGGTAAGAGACAGCTTTGCCAGCGCCATCCTGACCAATGCGCACAACGAATGGCTTACCGTCCTGGTCGATACGGGAATCCTGGGGTTGGCCGCCTTCGCCGGCATGATGCTTTCCGCCATTTACCGGTTTTTCAAGAAGGCCGATTCCCATCCGGCGGCCTGCGCCTGCGGTTTCTGCCTGCTGGCCTACACGGTCAACAATTTTTTCAGTTTTCAGCAGTCCATGAGCACCGCCACCATTTTTGTTATGTTCGGCATGGGAGAAGCGTTTCTGAGACAAAAACCGGAGGAAAACGCCGCCTCCTCCAGATATACCGCCAAAAAGAAACACCGCAAAGGGAACAAGAACCGTTCCCGGCGGCGAAAGGAGAATCAGAAATGAAACAGCAGCAAACACAAGAACAGACAATGGACAAAACCATCGATCAGACAGAGCTTGCAAAGCTTAGAAGGTCGCTGCGGAGCACCAGAATTTTTTGTATCTTATCTTCCCTGCTCACGGCGTGTCTGCTGGCAGGAGGCATCTTCTGCTTTGCCGCCATCCGCCAGGCCGCCGTCAAAGTAAAACCGATCCTGCAGCAGATCACGGCCCTGGACATGGAGGAACTCAACGGCACCGTGGATCAGCTAAACGCCACTCTGGAAAGCGTGGACTGGAAACAGCTCTCCCAAACCATAGGACAGTTGGATATGGACTCCATTAACACCGCCATCCAGAACCTGGATACAGCCGAGCTGTCAAAAGCGCTGGAAAATCTGAACAGCGCCATCGATACGCTGGAAAAAATCAGTCAGGCGTTTCAAAAGCTGACCCAATTTTAACCGTCGTCCCGGGGCCGCGCAGTCAGGGTAATCCTGTTAAATTCTCCTGGTAATGCTGTCGGGATGAAACGGTTTTGCCACAAACGCCCTGGCGCCCAGGCTGCGCGCCATCCGGACGACGGGTTCCTTGCACATCGCGGAAAGCATGATCACTTTCCGGTCATGCCGGTCGGAAATCATCTGTTTCAGCACGTCCAGCCCGTGCATTTGCGGCATCAGGATGTCCAGGATACAAATGTCCGGAGTTTCGTTCTCCAGGAGCTTAAGGGCCTGGAGCCCGTTTTCCGCCTGGAGCACGGTGTGTCCCGATTTTGTAAGGATATCTGACAGCATCATCCGCATAAAGTCAGAATCATCCACAATCAAAACCCGCTTGGGCGTTCCGTCGGAAACCAGATCGACGTCTGCAAAAATAGGGTCGATCTGGCTTTGATTTAACACATCCTGAAGGTCATTGTGCAGGTACAGCTCATCCAGGGTTTCCCCGCAGTTTTGCAGTTCTTCAAGAGTGGTAAAGCGCATGTGGGAGGCATCAAATACAATCTGGTTTTGCTGATGATGCCCGGTTTCGCCGTCAAATAATTCATCCGCAGAAACAAACAGCGTTTTGGACAGAAGCGGTATCAGGGAAATGTCAGGGCAGGAAACGCCCGTTTCCCATCTGGAAACCGCCTGTGGCGTGATGCAAAGCTTTTTTGCCAGTTCTTCCTGCGTCAGATTATTTTTGATCCTTAACTCTCTGATTTTTTTGCCAATATTCACAAAAGTAACCCCTTTTCTCTGGAATGGCTCTATTTTATCAGAAAGCGCCGCGTCTGTCACTCAATTCATAATTGCGCCGGAAGGGCCATGTATTCATATTCGATCCAACTGCCGCTGCCAGTCCAGCCGGCAGATTCTTTCGTCAGGTTCCCGTAATTGTCATATTCCCAGGAATAACTGTTCCACCAGTCTATACTGCCGTCCGGGCAATAATACGTCTCCTTCGTACACACCCAGATCTTCTCAGCCCCCGAATCCGCAGACGTTTTTTGCAGGGCAGGACTTTCCTTTTCATCTTCCTGTTCTTCTCTGGCCTTAGCGCTGCTTTCCGTCTCCCTGCTGTCTCCACAGCCGGACAGAACCGATACGGCCAGCGCCGCTGCCAAGAAGAATGTCCAGGTTCTCTTTTTCATGTTTATACCTCATTTCCGCGCTGATCTTTGCGCAGATTGAAAATTTTAATTTTCAATCTTTTTCCTTTCCCCACTGTTTTGATTTCCTTTACCCGGGCTACACATCATGTCCGCTGCTTCCCTTATCGCCCATGTGATGGGAAGATCGAAATCTTTTTCCGGTCACATCCCACCGCAAGAAACACCGCCAGCGCAGGAAACCTACCGGCAACGGCTGTGGGAAACGCGCTTTCGCAGGAGGGAGAACAGGCTCCAGGGAAACAGAACCAGGGCAAGGCAGCGCAGGATCAGCCTGGCGTACTCCCCAAAGCCCTCCATATTGTTTTGGAGCATTCGGTTGAGGAAGGGCAGTCCCAGGGCCATGAAACAATACCAGAACACGGGGGAGGCCCATCCTCGGCTGCCCCGTCCGTCTTTTTGACCGGACAGGCCTGTCATCAGGCGGTGGAGCAGGAGAAGGGCGGTAAAATACACAACCACGCCGATAGCGGTGTGGAGCCTGTCCGGGGTCAGGGCGCCCCGGAGAAGCCCGGCATCCTCAAAGTAGGATGGCAGCCGAATGGCGGCCAGGATCCGGATGCCGTTTACCAACACGGTGAAGGAAAAGGATAAGAAAACGCTGGCGAAGATCCAGGCCATGCCCCGAAACAAGCGCCCTGCCGGTCTGCGGGAGGAAGATGTTTCCCCGGCGGCATGCGGTACAAAAGAAAAAATCAGCATGGCAAGGGTGATCATCATAAATCTCACGCCGCTGCAGGAGGGCGCGATCAGGATGCGCCGGCTGGGATTGACATATCCCGCGCCGGGCGACCATACAAAGGAAATCCCGCTTAAAAGCTCCACCCAGCGGACGGTGGGCGTCAGGATCCAAAGCAGGGAATCGCAGTCGGCTTGCCGGTAATAGAGCTTGAAACCCGCAAGCAGGATCATTCCCGCCAGATAAAAGGGAACATTTTCCCCTGGGAAACGCGCTTTTGCATTCATTCGGCAACCTTCCTTTTCGCTCTTTTCTTGGTGTGCCATAGCACAACGGCCAAAACCATGACGGGCAGCAGGCTTTCCGGTTCGGAATAGGCGCGGTACCCGCCTCCCACGGCAAGCTGGGACACTCTTTGGGGAAGGGGCAGAGCCTGCTGCACGTCTCTGCTTTCATCGGTGGTATTGCGGATGATTTCCGATACTGCCACAAAGGAGGTATAGGGAGTGATCATGTTGTATTCCAGCCCCAGCTTTGTAATTTCTTCCTTGATGGAGTGATCGTTCCGCAGGCTCCCATATCCGGCTAACCGGTCCAGATGGGTCCTGGCCCAGAGATAGCGGACCGCCTCGCTTTCGTCATTGACGCTGATATCGGCCACCGAGATTTCCTGGCGGTAATCCTCCTCCCCGGATCTGCCGGAGATGGAGATGGTTCCGCAGGGGCTGCCGGCCCATTTTCCAAACAGCACAATGGGCTGGCTGGCGTAGAGGATGGAAGGAATTTCCGGCTCCACATCATAAACGCCGAATCCCTGGAAATCCACGGAAATGTCGGTCAGAAGCGGGGCCTCGATATAGGTGCGGAAATCCTCGGCGGCGTCCAGGGCGTCTTCCTCGTCGGTGACGATAAAGGATTCGCCCAGGCCGCATGCGGCAATCTGTTTGATCAGGTAGTCATTGACGGAGGTGCCGATGCCGAAGGAAAAGAAACCCGAATCCTTCATATGGGCGCAGACGTAATCGATAATCTGGCCGTCGTTGGAAACGTAACCGTCGGTAATGACCACGATGGTTCTGGCATAGCCTTCCGTCTCCGGGATGTAGGAGGCGGCGGTCATAGCCGGCAGCAGGGAAGTCCCGCCGCCTCCTTCCAGCGTATCGATCAGATGAATGGCGGTTTTTACATTATGGGAGGTGGCCTTCAGGGAATTTTTGGAAAGGAGCGTGGTATCATTGGAGAACAATACCAGATCAAACAGATCCGATTCGTTCAGGTTCCCCACCAGATCCCGGATCAGCCCCTTCGCGGTATCCAGCGGATAGCCCGCCATGGATCCGGAGATATCCAGAACAAAAATATATTCCCTGGGAACGATTTCCTCCGGTTCATATCGTTCAGGGGGCTGTATGGTGAGCATGAAAAAGTTTTCTGCCTCCCCCTGAGTCTGGCCCCGTGTCAGGACAAGTCCGCTTTGAATGGTTTCGTCGGAGAGGCTGTATTTCAGGATAAAGTCTCTGTTTCCCGCGTAATCGTCAGGGTTTGCCAGCGTGACCACAGCGTTGGAAGGATCCGTCTGCCGCACAATCACCCCGTGGGATTTGCAGGTCACCTGGGAAATGGGTACCCCTGTGGAAAGGGATACGGTAATCTGGAAATCTCCTGAGGGAACGCTGTCCTCCGGCAGATAGGGGCTTGCGATCCAATCATTGTCGCTGACGCTTTGGGAATCTTCCGAAGGCGTATCGGTCAGTTCCGTATAGCGGGGGCCTACGACGGTGGGAAAGACAAACTCGTAGATGCCGTCGGTGGGTGTGATGAGCTGGGTGTAATGAAGCTGGATGGTGACGGTGTCCTTCGGCATGATGTTGGCCACGTCCATGGTGAACACGTTGGGGCGTTTCTGTTCCATTAAGGACGCGGTCTTTCCTTCTTCCTTAGCCGTTTCATACACGGTTTTTGCTTCTTCCTTTTCCTTGATCTGAGCGGTAATCCGTTCGTTTCCGATCCTCATCTCCATGCCGTGCACACACACGTTGGAGGCGGCGGGAAATACATACCGGGCGTTGATGGGAACGCTTCCCAGGTTGGCGTAGGTCTGCGTCACATATATTTCAGCGATCATGCCGCTGATATTTACGTCCACATTGGTGGCCTTTAAGGGGAAATGCTCCACCTCCGCTCCCTCCTCGCCGTTTTGAATGACAAAGTAGGGCGCCAGCATTTTGTCCTCCTGCGTTTCTTCTTCCTCTTTGGCCTGAACCGGGAAACCGACCGCTCCCAAAAGCAGGAAAGCGGCCAGGCAGCAGGACAGCGTTCTTTTTAACAGGTGTTTGTTCATGGAAAACCTCCTTGTATCGTTTCGTTTGATTCCTGGTATGACAGTATCCTAAAATGCCAATGCACAGAAAAAGCATCAAATTTACTAATTTTTGCCATCATTTTGTGATCAAAGTTGCATCAATCTGAAATTCAAATTGAATTTCACCGCCAAAGCGGATAAGATGGGAGTAGGATTCGTCCCCGGGAGGGCAGGGTTTCGTCCGGGGAAATGTATGGATCGGGGAGAAAAGCTTATGTACCGTGCCGTGGTGACGTTAAAAAAGGGAGAAGGCCGTTTCCTGAAAGCCGGTGGAATGTGGATTTATGACAATGAGATTGACTCCGTCATGGGAAAGTTTGAAAACGGGGATGTGGTGGAGGTCAGGGATTTTGACGGTTACTGCATGGGCTGGGGATATGTGAATCTGCGCTCCAAAATTGCCGTGCGGATGCTCTCCCGGAAAAAGGACGCTGTGATTGACGCCGCTTTTCTGGAACGCCGGGTGCGGGACGCATGGGAATACAGAAAGCAGGCCATAGACACCTCGAGCTGCCGCCTGATCTTTGGGGAAGCCGACTTCCTGCCCGGCATCGTAGTGGACAAATTTTCCGACGTTTTAGTGGTGGAATCGCTGACCCTGGGAATCGACAGGTGGAAACAGACGATTGTGGACGCCCTAAAGAGGGTATTGGCGGAGGATGGCGTCATGATCCGCGGCGTGTATGAACGGAGCGACGCGAAGGTACGTCTTCAAGAGGGGATGGAGCCAGTCAAGGGATTTATGGGAGAACCCTTTGACACCAAGGTGGAGATCCGGGAAAACGGGGTCAGGTACATCGTCGATGTGGAGGACGGACAGAAGACCGGTTTCTTCCTGGATCAGAAAAACAATCGGGCGGCCATCCGGCGCTTTTGCAAAGGGAAAAGGGTTCTGGACTGTTTTACCCATACAGGATCCTTTGCCTTGAACGCGGGAATGGCGGGAGCGTCTGAAGTGCTGGGTGTGGACGCGTCGGAGCTGGCCGTGCGGCAGGCCACGGAAAACGCCGGATTAAACGGGCTGGAAGGAAGGGTCAGGTTTGTCTGTGAGGACGTATTTGAGCTGCTGCCCCGGCTGGAGGCCCAGGGAGAGCGGTTTGACGTGGTGATCCTGGATCCTCCCGCGTTCACAAAGTCCCGGAATTCTGTCAAAAACGCGGTGAAGGGATACCGGGAGATTAATCTGCGGGGGCTGAAACTGGTGAAGGACGGGGGATTCCTGGCAACCTGTTCCTGTTCGCATTTCATGGAGCCGGAGCTGTTTGCCAAAACCATCCGGGAGGCGGCCGTGGGAGCGCATAAGCGCTTGCGACAGGTGGAATTTCGCACACAGGCCTGCGACCACCCCATCCTCTGGGCGGCGGATCAGTCCTATTATTTGAAATTCTACATCTTTCAGGTGGTGGAGGAGCGGTAAAAGGGCGCGGTAAAGTGCACGGTTAAAGGGTGCGGCAAGGGGTGCGGTGAAAACGCACGGTTTTTGGGAAAAAAGATTGACTGTCCGGTCAGGTGATGATATAGTGATAACTCCGGATACGAATGGCCCAGAGAGGCTGCGGGACATTTCCCTCCGGAAAACATTTTTACGGAAAGGCGCGGATCATGCCGGAAATTATCAAAGATACATTGACAGATACGTTAAAGCTGCTTCCTTTTCTGTTTCTGACTTATCTGGTGATGGAATACCTGGAACACAAAACGGGAGAGAAGACGCAGCATATTATAAGAAAGGCGGGACGGCTGGGACCGGTGCTGGGAGGGGCGCTGGGGATCGTGCCCCAGTGCGGTTTTTCCGCGGCGGCGTCCGGCCTGTACGCGGGCAGGGTGATTTCGCTCGGCACATTGATGGCGGTTTATCTTTCCACCTCCGATGAAATGCTCCCCATCCTGATTTCCGAGAAGGCGCCGTTGGAACTGATTTTGAGGATCCTGTCTGCCAAGGCCGTCATCGGGATTACGGCCGGGATCATGATCGATATTCTGTGCAGACGAGGGAAGGCACAGGAGTATTCTCACATCCATGATCTGTGTGAACAGGAGCACTGCCACTGTGAAAAGGGCGTGGTTCGCTCCGCCTTGATCCATACGGCTCAGATCGGCTTTTTTCTTCTGATCATCACCTTTGTATGCAATCTGGCGTTCCACTTCGTGGGGAGGGATGTTCTGGGGAATTTGATTTTGAATCACCCGGTCTTTGGCCCCATGCTGGCCGGCCTGGTGGGACTGATTCCAAACTGCGCCGGTTCCGTTTTGATCACGCAGTTGTATCTGAAGGGGGCGATGAACCTTGGCGCGGCCATGGCAGGGCTGTTATCCGGTTCGGGCGTGGGGGTTTTGGTATTGTTTCGGGTGAACCGTAATCCGGGGGAAAATCTCCGGATCCTGGCGCTGTTATACGGGATCGGAACGGCGGTCGGCATTGTGATCGGCCTGATGTAAGGGCAGCGAAAAATCCGCAGAGGGTTCCGGCGGGGAGAAAACCGCCATAAAAACGGATGTATGTATAGCAAAAACAGGAAGTTTATGTTATGATGGAAACACGGTGGAACATCAGCCGCGCCGCCAGGGGGTTGCGGCGGGCTGTCACAGGGGGAGTAGAAAGATAAGGAGGCAAAACCTTGAAGACTGCCAGGTCGGAAACGGAAAAAAAGGCTGGAAAGACCCAGAAGGCAAAAATGCCGAAGACAGCCTGTGATGTTTTGATTGTAGACGATGATGAATTTAATCTGCGGGTGGCGGGAGACATTCTGAAAGAGCATTACAAGATCCATACGGTGCAGTCCGGGGAGGAGGCCCTCGCTTATATGGAGGAGCGTCTGCCGCGGCTGGTGCTTTTGGATCTCCATATGCCCAATATGGACGGCAGGGAAACCATGAAAAGGATTCAGTCCCATGCCGGGTGGAGAAAAGTGCCTATTATCTTCCTGACGTCGGATACAAAGCCGGAAACCGAAATGGAATGCCTGGTTCTGGGGGCGTCTGACTTTATTACCAAGCCCTTTGTCCCCATGGTGATGCTCAGCCGTATCAGCCGTATTATCGAGCTGGCGGATCTACAGAATGATCTGGAGAGCAGGCTGGAGGAAAAAACCAGGCTGGTGGAGAAGGTATCCTTAAATTCCATTATGGTTATCGCCAACACCATCGACGCAAAGGACGCCTATACGTCGGGGCATTCCATGCGGGTGGCGAAGTGCTGTTCCGCCATCGCCAGGAAACTGGGCTGGCCGGAGCAGGAGGTGCAGAATATTCACTATGTGGGGCTTTTGCACGATATCGGGAAGATTGGGGTGCCGGATGCGATCCTGAACAAGCCCGGCAAGCTCAGCGATGAGGAATTCCGGATCATCAAGAAACACCCTGTGATCGGAAACGATATTTTAAAGGATATCCGCATGATCAAGAATGTGGCGGAGGGCGCGCTGTACCATCATGAGCGCTATGACGGAAGGGGATATCCCTTTGGGCTTGCAGGGGATAAAATCCCTTATTACGCGAGAATTATCGGCATTGCGGACGCCTACGACGCCATGACGTCCAACAGGATTTACAGGCATAAGCTGCCCTCGGAAAAGGTGGTAAAGGAATTTGAAAGAGGACGGGGAACCCAGTTTGACCCGCAGTTGACGGATCTGTTCCTGGAAATGCTGAAAAACGGTTTTGACGTGTCTAAGGAGAAAGGGGACATCATCTGGGACGATGACCTGGCCAGCGAAAGCAGCGCGCTGCTCAGCAAGGTGCTGTCGGAATACGCCGCGGACGCCCAGAAAAACGCGATTACGGATCCTCTGACCGGTTTGTATACAAGAAATTATGCCGAGGTGCAGATTGAAAAATATTTGGGCGAAGCCCGCCCCGGTACGTTCTTGATGATCGACATGGACAATTTCAAATACATCAACGATACTTACGGGCATATCGCGGGGGATATGACGCTGCGGGCGTTTGCCGATGTGCTGAAACTGAACACCGGGAAGGACGATGTGGTGTGCCGTCTGGGCGGGGACGAATTCATTGTCTTTCTGACGGATATGACAAGCCGTGAGGAAGTATCCGAAAAAGCGGAAAACATTCTGAAAATGCTGGCTGCCAACCTGAAAAAGCTGGAATGCAACGGGATTAGTTCCGTGTCCATAGGCATGGCCGTATCCCCCGATGACGGCAGGAATTTTGAGGCCCTGTATAACAATGCGGACAAGGCGCTGTACTATGTCAAGCGCAACGGCAAGAACGCCTTTACCTTTTACAGTGAAGAAAAGGAGAAAAACAGCACTCTCAGCACGGGTACGGATCTGGATCACATCCGCACCATGCTGGAGGGACGTATGGATGAGCCGGACAGCGGGATTTTTAAGGTGGAATATGCGGATTTCCAGCGGCTGTATACTTATATTTCCAGGGGCGTCAAGAGAAATCATCAACAGGTGCAGACCCTGTTGTTTACCCTGACCGGAGATGGCAGCAAAAAACCGGAGACGGGTTTCGAGGAATCCATGCGGGCGCTGGAGCTGGCGGCGGCCTCGTCGCTGCGGATGGTGGACGTGGGCACCAGGTACAGCAGTATCCAGTATATTGTCATCCTGCTGGATACGGATATCGAAAACGGAAAAAAGGTAGCGGACCGGGTGGTCAAAAAATTCTATCAGATGTATGGCGGCAGAGGCGTGTTGGTATCCTTTGATATTCAGACCATGCAGCCCCATTTTAACAAGGATGAGCCCAATGGGTAAAAATTTCTAAAAAAAGCTTGCATTTACCGGGGCAATATAATATAATAACATTTGCGTTGTGAATTACCAAAATTTCCGATTGCATATGGGAAAGCACCGCTAGCTCAGTTGGTAGAGCACCTGACTCTTAATCAGGGTGTCCAGGGTTCGAGCCCCTGGCGGTGCATGCGCTCCCTTCGGGGAGTATAAAGTACTGATTTTGAGGACTCAGAGCCTTGGGGTCGGTGCTTTTTTTCTGCTTTTTTTGCTGCCCCGGTGAACCGCCAAAGCCTTTGGAGGGTTTTCTCAAACGCGGATCAGCTTGCAGTTGCCGAGCTTGAACGTCCAGAATTCCTGTAAGGGCAAGTGTTTGACCTGGCAGATGATGCTTGCGTTCATGGCGCCGTGCCCCATAATCAGGATATCTTTGTTCTGCTCCAACTGGGGATATATGATTTCTTGGAGGAAGGAGCCGGTTCTTGCAAACAATTCCTCAAAGCTTTCCCCGCCCTCCACCGGTACGGTGTACTGCTCCGGCGCCTGAAAGAGCACGTTTACGGGGCAGTCGGGGATGAGAAAGCAGTTTTCGATTCCCTCATAGACGCCGAACCCCATTTCCGTCAGTCTGTCGTCCGTGATCACCGGGACGTCTCTGCCCTGTAACATCAGTTGAGCGGTTTCCTGGGCCCGGATCAGGGGAGAGCAGTAGCATAGGTCAAAATGCACGTCTCCGTACTCTTTACCGGCGTTTTCCGCCATGATTCTTCCTTCTTCGCACAGGGGAATATCGGTTCTTCCCTGGAGCTTGTGTTTCTGGTTCCATTCCGTTTTTCCATGTCTCATCAGATACAGCATAAGATACCTCCCAACTGAAAAAAGTATACTATAACCGAAGGAAAAGGACAACTGTTTTCCCGGTTTTGCCCGGCTGGAGGAGGCGGGGGAAAAAAGGAAAAAGGGGGAAAAAAGGGAGAAGACCAGGTTGTTGGGGAAGGCGCTCTGTGATAGAATAGGGACGAAACAGGCGGCCGGTTTGGGCCTGTCAGGACTTTCCAAAACGGCAGCGGATGGAAAGCTGCAAAGGACCATAGAACGGTATGATCGGAGGAAAAGGAACATGACGGATCTTTTTGATACACACGCCCATTACGATGATTCCGCGTTTGACGGGGACAGGGAGGAATTGCTGGGAACGTTACAGGAGCATGGAATCGCGGCGGTGGTCGATGTGGGGGCAAGCATCGGCTCCTGTGAGAAAGTCAACGCTCTGATGGATCGATATGACTTTCTCTACGGGGCTTTCGGCATCCATCCCAGCGAAACGGAGAATCTGACGGAGGCGGATATGGAACGGCTGTTTGGCCTTTGCCAAAACAAAAAGTGTGTGGCGGTGGGGGAGATCGGGCTGGATTATCACTGGGAAAGCCCGGACCGCCAGGTGCAGAAGAAATGGTTCCAACGACAGTTGGAGCTGGCAAGGCAACTGCAAAAGCCTGTGATTATCCACTCCAGAGACGCGGCGAAGGATACGGCCGATCTGCTTACGGCGGCGCGAGGGCAGGAGATCGGCGGCGTGATCCATTGTTATTCTTATACAAAGGAATCTGCCAGGGAGTATCTGGACATGGGATTTTATTTTGGAATCGGCGGGGTTTTAACCTTTCGCAACGCCAGGAAACTGAAGGAGGCGGCGGCTTACATACCCTTGGACCGGATTGTGCTGGAGACGGATTGTCCTTATCTGGCGCCGGAACCATACAGGGGCAGGCGGAACGATTCCCGGTACCTGCCTTTGGTGGTTTCCGCGCTGGCGTCCGTGAAGGAGATGGACGAGGAGGAAGTGCGCAGGGCGGTTTGGGACAATTCCCTGAAACTGTACCGCCTTTTTTCATGACCGGCGCTTGGATGGAAACGCAGGGCCTGCCAGGCGGGGGGATGGGGAAGGGATTTTCGTTAAGAATTAATTCGGGGGTGCTTTAGGAAATCTTAATGTTCCCGCGGTTGACTGAAAGCATAATCGAAGATATAATTTTCCAGAGATGAAGGCAGTTCAAGGGATAGGGGGGCCTGATTTGAAGACGAAACAAAAAGGGTTTCTGCCCGGGTATTCCTGGGGGATGCTGGCACTGGTGCTGCTTGCGAATGGGGTTGCTTATTTTGGCTCGCGTCTGGTGACGCGGGGGCTGGCGCATTACAGCCTGATCAGCCCTCTTGACAGGAAACTGCCGTTTCTGCCTGTTTTCATCTTGTTTTATCTGCTGGCCTATGTTCAGTGGGTCGTAGGGTTTGTGTGGATCGCAAAGGGAAGCCGCAGGGAGGTTTTGCGGATTCTGACCGGGGAGCTGATCGCCAAGGGAATCGCTCTTGCCTGTTTTCTGTTGTTTCCCACAACGGTGGAGGGGTTCCGGCCGGAGGCGGAGGCCCTGCGGGGAGGAGGCATCTGGAACGAGCTGGTTGGCGTGGTTTATTCGTTAGATGCGGCGGACAACTGCTTTCCTTCGGTTCACTGCCTGGAAAGCTGGGTTTGTTTCAGAGGGGCCATGAAATGCAGGAGGGCAAAAAGGTGGTATGTGCTGATGATGTTTGGGGCGGCGATTTTGGTGTTTGCCTCCACCGTGTTGGTGAAACAGCATGTCCTCATTGATATAGCGGGAGGCGTTGCGGCGGTGGAAATTGGGTTCCGGATAGCGGACAGGATTCCCTTTGCCGACGGCGCGCCCTCTGCGGGAGGGGAACCGGAATGAAGAAAGGAAGAATTTGGGGGCTGGTTTTTGTGGCTCTGGCAATATTGAGCGTTTGGGCGGTCATTTCTCAGAGTAAATGTTTTTCCTTTACCCAGCTTATGGATACGCTCAAAAACGCGTCTCCCGTGTGGATGACGGCTGCCGTTGCCGCCATGTTCGGTTTTATTTTCTTTGAGGGAATGGCGGTTTTATGTATTCTGCGGGCTCTGGGATACCGGCAGAATCTGGCCCGGGGATTTTTGTACTCGGCCGCGGACATTTATTTTTCCGCCATCACGCCCTCCGCTACCGGCGGACAGCCTGCCAGCGCTTTTTTTATGATGCAGGATCAGATCCCGGGGATGGTGGTGACCATCTCGCTGGTGGCCAACCTGATCATGCACTCGCTGGCTCTGCTGACGGTGGGTACTGCGGGGTTTTGTTTCAAATCCTCGGTTTTCTTAAGCTTTCACTGGATTTCCAGAATGTTTATGATAGTTGGTTATTGCATTCTCTGCTGCCTGGCGCTGGCGTTCTGTGTTTTGATCGCAAAGCCCCGGATCCTGGAAACGGTCTGCGGATTCTTTCTGAACCTGGGGAGCAGGCTGCATCTGGTGCGGCATGTGGAAGCAAAAAGGAAAAAATTCCGCCATGCCATGTGGCAATACCGGTGGTGCGCGGGGGTGATGGGAAGACATAAGCTGATGTTTGTCAAGGTATTTGGCTGGAATCTGCTGCAACGGATCTCCCAGATTTCCGTAACGGCTTTTGTCTTTCTCGCCTTTGGGGGAGACAAAAAGGAGGCCTTCAACGTCTGGTTTACCCAGGGGTTTGCGGCGGTGGGAACTTACAGTGTGCCTATCCCCGGGGGAATGGGCGTAGCGGATTATCTGCTGATCGACGGATTTCGGGCTTTCAGCGACGAGGCGTCCGCCGTCAATCTGGAACTGGTCAGCAGAGGGCTGTCCTTTTACGTTTCCATGCTGATCAGCGCGGCCACGGTGCTTGTGGGAGTGATCCACACCATCAGAAAAAAGAAAAGGGTACAGAAATGATAGGAGTATTCGACTACACGGTTCTGCTTACATACGGCTCTTTCATATCTGCGGTTCTGGGGATTCTGGTCTCCTGGCAGCAGCCGGAAAATCCTTATATAGCCGTGCTGTTCCTTCTGTTATGCGGCCTTTGCGATGCTTTTGACGGCAGGGTGGCGAGAAGGAAAAAGGACAGGACGGATTTTGAAAAGCGATACGGGATTCAGATCGATTCCCTGTCCGATCTGGCGGCGTTCGGGGTGCTGCCGGTGTGTATCGGAAACGCCATGGTCAGGGCCTGTCCGCCGGTTTCCGGAGCAGCCGAAACATCTGGGAACGGCGCGTTCGTTGTCCTGCCATTTCTCCTTTACGCCGTCATGGCGGTGTATTCCCTTGCGGCGCTGATTCGTCTCGCCTATTTTAACGTGACCGAGGAAGAAAGGCAGATGGCGGAAGGGGAAACGGACACGGCGGAAGGCAGAAAGTATTATACCGGGCTGCCGGTGACCACGGCCGCGCTGATTTTTCCGGCGATTCTGCTCTTTCAGTACCTGATTCCCCGAGATATTACGCCGGTGTATTTTGTGGTCATGCTTTTCACCGCTTTTTGCTTTGTCTCCAAGCATCGGATCAGAAAACCGGGGTTAAAGGGCATTTCCCTGATGGTGGCGGTGGGAGCGGCGGAATTTCTGTTTCTGACGCTTATTTTAACCGGGCGCTGACGAACCGGGAAGGATTCGGAGGAAAATCGGATGAGGGCACCGGTCAAGCCGGAAAAGGACGGCGTTCTGCTTACGTTTCTCTACCGCTGTAAGGTGGGAAGGATGGTTTTAAAATGGTTCTGTTCCAGGGCCTTCTCCTCAGCGGCAGGCTCTTTTTTAGATTCCTCTTTTTCCAGGGCGCTGATCCGTCCTTTTATCAGGATTCACCGAATTTCCATGAAAGACTGTGTCAAAACGGAGTTTAAAAGCTTTAACGATTTTTTCTGCCGAAGGCTGCGGAAGGAGAGCCGTCCTGTGGATCTTCGGCCGAACGCCCTGATCGCGCCCTGCGACGGTCTGCTCAGCGCTTACCGGATCGACGGGGATACGGTGATTCCGGTGAAACAAAGCCGCTATACGCTCAGCTCCTTGTTTGACGGGGACGAGATCGGCAGACAGTTCGAGGGAGGGATCTGCCTGGTGTATCGCCTGACGGTGGGGGATTATCACAGATATTGTTATGTGGATAACGGCGTAAAAGGAGATAATTACTTTATTCCGGGAAAGCTGCACACGGTACGGCCGATCGCCCTGAGGGAGTTTCCGGTTTTCACGGAAAATTGCAGGGAATACACACGGATTCGGACGGAAAACTTCGGCACTCTGGTGCAGATGGAGGTGGGTGCCATGCTGGTGGGAAAAATCCACAATCATCACGGCGGCGGGACGGTGCGCAGGGGACAGGAAAAAGGCATGTTTTTATACGGAGGCTCCACCGTTTTGGTGCTGCTGCAAAAAGGCCGGGCCGTACTGCCGGAACGTCTTTTCCAGGCGTCGGCCCAGGGATGGGAAGTGCCGGTCCGGCAGGGAGAAAGAGTGGGAACCGCCGTTTGTTAGGCCCCTTCCCTGTTCTGGAGGGAAGGGAACGAAAAAAGAAAAGTTCGCCGCATTTCTTTGACACAGGGAAAAAGTGCCTTTATAATAAAGGGGAACCGTCCCCGTTTCGGGAAGGATCCGGGCGGGACGGTATTTTTGTGTCAATCAAATGCCGCCCTCCGGCGGCGGAAAAGAGGCTAAATGAAATCAGCGGCGCAGCTTCAGGAATTGTTACGACAGATCGATCACAGGCCCTACCCGGCATATAAAGACACCAGGGGAAGCTATCGGTTTGAGCATTATGTTCTTTCCATCGACCATGTGCAGGGGGATCCCTTTGCGGCGCCCTCTAAGGTGAGCATTCTGGTGCCGGGGCAGACGGCGGGGTTTGACAGGTGCTTTTATGATTCCGATCACAGGCGGGTCGCGCTGGAGGACCATCTTCTTCGGCGTCTGGCGGCCAGGATCCGGGAATATTCCTTTCGAGCCAAGGGATCCGGGAAAAGCGGCCTGTTGGAGATCAGCGTCCCCGGGCAGGAGATTCTGCGGCGGAGCGCCTGTGAGGTGGATCCTGAGAGCGGGGATGTGACCCTGCGCATGGAAATCGGGTTTCCGGCCAACGGAAGGACGATCAATTCCGGCGAGCTGGTGAAAATTTTGTTTGAATTCCTGCCTGTGTGTGTCAGGCAGACGGCGCTTTCTCAGGCGTACAGACGGGAGGAACTGAAAGCGTCCGCGGATCTGGCGGACGATCAGCAGTTTATCCGGGAGAACCTGTCTGAAATGGGGCTTTGCGCTTTCCTGGCCAACGGTTCCGTTCTGCCGAGGAAATCGGGGGTTTCCGCTCTGCCCATGAAGGACGCGGTGCCCTTTCGCTCTCCGGCGTCTTTAGAGGTGACGTTTGAC
The DNA here is from genome assembly GCA_947630715.1 of uncultured Acetatifactor sp. Classification (GTDB taxonomy): domain Bacteria; phylum Bacillota; class Clostridia; order Lachnospirales; family Lachnospiraceae; genus Acetatifactor. The sequence goes on from CANRIP010000012.1 coordinate 22,593, forward strand.
CTGCCTCATCGGGGCCCGGTGAAGGGCATGGGGATCCGCAAGGGAGTTACGCTGATTGTGGGCGGCGGTTATCATGGGAAATCCACCCTGCTCAAAGCGTTGGAGCTGGGAGTGTACAACCATATCGCCGGGGACGGGCGGGAGTTTGTGATCACGGACGACACCGCCATGAAGCTGCGCGCCGAAGACGGCAGGAGCATTCAGAAGTCGGATATCTCCATGTTTATCCGCAACCTTCCAAGCGGCAGGGATACCTCCTGCTTTTCCACGCAGGATGCAAGCGGCAGCACTTCTCAGGCCGCCGCCACGGTGGAGGCTATGGAAATGGGGGCGCGGCTGTTTTTGATCGACGAGGACACCAGCGCGACCAATTTCATGATACGGGACGAGCTGATGCAGAGGGTGGTCAGCCGGGAGGCGGAGCCCATCATCCCCTTTATTGACCGTGTGAGAGAGCTGTACGAGACATGGGGCATTTCCACCGTCCTGGTGGCGGGGAGCTGCGGCTCTTACTTCCATAAATCGGACTGGGTGATCCAGATGAAACAGTACGAGCCTTTGGAAATTACGGATTTCGCCCGGAAGGAGGCGAAACAGTTTCCCCTTGCGCCCCAGGAGCCGGAAAAGGCGGCCGCGCCCTCTTTCCAGAGAACGGCGGGGCGGGATCCGTCCTTTGCGGAAGAAGAACGGGTGAAAATCAAGACGTTAGGCAGGGACGGTTTCTGTATCAACCGGGAGACGGTGGATCTGCGTTATGTGGAGCAACTGACGGATCCGGAGCAGTTGACTTCGCTGGCTTACATGGTGAAATATCTGAAACGGAGCGTCTTTGACGGGAAACACACGCTGCGGGAGGCCGTGGAGCGCCTGTATGGGGAAATCGACAAAAAAGGGTTTTCCGCTTTCTGCGGCGCTCAGACGCCGGGCAATCTGGCCATGCCCAGGCGGCAGGAGCTTTTCGCCGCCCTGAACCGCTGCCGGGAATTGATCCGGCTGCTGTGACGGCAGCGTTTTTCTCATAAATTTAAGTAAAAAATGAATATTTTTGTTTCCAATAACAAGGTAATGTAGTAAAATATACTATATCAGACGTATTTTTCTGTGAGAGCCCGCGGTTTCCGGTTCTTCTGAGAAAGCCGGACTTTGCCGGGACGAAAAACAACACCGCGTATAAGGAGTAAAGAAGTGAAACAATTTCACCTGACTTACAAGAATGACAGGAAATTTCTGCAAGACCTGGAGGAGATCCGTCAGTGGTGCGGTCACAATGCCGGATATAAACAGGTGTTTCGGATTTACTCGCAAGATATGAATCGGGATCATATCGCCCACGTCTGCGCTCTGCTGGACCAGCATATGCCGTCGGCGCTGTATTTCGGGTGTACCTCAAACGCCAACATTCTGGACGGCGAGCTGACAAGCTGGGAGATCCTTCTCACATGCACCGTTTTTGAGTACAGATCCACGCAGATCAAACTGCTGCAATATCCTTTTACAGAAGACAATTATCAAAACGCCGTGGACGATCTGAAAAAACATTGTGAAGAAAATCCCTGGGTCAATTCCATTGAAATGCTTGCCACGATTATGAATATGTCCATGAAGGGTTTCTGCGACGAGATGAGCGGTCTGGGAAAGGATATCCAGGTTTTCGGCGGCGGCGCCTTCAATCCCAATATGGACGATGAAACGGCTTATGTTTTTTCCAAGGGAAACGGGATTGTGGAGCATGGGATCGTCTTTCTGATGATGGGAGGCGATAATTTCCACGCATACAGCACCTTTATCGCAGGGTGGAAACCCTTAAAGAGAAGGTTCCGGATCACCAAGGCGGACAAAGAGATTCTGTATGAGCTGGACGGCAAACCCGCGTTTGAAGTGTATAAGAGATATCTGAATATTGAAAAAAACGAGAATTTCTTTTCCAATACTCTGGAGTTTCCTCTTTTCCTGGAAAGGGAAGGGGTGAACATTCTGCGATGTCCCCTTGCCGTCAATGACGACGACTCCCTTGTGATGTCCTCGGATATGGAGGAAAACGCCTTTGTCAAGATTGCGTACGGAGATCCGGATACCATACTGAACAGTATCCGGCATGACGGCCAGAAGATCGCGGATTTTCAGCCGGAGGTCATCCAGACGTTTTCCTGCGCCGCCAGGCGGGCGTTTTGGGGCGATGCGAACATCAGCAGGGAAACCGTGATGTTTAAGGATGTTGCGTCCACTGCGGGATTTTACACCCATGGGGAATTTCTGCGGATGGACGGCACCATGCTGAACTTTAATGTGACGCTGGTCATTGTGGCCATGCGGGAAGGGGATCCGGCGGGAGAGCGGATTGATTTCTGCGGCCCGACGGTTCACCAGTTGAACAAGATTCCCATGATCTGGCGCTTTGTATCGTTTATCGAGGCGTCTACGGCGGAACTGGAGGCCATGAACGAGAAATTGTTTTTGACGGCCATTACCGACGGACTGACCAGGCTTTACAACCGTGCGGAAATTGAACGGCGGATCAACGGCGCCCTGGAGGAAAAACAAAACGGCGCCGGTCATGGAAACGTCCATCTGATCATGCTGGATATTGATAATTTTAAGATGGTAAACGATGCCTACGGACATAAGGAGGGCGATAACGTGATCGTTGCCCTGTCCGATATTCTCAGGCGTACGGCGGACCGTTTTTCGCAGGGATGCGCCGGCAGATGGGGCGGCGAGGAATTTATGGTGCTTCTGGTGGGGCATACCACCCAGGAGGCCATGGACGCGGCGGAACAGATACGCCGGGACTTCTCTGCGGTGCAGTTTGAAAATGCCGGCTGCCAGACGGTCAGCGTGGGCGTCACTCAGGCTGTGGCCGGAGAGTCCGCCGACAGTATGTGCAGCCGGGTAGACAAAGCCCTTTACAGCGCGAAGGATGCCGGAAAGAACCGGGTGGTCTGCCTGGAATCCTAAGGTAGTTTTATGCGGTGACATCATGGTGGATCTGCAGTTCGTACAGTTTTTTATAAATGCCGTTCCGGGCAAGCAGCTCCTGATGGGTGCCCCGCTCCCGGATCTTCCCCTTGTGCATTACCATGATGCAGTCGGCATGCTGGATGGTGGAAAGCCGATGGGCCACCATGATGGTGGTGCGGCCTTCCATCAGTTTTTGTAAAGCCTCCTGGATCAACAGCTCCGTCTCGGTATCGATGTTGGCGGTGGCTTCGTCCATAACCAGGATGGCGGGTTTATGGGCCAGGGTTCTGGCAAAGGATAAAAGCTGCCGCTCTCCGGCGGAAAAGGTAGCGCCCCGTTCGGATACGGGTTCCTCGTATCCCCGGGGCAGTTTTTCAATAAAGCGGGATGCGTTTACATATTCCGCCGCTTGTTTCACGTCCTCCCGTGTGATGGATTCGTTGTAAAGACGGATATTGCTCTCTATGGTTCCCTGGAAGATAAACACGTCCTGCTGCATCTGGCCGATGGCGCTTCGCAGTTGCTTTTTGGAAAGCAGCCGGATATCCGTGCCGTCGATGGTAATCGTTCCCCTTTGAATGTCATAATAGCGTCCGATCAGGTTTAAGATGGAGGTTTTGCCCGCGCCGGTGGCACCCACAAAAGCCACCTTCTGACCGGGCTCGATGACAAAGGACACGTCTCTCAGCACATAGTTTTCGCCGTCATAGGCAAACCACACATGGGAAAATTCGATCCGTCCCAGGATCCGGGGGAGGATTACCGGGTTCTCCGGCTCCCTGACCTGCGGTTCTTCCTCCAGGATGGCAAAGATTTTTTCCGCCGACGCCAGAGAGGACTGCAAGGTGGAAAACTGCTCCGCCAGCTCCTGAATAGGATCGAAAAAGGACTGGATGTACTGGGCGAAAATATACAGTACGCCGATGGAAATAGAGCCGCCCAGAACCTCTCTGCTGCCGACGCCGAGCACTACCATCAGGGACAGGACGCTTAACAGGTAAATCAGGGGCCGGAAAATGGCGAACACCATCATTTCCTTGTAATAGGCCCGGTACAGCTTGCCGCTCCTGTCGTCGAACTCCTGAAATTTCCTCTTTTCCCTGCCGAAAATCTGGATGATCCGCATCCCGGAAATGTTTTCGGAGAGGAAGGTGTTCAGATCCGTCAGTCTGGTGCGGGAGAGCCGATAGGTTTCCCGTGCGATCCGGCGGAACAAAACCGTGAGAGCCGCCACCAGGGGCAAAAGCGCAAAGGAGATGAGCGCCAGTTTCCGGTCCAGAAAGAGCATCACTCCGGCAAGGCCCAGAATCTTTACAATATTCCGAAACAGCCGCACCAGAATGCCGGAGTACATTTCGCTTAACGCCTCCACGTCGTTGGTGACTCGGGTGACAAGCTTTCCCACGGGGGTCAGGTCGAAAAACCGGCTGCTCAATGACTGGATGTGCAGATACAGCTCCCGGCGGATGGTGAAAATAATCTTCTGGCCTGTCTTTTGCAGGATCCAGGCCTGGGTGATATTGAAGACAAAGCCCAAAGCCAGCACAACGCTGTATTTTATGGCTGTGTCCACGATCACGTCATAATTCCCCTCCGCTTCAAACAGATCGATAGCGTCTCCGATCAACATGGGGCGGTACAGATCCAGGCCCGTCAGGGCAAGGATCAGAATCAGGCACAGAAAAAACCATCCCAGATAGGGTTTCATATAGGCGAGCAGTTTTCGCAGGGCGTTTCCCCGGTATTCGGATTCTGTGGAATCATCGGTGAAGTTCTTCATGTTGTCCCTTTCTGCCGTTTGAACGGCCGTTTCCTGCCGGGCGCGTCAATCCGCGGCGGCAAGCTCCTGTTCCAGCTCCTGCTGTTTGCAGATTTTCGCGTAAAATCCCCCTTTGTCCGTCAGCTCCTGATGTGTGCCGTACTCCGCAAGCCTTCCCTCCTCCAGCACGGCGATGTGATCCGCCTGTTTCAGAGTGGAGATGCGGTGAGCGATCAGGATGGTGGTCTTTCCCTTCCTGAGCCGTATCAGGTTTTGCAGGATCTGTTCCTCCGTGTCCGTGTCAACGGCGGAGAGGGAGTCATCCAGAATCAGAATGGAGGCGTCTTTTAACAGGGCTCTGGCAATGGCGGTTCTCTGTTTCTGGCCGCCGGAGAGAGTGACGCCACGTTCCCCCGTGACGGTCCGGTACTGTTCCGGAAACTCCATGATATTGTCGTGAATACAGGTATCCATGGCGGCCTGCCGGATCCGGTCCCGGAGGGTGGGATCTTCGTCGATGCGTTCTTCCAGGCCGAAGGCTATATTTTCCTCCAGGGTATCGGAGAACAGGAAGTTTTCCTGCGGCACATAGGCCGTGTCTCTGTGCAGCACCTCCAGAGGGTATTCGTCGATGGGTCTGCCGTCCAGCAGGATGGCGCCCTTTTCACAGTCATAGACCCGCAGCAGCAGATCGGCCAGCGTGGATTTGCCGCTGCCGGTTCTGGCCAGTATCCCCAGCATTTCTCCCGGGGCGATGTGCAGATTGATATGGGAAAGCGCCGGGTATGTGCCATCGGGATAGGTAAAGCTGAGATCCCGGATTTCAATACCGCCCTGAAGGCGAAGCTCGCTGAAGGGTTTCATGCCAGGGAAACGGAGAAGCAGGCCGGGATCCTTTTTCAGACAGGCAAGATCCGGAAGCTCCTTGGGATAACTGTCTATGATATCCGGTTTTTCCTGAAAGATCAGAGAAATACGTTTCAGGGCGGCAGCGGCCTGGGTAAAGGCGTTCACCGAATCCCCGCAGGCGATCATGGGCCATACCAGCATGCCGATATAGGACTGAAACGCCACGAACTGACCGATGCTGACCTGGCCGTTTAATACCATGCGTCCGCCTACTGCCAGGGTGAGCAGTATGCTGATCCCGGTCACCGCGTCCAGAAAGGGGCCGACCACTACCCACAGCTTTACGGCGGAAAGTGTTTTTTCCATGCTGTTTTTGCCGGCGGCCTCAAAGGAGGCGCGGTCTTCTTCCTCCTGCACGAAGGCTTTCAGGACCCGGATGCCCGCCAGACTTTCCTGCACCTTGTCGGACAGATCGGAAAAGGCCTGCTGTCTTTTCAACTGTCTTTTCCGGGATTCGATGCCGTAGAAATAACAGGCCACCGCCACCAGAGTCAGGGGGATAAAGGCAAACACGGTGAGCTTCAGATCCACATACAGGATCATTTTCACCAGCACCATCAGCGTCATGACCACGGCGTCAAAGGCGGTGATCACGGCCATGCCCGCCGCCTGGCGGACGGCTTGCAGATCGTTGGTGAAATGGGCCATCAGATCTCCGGTTTTATGGCTGTTGTAAAATCGGGCGGACAGGGTTTCCAGGTGGGCGAACATGTCGTTGCGCAGCCGGTATTCGATGCCCCGGGAGGCGCCGACGATGAAGTATCTCCACCCGAAACGGCCCAGCGTCATAATCAGGCCCGCGCAAAAGACGCGGATCAAAAGGGGGCCTGCGTGGAAGAGAGTCCCCTGGGACAGCCCGTCTATGATTTCCCCCGTGTATTGCGGAATGGACAGGCTGGCCAGATCTACCAGCAAAAGCACGGCAATTCCGGCCGCGTAATGCCACCGATATTGCAGCAGGTAGGGGATCAGTGAAAATTTGGATGATTTCGGTTCGGTGTTCATACTGGATCTTTCCTCTCTGAGCCGGCGCAGGCGGTACGGCCCGCGGACGGTAAGGATGCCCGCCATATGCGGGACGCAATAGAAAGTATACATGATTTGGGATGTTTTGTCATTCTCAAAATGCAAATTTGGGAATGTTTCCACACAAAAATCGAGGCAGCATGTCTCCATGACTTGCTGTCTCCTGTCAACACCTCTGTTCATAGTCCTGTCTGACCGTCAAAGCCCGCATCCCAAGAAAGTCGGATCCGTCGCCTGGTCATTACTTGCGAACGGAAAAATTAATGCAATATCATACTTTTTTGCATCATTTTGAACTTCCGCTCTGCCACCCATCTGCTCCATCATCTCCGCCACATTTTTCAGCCCAATCCCTGTCTTAGAGGTGATGGCAGGATCAGGATTCACAGCATTTGAAATGTGTAAGGAGATTTCCCTGTCGCGGTACTCGATCCATATCTTTACCGTGGTCTGCGGCTCCGCGTACTTTACAATATTAGAATAAAGGTTATTGTTGATCCGACCAATATATTCCGAATACAGGGACACTTTAAACGGTTTCCAGCATAAGTCTCCGATATCGGCTTGAAAACCGGCATGTTCCAAAAGATAAACCATCTCCGAGAGATATTCCCCAATGGCATATTCTGCTTCACAGGGTTCTTCCAATTTGATTCCTTCGGCAGTGCTGGTGAGGAAGTATTCAAAGAGCTGCTCGGACAGTTCTTTGATCTCCACAGCTTTTGCGAAAGCTTTCTCCGCATAAGTCCTCTCATCCCCCCATATCCGATCGCTGTTTCGCAGGATTTCCAAATATGCGGTCTGGCTTGTCAGAGGGGTCCGCAGATCATGAGCCATACCAAGCAGCAGGCTTTCCTGAGAAACCTTCATCGCATGCTCTTTTTTCCGGGCCGTCAGAATAGCTTCCCGCATCTTGTTTAACTGCTCTGCCAGTGCGCTGACCTCGTCCCTCCCCTTGACGGTGATACCGTATTCATAATCGCTTTCCTGCATTTTGGAAATTTCTCCCCTGATCAGGACAATATACCTGACTTCTTTTCTGATGCCCCAGAAAAGAAAAAGGACATAACAAAGTACAGCCGTAAAGGCCGCCATGATATTTACCAAAACATAATACTTTTCGGCATATCCGTTATAGATAAACACATCCGCAGGCCCATCCGCGAATTCCACCTGATGAAAATACGGCCATGTGATATTCAAATCCCTCTCTACATTTCCTAATAGCGAAAAACTCCCTGTATTGGAAATTCCCACAATGGGCTGGTTTTCCCTTGATATGGTAATATAGCCAATATTTTGCGACTCAACCCAGTCCATAATGCTTTCCTTATCATCGGCTCCGATCTCATTGGCAAGAATAAACTTCTGCAGCTTTCCTATGTCCCCTTCCTCCGCTCTGTATATAAAGCCTGATGTATAAAAATAATAATCTGCATACTCATTGCCCACATAGTAAACGATCCCAAAGAAAGCAACCGCTATCACAAAACCGCTGATAACAAGCGCTATCATCTTCTTCGTCAGGCTTTCCCTTATTTTACCCAATCTTATACCCCTTTCCCCATACGGTCTTGATAATCTCCGGCTGCTGCGGATTTTTCTCGACCTTGGAGCGGATATTTTTGATATGGACCATCACGGTGTTTGCTGATGTATACAAAAAAGGTTCCTGCCATATGCTCGTATAGAGATTTTCCGCAGAGAAAACCTTGCCCTGATAATCCATCAGCAGTTTTAAGATCAAATGTTCCTTTTCCGTCAGTTCAATGGGTATGCCGTCTTTCCACACCACCCTGTCCTCCGCGTTCATCTGAAGGTTTTTGTACGAGACCATCGTGTCACCTTTCGATAGATGGCTGTCATAGACTTGATTCCTCCTGATAAGCGCACCCACTCTTGCCTTTAACTCAATATAGGAAAAGGGCTTGACCAGATAATCGTCTCCGCCTACCCCAAAGCCCTGCAGTTTGTCCATTTCCGATGATTTGGCAGTCAAAAACAGGACGGGAACCGTTGACTTATCCCTGATCAGCTTACAAGTCTCTATGCCAGAGAGGCCGGGCATCATAATATCCAGTATGACGAGCGCTATCCTCCCATCCAACAGACGCAGTCCTGCGGCACCGTCCGCCGCCTCTACCACAACGTAGCCTTCACTTTGCAGCAGGATACGGATGCCTTCCCTGATATCCGGATTGTCCTCAATGATCAAAATGGTTCCCCTTTCCATACGATATCCTCGCTCTCTGTCCGCCCAATGGCAAAGGCATCCATATTGCCGTGCTCGTACCTTTTCCCATGTGACATCTTTATCGGTTTAACGTCTCGTCCAACAGGAGCAGTCCACCATTCCCCGCCGAAAGAACCGTCACCATATCGCCCACATGATCCGTCATGTCATCCCCGGCAACGTACTGTTTCAATCGTATATAATCCTGTTCTGTTCCTTCCAGAATCTCCAGATTATACCATCCTGTCACTTCCGCAATGGCAGATTCATAGACATTTTCTTCCTTTATAAAAAATACCTCTCCGCTTTTCTCATTGACAATACGATAACCGCTATTTTCCCCGGTCTGTACCTCCATCGTATAATCAAAACCCGTGAAAAAGCCTTCTGCCACATTCACATACTCGGATCCTGTTTTGTCCAGCAGATACAGACCGCAGCAGCCGTTTGCTCCCGCATACCGCATATCGAACAACAGAAGAATCTCCGCATCTTCATCCCCGTCAAAATTCCCTGCCAGAATGTCTATAAAATCACAATCCGCATTCTCAATGATATAGGGGTTAGAACATCCCGACAGAACAAGTTCCAGCTTTTGAATCATCTCGGAGCCTTCTTCTTCCCTGGTCATAATCATAAGCGTATCTTCCGCGCCGTCACTGTCCCAATTTCCCGTAAAGACCCCCGATTTGGATTCCATCACTCTGGAAGAATTGTCCAAAGAATATGTAATTGGCAAAGCCTCATAAGAAATACCCATGGTATCTTTCGTATGTCCCGTATCATCCGCCTGTACCTGTTGGGTTGATGTCTGTACATCATCTGTCTGGTCTGCGCCCGCATTTTGAGATTCCCTGCCGCAAGCAGGAATTGTCAGCGTCATTCCGCCAAACAGCACTATAAGTAAAACCTTTTTTAACGCCGTTTTATGAAACGTATCCATTTTGCACCTTTCTTTCTATGTATCAATCTATTCTTTTTTGGTTTCAGGGTCAAGAAGGAATTCCCCGATGTTTCCCCTGGCCCTGTTTTGGCACTCTGCTGCGGAGATATGCCGCATTCCTTTATGGTTGTACAACTGTAAAAATCATACGCTTTCTTTCTGAAGAAACCGCTTAAGAGTTTCTGAAGAAATCTGAAACTTGTTGAAGTGCTTTACAGGATTCGCATGATTCCATTTTGAAATGTTCCTTGTTTACGTCTTTTATTTTCGTTGCCGAAAGGGAGCGAATATGCTATACTGTGTTTATTAGACGGCATTGTGCGCGGGCAAACGCCCAAACGGCGATATATGGCAGAATGAGGAGGAATTACAGGTGAGATTAGTGACACGTTCTGATTTTGACGGGTTGGCATGCGGGGCGCTTCTGCTGGAGGCGGGCATTATCGACAGTTGGAAATTTGCGCATCCCAAGGATCTTCAGGATGGACTGGTGGAAGTGGATGAAAACGACTGCCTGGCCAACGTTCCCTTTGTGGAGGGCTGCGGCCTGTGGTTTGACCACCATTCCAGCGAATTTGAACGCAACCAGTTGGAGGGGAAGTATAAGGGAGAAAGCCGGCTTACGCCCTCCTGTGCACGGATTATTTATGAGTATTACGGCGGAAAGGAGCGCTTTCCCCAGTTTGACGATATGATGGAAGCGGTGGATAAGGTGGACTCCGGAAACCTTACCGTGGATGAGGTGATGAACCCGCAGGGCTGGATTCTGGTGGGATTTCTGATGGATCCCCGGACGGGGCTGGGGCGCTGGAGGCAGTTTTCCATCTCCAATTACCAGTTGATGGAGGAACTGATGAAATGCTGCCGCACCATGTCTACGTCCGAAATTCTGGCGCTGCCGGACGTGCAGGAGAGGATTGAGGTTTACAATGAGCAGACCGAAAAGTTTAAGGAAATGGTAAACGCCCATACCCGCGTGGAGGGAAACGTGATTATCAGCGATTTAAGAGGCGTGGATCCCATTTATACGGGCAACCGTTTCCTGATTTACAGTATGTATCCGGAACAGAATATCTCCGTGTGGATCGTAAGCGGCCGGGGCGGCCAGGGATGCTCTGCCGCCGTGGGGCACAGTATCCTGAACAGAACCAGCGGCGTGGATGTGGGAAGCCTGATGCTCAAATATAACGGAGGCGGGCATAAAAAGGTGGGAACCTGTCAGTTTTCCAATGAAAACATGGAGACGGAGCTGCCGAAGATGCTGGCGGAGCTGTGCCGGCTGGCGAACGGGCAATGAGCCTCTCCTTCTGCGGGCGGCGGGTCTGTAAAAATTTTATGAAATTGCGTAAAAAGGCTTTGAGAGGGGCAGACTCTGAGACAGGACTGAATAAAATGCCGTCAGAGGCAGAAGGGATGATCGATTCATGAAAAGATTACAGATAGTGATATGCGCATGCGCGCTGGCCGCGCTCCTGTCAGGATGCGGCGGGCAGAACGGGGATAGCGGGGAATCTTCCCAGACGCAGCAGGGAGAGAGCGCACAGGAGGGCAAAGAACCCGAATCGCAGGAATCCTCCGTCCCTCCGGAGGAAGGAAACGTCTCCGACGGCCACAATTACGAAGACGGCTGGACCGCGCAGATGGAAGAAATCAAAGAGGCGGTGGCGGAAAAGCTGGGGGAGGATTACTGGCCCAATATGGCTGTTCTGCCGGATCAGTTGGAGAAGATGACGGGCATTACCCCCCAGATGTACGAGGATTATTTTGCGGAAATGCCGATGATCAGCACCAACGTGGACTGCCTGATGGTTATCAAGGCTGTGGAGGATCAGGCGGACGCGGTGGAACAGGCGCTGCTGGATTATTATGACAAAAATGTAAACGATACCTTGCAATACCCTCAGAATGTGGGAAAGATTCAGGGGGCAAGAGTGGAGCGGCTGGGCGATTATGTGATTTTTTCCCAGCTTGGAGCGGATACCACAGCCGTTTCCGAGGAAGGGGATCAGGAAGTGATCATTGCTCACTGCCAGGAGGTCAACGAGCTGGTCATTGAAACGATCAGCAATATGATCCAGCACTGAGTGACATCCCGAACGGAGTGTTTTCCCTGAAGGAGACAGACCATGGTATTCAGCAGCGTAGTGTTTCTGTTTCGGTTTCTGCCGGCGTTTATGATCTGTTATTTTCTGGCTCCCGGGAGGATGAGGAATTTCATCCTCCTTTTGGGGAGCTTGTTTTTTTACGCCTGGGGAGAGCCGGTCTATGTGCTGCTGATGCTGTTTTCCACCGTTGTGGATTATGGGAACGGCCTTCTGATCGAAAGATGGCGGGGTCAAAGGAGGGCGGCGGTCCCTCTGGTTGTCTCTGTCGTGGTCAACCTGGGGGTGCTGGGGTTTTTTAAATATGGAGATTTTTTGGTTTCTACCGTGAATTCGGTTTTCGGGACCCGGATTCCGCTTCTCCGTCTGGGGCTGCCTATCGGTATTTCCTTTTATACTTTTCAGACCATGTCCTATACCATCGACGTGTACAGGGGGCAGGCGAAGGTACAGAAAAATCTGCTGGATTTTGGGGTGTATGTGACCATGTTCCCGCAGTTGATTGCGGGGCCCATTGTAAAGTATCGGGATGTGGAGGATTGTCTTCACAGCCGCCGGACGGATGTGACGGCTGTCAGCCGGGGGATCAGGCGGTTCTGCGCGGGACTTGCCAAAAAAGTCCTTTTGGCCAACAATCTGGGGGAACTGTGGAATCAGGTCATGGACGGGGGATTTCAGGAGATGAGTATGCTCACGGCCTGGCTGGGGATCCTGGGTTTTGCCTTTCAAATTTATTTTGATTTTTCCGGGTATTCCGATATGGCTATCGGGCTGGGGGAAATTCTGGGATTTCATTTTCCGGAAAATTTCAACTATCCCTATCTCTCCGGCTCCGTTACGGAATTTTGGAGAAGGTGGCACATTTCTTTGGGGAGCTGGTTCCGGGAATATGTCTATATTCCCCTGGGCGGCAACCGGAAAGGGCTGCCAAGACAGTTGCTCCACATCCTGATTGTGTGGATGCTTACGGGGATCTGGCACGGCGCCGGGTGGAATTTTGCACTGTGGGGGCTTTGGTTTGCGTTTCTGCTGATCCTGGAAAAATTGTTTTTGCACAGAGCGCTGTCCTGGTTTCCCAAGGCGGTGGGAGTGATTTATACCTTTGGGGTGGTGCTGGCGGGATGGGCGCTGTTTGCCATTCCCTCCTTCACGGAGCTGGTCAGCTATCTGGGGGCTATGGCGGGAATGGGCGGCCTTCTGGACGGGAATGGGCTGTATCTTGGCAGGGAGTATCTGGTTTTGCTTGTGATCGCCGCAGTGGGATCCACGCCCTTGCCGCACAGGGCCGTTTCCAGACTGGAACAGTCTAGGAGATGTGTGTGGACGGCGCTGTTTCGCCTGGGAGAAAAGGTGATTCCCGCGGCGCTTTTGCTCTTATGTATCGCCGGGATCGTGGAGGATTCCTACAATCCCTTTTTATATTTCAGATTTTAATCCTATGGGAAGGAGAAAACGCCGTGGATGAGAAAAGAAATGCGGTTTTTACCATATGCGTCCTGTCGTCCATCCTCCTGTTTTTTACCTTGGCGGATCTTTTTCATGGGGACAGGCTGTATTCGGAGACGGAAAACCGGGTGCTGGCGTCCCGGCCGGAATTTTCCGCCGCGGCCCTGCTTTCCGGAGATTATACGTCGGATTACGAAACCTATGTGACGGATCAGTTTGTCGGCAGGGATAAATGGATTGATATCAAGACGAAGACGGATCTGTTTCTGGGAAAAAGGACCATAAACGGCGTGTATCTGGGGGCGGACGATTATCTGATCGAAAGGCATCTGCCCCAGGAGTATCCTCCCTCGGAGGCGGAGGAAAAGCTGGAGCTTTTGCGGGCTCTTACGGATCGGTGGGACGCGGCGGTCATGCTGATCCCCACGGCGGACAATATTCTGACGGACAAGCTGCCGGCCTGCGCCCCTTATTATGACGAGACGCCTCTTTTGGAAAGCGCGTCGGAAATCGCCGGCGAGCGGGGATATGTGGACGTGTTTTCCGCCCTGTGCCGGCACAGGGGAGAGGAAATCTATTACCGGACGGATCATCATTGGACCAGCCTGGGGGCTTACTACGGATATCTCGCCTGGGCGCAGACCATGGGGGAGGAGCCCTTTGCCTATGATCCGGCAGGGATGGAGACGGCTGCCGGCGATTTTCAGGGGACTCTCCAATCCAGGCTGAATTTGAAATGGCCGGCGGATTCGATCCTGTATTTTCCGGAGACGATGGAGGTAACGCCTCAAATCACTTATGACGGAACCCGGGACAGCCAAAGCTATTATGAGGAATCCCATCTGGATACCAAAAACAAGTATGGGTTTTTCCTGGACGGCAACCACGGGCTGACCCAGATCGATACCGGCTATGACAGGGACAAGACGCTGATCGTGCTGAAGGATTCCTACGGGAACTGTCTGATTCCGCTGCTGGCGCCTCATTACGGGAGGATACTGGCGCTGGATCTGAGGTATTACAACGGCAGGCTGTTTCCTCTGCTGGAGCAGTATGCGGCGGAAGGGGATACGGACGTGCTGGTGGTATATAATTGCGTTCATTTTTTGGAGGACTTCCTGTATTACTGAAAGGGCGGTTTGAAAAGCCGGAAGGGACGGTTTGAAAAGCCGGAAGGGACGGTTTGAAAAAGCCGGAAGGGACGGTTTGAAAAGCCGGCAAGGGACGGTTCGGAAAAGCCGAAAAGGTCGGTTTGGAAAAGCGGAAAGGTCGGTTTGAAAAAGCCGGCAAGGTCGGTTTGAAAAAGCCGGCAAGGTCGGTTTGAAAAAGCCGGCAAGGGCAGTTCAGAAAAGCCCGGGTTTGGAGGAAATGAATGAAAACGATCGTGTTTGATATGGACGGAGTACTGTTTGACACGGAGAGGATTTGCCAGGACAGTTGGATGGCTGTGGCGGACAAAAGAGGGCTGCCGGAAATGGAAAAGATTTTCCCCCGGTGCATCGGCCGAAACGCCGCCGGGAGCCGCAGGATCGTGCTGGAGGCATACGGAGAGGATTTTGATTATGACAGTTTTCGGGCGGAGGCTTCCGCCTGGTTCTGGGATTACATACAAAAAAACGGGCTTCCCGTTATGCCGGGAGCCGAACGGCTGTTGGAATGGCTGAAGGGAAACGGATGGACGGTGGGACTGGCGTCTTCCACAAGGCGGTCCACCGTGATGGATCACCTGGAGCGTTCTGGGTTTCAGAAGTATTTTTCCGCGGTGGTGACGGGCGATATGGTGGAGTATTCCAAACCAAGTCCGGATATCTATCTGCTGGCTTGCAGGGAGCTGGGAGTGCAACCGGAGCAGGCTTACGCCGTGGAGGACTCCCCCAACGGAATCCGTTCCGCGGCTGCGGCGGGGATGCGTCCTTTGCTGGTGCCGGATATGATCCAGCCGGACGAAGAAATTCAAAGGCTGAGCTGGCGGATGTTCTCCAATTTGGAAGAAGTGCTTGACGCTCTGAAAGCCGGGGAGGAATGAGGATGGCGAATCTGGGGATTCCACACAATACGCTGGAGATACTGCAAAAATACGATTTTAAAATCAAAAAGAAGTATGGACAGAATTTCCTGGTGGACGGGAATGTGCTGGAAAAAGTTGTGGACGCGGCCCGGATTACCGGCGAGGACTGCGTTCTGGAAATCGGTCCCGGCATCGGCTCCATGACCCAGTATCTGGCGGAACGCGCCGGAAGGGTGGTTGCGGTGGAGATCGATCACAACCTGATTCCCATTTTAAACGAAACCCTTTCGGGATACCACAATGTGAAGGTGCAAAACGGCGATATCCTGAAGACGGATATCCACAGAATCGCGGAGGAAGAAAACGGGGGAAACCCTTTGAAGGTGGTGGCAAACCTTCCGTATTACATTACAACCCCAATCATTCTGGGACTTTTGGAGAGTCACGCTCCCGTGGAAAGTATTGTGGTGATGGTGCAGAAGGAGGTCGCAGACCGGATGCGGACGGGGCCGGGAACCAAACAGTACGGCGCTTTGTCTCTGGCGGTGCAGTATTACGCAAAGCCGGAAATAGTGGCAATCGTGCCGCCCGGCTGTTTTATCCCCAGGCCCGATGTGGAGAGCGCCGTGGTACGGCTGACCGGATACCGGGAGCCGCCGGTGAAGGTGAAAGACGAAAAAAGACTGTTTGCCCTGATCCGGGCCGCGTTTAATCAGCGCAGAAAAACGCTTGCAAACGCCTTAAACAACGCTGCGGGGCTGGGAATCTCCAGAGAGCAGGCCGAAAAGGCTTTGGAATGCCTTGGTCTGCCTTCCAATGTCCGCGGGGAGGCGCTCACCCTGGAACAGTTCGCGGCATTGGCGAACCAACTGCCCGTGTCAGTGCGCTCCGATATTTAGTAAAGTCCACCGGCGGTTTACCACTATATCTAGTATTTTTTTCAAAAAATAAGTCTATTATTTTTGACATCCATATGGTGACTATGTTAAAATGACTTTGTTCAGGAAGGAAAACGGGCAAGTAGGTTTACGGAACGATAGGGAGCGGACTACCTTGGATAAGTATGAATATAAAGTAAGAGCGGATGAAATCAAGGATCTGATCGCCGATGGCAGATACGCGCAAGCTGCGGAGATTGCCGACGTCATCGATTGGAGACGGGTAAAAAGCGTGATGATGCTTTGCACCATCAGCGATCTGTATAAGATCAACAGACGTTATGAGGACGCGAAGAATGTGCTGCTTTTGGCCTATGAGAGAAGGCCGGGCGGCAGGACGATCTGTTATTCTCTCTGCGAGCTTTGCCTGAAAACGGGCGAGTTTGACCAGGCGATTAAATATTATAAGGAATTTGTGCAGGTGGCGCCCAAGGATACGGGCCGCTATATCCTGCAATATAAGATTTACGAAGCGCAGGACGACGGCCACCTTGAGGATCGCATCAGTGTGCTGGAGGAATTGAAAAAAAGGGATCTTCGGGAGAAATGGGTCTATGAGCTTGCCCTGCTTTATTACCGGGTAGGATTTGCCACCAAATGCGTGGAAGTGTGCGATGAGCTGATCCTTTGGTTTGGCGAGGGAAAATATGTATGGCAGGCTATGGAGCTGAAACGGAAGATTCAGCCTCTGACGCCGGAACAGCAGGAAAAATACGATCATCGGTTTGACAGCACCGTGACGTCCGACCGTGCGCCGCGGGAACCGGCGGGCCAGGAACAGGCGGCCATAGAGTGGGAGAGGAGTGTTTCGGAAGGCGGGGAGAATGACGGACAGGAGGAACGTCCGGAAACCGTTTCCAGGGAGGAGGCGGCTTTAAAGGGGGATACTCTTGTCTATGAGACGATCCGCCGGTCGGTTCCTGAAAATCCTCCCATGCCGGAAAATGCGGCGGAAAGCCCTGCCCGGCCGGAGGAACTGGATATCCAGGTAAAGACCATGGATATGGGAAAATATAATACCATCAATCTGCAGGCGGAACTGGCGGCGGGATTGAAAGAGGTGCTGGGGGAGGATCGGTCGAAATCGGAGGCGATTACCCGGTCTATTGTAGCACCCATGTTGGATACGGAATCTTTGGATTTCCCGGAACTGGAAGACGAAGACATCAATGAAGACGATGTGGACGAGGGCGTGGATCGGGTTGAAAGTACGGAAGTGTTCTTTGGGGAGACTGGAGATCTGAGCGGATCCGTGCTGCCGGAGCCGGATCTTAAGGAAATCGTACCTGAGGAAGAAAAGGAGCCGGATCAACCGGAGCAGTATTTATTGAACCAGGATCAACCGGAGCAGCATTCATCGGAGCAGAATTTGTTGAACCAGGATCAACCGGAACAGGATCCATCAGAGCAGGATCTGCTGAACCAGGATCAACCGGAACAGGATCCATCAGAGCAGGATCTGCTGAACCAGGATCAACCGAAACAGGGCCTTCCGGGACAGGATCACTTAACGTCTCAAAGAGAGAGCGGACCCTTACCGGCAGCGGAGTCTTCCGGAGTGGCCGCGCCGGCGAATGAGGTCAGGGATAAGACCGCTGAGATGGTTATGAACCAGCTACGCAGGGAGAACACAGGAAAAACGGAGACGCAGCAGGTACTGATGGCGCAACCGCCGAAGGGAATGGCGGAGGTGTTGTCGCAGGAGTCAGACGGACAGATCAGTCTGGTGATTCCTGAAAAGGAAACCGTGGAAAAACAGATCACGGGTCAGATGAACATAGAGGACATTTTGTCCGAATGGGAACGGCTGAAACAGGAGAGTCAGGAGCGCCGGGAGGAAGAAGTCCGTCAACGGGTTTTGCAGCAGACGGGAAATTTGTTCAGTGAATTTGACGCCTCCGTAAAAGACGGGTTGCTGGAACAACTGGAAAACGGCGCGGATGAGGCGGAATTGGAAGAACCGGAAGAATCGCTGGAGGAAACCGCCGCGGAGTCGGCGGAGCCGGAATTCGTTGAAGAACCGTTAGACGAAACCGTGGAGGAACTGTCGGAATCGGAAATCGCTGTGGAACCGGAAGAACTAGAGGAAACCACCGCGGAATCAACCGAAACAGAGATCATCGAGGAACCGTTAGACGAAACGGTGGAGGAAGTGTCGGAATCGGAAATCGCCGAAGAACCGTTAGACGAAACGGTGGAGGAAGTGCCAGAATCGGAAATTGCCGTAGCACCGGAGGCAGCCGAAGAATCTTTGGAAGAAACCGCCACAGAATCAATCGAAACGGAGATCATCGAAGAACCGTTAGACGAAACGGTGGAGGAAGTGCCAGAATCGGAAATCGCCGAAGAACCGAAAGAAATAGAAGAACCTTTGGAGGAAACCGCCGCAGAATCAACCGAAACGGAGATCATCGAGGAACCGTTAGACGAAACCGCGGAGGAAGTGTCGGAATCGGAAACAGCCGTGGAACCGGAAGAATTAGAGGAAACCACCCCGGAACTGACGGAAGCCGAAGAACCGGAAACAACCGAAGAACCTTTGGAAGAAACCGCCGCGGAGCCAACGGAACCGGAGAAAGCCGGGAAATCGGAAGAAACCCGGAAATCGGATTCCAAAGATTCCGAAAGCCGCCAGGTGGAAAGGGAAAAGGCGAAGGTCAGGAGCCTTACCCCGGAGGAAAAGGAACTGTTTGCTCCCTATATTCAGAGCAGATCCGCAAGAGAGCAGTTGATAAAGGCCATAGACAATATCAGTCTGGCTGCCTATACAGGCAATGTGATCATTACCGGCGATGAGGGCATGGACACGGCAACGCTGGCTAAGAATATGATCAGAGAGGTACAGCTCACGGATCGGAATTTCTCCGGCAAGGTAGCGAAAATTTCCGGTCAGGCGCTGAACGGGAAAAAGATTGGGGATGTTCTCGCGCAGTTAAAAAACGGCGCTCTGATGATTCAAAAGGCATCCGGCATGGATCAGGACAGCGCGGGAGCGCTGCGCAAAGAGCTGCAACGGGAATCGCTGGGTATTATTATCGTGATGGAGGATACCAGGAAAGCCATGGAAAAATTCCTGAAGGCCAACCCGGATCTTTCCTCCTGTTTTACGGCCCGTATGAATGTGGAGGCGCTCAGCGACGATATGCTGGTAGCCTTTGGCAGACATTACGCAAAGGGAAGGGAATATGCCATAGATGAGCTGGGCATGCTGGCCCTGCACACCAAGATAGAGGAAAGACAGACCATCGATCACGCGGTGACTGTGCTGGAAGTAAAAGCGATGGTGGACGAAGCCATCCGTCACGCCAGCAGAAAGACGTTGGGACATTTTGTGGACGTTTTGTTGGGAAGGCGTTATAATGAAGAAGACATGATTCTGTTGACGGAGAAGGATTTTGTCTGAAAGGTGGGGGAAGACAGTGGCAAAAACAGTGGCAAAGACAACAAGGAACAAAACAGGAGAAACTGCCGCCGAAGGAAAGAAGCAGATTTCAAAGCCGGAAGAAAAGGTTTTCATTTCCGAAGCGGATCAATATCTGTTCGCCCAGGGCACACATTATGACATTTATAAAAAGCTGGGCGCCCATTTGTCCTGGGAGGACGGGAAGCAGGGCGTGTACTTCGGCGTATGGGCTCCAAACGCGCAGGCGGTTCATGTGGTGGGCTCCTTTAACGGCTGGGACCAGGAGGCCAATCCCATGGAAAAGCTGGGGCCGGTTGGCATTTGGGGACTTTTTATCCCGGGCATCGGCGAAGGAGAAATGTATAAATTTCTGATCACAGCGGCGGACGGAAGAAAGCTTTATAAAGCGGATCCCTTTGCAAATTATGCGGAGCTGCGTCCCGGTACGGCCTCCATTATCACGGATTTAAGCGGATTTCCCTGGAAAGATCAAAAATGGATGGAAGCCAGGGAACAGAAGGATATGCGCAAGGAGCCGCTGGCGATTTACGAATGCCATATCGGATCCTTTATGAAACATCCCGACGGCACTCCGGACGGCTTTTATAATTACCGCCAGTTTGCGGACAGAATCACAGAGTATCTGAAGGAGATGAAGTTTACCCATATTGAGCTGATGGGAATCGCCGAGCATCCTTTTGACGGCTCCTGGGGTTATCAGGTGACGGGATATTACGCCCCCACCTCCCGGTACGGTACGCCGAAGGATTTTATGTATCTGGTGGATAAGCTGCACAGAGCGGGGGTGGGTGTGATTCTGGACTGGGTGCCCGCGCATTTTGCCACAGACGCCCATGGCCTGGGGCAGTTTGACGGACAGTGTATTTTTGAACATCCCGATCCTCGTCTGGGGGAACACCCGGATTGGGGAACCAAGATTTTCAACTACGGGAAATATGAGGTAAAGAATTTTCTCATTGCCAATGTGCTGTATTGGCTGAGAGAGTTTCATGTGGACGGTATCCGGGTGGACGCGGTGGCGTCCATGCTGTACCTGGATTACGGCAAACAGGACGGTCAGTGGGTGCCAAATAAATATGGCGGCAATAAAAATCTGGAGGCGATTGAGTTCTTCCGGCACATGAATTCCGTGGTTCGAGGCACCTATCCCGGCTTTATGACCATCGCGGAGGAATCCACCGCATGGCCCAATGTATCAGGCGAAGTGGGCGACGAGGGGTTGGGCTTTACCTTTAAATGGAATATGGGGTGGATGCATGATTTTTGCGAATACATGAAACTGGATCCCATTTACCGCAAGGGAAATCATTATGCTATGACCTTTGCCATGAGCTACAACGAGAGCGAAAAGTATATTCTTCCGCTTTCTCATGACGAGGTGGTACATCTGAAATGCTCCATGGTCAACAAAATGCCCGGTTATCCCGTGGACAAATACGCCAATCTGCGCACGGGCTATACTTATATGTTTGGCCACGCAGGGAAAAAGCTGCTGTTCATGGGGCAGGAGTTCGGCCAGGAACGGGAGTGGAGTGAGGCCAGGGAACTGGACTGGTTCCTGCTGTCGGAGAAAAACAACCGGGGAATGAAGGATTATGTGAGCGAGCTGCTTAAGATTTACCGCAAATATCCGGCGATGTATGAACTGGATGACAGTTGGGCCGGTTTTGAATGGATGAATGCCGACGACAATGAAAACAGCGTCTATTCCTTTGTGAGAAAATCTTCCGCTGGAACCGGCAATCTGCTGTTTGTGACGAATATGACCCCGGTGAAACGGGAAGGCTATCGGGTTCCCGTGCCGAAAAAGAAAAAATACAAACTGCTGTTAAACAGCGACGAAGAAAGGTTTGGCGGCTGGGGGAATCCCCTTCCTGCGGAGGTGACGGCGGAAAAGACGCCCTGCCATTCCCAGGAGTATTCCATTTCTCTGGATCTGCCGCCTTACGGAGCCGCGGTGTATGTATTCTGAAACAGATGAGTGAATCCGACAAATGAATCGGACCAGCGAATCAGATCAGTGAAACAGACAAATGAATCAGGCAAGCGAATTAGGAAGGCTGTCGCGCCGGGTGGAAAATTCCACCGGCCGGCAGCTTTTTTTAACGTAAAGAAACCTTCCCATGCTGCCGAAATATAAAGTAGACTTCCGGGTGTCCGGGAAACCTTAAGCCGCGGAAGGATCATACCATATCGGGGAAATAAGGAGAATTGCTTTGAAGATCACATGGATGCAGCAGAATTCGCCGGAACCGGAGGCGGAGAAGACGCTGGGAGAAAAGACCCATAACGTTTCCAGGGCGCACAGCGGCGGAAATGCCGCCTTTCTGGCCGCCCCCGGCGCCGTATATGCGGAAGACGGCCGGGAATGGGGCGGTATCGGCAGAAGGGAGAAGGGCAAAAGTCTGCTTGAGATCCAGAGCCAGGCGGAACAGGCTGACGTGGCGGTGCAGCAGGATTATATGACATTGATGTCACATACCATGTCCGAGGAAGATTACGCGAAACTTCAGGAGGAAGGCTTTGATTTTCGGGACATGGAGCCGGAGGAAACGGTGACCATCGTGGATCGGATCAAGGTCGAGCTGGCCCGTTCCGGCCAGGAGATCTTAGGTTACACCGATGATTTGGACAAGGAGACCCTGGAGGCGGCTCTTGGCAGCCAGGCGCTGGCGAACGCGGTAGCGCAAAGCTTTCAGGAGGCGGATCTTCCCCTGACCGGCGACAATCTGGAAGCGGTGGCCAAAGCATGGGATATGGCCAGCCGCCTGGAGCCTGTGGACGAAGGGGCCGGCCGTTATCTGATCGACAATGAGCTGGAACCGGAGATCTGGAACCTGTATCTGGCTCAGAACAGCGGGGCAGGGGTTTCCGCCGGCAGCGCGCCGCAGTTTTACGCGGAGGATGTCAGGGGATATTACACCAAAAGCGCGGGGCCGGAGCAGAGCGCGGAGCTGACGGAACAGATTCAAAAACTGATCGGCCAGTCCGGCCGGGAAGGGAACGATCAGACCAGACAGGACGCTCAGTGGCTGTTGGACAACAATCTGCCGCTCACCGCGGAAAATCTGGATCGTTTGGAGCAGATGCGGGAGGTGGAGCTGCCTGTGACGGAGGAAAGTTTCGCTCAGGCGGCGGCAAGCGCCATTGCGGAGGGAAAGGATCCCATCCACGCGGATTTGAGGGACAAGGAGGAGAATCTGTACGAGAAGGCTGTGGCCGTGGAGGATTTTTACCGGTCCCCCCGGATCTGGGAGGAATTGTCAGGGGACGTGACCGCCAGAAGACAGTTGGAAGAAATTCGGCTGCGCATGACGGCGGAGGTCAACCTCAGGCTGTTAAAAAGCGGCTTTTCCCTTGACACGGCGCCCTTAGAGGAATTGGTGGAGGCGCTGAAACAGGCGGAAAGGGAACTGGCGCAGCGTTACTTTCCTCAGGACGTGGATGAACAGGCCGTGGAAAAGTACCGGAATTATCAAAAAGCCGTTACCGTCACGGCTCAGCTTCCGGGCCTGCCTGTCCAGACGGTGGGAATGCTGGTCGGGAGACAGGATGCGGTCACGCTGGAGGAATTCCACGGAGAGGGAAAGGCCCTTCAGGAAAATTATGAAAAAGCCAGGGACAGCTACGAGACGCTGATGACTTCTCCCAGAGCGGATCTGGGTGACAGCATCCGCAAGGCGTTTGCCAACGTGGACGATATTCTGGAGGATTTGGGAATCGAGCCTACGGAGGAAACACGAAAAGCCGTCAGGATTCTGGGCTATAACCGCATGGATATCACACAGGAAAATCTGGCGGGCGTTATGGAGGCGGACCGGCAGGTTCGCTCGGTGGTGGAAAAGCTCACCCCCGCCGCCGCGTTAAAAATGATACGGGACGGCGTGAACCCTCTGGAGAAAAGCTTTTCCGAGCTGGAACAGTATTTTGACGATCTGCCGGAGGAATATAAACGGGAGGCGGAGCGTTACAGCCAATTTTTATACGGCCTGGAAAGCAACAAGGCGATTACCCAGGAGGAACGTGAAAGCTTTATCGGCATTTACAGATTGGTGCGGCAGATTGAAAAATCTGACGGCGCGGCGGTTGGAGCGTTGGTCAATACCCAGGCGCAGCTTAATTTTTCCAATTTGCTCTCCGCGGTTCGCACCGGGAAAAGAAAGAAAGTGGATGTGAAAGCCGACGACGGGTTCGGGACTCTCACGGAACTGGTCAGGAAGGGAGAGAGCATATCGGAACAGATTGGCAGGGCTTTCGCGAAGGACGCCCGGAAGATGATGACAGATGCGTCATATAGTGAAAAGGCGGAACAAGAATACAGAAACAGGGAGCTGGAGCAGTTGCGCCAAGCGGTGGAAAACGCGGACGGCGAAAGCATCTCCCTGTTACAAAGAGGCGGTTTTTCCGGGACTGCGGACCATCTTTTGACAGCGCAGGCGCTGTTAAACGGAACGGAGGATCTGTTCGATCCCCTGGGGCTTGCAAACGGCGGGCGAAGGAGCCCGCAAAGAACCGCGGACCAAAATGTGACGGGATCGTCATATCGGACGGAGGAGCCTCAGGATGAGGAAAGCGGGGCGAAAGAGGCGCCGGTGGAATCTGTGCCCTCCCGGGAGGACGGCCGGGCCCAGGGAACCCGTCTTTGGGAGATTCTGGACAACAGGGAGAGGTTTGTGCGGGAATACGCAGAGGGAATCAGCCAGGCGTTGGAGGATACGGAGAGAGTTTCCCTGGAGGAAGCCCAGACCAGCCTGGATGTGCGCACCCTGCAGCTTGCGCATAAGCAGTTAACCGTGGCGGGAGCGCTTGCGGGGCGGGAAGAATATTTCCTGCCTGTGTATGTGGGGGACACGCTTACCAGAGTGCATTTGATTTTGAACCGGGGAGGCCAGGAAAAGGGGACGGTCAGCGTTGGGGTTACGTTTCCGGAAGACAGGCGTCTGCAAGCGGATTTTCAACTGGATCAGGGAGTCCTGTCCGGAAATTTCATTGCGGAAAGTCAAAATGAGGTAATGGAATTGCAGAAACTGGCCGATAATTTTAAAGAAGATGCCGGAGAGATCTGGTCTGTGGAACGGATCCAGGTATCGTATCCGGGGGCGCCGAAAAGCCGGGAGAGCCGGGAAGGGCGGACGGAGGAAAGACAATCCGCGGATCATGCGGAATTGTATCGTGTGGCCAAGGTATTTTTGCAGACAGTGCAGAAAAGAGGAATGGAATTATGAGAATCAACTATAATGTATCCGCAATGTTGTCCAACAACGCGCTTTCGGACAATGACAATCTGCTGGCGGAATCCCTTCAGAGATTATCTTCCGGGCTGAAGATCAACAACGCCAAAGATAATCCGGCGGGACTTGCCATGGCAAAGAGAATGAACGCTCAGATAGAAAGCCTGAAAAGGGCCAATCAGAACGCCAGCGACGGCGTCTCTATCATTGAGACGGCGGACGGCGCCATGAATGAAGTCAGCGAGATGCTCCAGCGTATGAACGAGCTTTCCCTGAAGGCGGCCAACGGAACCATGTCGGAGAGCGACAGGAAGACCGTTCAGGAGGAGATCGTGCAGTTGAAGGAGGAAATCACCAGAATTGCGGAGACTACGGAGTTCAACGGCCAGAAACTGTTAAACGGGGAATTCTCTCTGCGGGGTTACAATATCAACGGCCTGGAGGTAAAGGTCAATTCCTATTCCGACGATGTGACCGCCAAGGAGTACACCATTACCAAAATGACCATCTGCCAGGATGAGGACGGAAATTATTTCGTGCAGCAGAACGCGGAAGGCGAAGACCCGGTTCTGGAACTGGGGCCTGATTTTCCGGAGGGCGCGAAGGTTTCCATGGAGGATGATATCGTGGTCATCAAGGACGACGCGGGCTTTGAAATGCGCCTTGACGTTTCCGGGGTGGACTTTGAAGCGGCGGTTCCCGATGCGGACGGTGTAAAAAGCGTTACCTTTGAGCTGCCGGATCCGACGGATCCCAGCGTTAAGGGAAACGCCATTGTCATTGACGCTACCGGGATTGGAGCCATGCGGATACAGGTGGGGGCCAACGAGGGCCAGGTGATGGTGATGGATATTCCGGCCATTACCCTGAAAAATATGGGAATTGAAGAAATCGACGTGTCCACTCAGGAGGGGGCGCTCGACGCGGTAGCCAGACTGGACGGCGCGGTTGCGTATGTCTCGGGCGTCAGGGGACGTTTGGGAGCTTATCAGAACAG
Organism: uncultured Acetatifactor sp.; assembly: GCA_947630715.1. Classification (GTDB taxonomy): domain Bacteria; phylum Bacillota; class Clostridia; order Lachnospirales; family Lachnospiraceae; genus Acetatifactor. The sequence goes on from CANRIP010000012.1 coordinate 48,567, forward strand.
GCTGGAATCCACCATTAACAATCTGGATGTAACGACGGAAAACATGACCGCGGCCTATTCCCGGATTATGGATGTGGATATGGCCGAAGAAATGACACAATACACCACCTACCAGGTGTTGACCCAGGCCGGCACATCCATGCTGGCTCAGGCCAACGAAAGACCGTCGCAGGTGCTTCAACTGTTGCAGTAGCCGGGGAGCCGGTCTGCGGAACGTGCCGCTTGCGCGGCAGATTGTGAGGTAATATGACAAGAGAAGTCAGGCAGCAGTTCACCTTCCGAATCACACAGGCCAATTCGACGGAAATGGTGGTGATACTGTATGAAATGCTTTTGTGTTATCTGCAAGAAAGCTGCCAGCTTTTGGAAGGAGACGACAAGATCGCTTTCCATGAGGCCGTGAGAAAAACCAGGGGATGTCTGAACGAGCTGATCAATTCTCTCAGAATGGAGTATGAACCTGCGCCCGCCCTGTTGCAGCTATACCTGTTTTGCCTCAGAAGCCTTGCCAGGGGGGAACGGAAGGAGGAACCAGAGCCTTTCCGGGAGGTGGAACGGGTGATACGCCCGCTCCATGACGCTTATGAAAAAATTGCGGCGCAGAACAGTCTGGGGCCGGTGATGGAGAATTCCCAGACCGTCTACGCCGGGCTGACATATGGCAGAAACACGTTATCCGAGAACTTGACCGACCAGGGGGCAAACAGGGGAGTTTACATCTGATTCCTTCCCGCCGGCGGCAACGGTTTCCGTCAACGCAAGATCCGTGAGATGCTTGTATCTTTTCTGGAGAGCGTTAATTTCGTAAATATAGCTGTCGATCAGGTCTTCCTCGACGGCATTGTCAAAACCCGTATAGGCCATATTCAGCGCCTGTCGGGTTTTTTCTATGGATTCCTGAAGCGTGATCGGCGTATAATCCTCCTCCGCCTCATGAACGCTGCCTGTCCTCTGACTGAAAAAAGTTTTCATGCTGTCAAGATTCCTTTCTGCTTTGTTGTTACAAGTATAAGCGCAAAATTAGAAAAATATACCAATTTTGCCGGCTGAAATTCTTTTTTTGGAATAATGATCCAGGCAAAGACATATGGTTTATGGAAAACAAACTGTACGGGCCTGGGAAGGGCCCGCTGCCGAAAGGAATCAAAAAAGATGGGAGAGAATACTCCGGGTATGGCGGCGCTTGTGGGAGTCTGCGCCATCGTGCTTTTGATGGGTGCGGTCAAGCAAAAAAAGGAGTGGCTGTTAAATGTACTGATGCGCAGCATTTTAGGAACCATTGCGATTTATTTTGTCAACGCGGGGCTGGCTGCCCTGGGAATTTCCCTGGGAGTGGGAATTAATCCCGTTACGGTTTTGACATCCGGCGTTTTAGGTTTTCCGGGTCTTCTGGCCATTTATGGGTTTGGAATTTATAAGATTTTGTAGAAATTTAACAAAAATAAAAATTTTATGCTTTCACTATTGCAATTCTAAAAATCATCAGATATAATTCGCTTACAGTCATGTAGGAAACTTCTGTTTCTGATGTTCTTATTTTCACAGGGGATTTCACCCCGGTTTTCATGGAAAAGCAGCGCGGAGGAGATGAGATTGGTTTTGGCGGTATTGTGTGTACTGTCCGCGGCTGCCTGCTGGTTCGACTATCACAGGAAAAGAATTCCCAATGTCCTCATTGTCCTGATGGCGCTGACGGGAATTTACGGCCGCTGCCGGGCGGAAGGGATTCGTGGGGCAGTGGAATGGGCGATGCAGGCGGCGCTGATTGGAGGAATTTTATATCCGTTTTTTCGCATAGGCGCCATCGGGGCCGGAGACGTAAAGCTGTTTGGCGTTTCGGCGGGCTGTCTGCCCTCTGATAAAATCTTACTGTTTCTGTTACTCGCAATGGCAATCGCCGCCCTCATTTCCCTGGGAAAGCTGCTGCGCCATCATCAGTTGCAAAAAAGCCTGCGCCGTCTTCTGGACTATGTGGCGGATGTGGCGTCGGAGGGGCGCTGGAAACTTTACGGTAAGCCGGGAACGGACAGTACCCGGATCAAAATATGTCTTTCCGGCCCTGTTTTTGTAAGTCTGCTGCTTTTTTGGGGAGGTATTCTGTGAGGGAAACGGTCAGAGAGAGGGAAGCGGCAAACCAGGGGGTGCTGGTTTTGTGCGATCCGGAGGAAGAATATGCGCAGTTGATGTCGGATTTTCTGAAACGGCAGAAGAATCTGCCCTGGGAACTGCGAACCTTTACGGACGCGCAGAAATTGTTTCAGGAAAAGCCGGATCGGATCAGCCTGTTGGTAGTGGCGGAGTCCGTATGCTCGGAGCAGATTCGGAACCTGGAGGCGGACAGAATGATTGTGCTGAGCGAAAGCGGTTTGGCCCGCTGGGAAGGCGTGATGTATGTGGATAAATATCAGGAAGCGGAAAATGTGCTGCGTTTCCTTCTGGAAACCTATATGGAGATTGCGGACGATCCGCTGCCGAGGCTGAAAAAAGCCTGCAAAACCGTTTTCATCGGCAACTATTCGCCGGTACACAGAAGCATGCAGACGTCGATGGCCCTGTCTCTGGGACAATTGTTAGCCAGAGAGCATCCCACGCTCTATTTAAATTTTGAACATTACGCGGGGCTGGGGGAGCTGATACCGGATCTTCAGACCTGTGATCTGGCGGATCTTTTGTACTTCCTGGGAACAGAGAAGGCCAAGTTTCGGCTCAGGCTTCAGTCCATGCTGAAACACATCGGATCCATGGATTATATTCCTCCCATGAAATCAGGACAAAACCTTTTGACGGTGACTGCCGCGGAATGGATGGAACTGTTTCAGCAACTGGAGGAAATCGGGCAGTATGAGTATATTATTCTGGATCTCAGCGAGAGTATGCAGGGGCTTTTTCAGATCCTGCGGCTTTGCCGGATGGTGTTCACCGTCACCAGAGAGGACAGGATCGCCAGGAGTAAGCTGCTCCAATATGAACAACTGCTTTCGCTCTGCGAATATACGGATGTGCTGGATAAGACAAAACGTCTGAGCCTTTCCCACATACGCAGGCTGCCGGAGGAACCGGAACAGTTGACGAAGGGGGATTTGGCGGAAATAACGGGAAAACTGATGGAGGAAATTGTGGGGTGCAGCGAAGGGGAGGGATGCCGGCATGGAGTATGGACAGTTGAAAAGGGAGCTTCGGGCAAAGGTGCAGGAGAGGATGGACTTTGGAAAGGATCTGACGGATCAGGAGGTGGAGGAAACCATTGACGAGGTGATGCTGGCCCAGGAATGCCTGACGGTATGTCCGGTTGAGATCAGAAAAAAGCTGAGGAAGGAGCTTTTTGATTCCATGAGGCGGCTGGATGTTTTGCAGATCTTTGTAGAGGACAGCTCCGTAACGGAAATCATGATTAATGGAAAGGACAAGATCTTTGTAGAACAGGACGGAAAGCTGAGAAAACTGGATCTGTGCTTTGACTCCCCGGAAAAGCTGAAGGATGTGATCCAGCAGATTGTGGCCGGCTGCAACAGGGTAGTGAACGAAGCCTCGCCCATTGTGGACGCCAGGCTCCCCAACGGCGCAAGAGTGAATATTGTCATGGATCCGGTGGCTCTGAACGGGCCCATTGTGACCATCCGGCGTTTTCCGGATCATCCCATTACGATGGAAAAACTGGTGCGGATGGACTCCCTTTCTCAGGAAGCCGCCGGGTTCTTAGAAAAGCTGGTGAAGGCAAAATATAATATTTTAATCAGCGGCGGAACCGGCAGCGGCAAAACCACTTTTTTAAATGTGCTGTCCCGTTTTATCCCTTCCCAGGAGAGGGTGATCACCATAGAGGACAGCGCGGAGCTGCAGTTGCAGGGATTGGAAAACCTGGTCAGGCTGGAAACCCGAAACAGTAATGTGGAGGGATGCCGGGAGATTACGGTGCGGGATCTGATCCGTTCTTCTTTAAGGATGCGTCCGGACAGAATTATTGTGGGGGAGGTGCGGGGAGAGGAGGCGATTGACATGCTGCAGTGTCTGAATACGGGCCATGACGGAAGTATGTCCACCGGGCATGCAAACAGCGCGAAGGATATGCTGGCCCGTCTGGAAAATATGGTTCTGATGGGAATGGAACTGCCCCTGGCGGCCATCCGCCAGCAGATCGCGTCCGGGGTGGACATTGTGGTACATTTGGGAAGGCTTCGGGATCAATCCAGAAGGGTGCTGGAAATCTCGGAAATTCTGGGCTGTGAAAACAACGAAATCCAGTTAAATCCCTTGTTTGTCTTTCAGGAGACGGGGGAGGACGGGCAGGGAAATATTGTGGGGAAACTGGTGAAGAAGGGGGGGATTTTGCGTGAAGGCAAGCTTAAGGCGGCGGGACTGTGACACGATATGGTGGAAACAGGGCGAAAAAGCGAAAGCCTGGGTGGTTTCCGCGGCGGCCATGGGGTTTCTCGCTTATTTCTTTTATCGCAGCCCGTATGCGCTGCCCGCTCTGGTTCCGGTGGGCGTGTACTGTTATCGGAATCTTCGGAAAAGAAAGCGGGAGAGATACCGTCAGGAGCTGACATCACAGTTTCGCGAGTGCATCCTGGCCGTGGCCGCCGCCCTTCAGGCAGGGTACTGCGCGGAAAACGCCTTTGTGGAGTGCGGCAGAGACATGAAAATGATGTACGGGCAGAACGCTGTGATCTGTAAAGAGCTGGAACAGATCAGACGGGGTCTGGCCGTTAATATCACCCTGGAGGAACTGCTCTCGGACTTCGCTGCGCGGAACGGCTGCGAGGAGATAGACCAGTTTGCGCAGATCTTTTCACTGGCAAAGCGAAACGGCGGCAATATGGCGGCGATTATCAAAAATTCCGCCGCCCTGATCGGGCGAAAAATTGAACAGCGCCAGGAAATTCTGACACTTTTGTCAGGCAGACGGATGGAACTGAACATTATGAAGATAATGCCGTTTGGGATTCTTGCCTATGTGGGTCTGGGAAATCCGGGGTATTTTGCGCCGCTATATGGGAACTTGGCGGGGGTGGGGATCATGACAGGGTGCCTTGGGGTATATCTGGCAGCGTTTGCGCTGGCGGAACGTGTGATGGACCATATGACTGTGTCCGGATAGGGAGAACATGAAGGAACAAACAGGAAAAGAAAGCATATTCCGGAAAGCGGCGATGTTTTTGTACAAGCAGGCCTGTATCCGCAGGCTCCCGCTGTTTTCCTCCCGCCAGGTGGATCAGGATCTGACGCATCTGAATCATGGAGAAAATATTCAGTGGATCCGCACGGAGTACTATGTGAAAAAGGTTTCTCTGGTGTTAGGAATTTTGACGGCGGCAGTGCTTTTGGGAGCCGGGGCAAAGCTGAGCGCCTGGGGAGTCGGTTCCCGGGAAGACGGCGGCAGCTTTGTGCGGGGCGATTACGCGGACGGGGAAACACAGATTCAGGTAACGGCGCGGCTGGCGGACGGGGAGCAGGAGTTTCAGATCACGCTTGCCCCCAAGACATTGTCTTCGGAGGAACTGGATCATCTGGCGGAGGATTTCTTGGATCGGCTACCTGAGCTGATTGCGGGGAAGAACCAGGGACTTTCCTGTGTGACGGAGGATATGGAACTTTTGGACGCTTATCCGGGATATCCCTTTGAAGTTAGCTGGAGCAGCGACAGACCGGATGTGGTGAGCGGAACCGGGAGAGTGGTGCAGGGCGCAGAAAAAGAAGAAGTATGCCTGCGGGCTGAAATTTCTTTTGAGGGCTATGAAAGGGAAACGGCTTACCAGGTTACGGTGCTGCCTATGGAAATGACGGCGGAGGAAAAACGACACGCGGAACTGGAAGAAATGCTGCTGCTGTCGGAGGAGGAAAGCCGTTGCGAGGAGGTGTGGACTCTGCCGGATGAGTGGGAGGGAGAGCCGATTGTATGGAAACGGAAAAAGGAAGATAAAAGCCTTTTGCTGTGGGGGATGGGAATTGTGGCCGCAGCGCTGATTTATCTGATGTCGGATCGGGATCTGCACCGGAAACTGGAACAGCGTCAGGACCGTCTGCGGCGGGCATACCCGGATCTGGTTCATCAACTGGCGCTGTTTGTGGGGGCGGGAATGACGGTGAGGGGCGCGTTCCAGAGGGTTGCGGCGGATTATGAAAAAAAGCGGGACGGATCGGCTGAGATTTTGCCTGTCTGCGAAGAAATGCTGATCACATGCAGGGAGCTTTCATCCGGCGTTTCGGAGGGAGCGGCATATGAGCATTTCGGAAGACGGACAGGCCGTCAGGAATATGTGCGGCTCAGCGCTCTCCTGATGCAGAATGTAAAGAGAGGAAATTCTGCTTTGTTGGAACGTCTGAAGGAGGAGGCGGACAAGGCCGCGGAAGAACAGCTCATGCAAAACAGAAAGCTGGGTGAGGAAGCCGGGACAAAGCTGTTGGTACCCATGATTATGATGCTGGGTGTGGTGATGGTAATGATTATGGTTCCCGCTTTTTCCTCCCTGTGAGAAGGAGAAAAGCCGGCCAGGAAAACGGAGAGCGCAGGGAAGCCGGGAAAAGCCTGAAAAAATTGAGAACAGATCGGAAAAATTGGGAACAGATCGAGAAAAGGTAGAAAAAATTATGAACAGATTGGAAAAAAATGGGAGAAAATCGGAAAAAGATTGAGAGAAGGCCGGGAAAAGATCAAGAGAAGATCAAGAGAAGATCAAGAGAAGATCAAGAGAAGATCAAGAGAAGATCGGCAAAAATTGGGAGAAGATCGGGAGAAGATCGAGAAAAGGTCGGAAAAATTGGGAACAGATTGGAAAAAATCGGGAGAAAATCGGAAAAAGATTGAGAGAAGGCCGGGAAAAGGTTGGGAAAAAATCGGGAGAAAAGTCGGGACAAAACCGGGAAACGGAATGTTTGCAATATCAATACAGAAAGGAAGGGCAGAGGTATGAATCAAACGGAAAATTTAAAGGGATGGAAACAATTCATCAGAGAGGAGGACGGCATGGGAACCGTGGAGATCATTTTAATTATTGTGGTCCTGGTAGGGCTTGTGATTCTTTTTAAAGACCAGATCACTAAAATTGTGAATGATCTGTTTGCCAAAATTACCAAACAGACAGGAAAAATCTGATGGAGGAAAGACGAAAGACACAGAGCGGAAAAAAGACACAGAGCGAACAAAAGACACAGAACGGAAGAAAGACACAGAACGGGTATCTGACGGTCTATCTGTCCCTTTGTATCGGCGTAATTCTGTCTCTGTGCCTGACGCTGATCGAAGGCGCGCGCCGGAACGGAACCGCCCTGGAGGCGTCCTGCGCGGCGGAGGCGGGAATGCAGAGCATCTTTGCGGAATATCATCGTCAACTGCTGGATCAATATAATCTGTTTGCGGTGGATTCCTCTTACGGATCCTCCCGGCGCGGCACACTGATGTCGGAAGCCCATTTGGCGTATTATCTGGAAAAAAATGTGGATTTGAGCCAGGTATTCCTTTCTTCCCTGTTATATCGGGATTTTTTCGGCCTTCAGGTGGATGGCGTAGAAATGACAAGAGTGTCTTTTTTAACGGACGGAGAAGGAGCCGTATTTCGCAGACGGGCCTCCGAGGCGGTACAGGACGATATCGGACTTTCCATGCTGGATCAGCTTAAGGGATGGGTGGATCAGATTGAAGTCAACAGCCTGGAAAGCGGCGGGGCCAGTCGGGAAAAGGAATCGGCCGACCAATATATGCGGGATTACGAATACATCGATGAGGAAGGGGTTCCTCATATCGGCGTATACAATCCCACGCAGGTACTGGAAGAAAAACGCAGAATGGGGATTTTGAAACTGGCGGTGGAGGATGAGGGCCAACTGTCCCACAATACGCTGAGCACGGACGGACTGGTCTATGAACGGATGCGGCAAGGGGCTGTGAGCCGGGGCAATATCCCTTTGGAGGAATCTCCCTGGATGCAGGAGCTGGCGGAGCGGTTTTTGTTTCAGGAATATCTGCTGCGTTACATGGGAAGGTACGGAAAGGTAGAGGAACAGGACGCGCTGCGCTATCAGATTGAGTACCTGATTGTTGGCAAAAACAACGATATCGACAATCTCCGGGGGGTTGCAAACCGCGTATGCGCTTTGCGGGAGGCGGCAAACGTTATATATCTGCTGACGGATTCTGTGAAAAAAGCGGAAGTGGAGCTGATGGCGGAGGCGATCTGCGGCATTCTGGCGCTGCCGGAGCTTTCTCTGGTTTTGCAGACGGTCATCATTGCGGGCTGGGCTTATGCGGAGAGCGTCTATGACGTAAAAACCCTTTTTGCCGGCGGGCGGATTCCGCTTTTCAAGGATGCAGAAACCTGGCATTATGGGCTAAACGCGGCGCTGTCCGGAGATCTGGCGGACTATTCCGAAACCGGCCTGGGAATGAGCTACGAAGATTATCTCAGGGTCTTTCTAATGCTGGAAGGGCTGGACAAGCTGACCGGACGGGCCATGAATATGGTGGAAGCGGATATCCGCATGACTCCGGGAAACAGTCAGTTTTGTCTGGACGGCTGTTTCGACCGTGCGGAATTTGACATCCGTATGAGCAGCAGCTACGGATATCGGTACCAGTTGATTCGGTACCGGGCTTATAACTGAAAAAGGAGGTGAGCAGAGATGTCCTTTCTATGGAGCGGAACAACACTTCTACTATCAACTATCCATCAAAAAAAGAAACCTTCTCCGACCGATCCATATGTACTTCCGGACTCAGCCCAAAGTCCGGATCCATTCCGGTCAGGCGGACTTGTCCGCCTGTGCGGGAAACCCCGTTTCATAGAGGGGACATCTCTGCCCGCGCTCCTTTTGGGGAAGGCAGAAGCGAGTATGACCGTGGAAGCTGCTGTTGTGCTGCCGTTGTTTCTATTTTTCCTGCTGCATCTAGGCTGCGCCATCGAGTTGATCCGACTGCACGGGAATCTGCAGTTGGCCCTGTGGGAAGTCTGCGGCAAAACCGCCGTCTATGGATATGCGCTGGAGGATCAGTCGTTTGCCCCCTTCTTTTCCGGTCTTTATGTGAGGGAGCAGTTAGTGGAAACCGCAGGAAAGGAATATCTGGATCAGGCCCCTTTACAAAACGGATCGGCTGGGCTGTCGCTGTGGGAAAGCGATCTTTTTTCGTCCCGGGATGAAATGGATGTGACAGTGACCTATGCAGTTTCGCCCTGGATCAGCAGCGTTTCGTTTTTGCCCATTCGCATGGCCAATCGTTTCTGCGTCCATATCTGGAACGGATATGAAATACCGGAGAATCCGGAGGCAGACCAAGTCTGTGAGGATGTGGTCTATATGACTGAAAACGGGGAAGTTTACCATGAAAATCCGGAATGTACCTATCTGCGGCTCCGGATCAGACAGGTGACAGGACAGGAAGCGCAGAGCGCCGTCAATCTTTTTGGAGAGCGGTATAGCCCCTGTGAAAGATGCCATCCGGATCCGTCCGCGGGGACACTGTACCTGACGGAAGAAGGGGAGAGGTATCACGCGTCGGCCGATTGCCCCGGCTTAAAAAGAACGGTGTTGACAGTGCCGAGAAAACGGGGAGAAACCTATCCGCCCTGCTCAAGATGCGCAAAGGAAGGGGGAGCTGGATGATGGGAAAGACAGTGTGTACGGTCATATGGCTGGGCGCGTCGGCCTGGATGGATTTTCGCCGAAAAAGGGTTTCGATAGGGTTTTTGGCGGTCACGGCCCTGGTGGTGACAGGGATGTGGATTGGGGGAATGCTGAGGGATAAAACGGCAGCGGCGGAAATGCTTTTCAGTCTTCTTCCCGGGGGAATGCTGACGGTGGCGGCGCTCTTGTCGAAACATGCCGGATGGGCGGATGGGGTGATTCTAATGCTGTTGGGGATGTCGGCGGGCCTGCGCAGATGTGTTGTGAGTTTCACGGTGAGTATTCTTGCCATATCCATTGTTTCTTTGGTTCTGCTGACGGCAAAACGGGTGCACAGAGACACAAAGATTCCGTATCTGCCGTTTCTGTGGGTGGGTTATGTGGCTCAATTGTTGCTGGAAACGTCCGTGTGAAACGGAGCCCTGCAAGGGTTTTGACCGCGCACGGTTTCAAGCGCTGTCAGGCTTTCGTGGGCAACGTGCTCCCAAACAAAGCAACCGAAAAGAGAAAATAACCGAAAAGAGGAAACAATCGAAACGGGGAAACAGGAAACAAGCAAAAAAGAGGAAACAACCAAAAAGGGAAACAATCGAAAAGAGGTAGTAACCGAAAATGAAACAATTAAGGCTATCAGGGACAGATACAAAATGCAACGCTTATTTTGCGGTGGAAGCTGCGCTGGTGTTCCCGCTGGTTATGAGCGTGATGCTGATCGGCATTTATCTGTTTTGTTACCAATATGACAGATGTCTGCTGGAGCAGGATGCAGGCCGGCTGTTTTTGCTTTGTTATCATGAGTTAAACTGCCGGGATATGGAACAGGAGGAAATCAGGGAACTTTTCCGTGAGCATATGTCTCAGATCGGCTGGGACAAATATGCGGCCTGGGATGTTACCGCTCTGGATCTTTCCCTGAAGTCCAACAAAGTGATCCTGACCGGGCGGGGAGAGCTGGTGTTTCCGCTCCCCGGATGGAATCGGTGGAACCACAGCAATGTGTGGGAGGCTGACACGCAAATAAGCTGCGATCGCCTTTCGCCGGTATTTTTTATCAGGCAGTATCGAAAGCTGCAAAGCGCGGCGCAAAGTAAGGGAACCTGAAATCTGCCCTTGGCATCAGAAGGCGTACATGTCAGAAAAGCATCCTGAGGATGGATGGAAACGGAGGAGTTATGTTTCAGACAGAATATCTGAGAAATATGAATGCTAATTATGAAAGGATTCTGTTGGATCAAAAACCGGAAGAAAACAGGTATCAGTATTGTATTTTGAACAGAGGGGGAATCAGGGGACTGCTGCCTTGCAGTTTAAGATATATCAACGGAATGGCCTATTTGTATTATGATATTTCTTCCAGACAAAACGTTGCCCAGATGTTTGGCACACGCTGCGTCACCCGAGAGTGGATGAAGGACTTTTTGTGGAGTATGCAGCAGATTCAGCGGGAATTGAACAGGTTTCTGCTGGACAGCCGCCATATTTTGTGGTATCCGGAGCAGATCTTTCAGGATCTGGAGAGCAACGTGTTTTCTTTCCTGTATTTTCCGTATTATGAAGGAGACTGTGGTTTTATGAGTCTTCTTGATTTTTTGGTGGAACACATCGACTATCAGGACGAAGGGCTGGCGGATTGTGTCTTTCATATGTATGAACAGATGGAACAAAACGGGGACGTTTATTTGCAGGAGAAGATCTTTGAAGACGGGAAAGCGCTGCAAGAAAAAAGGCAGGATATCAGCGGGGACGGCGGCGAGATCACCGACGCCCCGCCGGTTTACGGCAAAAACCGGGACAGGATTCAAGACGTTTTACAGGAAAGGGAGCGGGAAACAAAAATGACGGCGGATGGCATACGGGAAAAGATATTCAAAAATGCTCAGGAGGGATGGAGAAAAAAGCCCGTGGGGGAGGCACGAAACCACATCACGGAATATATGACGCCGGAAACGGAGCAGGAGGGCGCCGGAGAATCAGAGAAAAGGCAGGGCACAGGGGGGAAAAGGGGCCTGCTTGGCCTTTTGGATCAAAAACGCCGCCGGGAACGGGAGACGCGGGAACATTACCGCCTGGATATGCAGCGGGCGCTAAGCGGTTACGGAGTGGCGGAGGATACGGAATACGCGGACGATGCAGAATACACGGAGGAAGGATACGGGCGTACGGTTTATTTTGCGGAAAAGCCGGAGGAAACGGAACAGATCCGCGGACTGTATACGCCTCAGGGGAAATCTATTGCCAGTCTGGAACATCCCACCGTCACGGTTGGAAAGAAAAAGGAGGAGGCGGACGTAGTGCTTTCGGACGCCTCGGTCAGCAGGATGCATGCCAGAATTATTCGGGAGGGTAAGGATTATTATCTGGAGGATTTGAACTCCACCAACGGTACTTATAAAAACGGTCTGCGCTTACAGCCCTATGAAAAGAGAAAACTGGAGACGGGAGACGAGCTCAGGTGCGGCAGAGTGGAGCTGGTATTTCGCTGAAATGGGAATCCAGCGCTGAAATGAGGCTAAAATGGGAATCCAACGTATTGATTGAAAAGAGGAATCACTTATGTTACAATGGAACATATTCAAAGGGAGAAGATGCCTGTCAGGGAGGATATCGAGTCGGCTCCCTGGGGTGAAAGGACAGACGTGGATTGAACAAAGGGAAACAGCGGCCTGTGGTCAGCGCAGCGCTGGCGATCATTAACATAGTCGTTTATATTCTGTGCGTTTTTCAGGGAGAAACGATCTATGCGAGAGGCGAACTGGACGCTTATCATGTTTTGGCGCAGGGGCAATATGACAGGATCCTTTTTTCCATGTTTTTACACGCCAATGTGAATCATCTGGCCAGTAATATGATGATCCTGTTTTTTCTGGGTTCCATGATTGAACAGGAAATCGGCCATATCCGCTGCGGCCTGTTATATCTGGGATCCGGCATCTGCGGCGGCTTTTTGTCGCTGCTGGAAAAGGTTGTGACGCACAGCCGGGCAGCGTCCGTTGGGGCCAGCGGCGCGGTGTTTGGACTGGACGGCGTTTTGCTGGCGATGGTGCTTTTCTGGGATCGGCGTCTTCCCAATGTGACTTTTCCCAGAGTGATGTTGATGATTCTGTTGTCGCTTTACAGCGGCTTTTCCGGAGGCAATGTGGATAACGCCGCTCATGTGGGCGGTTTGCTGTCTGGATTTGTGGGAGGATGTATCGTCTGCCTGATCCAACGAAGGAAATCACGGAAAAACAATCTGTAAAGAGCAAGCATCTTTCAATAGAAACGGAGAGGTGGAAAGTTGAATATTCATATTTATTATGGAGGAAGGGGGATCATAGACGATCCCACGCTGTTTGTCCTGAATAAAATGCAGGAGATTCTGGAGGAACTGCGGGTCAACGTTACGCGCTATAACCTGTATGAAATGAAGAATACGATCCCCACTCTGCCTCAGACGTTGAAGGACGCCGACGGCATCATTCTGGCAACGACGGTGGAGTGGTATGGTATCGGCGGTTATATGCAGCAGTTTCTGGATGCCTGCTGGCTATACGGGGACAAGGAAAAAATTGCCGGAATTTATATGTGTCCTGTGGTTATGTCCACTACCTGGGGAGAGCGGGAGGCAAAGCTGAACTTATCCACGGCCTGGGAAATTCTGGGAGGTCTGCCATGCAGCGGCATCTGCGGATTTATTGAAAACACAGTGACATTGGAAATGAATGAACAATATATCAGGATTATCGAAAAGAAGGCGGAAAATCTGTATCGGACCATCAACCAGCGAATGCCCAGTTTCCCGGCCAGCAACCAGGTGGTGAAACAGAAGGTAGCCGTGCCGAAACCGACAAATCTGACGCCTCAGGAATCGGAACAGCTCTCCCAGTATGTGGCGGACGATGGGTATGTGCAGCGCCAGAAACAGGATATTCAGGAACTGACCAGTTTGTTCCGGGATATGTTGAACGAAGAAGGAAATGAAAACGAAGAAGAATTTCTGGGTGCTTTCCGCAAATGTTTTAAACCCCAGCCGGACTTTGAGGCGGATTACTCCGTTGCCATAGAAGAAAAGAAAAAGAAACTGGTGCTCAAGGTACACGGCTCCAAATTGGAGTGTTATTATGGAGTTTTGGAAAAACCGGATGTGGAAGTGCAGTTGAACCGGGCGTCCATGGAAGAAATTGTGGGCGGTCGCATGAGCTTTCAAAGAGCTTTTATGTCGGGGGTTATGAAGACAAGAGGAGAATTCCGAATCTTAAGAACGCTGGACCAGTTGTTTCCTTTTGAAGAAATAAAACAATAACCCCATGGCCTGCGGCGGCGGGGTTCCCGCAGACGTTTTCTGGAAAGCCCCGCAGAAACGAGGAGAATTCATTGAAAAAAGAAAACTGTATTTTTTGCAAAATTGCAAACGGAGAGATTCCTTCCCGGACGATCTATGAAGATGAAACATTCCGGGTGATTCTGGATCTGAATCCGGCCACCAGAGGACATGCGCTGATTCTGCCGAAGGAGCATGCGGACAGTCTGTATGATCTGCCGGAAAACACTGCCGCCGCCGTTTTGCCTCTGGCAAAGAAACTGGCGTCCATAATGTCCCGGAAGTTAGGATGCGATGGGCTCAACTTGATTCAGAATAACGGTGAAACCGCGGGACAGACGGTGCCCCATTTTCATCTGCATATGATCCCCCGGTATGGAAACGATGGCCAAAAGATCTCATGGACGCCGGGAAAGCCCACAGAGAAAGAACTGGATGAAGTCAGAGAGCAGCTTGCGGAATAAATCCGCGGAAGGCATCCGCCTGAATCGGGTAGAGGTCAGGACACTGTTATGAGAATATTTGATGTAGCCGAAATTACCAGAAATATAAAAGAGATGTGCATAGAGGCCAATTACTCCTTGACGGAGGATATGGTAAGCGTGATCAGGGAGGCCGCCAAAAATGAGGAATCCCCTTTGGGCCGCCGGATTCTGAACCAGTTGGATGAGAACATGAAAATTGCCGGAGAAGATCAGGTTCCGATTTGTCAGGACACAGGCATGGCGGTTATTTTTATGGACATCGGGCAGGAGGTGCATTGGGAAGGCGGGTTCCTGGAGGATGCCATTCAGGAGGGCGTCAGACAGGGGTATCAGGAAGGATTTTTGCGGAAATCAGTGGTAGGGGATCCTTTCGGCCGTGTGAATACTGGCGACAACACGCCTGCGGTCATTCATTATCAGATCGTTCCCGGTGACTCCGTGAGAATTACGGTGGCGCCGAAAGGGTTCGGCAGTGAAAATATGAGCAGGATTTTTATGCTGAAACCGGCTGACGGCGTAGAAGGCGTGAAAAACGCGGTGATATCGGCGGTGAAGGACGCCGGCCCCAACGCCTGCCCTCCTGTGGTTGTGGGCGTTGGCATTGGCGGAACCTTTGAAAAATGCGCGCTGCTTGCCAAGCGGGCTTTGACGCGGCCTGTTGATCAGCGTTCCGGGATTGCCTCTATAAGAGAATTGGAACAGGAGCTTTTGGAGAAAATCAACCGAACCGGGATAGGGCCGGGAGGCCTGGGAGGTACTACCACGGCGCTGGCCGTGAATATTGAAACCTATCCCACGCATATAGCCGGACTTCCTGTGGCGGTCAATATGTGCTGCCATGTTAACAGGCATGCGGTGAGAGTTCTGTGAATGATGTTTCGTGGAAAGGCCGGAAAGGCAAACTGAAAACCGAGGTGTGAATCCATGGATAAGTATATCAGTGTTCCGTTTGACCAGGCGGTTTCGGATTCTCTGAAGGCGGGCGATTATGTGTATCTGTCCGGAACCGTTTACACGGCAAGAGACGCGGCTCATAAGAGAATGTATGAGGCGCTGCAAAAGGGGGCGGAACTTCCCCTGGATATGAAGGACAACGTGATTTATTATATGGGGCCGTCCCCCGCCAGAACAGGGCGGGCAATCGGTTCCGCGGGGCCTACCACCGCAAGCCGTATGGACAAATACGCGCCGGCGCTGCTGGATTTGGGACTGAGAGGAATGATTGGAAAAGGGAGACGTACCCGGGAAGTCAAGGAGGCAATCGTTCGCAATCATGCCGTATACTTTGGCGCTGTGGGCGGGGCGGGAGCGTTATTGTCCCGTTCCATTGTTTCTTCGGAGGTTATCGCCTATGACGATTTGGGAACGGAGGCAATCCGCAGACTGGAAATCCGGAATTTTCCTGTGATCGTTGTAGTGGACGCGGCGGGAAATGATCTGTATGAAACCGCGGCAGCGGAATATTGCCGGGAGTAGCGGACAGACTTTAAAATCAGGGAAAAGGATTTGCGCAAACATGAAACGGATTATGCTGATGGTGCTGAGGCTGATTTTCAGGGTGCCTTATTATTTGCTCGGCATATGGTGGAGCGGAAGGCGGAAAAATTATGATCTGGAAAAGGCTTACGCTTTTATCAAAAAAGTTACCAAAGCGGCCAACCGCGCAGGCAGGGTCACCATCAAATCTTACGGGGACGAAAATATTCCGCGGGAAAACGGCTTTATCTTTTTTCCCAACCACCAGGGATTGTTTGACGTGCTTGTGTTTCTGGAATCCTGTCCGGTTCCTTTTTCCTTTGTGATTAAAAAAGAAGCGAGCCAGGTGATTTTGTTAAAGCAGGTGATTCGTGCGCTGCGTTCCGTGGTGATCGACCGGGAAGATATCCGCCAGTCCATGGAAGTCATCAATACGGTGGCGGAGGAAGTGAAAAAGGGGAGAAATTTCCTGATTTTTGCGGAAGGAACAAGGAGTAAGATGGGAAACCAACTCCTGCCTTTTAAGGGCGGTACCTTTAAAAGCGCCGTAAAAGCGAAATGCCCTATCGTGCCCTGTGCGTTGATCGATTCTTTTAAGCCTTTTGACGAAAATTCCATTCAACGGGTTACGGTTCGGCTGATTTATCTGCCTCCCATTCCTTACGAGGAATATTCCTCGATGAAAACTCCCGAGATTGCGGAAATGGTCAAGCAGAGAATAGAAACGGCAATCCGGCAGTTCCAGCAGACGGCTCAGGAACAGTGACAAAACCTCCGGAAAGGAGCGGTCTTTGGATGCCATATCCGTTTTTTGATCGTTATTTGTCGCAAACAGGGAGAGATTTTTTAAACTGTGGAAAACTGTGGAAAATCAGGAAAAAAGAACTGTGGAAAATCAGGAAAAAAGAATTGACAAAGTTTCCCGGTTTCTGTATAATGAATTCTGCGTCACGGTACTAAGGGCGCGTAAATGAATTGGTAGAGTCGTAGTTCGGATTAAGGAGAAATACTCAAGAGGCCGAAGAGGCGCCCCTGCTAAGGGTGTAGGTCGGGCAACCGGCGCGAGGGTTCAAATCCCTCTTTCTCCGTTTCACTGTCAACGAATGATAGGATAAAAAAGAATCTTGAGCTGTCGAGATTCTTTTTTTATTCCGGGGCGGGCCTGAAAAGTCTTTGCGCCAAAATCCTTTGCCGTACTGACATTTTTCAAATGTAGATACTGCCATTTTCTCAAATGTGGGTATAGCAAATTTCCCGGATGTGGGTACAGCAAATTTCTCAGATGCCGGTATAGCAAATTTCCCGGATGTGAGTACAGCAAATTTCTCAGATGTGAGTATAGCAAGTTTTCCGGACGGGGGTACAGCCAATTTCTCAGATGCCGATATAGCAAATTTCCCGGATGTGGGTACAGCAAATTTTTCAGATGAAGATACTGCAATCTTTCCGGATGTGGATATTGAAATTTTCCCAGATTAGTTGACAAGCTGTGAAATTTTGTGGTATTATAATATTCCACCCCCTAAAAAGTATGGTTTGGTGGTGAAAAAATTTAAAAAACCTGTTGACAAGGCAAGTCAGGCGTGGTATGATGTCTAAGTTGCCGCAAAAAGCAGCAGGCCCGGAAAACAATCCGGGGCAGCACCTTGACAAATAAACAGCAG
>CANRIP010000013.1 GCA_947630715.1 uncultured Acetatifactor sp.
ATAAAAAAAGGAGATTCACATGAAAATATCTGAATTGGAAAAAAGAATCATGAAGGAAGCCAAGGCCAACAACGGCAGCGTGAAATTTGATTTTCAACGCTCCGACCATTATGAATTTATATTGGAAAGCCTGGGAGGAGAATCCCATCTGCAACAACATGCCCCGGACGTCTATGAACAACTGAAACGCCAGCACCGGTCATCCCGGGAGGATCCCAATCCCATTTCCCCCGCTGACAAAGGCAATGTCATCTATCTGCGGGGCTATCAACGGTTGGATAATTCCACGATTTCTATGCCCGATGCCGATTCCGTAAGTGCCGGGCCGAACTGCCATATTCATTCCTGCCTGCGCGTCTGTGACCCCAGCACCCATTTGGGCGTGGCCGAATGCCATTTCAAAATATATGACGAACAAATGGAGGAGATTATCTACGAGAACTATTATTATGATCTCTATCCTGACAAAAACGGGGAATTCATGCAGGATTTCGGCCTGACCCTGCCTCTGGAGCAGTTCAATCTGGGACATACCTATACGTTTACCGCCAAATTCATCGCCGCTTCCAATGCGGGAGAAAACGACGTCCGCCTGGGAGGGTACCTTGTCACCTCTCATCTTGTGACCGCCAATATTACAGAACAGTTGAAGCAAATACGGCTGTCCCATCCGAAGAATCTCCATGCCGATCAACGGGATGAACGCGCTGACGCAATCTGCATCTCTTACAACAGGGAAGCCAATATGAAAAGTCCCGATTACACATACAATGTAAAATCGGGTCATGAAATACAGAATCTGCCGGTGCATCTCCCCATTGTCCTGGAGATCCAGTTGGAAAAAGACGCCAGCTTTGAATGTGTGAATCAAAGCTACTTTAACAATCTCATCAACCCCACGTTTGCGGTTAAAAACATCAATGCCGCGGACGGCTCCGTCACTGCGGCGGGAGAATCCGTATTTCTCGCCTCCTGGGACGAATTTACCAAAAAATATGTCCGGGTCAAAACCACCCAGACCCAAAACGATACTCTTGCAATCAGTTTCGGATCCGAGCAGGACGCCTGCTGGCCGATGGATCTGGAATACCCCATTCCCGGCGGACTTTGGAATACATCCACCTATGCCTGTTTTTACGCCCACATGGTATTGAATCTGAAATGGAAAGAAACCCATAACAACGAGGAACAGGAGATCAGCGGCGGCCTTCCCATTATCATAGAATATATGCCCGGAGCCCTGGTAAGCTACACCTCAACTCAGGAACACGATAATATCCTGCATATCCACCGTCTCTTTTATCAATGGGGCTGTCTGGCAAAGGACGTGCTTGTAGAGACGGCGTCCGGCCCCGTAGAAGCGCAGAAGATACAGATTGGCGATTCGGTTCTCACCAGAGACGGCGTCTACCGGCAGGTCCGCGACATCATAACCGGTCCTTCCGCCACCATTTACCAGGTGTGCCTGTCCTGCGGATATTCCATCCGTCTCACCGGGGATCACACCCTTTGTAAAGCCGACGGGGAGCCGGTGATCGCCGCCGATGTGAAACCGGGGGACTATCTTCAGATCTTTCATCGGGATCGCATGACTCTGGATGCCGGTCAGGTGGTTTCCGTGGAGAAACTTCCCTATGACGATATGGTGTATCATTTTGCCTTTGACGAGCCGGTGTTTCTGGTGGCCCAGGGCATTGTGGCCGGGGATTACGCTTACCAGCAGAAAATACGTCCCTGGACCTTTTCCCCCTATCAGCCGCCGAAACCCAACCAAAAATCCGCTTTCCTGATGTCCCAGCTAAGTCAGCTACGGAAGACGCCTGTTTTTCGGGAATCCAATGCCACGGCTCAGGCAATGCTATATTATTGCATGCTCAAATATGTGCTTCACGCAACCCAGTTGTTCACGGAAGAAGAATCCCAGGAAATCGCCCAATTCTGCGGGTTTGTGGAAAGCAACGCCACCTACGGCGGCTGCACCATAAACGGCAGCGCGGAGACTCCTTTGCTTACCAAGCTGCATCTGCGCCATCTGATCATATGGGGCAGCACCTTCCGATATATCAAACTGATCCCCACAGCCATGTCTACCTGGTATGCCTCGGACGAACTGCAAACCACCTATACCTGGACGGCGCCCACAGCTCCCCCCAATCAGCCCCAAAAATGTTTCACCTTCCGGGTGAAGGAGGATATCCTGATTCCCTTTCATTATCCGGTGGAAGACAAACAGGCTCCTTCCCCGGATCATATGCCGGAGATTGTTACCTTTCATCCTGATTTTCTGAAACGGCTGCTGGAGGACATTGCGGCAAAAGCAAAACTGCCGGTGGGAGAGGCTCCCTCGGTTGACGCGCTGAACATGGGGATTGGAACCGCTTTGCATCTGTTGATCGACAGCATGCTGCACAGCGGTTATACCGGTTATTCCTTCTGGCAAAATCTGAAAATAGGGAAACGGGTGATCGATCATCAGCATCATAACCTTACAGAACAATATCTGCCCCCTGCATGGCAGAAAAACAAGCCCGTTTCCCCTGCGCCCAGGGAATCCGTCGGCATAGAGGCCACCGGCCGTTTTGTGGATCAGCCCTTCACCATGTACGATGTTGTCTTCCCTCTGGATACGACGGAGCTGGCAGATATCAGTAATTACAGCGGATATCAGACCTTTGACAACAGCACCCGTTTCCGTGATGCGCTGTATCAAGTCACCGATTTCCTGTTTTACTTCAAAACGGGAACCCATCTTTCCGTAGACGATCCCCGGTGGCTCAGCCTGCGCGATTCCCTGAAGGACATCCTGGCCACCCCGTACACAACGGCGGACGACTGTGTGAACCGCTGGCGGAAGGCCTTTCCCTATATGCACTTCGACTATAACGCCCAGGCAATCTACAATTCCCTTGTGGCGGGAGAGGATAGCAACTATGAAAAACTGGCTCAATACACCCTGATCTTAGACAAGATACAAAAAGGGGAACTTTTATATGACTAACAGCAAAATCCCTCTCTCCCATACCCTGCCGTCCACAAGCCGAAAAGCCGTCCAACAGCCCCATATCTTTATCCCCATGACGGTGAGGGCCCTCCCTGTGGGAAAGCCTTCCCCCAACGCGCATTTTTCCGGCTTTCAATACGATATGACCAAGCTGGGAAGCGTGATGGAGAACACGGAAACTCCCCTGTTTGCGGATGCCCCGTCGGAAACCGAGCCCGGCATTTATCTGCACTGGCGTCTACCGGCCTGTTTTACCGCCGGCGTCCAGAATCCGGAAGACGGCAACATTCTCTACCGGCTGGCTCCCAACCGGTTCAGCGTCACCCGGCTCTGGACGGATCCTGAAGGCGCCCTGCAAAGCAAAACCTTTCTGGTGGAGAGCGACGTCCTGTCTGCGGACAGGACGCCGGAAAACAGGGACAGCCCTTCCATTCCCTGGAAGGAGGACACAAAACGCCCCTACCGTTTTCAGGGGCGTTCCTTCGACGCCGGTCGGCCGTCCGTATCCGACCCGGACCAGCCTTTTACCCGTCTGACCGCCGTCTCCCCCAGCAGTCCCTTTTTTGCCGCTTACGCCCCCGCCTGTGGGAACGTCTTCAGTTTCACGGATCATGTGGCGGACGACGGCCTTTCTCACGGCGTGTTATCCTATGTGGTATGCGGCTGGTACCAGGAGCACGGGGAGACGGAACCCTGTTTTCTGGTGACAGATCCGGAACAATTAAAAGACACGATGGGGCTTGTCCTGGACGGCGGCGCCCTCCCCCTGCGCGCCCTCTGCCATGGCGCCGTCACCGGCATTCTGTGGGAAGGGGCGGAGCACGTTTACCCCACGGGAACCCCGGATGATCCGGAAAGCGGGCAGATTGTCACTCTGCCCAAACTGGGAGTGGGAAACACGTCGGCGGAAGCCATGGCCGCCCTGCTGCATCCTCCCACTCAAAAGCAGGAGCGTCTTCTGCATCATTACCTGTCAGACAATGCCCGGGAGCTGGAACATTTCCGCGGCCCTCAGGCGGCGGACGAACACATCCGCCAGTCCCGGTTTTACGCAGACCCGCCCGTTGTCTTAGAAGGGCTGCAAATCCAACAGGGACAGGAAGACACGGAATACGATCCCGCCCTGTGGGGGCAGCTTCGCATTCTCCGGAAAAAGCAGTTCGCCCTTCAGCAAAACCAGGGCCGTTACCTCCAAAAGCAGCGTCAGATCTATGAAAAATGGTATCTGCACTATTATGCCGATCTGCCCCCGGAGGCCGCCCGTTACCGGAAGGAAATGGAAGAAGTCTGGAAAGACGCTCAAAAAATGGCCGCCGCTTTGGCCGCCGCTCAGTCGGAAATAGCGTCCCTGGAGCTGCAGCTTAAGAATCAATTTTCCTGTTCCTTACGCCAGGAATCGGAAAACGCCTTTTACACACCGGTGGACCCGGTGGTGGTCACCGCCCAGGCCGCTCCCGAGAGCGCCGTGAAAAACCAGGCGTCCTCCCTGCTTCTCTGCCGGAGCAGGGAACAACTGATCACCGGCCTTTCCTTCGGGCAGATCCCCTCCCTGTCCCACATCACTCTGGAGACGTCCGATCTGGCAGTTCCCCGGTCGCTGGAAAAAGTATCGGAGGCCTGCCCTGAGGAGGATATCTACGCCTGTGTGGCGGAATGTGTTTTTCTGTGCCAGGATTTTTCCGCGTATCTGGCCGGGCTGGCGTACAAAAAGGCGGGGCTGACCCCCAGTGAGACTCAGCAAAACCAGCTTTCCTCCCAGATCGCCTTTTTACAGGCAAATCAGGACGGCTGTTTTCAGGGGCATTTTCCCGACCAATCCGCTCTTGCCCGGTACAGCGTCTCCTGGTCGCCGCTGATTGTGGAATGGGAGACTTCCTTTTACCCGGACCCGGATCTTCTGTGCCCGGAGCCATCTCTGAAAAACTGGGCTCTGACCCGGGGAGATTACGTCTTTCAGGGAGATCCACAGAACCTATGCACTGCCGGAAACGCCTATCCCATCGGCGGGCGGTTCTTTCTTTCCGATAACGCCGCTCAAAGGCTGACCGATACCCTTCGGAGGCTTCACGCCCCGGACGCTTTGCTGGAAAAGGCCCAGCTCATGCAATACCTGTCCCAGACCCTGGACGGCTTTGGCAGCAGTCTGCTGATGAGGGATCCTTCCGTGAATATGGATTTTTTCAGCAAAGAGGAGGAGGAACAAAATTTGTTAAACCGGCTGCAAAGCCTTTCCCCTTCCGTGCTGGCGGACCGCCCTGTTTTCGACGGGCTTTTCGGTCCCATACGCGCCGGCTTTTTTGATCTGCGAAAGGTAAGGCTGATAGACGAAATGGGCTTTTACCAGGATATTGACAACCCTTCCGTCTATGCGGGAGAAAACTTCCTTGCTCCCTGCTATGACAATCCGGTCAGATATGTTATGCTGCCGCCCCGTCTGGTACAGCCGCTTACCCTGTCCGCGTTCCTGGCGGACGCCTCTGGGGCGGAAATCTCGGAAAGCCTTCTGACCCCGGAAACGTCCCCGGTATGCGGCTATCTGGTCACCAATTACCTGAACCACAGCATCATGGTGTACACCGCCCTGGGCGTACACGCCTGCAGCATCAGCCTGATGCAGACCGGCGCGGGAATCCTCCTGCAAAACGCGCCCCTGATGCCGCAGACCCCGGTTCCTCCGCCGGATCTGGATCCGCAGATGACCGCTTTTCTGCTGAGCCTGTTACAAAAAGGGCCGAAAGCCCTGTCCGATCTGTTATCTCTCCTGGATCAGAGACAGCTCATGATCCGCACAGGGGCCCATGCCCGCTGCCATACGGAATATTTTGGGAGCCCCGTGGCTATGTTTCGTCTGTCGCTTCGCCTTGTGCTGTACGGCGATCCGGAGGGCTACCGCCATGTTGACGGGGAGACAATGGACGTCACCTGCCGCACAGACATAACCGCTTTGTCCGTACCGGTACAGATCGGTCAGCCGGACGACCCCCAAGACGGCGTGTACGGGTTCTTTGAAAACGGCGATTATAACTGCTTTCACAGCTTTCCGGAGGTTGTTTCCAACAGCGGCTATCTTCAGGGAAACGATCAGGTGACCCTTTCCCTGAAACCGGAATCCCCTGCGGAAATATTGACGTTACTGGCGGATCCTTACGGGGAGATCCATCTGGTCACAGGGATTCTGCCCGTAAAAACCCTGCGCATTCCCGACCGCCTGACTACATCCCAGCTAGACGCGCTCTCCGTGAGCTATTTCAGCGCTCCCGTTCTCAGCGGGGAAAGCCTGGCCGGGATTCCCGTTCCTCATTCGGATTCCGTGGCATATAGCTGGTGCGCCGTTTCCAGGGAGGGAAACGAACCCCTCCGGCCCCTGTCCCCTTCCGATCCCACGGCTGTTTTTCCCTCAGAAAAATTGTATCTGCGGGAGGGACATATCATCGCAACACCCAAAGGAGGAAATGACAAATGAATGTTTTAGAAGACAAAAGTCCTGTCCTGTTCCGGCTTCACAGCCCCGGCATTGATACCAACGCCGTATCCGGCGAGGCCGCTCTGCGCCACATCAGCCATCTGGGCTTTTCCCTGATCAACGTTTCGTCCGAGAGCATCCTGTTTGACGAGGCGCAGGAGGGCGGCATCCTGCTGTCCTTCCTTTTGGGCCAGAGCAGCGAATGCCTGTTTCCCGACAATGCCGCCCAAAGCGATTTTGGCGCTATTTACGGGCCGGCTCCGTTCCTGTCCTGCGTATGGTCCCGTCATCCCCTTCATAAAAACAGGATGCGGGCGCTGTTGGCGCTTCAGCCAGGCTCCCGGCTTGAACTTGCTCCCGGGCAGATCATTTCCTTCCGCTGGGAGGGGATCACCACCACCTCTCCGGAAGGCTTTGCCCCATTGACCATGACGTTTCCCGGCGTAACCCGGCTGGAGAGCGTTTCCCTGTCCCAAGAATTGATAAAACAGCGTATTTACGCCAATATCGCCAAGTTTTACGCCTCTCCCAGCGGCGGCGCACCCGGCAGCCGGATTTCTCTGCACTGGAAAGCGGAAAACGCGGATTCCGGCTATATCCTGCCTCCCGGCAAACAAGTGATACCGGACACCAAGCTTTCCGACAGTTTCCTGGACGTAACGCTGACGCAAAATACCCATTATTACTTAAACATACGCAACGCTCACGGCAACGTGTACCGGGAAACCTACGCGCAGTTGATTCCGCCCTGCATTGCCTCTTTCTCCGTCAATTCCCTGAGGCAGCTTACCTGGGAGGTGCATTTTGCCAATCAGGTACGCCTGAAAACCGACGGGGATTACAAAGAGGTGGAGCCTACCGGACAGACTGATCTGACCGCCAAAACAGACACGGTTTCCATCCTGTGTACGGGATTGTACACCCTGGAACGGCATATCGCCATTCCCTCCTGCGCGGGCATCCAAACCTATCAACTGGACGTATGGACTTTTTCCTCCCATCAATGCGCCATTCTCACCTGGGAAACCGCAGAGAATGGCAAACGGGAAATTTATGCCCAGGACGCCTCGTTCTATCCCATCGACGCCCCGGCGCAGGGCGTCTATGAACAGGTGTACGACAAGGGCATGACGGTGGGCTTTCAGCTAAAGTACACCGATGATTTCAACACGGAGCAGCTATTTTTATCCAACTTTTGCTTTCAAAACAGGAGGTGCCGTTAATGTATCCCAATGTAGACTTTGATTCCCACACTTATATCAGCAGTCTCCGGGAACCTTTTCCCGTATCCCAGACCCTGGTGCTGCAAATCACCAACCCCGGCGCGGAAGATCTTCCCCTGCGCAACGACACCGGCCAGGCCTCCTTCCCGCTGAAACCTGCGGAAACAGCGCAGCCCATAGATGGCGTGACCCTGTTTTACCTGGTGTTCCCTCTGGGCGATCAGGAGAGCGACTTTACCACGGAAGAACGTTTTGAACAGATGACCGTTACCCTTCCCAATACCCTAAATTATCAAAGGGTTGGGAAAAATACCATTGTCCTCTTTCCCACGTCCACGTTTTCTCTGGAACAGACGGATTTGCTGGAGATTCTTTTCGGCAACGTGATATCCATGGGGCCGGGGGAAAAAATGGTGTGCATAGATGTGTTCTGCCTGGACGGAAAGACCAAAACAAACCTGGGGCGCCGCGCCCTGTATCGAACCGCCCACCCTCTTTCCATCGGCGCTTTCCAGTTGGACCGGGCATGTGAAAAATCCGCTTTCCGGGATCATCTGCGCTTTTCCTATGCGGTGTACGGCGCCAGCCTAAGCCTGCTGACGCCGGGGGATACGGCTCTTTCCGCCCAGTATCCCGAAGAAGGCGGGACGCTCAGTGTGGAGACAACCATTTATCAGCCCACCTTTTACGGCATCAACGCCTTTCAGGGAGAGCAGATGATAAACGCCGCCCTGGAATGCCCTCTACAAAAGGCTTCCATTCAGTCTTTTCTGGGAACCTATACTGTCAATCAAGATGGGACAAGAGATGTGACGCTGAAAATCCTTGTAGAAAATACCCGTCACGCTTACCTGAGCAAAATCGGCCGCATCCCGGTTACCCCCGGTCAGGCCTGCACAACGGTGCTGCGGAATCAGAGCCCGGATCTGACTTACACGCTTGCCGTAGAAAACGAGGAAGGGCTGATCCGGCGCGAAGTAACCTGGCAGTCCTGAGGTTTCAGCCGTGCAGCCCCCGGGCCTGGCGGTCCATGTCCTCCACCACAATATCGTAAATCTCTCCCAGGGACGCACAGTACTCCAGAACTTTCCAGGGCTCGTTGGTGTGGAAGTGAATTTTGATCAATTCATCGTCTCCCACCGCCAGCAGGCAGTCCCCCTGAAAATGCTCCGTAATGTAATCGTTGATTTCGTCTTCGTCCAGACCGGCTCCCTCGATCAAAAGCTGTGTGTCATACCGAAATTCCAAAGTTTCCATTTTTTTACCTCATTTCCGCGCTGATCTTTGCGCAGATTGAAAATTTTAATTTTCAATCTTATACCTCATTTCCGCGCTGATCTTTGCGCAGATTGAAAATTTTAATTTTCAATCTTTCTCTCCCTGCCCCGGCCGCCTTTTCCAGACAGCCGGGGTTCCTTTTTTTATTTGTCTCTGTGGATTTCCTTCAATGCAGAGGTAAGGCGGATGGGATTTCCGTACCGCAGCGTTCCCATACGATAGATCCTGGCCCCCACTACGCCCACTCCCATAATGGACGCAAACAGAATCGCGGCGGACAGTATGATCTCCCAGGGAGCCACCGTCCCCATGGCGATCCGGGCAAACATGGTACTGTAAGAGCTGAACGGCAGGAAGGAAAGCACCTTGATCACAGGGCCGTCCACGTTGGTCAGTTGTATCAGCGACACAAAATACACTGCCATCACCGCCACCATCAGTCCCCCTACGCT
Organism: uncultured Acetatifactor sp.; assembly: GCA_947630715.1. Lineage (GTDB taxonomy): Bacteria > Bacillota > Clostridia > Lachnospirales > Lachnospiraceae > Acetatifactor. Next base: position 9,418 of record CANRIP010000013.1, read on the forward strand.
TTTGCTCACATCCTCGGTTTTACTCACCAGCGCGCCCATGGCGCCGTACAGGAACGCGTAAAACAGATAACCCCCCAGCCCGAACACCGCGAAGGCGGCCAGCACCTCCGCCGGCACATGCAGGAATCTGTCCAGTTGTCCGCCCCAGATCTGGCGGTTCCACTGGTAAGAACAAAGCAACGCCCCCAAAATCAGCCCCACCTGGAACACGCCTCCCACAGCTCCTGCGATCACCTTTCCAAACAACAGGCTGTTGGGAGTTGTGCTGGTCACCAGCACCTCGATGGCGCGGTTACTTTTTTCATTGGTCACCGCCACCGCGATCATCTGTCCGTACATGGTAATCATCACAAAGACGGTGATCACCAGCACATAGCAGTACCAGAAATTTTCACCGGAATCCTTATTCAGCACCTGTTCCGTAACGGAAATCGGAACATCGTACATAGCCTGTATCTCCTCCAGGTTCCATCCCTGCTCCGCACAGTGGCGGCTGCGGTAGAGAAGTCCCATCACCTGGTCGAACATGACCATATTCCCGTCATTCATGGATTTATTGTACACATAGTACTCATATGACGTCTCCCCGGTAATCACAAAACCTGCCTGGGGAACGCGCCCCTGACCGGCGGCATCCTGATCCTCCGTTTCCGTCCGGGAGGTTTCTTCCAGCCCGGCCTCCGAAAGCTCTCCCCCGCTCATCAGCGCCTCCATTTCCTCCCGGCTTTCCACCGGCTGCCAGTCGGCGTCGGGAAACACCGCGGTAAGGGCCTCTTTCTCCAGAATGCCGGCTTCGTCCAGGTAAAGATACAACTCCCTTTCCCCCTGCGTCGAAGTCTCCGGCTCCCTCTGGGTCACCTGCACTCCCGTAAAGTCGGACAGATCGAAAAACCTGGGCAGAAACATGGCGGCCGCCCCCAGAATCGCAAGCGCAACCGTCATGATCAGAAAGGGTTTGTTGGAAAAATATTCCTTCAACTCGTATTTTAAGACAATCCAAAGTTTTTTCATTGATCTTCCCCCTCCTGCGGCTGGTTGTTCTCAGTGCCCACTCTTGCCACAAAAATATCGTTCAAAGAGGGCTCATAGGAGCCGAACAGTTCTACGGAAAGCCCGGAGTCGATCAATCGTCTCATGGTCTGTCTGCGCATATCCTCCCCCTCGGAGAGTTCCAGAATCACAAAATCCCGTTTCACCGCCGATACGCTGGCAGTCCCTTCCAGGATCCCGGGAATCCGCTCCGCCAGTTGGGCGGGCGCAAGGTCTTCCACGGCCAGGATCAGCCGGTTTCTGCCGTACTCCTTTTTGATCTGTTTCAATTCCCCCTTCAGGGCCACGCTGCCATTGTGGATGATGACAATCTGATCGCAGAATTCCTCCACATAACTCATCTGATGGCTGGAAAACAGAACCATCCGGTCCTGGGCGATCAACTCGTTGATCACGTCCTTCAGAATCTGGGAGTTGACCGGATCCAGACCGCTGAAAGGCTCGTCCAGAATCACGATCTGAGGGTCATGCACCAGCGTGGAGGCAAGCTGCACCTTCTGCTGATTTCCCTTGGACAGAGTCTCCAGCTTTTTGTCGGCGTAGGCCTCCACCTCCAGCCGTTCCAGCCACCGTTTCGCGTTTTGCCTCGCCTGTTTTTCGCTGATCCCCCGCAGGGACGCCAGGAAAATCATCTGATCCATCACCCGGCGTTTCGGATACAGCCCTCTTTCTTCCGGAAGGTACCCGATCCGGTATTTCTGGGGCACAAATTTTTGCCCGTCCAGTAAAATCTCGCCCCTGTCGGCGTGAAACACGTCCATCAGAATTCGTATGGTGGTGGTTTTGCCCGCCCCGTTTCGTCCCAGAAATCCCAGAGCCCTGCCGCTCTCCGCCTGAAAGCTGATGCCGTGCAGCACCTCTTTTTCTCCAAAGCTTTTGTGTAAATCCTTAATCTCCAGTATCATCCCTGATCGTTCCCTTCGTTACAAGATACTCCCTGTCTGCGCTTTCCCTGCTGCCCGGATCCCTTTGTTTCCGCCGTCTTTTGCAAAACCGGCGCCCTGAAAACAAAAAAACCTCCCGGCCGTAGGCATCCCCGCCGGGGCCGCGGTGGAAACCGTATCAGTTACAGTATACTGAAACATGCCCTGACATGCAAGGGTTTTGTGCGATACGAACCGCCTGACCCGTGAAACTATCCGTTGCGGCGGAGGGCAGAAGTGTGTTATACTATGTTACGGCAGAGATTTTCGGGAGAAAATGTCTGAAACAGGGGGAAGATTTTCATCGGACAAAGGCAAACATTCGGATCGGCAATGTCAGGAGAAGATACATGGCTGTCAAAAGAAAGTTTATCAGTACACGTTTGTTGAAACAGGGAATGAAGATCGATCAGTCCATCGTGGACGGAACCGGGCGTTCCCTCATCGAAAAAGGCGCCTATCTGGACGATTTTCACATTGAATATCTTCAGGGAAAAGGCGTGGGCGGCGTGTATATCCAGGAGGGAGAACCCGATGCGGACGAGCTGGAGCTGCAGCTCCCCCAGTACACAAGAGAGCTGATTGAAAAAAGCCGCGTGGAGGATCGGACAAAGGTAACCCTTACGGAAAGCGTCCGCAAGCGCGTCAACGAAGGAATCCAGTATCTCTATAACAACACGGACTCCGAAAACTTCTCCGAAGCCACCAACAACGTGGCAAACGAGCTGATGAAGACCATTGCGGACAATGACGCGGTGGCGGTGGACATCGGCATGCTGAAGGTCAGCGACGAGTACACCTTCAAGCACAGCGTGGACGTGGCCACCATGTCCATGATCATCGGAAAAAAGCACGGCTTGAGCAACCAGGAAATCCACGATCTGGGCGTCTCCGGCCTTCTGCATGACGTGGGGAAATCCAGAATTCCCAACGAGGTGCTGAACAAGGCGGGACGTCTCACCGACGAAGAATTCGCCCTGATGAAACAGCATACCCTGTTCGGCTTTGAAATCCTGAAAAAGAGAAACGAATTTTCGGAAGCAATCATGCTGGGCGTGTTACAGCATCACGAAAAGATCAACGGCAAGGGCTACCCGGTAGGCAGCAGCGCGGACAAGATTCATCCCTTCGCCAAGATCATCTCCGTTGCGGATATTTATGACGCGCTGGTAACGGAACGGCCTTATAAAAACGCCTTCCCGAAGGGAGAGGCCATAGAAATGATCATGGCCATGACCGGGGAGCTGGACTATGACGCCATGAAAAGCTTTTTGAGCAGCGTCATCCTGTATTCCGTGGACAGCATCATCCAGCTTTCCAACGGGGAAAAGGCAAAGGTGGTGGAAAACAATCCGGAAAACTGCCTGCGGCCCAAGGTTGTGGGCTTAAGCTCCGGCAAGCTTTACGATCTGGCAAACGATATTTCCTGCGCCAGCCTGATCATCCAGTAAGGCGCATACCGGGCGGCCCGGTCAGGAAAGGGCCACGTCCAGGATCATCATCAGCACAAACCCCACGGCCACTCCCACGGTTCCAATGTTGGAATGGGGTTCCGCCTGGGACTCGGGGATCAGCTCCTCCACCACCACATAAATCATGGCCCCCGCCGCGAAAGCCAGCAGATAGGGCAGCACAGGCACCACCTGTTTCGCCAGAAGGAGGGTGCAAACCGCCCCCGCCGGCTCCACGATTCCCGACAGGAAACCGCACCAAAACGATTTTTTCCGGGAATTTCCCGCATTGCGCAGGGGCATGCTGATAATGGCGCCCTCCGGGAAATTCTGGATGGCGATCCCAATCGCAAGGGCAAACGCCCCCGCCAGGGTAATCCCCGTCTCCTCCATCATGGCTCCCGCCAGGGTTACGCCCACCGCCATTCCCTCCGGCAGATTGTGGAGGGTCACCGCCATGACCAGCATGGTGGTTTTTTTCATTCTGCTTCCCACGCCTTCTCTGCCGCCGCTTTCCAGATGGATGTGGGGCACCAGGCTGTCCAGCAGCAGTAAAAATCCCATTCCCAGCAAAAATCCTAAGGAGGCGGGAAACCAGGAATTTTTCCCCCTCTCTGTACACAGATCGATGGCAGGAATTAACAGCGACCATACGCTGGCCGCGATCATCACGCCGGAGGCAAAACCCAGCAGCAGCTTTTCCAGCCCGGCGTTCATCCGTTGTCTCATAAAAAATACCATGGCAGCACCCAGAGCCGTCCCAAGAAAGGGAATTACCACTACCGCAGTTTCTCTCATGCCATTCTCCAGTTTCGCCGCCTGTGCGGCGGCATCCATACCGTTTCGGGAATCAACGGGCGGACTCTGACCCCTATGCGCGAAGTTGGTATATTCTATGCGGCTTTTTCCCGCCCGTTCCGCTTCCTTTTGCCGTCTATCCCAGAGACTTCACCCGAAGACAGCGGACGGCGTTTAACACCGCCAGCATCATCACGCCCACATCCGCAAAAACCGCCGCCCACATATTGGCCAGTCCCACGGCCCCCAGAACCAGGCATAGGGCCTTCACCGCCAGGGCAAAGACAATATTTTCATACACGATCCGCATACACTTTTTGGAAATGCGCACCGCCAGGACCAGCTTTTCCGGATTGTCGTCCATCAGCACCACGTCCGCCGCCTCGATGGCCGCGTCCGAGCCCAGCGCTCCCATGGCCACGCCGATATCGGCTCTGGAGAGAACCGGCGCGTCGTTGATGCCGTCCCCCACAAACACCAGAGTTTCCCCGGCCCCCTTTTCCGCCAGCAGTTCTTCCACGGCCTCCACCTTATCCCCGGGCAGAAGACCGCTTTTCACCTGATCGATGCCAAGGGTCTGGGCCACATGTTCCGCCACCCGGCTGCTGTCCCCGGTCAGCATCACAGTCTTTGCGACGCCGGCAGCCTTTAACCGCCGTACCGCCTCCCCGGACTGCTCCTTGATCACATCCGAGATCAGAATATACCCTGCGTACCCTCCGTCCACGGCCACATGAACCACGGTCCCGTTCTCTGGCACCTCCGGGCATTCCAGACCGATTTTTTTCATCAGCTTCTCGTTGCCGGCCGCCACCTTCACCCGGTCCACCAGGGCGCAGACGCCGTGGCCGCTGATTTCTTCCGCATCCGTCACTCTCTCCGGCCCGATTTCCCGCCCCCAGGCTTCCAGAAGGCTCCTGCTGATGGGGTGGGTGGAATAGCTTTCCGCGCAGGCCGCATATTCTAACAGCAGCCTCTTTGCCTCCTGCTCCCCCAGACCGTTTTGAAATCCCTCGGAGGGATGGACGTCTGTCACCTGAAACACGCCTTTTGTCAGGGTTCCCGTCTTATCGAAGACCACATACTTTGTCTTTGCCAGCGCCTCCAGATAATTGGAGCCCTTCACCAGAATGCCCCGGGAGGACGCTCCCCCGATCCCGCCGAAGAAACTTAAGGGAATGGAAATCACAAGGGCGCAGGGGCAGCTAATCACCAGAAAGGTCAAAGCCCGAATCACCCACACCGTCCAGTCCGACGTTCTTCCCAGGATCAGGCCGGCCACCGGCGGGCACACCGCCAGCGCCAGCGCGCCGAAACAGACCGCCGGCGTATAGTACCTGGCAAATTTGGTAATAAAATTCTCCGTCCTGGCCTTTTTCATGCTGGAATTTTCCACCAGATCCAAAATCCTGGAAACCGTGGACTCTCCGAATTCTTTGGTCGTCCGGATTTTTAAAACCCCGGTCAGATTCACGCAGCCGCTGACCACCTCCTGTCCTTCGCCGGCCTGCCCGGGTACGCTCTCCCCTGTGAGCGCGCTGGTGTCCAGCGTGGAAACGCCCTGAACCACAACGCCGTCTATGGGAATCCTCTCGCCCGGCCGCACCACGATCAGGCTGCCCGGTTCCACATCCTCCGGATCCACCCGGACAAGCTGCCCGTCCTCCCCCTCCAGGTTGGCGTAATCGGGGCGGATATCCATCAGCGCGGCGATATTTTTCCGGCTCTTACCCACGGCCACAGCCTGAAACAGCTCGCCGATCTGATAAAAGAGCATCACCGCAACGCCCTCGGAAAACTCTCCCTCCACCCCTCTGGATTCATGATACAGCCCCAGCAGCATAGCCCCTGCCGTGGCTACCGCCATGAGAAAATTCTCGTCAAAAACCTCCCCGTGGACAATCCCCGCCACGGCTTTCTTCAGGATGTCCCCGCCGATGATCAGGTAAGGGATCAGGTACAGCCCGAACCGCGCATACCCTGTCACCGGCACGAAATACAGCGCAGCCATCAAAACCGCCGACAGGATAATGCGGAACAATACTTTTTTCTGTTTCTTTGTCATAACGCTCTCCCCCAAGACAGACGGCCCGTTTCCCGCGGACCGTCTCAGTCGATATACACCTCACAGTCGCTTTCCACCTTCTTGCAGGCTTTGCGCACCGTTTCCATCACCTTGCCGGCGTCCGCGTCCTGGGCGAACTCCACCTTCATTTTCTGGGTCATAAAGCTCACCGTAGCGTCCAGAACCCCTTCCACCTTTTTCGCGGCATCTTCCATCTTCAGCGCACAGTTTGCGCAGTCCACCTCGATCCTGTAAGTCTGTTTCATGCCTTTCGTCCTCCTGTCTCCGGACGCCCTTTGCCGGCATTCGGATGTTTGATTCATTCATATGAACCATTGTTCATATGAATATCATACCACAGGATCTTTCCCTGTCAAGTGTTTTTTCAAAAAAACAACAGCCCCGACGTTTCCGCCGCGGGCTGCCGCTTTCCTTTTCCTTATACGCCGACCCCTTCCGAGGACACTTCCCTTAAATCCTCCATGCGGTCCGTCAGCAGATTGCTTCTGATATCGATCACCGGGCCGCCGTTTCCCTCCACATACTCCTTTGTGATGGTCACCCGCCCGATATTTTCATCCTTGGGGATCTCATACATGATATCCAGCATAAATTCCTCGATGATGGAGCGGAGGGCCCTAGCCCCCGTATCCCTCTGAAGGGCCTTTTCCGCGATGGCGTCCAGAGCCTCGTCCGTAAACTCCAGCTTTACCTCGTCAAGCTCCAGCAGTTTCTGGTACTGCTTTAAAATGGCGTTTCTGGGCTCCCTGAGAATCTTCACCATCATTTCCCTGGTCAGCCCCTCCAGGGTGAAGATAATGGGAAGACGGCCGATAAATTCCGGAATCATGCCGAATTTGCGGATATCCTCCACCGTCACCTTCGCCAGAATGTTTTTGTCCTTGTCATACTTGTCCTTCAGCTCCGAATTAAACCCGATGGACGCGGATTTGGTCAGACGCTCCTTGATGATTTCCTCCAGATCGGGGAACGCGCCTCCGCAGATAAAAAGGATATTGCGGGTGTTCACCGTGGCCAGCGGCACCATGGCGTTTTTGCTGCTTGCCCCCACGGGCACCTCCACCTCCGCGCCCTCCAGCAGCTTAAGCATTCCCTGCTGTACGCTTTCGCCGCTGACGTCCCTGGTGTTGGCGTTTTTCTTTTTGGCGATCTTATCAATTTCATCGATGAAAACGATCCCCTGCTCCGCCTTTTCCACATCGTTGTCCGCCGCCGCAAGAAGCTTTGATATCACGGATTCAATATCGTCTCCGATGTATCCCGCTTCCGTAAGGGACGTGGCGTCCGCAATCGCCAAAGGTACGTCCAAAAGCTTTGCCAGCGTCTTAACCAGGTAGGTCTTGCCGCAGCCTGTGGGGCCGATCATCAGCATATTGGATTTTTCAATTTCGATATCGCCCATGGCGCCGGCGGCCACCCGCTTGTAGTGATTGTAAACAGCGACGGAAATAATCTTCTTCGCATGCTCCTGCCCGACCACATACTCATCCAGGCTGGCCTTGATTTTATGGGGAGGGGGAATGTTTTTAATGTCCAGGACAGGCTGTTTGTCCTCCGCCTTTTTCTTCTTTTTCAGCTTCTGCTTGTTTGGTATGCCGCCGTCTCCCTGGAGATCCGCCAGATTGACAAAGCTGATGCTGGGGAAACCTCCCTGTTTCGTCAGTTGATCCAGCTCGTTTTGAAAATTCGGGTTGTTCAACATTCCCTGATAATCAAACTGGCTCACTGTATCCATGGTCTTGTGCATGCAGTCGCTGCACACGCAGATATGGTTGGGGAGCCGGAACATTTTCCCCGCCTTGCTTTCCGGACGGCGGCAGATAAAGCACACATCCTCATACTCGCTGCTGTCGCTTTTTCCCGCGTTTTTGCCGCTGGACGCGTCCTTTTCCCCTGCGGGCTTTTCTTCCCCGGGCTCTTTCTCCATGCCTTCGTCGTTTATTTCGTTTTCCTGATCGTAACTGTCAGACATAAATCTCTCCATTTCCGCACCGGAACCCGCTCCGGCTTTTCTGCATTCCAACCTGATATGAGTATACTTGAAAACCCGCGTAAGCACAAGTAAAGTTTTTGTAAACAGCCCTCCTGCAAGCAGAACGCAAAAACTGCGGCATAACCGAAGTCATGCCGCAGTTTTCAACCGATCGCCAGCCGCCGGCCCTCTCTTATTCGGGCCTCTGTCCCAGCGTTACTTCCAGATCCACGGACTGATACTCTCCGTTGATAATCCGTTTCACGGTCAGCTTGACGGTTTCGCCCACACGGTAATACTCCAAGGCGCCGCTGAGTTCATCTGCGGACGAAATCTTCTGTCCTTCAAAGCTTACAATGATATCCCCGTGGAGCAGTCCCGCCGCCTCCGCGCCGGAGCCCTGGCTGACACTGTACACATAGGCTCCCTGAGGGATGCCGAACATCTGCGAGGTGGAGGCGTCCAGATACTGGGTTTCAATTCCCAGATACCCTCTCTCATCGTCGGACACCTTCTGGGCCCTGGTCTGACGCTCCATCAGCTCCGCGATAATAGGGCTGGCCGATGTGATGGGGATGGCGTACCCCATGCCTTCCACTTCGGTCCCCTCAATTTTGCTGGAATTGATGCCAACCACTTCGCCTTTCATATTGAGAAGGGCGCCGCCGGAGTTTCCGGGATTGATGGCCGCGTCTGTCTGGATGAAGACGCCTTTGGAGCCGTCTTCCATGGTAATCTCCCTGGCCAGGGCGCTGACCATGCCCCCGGACACGGACTGGCCGTATCCAAGCGCGTTGCCGATGGCAATCACCGGCTCGCCCAGAACCAGGTCGTCGCTGTCTCCCAGAGTGGCGATGGTAATGGCATTTTTCGTATCATCGGACAAATCGTCCGTCTTCACCGCTATCACGGCCAGATCCATCTCCGAATCCAGGCCCTTGATCACCGCCTCTGCGGTGCTGCCGTCGATGAAGGTAACTTCCAGGCTGTCGGCTCCCTGCACCACATGGTTGTTGGTGACGATCAAAAGCTCATCCTCTTTCTGAGCCACAATAATGCCGGAACCGCTGTATGACACCGGACGGGAATAAACCTGTCCCCAAAAACTGGTGGTGCTGGCGGTGCTGTTGTTGATGATGGATACCATGGCGGGCATGACCTGTCTGACCACATCGCTTGCGTCCTCCTGTATATAGGAGGTCTGGTTGACGTTGATCCGATCGGACAACTGGGACCAGATAGACTGCATCATTTCCGGAGTCACTTCCCCGCTGGTTTCTCCGGTCTGGCTCTCCGCGGGAACCTCCTGCCGGGAATCCGCCAACTGATCGGTACCCATGCGGATCGCATAAAACCCTACCCCGGCAAACAGGCCGAAACACAGCCCCATTCCCATGCTAAGGGCAAATTTGCGGAACACACCGCCCTTTCTTTCGGAGCGGTTTTTCTCTTTTTTCACCCTTCCCGCCTTTTTACGTTTTTCCGGGGCGGCCGCCTGAACGGCCTGAGACTGGAAAGCCCCGCTGCCTTTTCCCGGATTTTCTTCCGTCACGCCGGATGCCGTGGAATCGGAAAGGTGGTCGAAGTACCCGCTGTCCCCGCCCTGATTCCTGTGGTTCTGCTCACCGTAAATTTCGTTCTCGTACATAATGAATCCCTCTTTTCCCATTCGGAACTTGTTTTTGTTTTCTTTATGTACCTGAGTATATCCGCCATTTGTGAAGAAAATGTGTTTCGTTTATGAAGTGATTGTGAAAAATTATTCCACGGTAACGGATTTTGCCAGATTCCTCGGCTTATCCACATCGCATCCCCTGCCTACCGCCACATAATAGGCGAACAACTGTAAGGGAATGATCGCCAGAGAGTTGGAAAAGCAGGGATTCGTCTCCGGCAGGTAAATCACATAATCCGCCGCTTTTTCAATGGCTTTGTTTTCCTCGTTGGTCACAGCCATCACAAAAGCGCCTCTGGCCTTTACCTCCACCATATTGCTGATGGTCTTCTGATACAGGCTTTGCTGGGTGGAAAGGGCCACCACCAGCGTGCCGTCCTCGATCAGAGAAATGGTTCCGTGCTTTAACTCGCCGGCCGCGTAGGCTTCGGAATGGATATAGGATATTTCCTTCAGTTTCAAAGACGCCTCCAGAGAAATGGCATAGTCGATCCCCCTGCCGATAAAGAAGATATCTCTGGCCCCCAGATACCGGTTGGCAAAGTGCTGAATCTTCTCCTTCTGGCCCAAAAGCAGCTCGATCTGGTCGGGAAGGCATCTTAAGGACGCCAAAAGCTCCTTCCACTTCGCTCCGTCCACGGTTCCCCGCACCTTCGCCAGTTTCAGGGCGAGCAGATACATGGCCACCAGTTGGGCGCTGTAAGCTTTCGTGGTGGCCACCGCAATCTCCGGCCCCGCCCAGGTGTACATACAGCAGTCCGCCTCCCTGGCGATGGAGCTCCCCACCACGTTCACAATCCCCAGCACCTGAAACCCTCTCGCCTTGGATTCCCGGACCGCCGCCAGCGTATCCGCCGTCTCCCCGGACTGGCTGATGACAATGATCAGGGCTCCCTCTTCCAGAATGGGCTCCCGGTAGCGGAATTCGCTTGCCACATCCACCTCCACCGGGATCCTTGCCAGGTTTTCTATCACATATTTTCCGGTCACTCCCGCGTGGTACGCGGATCCGCAGGCCACGATATGTATCTTTCGGATCTGCTTTAACTCCTCGTCCGTCATCTTCAGCTCATCGATGACAATATCGTTGTTTTGGATCCGGGGGGACAGAGTGTCCGCAACCGTCCTGGGCTGCTCGTAGATCTCCTTGAGCATAAAATGCTCATATCCCGCCTTTTCCGCCGCGTCCGCATCCCAGTCGATCACTGAGGGCTCTTTCTTCAGTTCCTCCTGATCCACGGAATAAAAGGCCAGGCTGTCCGGCCCCAGAACGGCCACCTCCTGATTGTCCATATAATAAACGGTTCTGGTATACTTTAAGATCGCCGGCACATCCGACGCAATGAAACATCCGGAGTCATTTTTTCCCACGATCAGCGGGCTGTCCTTCCGGGCCGCGTAAATTTCATCCGGATGGTCGGAAAACAGGATCCCCAGAGCATAGGATCCCTCCACCCGGTGAAGCACCTTGGTAATGGCCTCCAGAGGGTTCCCCCTGTAATAATAATCCAGCAGATGCGCCAGCACCTCCGTGTCCGTCTCGGATTTGAATTCGTACCCTTTATCCGTCAGTTTCTTTTTCAAGGGGATATAGTTTTCTATAATCCCGTTATGCACCACCACAATGGTGCCGCTGCCGTTACCCTGAGGATGGGCGTTTCTGTCGCTGGGCGCTCCGTGGGTGGCCCATCTGGTGTGGCCGATCCCGGCGACTCCCGGCATGGTTTCGCCGCCTCTTGTGAGATTTTCCAGCACCTTCAGGCGGCCCGCGGCTTTCTGCGTCCGTATGGCCTTCCCGTCAAATACCGCCATGCCCGCCGAATCATAGCCCCGGTACTCCAGCTTTGCCAGTCCGTCCAGTATAATGGGAGCTGCCTGTTCCTTTCCGATATAACCCACGATACCGCACATAATTTCCTCCGTTCCGCCCGCGTTTTAGGCCGTGTCCTGCTTGTTTTCCGGCGCTTTCCGCCGGGCCCAGTATTCCCGGTTCCCGGTCAGGGCAAGCACCCACTTCTCCGGCAGTTTTCTGTAATGTTTCCCCAGCAGAAACCCCGTATATTTAAAGGCGCTCTGTACCAGAAAGACCGGAAACAGGGGGAGCCTTTTTTGCTCCCGCAGCCGTTTCCACGCCGCCTTTACCAGTTTCTTCCCCTCCGACTCGGAAACCACGCCCGCAAAAACCTCCGGGTGGTCCGCCTGGGACACCCCCAGATCAAAATTGCGTTTTAGCTGCTGAAGATTGGTGTAATGATGGGAGTGAAACACTCTGGCATCGGCGCAGTAGGCGATGCCGTATCCCGCTTTTACCGCGTTGGCGGCATAAATCATATCCTCGTTAAATATGGTATGCCGGAGAAACCCTCCGGATTCGTCGTAAATGTCCCTTCGGTACGCGGCGCACACATTGGAGCAGAAGTACGTCTTAATCCCCAGAGTATGGAGATCCGCCGCCGTTTTCACACAGGATTGGCCAGGGTAATTAAACTCCCTGGAAATCCGTTCCAGCGCATCGGCTCCCGCAGCCGGCAGTTGTCTGGCGTAAGCGACGGCTATCCCTTCTCCCTTCAGGGCCTCCGCCAGCCTGGCGGTTAAAAATTTGTCCGCAGGCAGGGCGTCCTGAGTCATGGTCAGAAAGAGTTCCGCGTCCGAGTGCAGCACCCCCTGATGTCTGGTCCCGCCGTGGTCGAACTCGCCCTTTGTCAGATGAAACACCGAAACTTTGGGGTAATTCTCCATTTTTCCCGGATTTTCACGCAAAAGCCTGCGGAAATGCTCCTCCCCGGTGTTCATCAGAATAATGTTTCCCACAGGAAGGATCTGGCGATGCAGCCTGTCCAGCAGGAGAAACAGCTCCGCTCCCGGCCGGTACACGGGTATGATCACATCCATTTTCATTTTGTTACCCCATTCCCGACGGGTTTACTGTCCAAAATTTGAATCGTACTGTTTGCCGTCTTCCACAATTTTACTGCTGATCTCTTTCAGGGTTTTGCTGGGCTCATAATTCTGATCGTCAAACAGGAACTGGTGCAGCCCTTTCACGCTGGTGGCAAGATCCAGAGGAAGCTCGCAGGAGCCCTTATTCCCCATGATCACGGTTTTGCGCATATCCAGCTCGGGGAACCCGCTCTCGTCCACGATTCTGTAATTTGCGATATGCGGCAGCAGTTCGACGATGGTATCGAAATCAAGGCTTGTATAAATATCCTCCGACACGCTCTCAAACACATCGACCAGGTCCTGAGCGTCCATCTGTTTCGCCTGGGATTCGATGGCCTTAATCACTTCCCGCTGACGCTCGGTCCGCTGAAAATCGTTTCCCACATACCGGATCCGGCAGTACGCCGCGGCCTGAAGTCCGTTTAACAACTGATATCCCGATTTTTTCACCGGAATCACATCGTAATCCTTAAAATATTTGTTGGGAATGAAGTCCAGCTCCGAGGGCATCTTCCCCAGGTACCGTTCCGCGTATCTGCCAAGGATACTGTACTGATAGCTGTCCAGATACAATATCTCCTGATCGTCCACATCGATCCATACGCCCCCAACGCCGTCGATCACCTTGGCTAAGGCCGCGTATCCCACTGTGACGAAATCCGTTATATTCATATCCAGGTTCATATTCAGCATACCCACCGCCTGCTCGGCTCCGCCTCTGGAGTACGCGCCGTTGCACTTGCTGTACAGATCGTTCCCCAGGTTCAGATAGGTATCTCTGTAAACGCTCACCAGCTTGATATCGCCGGTATCCATGTTGATGCTGGCAATCATGGTGGTGTCGCTTCGGCTGCCCTTATACAGCTCGTTGGTCTGTTTGGCGTCCACGCCGAACAGCGCAATATTCATGTACCCGTGCATGGCGCCGCCTTCTTCGCCGGCGGCCTCCACCTCCGGCTGAATGGACAGGCTTTCCTCATCCAGCGTGGTAAACTGAACGTTTTTCGCCTTGTCCGAGGCCCCTAGAACCAGATACAGAACCCCCACCATAATCAGAATCACCGCAAGCTCGATTCCGAAAATGGCCAGTTTCAGTTTTTGCCTCCCCTGTTTCCTCTTTTGAGAATTGGTCTTCTTCGCCGGAGTGTTTTTGTTTGTTCTCGCATTTGTCGCCATTGTACCTTCTCCTTATTGATGAATAAGCATTTTTATTGACTAATAAGCGTTTTTATTGATAAATCCCGTCACAAACGTCATCAGAATAATCTTGATGTCAAAGCCCAGGGACCAGTTTTCAATATAGTAAAGATCAAAGTCGATCCTCTTTCGGATGGAAGTGTCGCCCCGGAACCCGTTGACCTGGGCCCAGCCGGTAAGTCCCGGCCGCACCTGGTGCCTCACCATATATCGGGGAATTTCCTCCCTGAATTTTTCCACCCAGCCCGGCCGTTCCGGTCTGGGCCCCACCAGGCTCATATCCCCCTTTAAAATGTTAAACAACTGGGGCAGCTCGTCAAGGCTGGTTTTTCTCAAAAACTTCCCCACTTTTGTCACTCTGGGATCATCCTTCACCGTCCAGGCGTTCTTTTCCTCTCCGGGGGGCTGTACCGCCATACTGCGGAATTTGTACATGGCAAAAGGTTTGTTATGCAGACCCACCCGTTCCTGCCGGAAGATCACAGGCCCCGGGCCCGACAGTTTCACCAGCGCCGCGGCCGCCAGCATAATGGGAGAGGTAATCAGGATGCCGGCCAGGGATCCGGCGATGTCCATCAGGCGTTTCATCAGGATATTGCCCGTGTTGGTGAGCGGCACATAACGGATGTTAATCACAGGAAGCCCCATCAAGTCTTCCGTGTAGGGCTTACCCGGGATCAGGCCGTTGTAATCCGGAATGAATTTTGTGTGTACGCCAAATTTTTCACAGGTGCTTACAATGGTTCTCAGGGAATCATAATCCTTCAAAGCCAGGGTGATGGCCACCTCGTCCAGCTTGTTTTCCGGGAGAATGATCTCCAGGTTTCCCAGCGTTCCCAAAACCTTGACTCCCTTGTACAGCGTCCCCGCCGGGATATGATCGTCCAGAATGCCGCAGGCGGCATACCCCCACTGGGGATTGTCGGCCAGCCTGTCAATATATTCCTCCGCCGCCCTGGAATAACCTACCAGAAGAATATGTTTCAGATTATATCCCTGTCTCCGGGCAGACCGCAGCCCTCTGCGAAGGGCAAAGCGGAAAGCGGAAGTCAGTCCCACGTTGAACAGGTAAAAAAAGGCGATTACGGCGCGGGAGTAGTTTAATTCCCGCACAATCAGAAACAAATACAGGATCAGCACGATCAGGCCCAAAAAATTGGCCTTCACAATCCCGTACACCTCAAACCGGATCCGCACCGTACGCTTGGGAGTGTAGACGCTGCACATGTAATACAGCACCATGTATAACGGTACGATCACCCACAGCAGCCGAAAATATTCGTACACCGGCAAAACTCCCACGCCGGGTTCCCGCTCCAGGACGTAAAACTTGAAAAAATAAGCCAACATAAAAGATGACGCTGTGATGGCGGCATCTATCAATACCATTAATCTGTTAAAAACCTTCTGGTTATCCCTGATCATGCGTATCACCCGATCTATATCGGCGGTGCCGGATCCGCCGGCCCGCTCTCATATAGCTCTTTTTCATTATAGAAAAAATAACTTAGGATTTTATGAAGTTATTTCTTAAGTTTTCTTAAGAAATCGGATTAAATTCAGATACAACTGCCATTGAATCTCCAAATAACGGCCGATATTTTGAAACCGGAAGGGAATTCTGCGTTCCCTTCCCGACCGGGAAAACAGCTTTTGGAATCCCCGGCCCAGCCCTCTCAGGTACTGGCCCCCCATACCCTTTCGGCAGAAAAAAAGGAATTTGAGAAAAGATCCGGCAATCAGAAAGGGAAGATTCCATAACAACTGTAATGCCGGCATGTTTTTCCCCGCCACATAAACGCTGTTGGCGGCGGCAAACCGGGTTTTGGTGGGATTATAACGGGATCCCGTGGAAGCGCTGCCGAAATGCAGGGCCACCGCGGCCGGCTCATAACAATTGCGGTATCCGTAAATGCGGGCCCTCCAGCCGATATCCAGATCCTCCAGATACGCAAAATGATTCTCGTCAAACAGACCGATCCGGTTTAAAATCTCCCGGCGGTAAATGGCGGCGCCGCCGCAGGCGGAAAACACTTCCCCGGGCCGACTGTACAGCGCCGCCGGCTTGCCCTTTCCTCTGGCGTACGCCCAGCCCAGGACACAGTACCTGTCGCCGGCATCGTCCAACAGCTCCGGCTTGTCCCACATCCGCATACTGGCGCTGACGGAAAAAATGCGGGGATCCTGTTCTATGGCGGCGCAGAGCCGGCGGATAAAGCCCGGCTCCACCCTGGTGTCATTGTTGAGCAGAATCACATAGGGCGTGGCGGACTTTTGTATCCCCAGGTTCACCGCGTGGCAGAAACCGGTATTTTCCGGAAGAATCTCCAGCGCCGCCTGGGGAAAATGCTCCCGGAGAAAGGAAACGCTGCCGTCCCGGGAGCCGTTGTCCACCACCAGGACGTCATATTCCGGCGTACCGGGCTCCTGTAAATAGAGCGACCCCAGGCAGTCATTTAAAAATCTGATTCCGTTGTAATTTGGAATAACTACCGTTACTTTTTTCATGTTCCGCTCGTTCTTTCCTGCTCCGGCAGATACAGCAGCCGATACCCGGCTTCCCGCAGCCCCTCCGACAGCGCAAGGCTGATTTGTTGCAGATCCGCGTCCTGAGGCAGCGCGGCAATATCAAAAATGTCCCGGCCGGGCGCCGTCCGCCAGGCCACCCCGGTGATTTCCCGAAACAGCTCCCGGGCCTCCCTTCTGATCCGTATATTCCGGATATCCAGGGCCTGAGCGTCCTGGCACAGATGGGCGCGGTGGAGATAACCGCCGTAATGTTTCTTGAGGCCGCGGTAAAAAACCTCTCCCTGCGCCGTCATTCTGCCGCCCGCGATCCTTCCCTTTTCAAAGACCGGGCCCCCCGTTGCGCCCAGATCCTGCCGGATCTCAAAGATATCCCGGGAGTATTCCAGCCTGTAAAAGCCCAGATGGGCCGTATCCCGAACCTCCCCCGTCCAGCCCTTTTGAGCCGCAAAATCCTGCAAAGCCCGCCGGCCCGCCTCATAGGCGTAGAGCTTGCTCTGAGGATTTTGAGCCGTGGAGGAAAGGTGGCATCTCCAGTGGTAAAGGACCCGGGGAAGATGAACGATGCCGTCTTCCTTCCCCTCCAGCGCGGCCACAGCCCGCAGCGCCAGATCATAGTCCTGCGCCCCCTCATATTCTCCCCGCATCCTGAGTTTCCGGATCAGTCCGCTTTTCAACGCCATAAAATGACAGATGTAATTGTTGCTCAGAAACAGATCCAGGTTAAAATCTTCCTTTCGGTTGGGTTCGTAAAAGGTGTTCCCGTCCCCGGCGCATTTGTCCTCGTCGGAGTACAAAAGCCAGGTCTCCCTGCCGCTTTTTTGCCTTGCACGGATCGTCTCCGCCATCCGGTACAAGGCGTCCCGGGTCAGCAGATCGTCATGATCCAGCAGTCCAATATACTCGCCTGACGCCAGCAGGATCCCCCGGTTGGTATTTTCCGCGATGCCGCCGTTTCGCTCCAGTTTCACATACCGGATGCGGGGATCCCCCAGAGGGCGGATCGCCTTTTCCACACAATCGTCCTCCGACGCGTCCGTCAGAATCAGCTCCCACCTTTCATAGCTTTGCCCCCGGACGGAATCCACCATCTCCCGCAGAAACGTTTCCGGCGTCCGATAGCAGGGAACCACCACGCTGATCAAGGGCGCGTACTCCCATTCCCCGGCGGCTGCCCGCTGACGGGCCAGTTCTTCCTCCTGGGGAGGGACAAAACGGTAAAGAGGCTGCCTGCGTTCAGCCAGCCTCTCCGAAATTGCATAATAGGTGTTTTTGATTCCGTTTCGTTTCAAATAATATGCGGTTTTTTTCAGATATGCAGACATCCTTCCGCCGGACACGTCACAGTACCGCCTTCAAATCTTCCGTCAGTTTTGCCAGCCTTGCCTGAGCGTCCTCCATACTGCTGCCCTTCACGCCCATGTAAAACTTGATTTTGGGCTCGGTCCCGGAGGGACGGGCGCAGCACCAGGCATCGTCGGGCAGTTCAAAATACAGCACGTTGGATTTCGGCAGCCCTGTGGAAGTCTTTGCGCCGGTGGCCATATCTATGGCCTGATCCGTCTCATAGTCGCGGAACTTCAGCACCTTCAGGTCGCCGAAAGCCTTGGGAGGATTTTTGCGGAGACGGTCCATGATTTCCGCAATCTGTCTGGAGCCATCGATGCCCTTCAGGGTGATGGTATACTGGCTTTCCTTATAGTACCCGTATTTTTCATAAGTATCCAGCATCATATCCCAAAGTGTCTTGCCCTGCTTTTTGCAGAAGGCGGCCACTTCGCACAGGCACATAACGGCCACTACGGCGTCCTTGTCCCTGGCGTGGGTTCCGGCCAGGCAGCCGTAGCTTTCCTCCAGGCCGAACACATAGTGGTTGCTCCCGGTCTGCTCAAACAGCTTAATCTGCTCGCCTATGTACTTGAACCCTGTGAGCACCTCGATCAGCTTCACCTGATAGGCGGCGGTAATGGCCTTTGCCATATTAGTGGTCACGATGGTGGTCACAAGAGCGGGATCCGACGGCATGGTCCCGGTGGCGGTCCTCTCTCTGAGAATATACTCTGCGATCAGCATACCGGACATATTGCCGGTAAAGGGAACATATTCCCCGGTTGCCGCGTCCTTTGCATACACGCCCAGACGGTCCGCGTCGGGATCCGTGGCCAGGACAATATCCGCGTCCTTCTCCTTCGCCAGACGGAGGGCATAGGTAAACGCCTTGGGATCCTCGGGGTTCGGATACTCAAGCGTGGTAAATTTCGGATCCGGGTTCTCCTGCTCCGGCACCACGTAGACATGCCGGAATCCCAGCTCCGACAGAATCCGTCTCACCGGCACGTTTCCGGTGCCGCAGAGAGGCGTGTACACGATCTTGATGTCATCCGCCATCTCGGCGATCACGTCGGGATGAATGATCTGTTTCTTCAATTCGACCATGTATTGATCATCGATTTCCCTGCCGATGATCTGATACAGACCCTTCCCCTGGGCGTCCGCCTTGGACATGGTCTTTACGGTATGGTAATCCCGAATGTTTTTTACTTCCTCAATAATCTGCTGATCCCGGGGAGGCGTCACCTGTGCGCCGTCCTCCCAGTAAACCTTGTAACCGTTGTATTCCGGCGGATTATGGCTGGCCGTCACCACAATGCCGGCGGTACAGCCCAGAGTCCGAAGGGCGAAGGAAAGCTCCGGCGTCGGCCGTAAGGCATCGAACACATACGCCTTGATCCCGTTGGCCGCCAGGCAGAGAGCCGCTTCATCCGCAAATTCAGGGGACATGTTTCTGGAGTCATATGCGATGGCCACGCCCTTTGCCTGGGCGCCCTGTTTCACAATGTAATTGGCAAGTCCCTGGGTGGCCTTGCGAACCGTGTACAGGTTCATGCGGTTTGTGCCCGCGCCGATCACGCCTCTTAAGCCGCCGGTGCCGAACTCCAGCTCCTTATAGAAACGCTCCTCGATTTCGGCGGGGTTATCCTTGATTGCCGACAATTCTTTCTTGGTTTCCTGATCAAAGTAATCATCGTTCAGCCAGAAATTG
The DNA here is from genome assembly GCA_947630715.1 of uncultured Acetatifactor sp. Taxonomy (GTDB): domain Bacteria; phylum Bacillota; class Clostridia; order Lachnospirales; family Lachnospiraceae; genus Acetatifactor. The sequence continues at coordinate 29,082 of CANRIP010000013.1, forward strand.
AATTCTTCCATAAAACCCATTTTGCTCTACCTCTTTTCTGCGCGGCTTTGGGAATTCCATCCGACATCTGCGCCCGCGCTTTCACAGTTCTTCGGACAGACCGGATTCGATTACAGTATATCATATACCGGGAATTTATTCCATAGAAATCTGAGGGGGAAATCCCTCTCCGGCATCCTGGGATCCGCCGGCCCGCCGAGGATCCAAAGGGGAACCCCCGGGCGTTTTATTTACACCTTCAGGGAAAAATCGCTTCTGTCCAGGGAAAAATTGGGATTGTAATAAGGGTCGCCGGCTTCAAGCTGCTTTTTCCACTTTTCCCGGAACCGCTCGGACTCCCGATTGTAGCGCTCCGCCCTATCCCCTGTATCGTCCGCCCCTCTGGACAGGGACTCATAGTGATAAAGCTCCGCAAAGGGCGTAAACACATTGAGATAGCCCTTTTCCCTCAGTTTCAGGCAGAAATCCACATCGTTTAAGGAGACGGCGAAACCCTCGTCCAGACCTCCCGCCTCCAGGTAAAGGCTTTTTTTCACCAACAGGCAGGCCCCCGTAACCGCCGTTACGTTCTGAGCGTAGCAGAGCCTTCCCATATACCCCAGATTCTGCCGGGACTCCCTGTAATGAGTATGACCGGCGGTCCTGTGAGCGCCCAGCCCGATCACCACTCCCGCATGCTGGATGGTTCTGTCCGCGTAATAAAGCTTTGCGCCCACCGCCCCCACATCCCGGCGCTGAGCGTACATGAGAAGCTCCTCCATCCAGTTGACGGTAATGACTTCCGTGTCATTATTTAACAGCAGGACATACTCTCCCTGGGCGTAGCTGACGGCCAGGTTGTTCACGGCGGAATAATTAAAGTCCCCCTGATAAATCACAACCGATATTTTTTTGTCTCCGCCTCTCAGGATGCCGCCGTCGCAGCCCTTTTCCTCCCGGAAATCCTCCCGTTCTTCCCGGCGCTCCCGGGGTGAGGGCTGGTCTTTGGGCCCTGTCCGCGGCCCGCCGCCCCTCACGGCCTTTGCCTCATCGTAATCATATCCTAACAGCTCGCTGTAATAACGCCTGATTTCCGGCGTGACGCTGTTGTTTTCCACAATCAGGATTTCATAATTGTCATAGGTGGATTTTTCCAGAATGGAATCCACACACCGGCGCAACTGTTCCACATGGTCCTTATTAGGTATAACGATTGTTATTTTAGGATTCCCCAGAATTTGATACCGAATGCGGAAAATCGTCTCAAACGCCCTGGTGCTTTCGATCTTAAAATGTTCAAATCCGTGCTTTTGCAGATGCTGTGCCACCGCGCCCCGGGCGGCTGCCACCGCGTAGGGCTTGGCCTCGATCCCGGAGGCCACGCTGCCCGCATGGCTTCTCCAGTAATACATCAGCCTTGGCACATGGACGATCTTTTTGGCGTTGTCCGTAAGACGCAGAATCATGTCATGATCCTGACTGCCGTCAAATTTGGGTCGAAACAGCTCGTCTCCGTCCAAAAGCTCCCTGGCAAACACGCTGAAATGACAGATGTAGTTATTGGCGCGCAGATTGTCCGGCGCGTAGTCCGGCTTAAAATGCATGGTCAGCATTTTGTTGATATCGTTTCCCCGGAAGGTGGTTTCGTCGCAGTAAAGGTAATCGGCTCCCTGTTCATTGACAGCCTTCACATATTCATACAGCACGCTGGGGTGGAGGATGTCATCCTGATCCAGCAGGCCGATGTATTCCCCCGTGGCCATTTTCAGACAGGTGTTGGTATTGCCGGCGATGCCGCCGTTTCTTTCCAGCTTTTGATACCGGATCCGCCCCTTTGCCCTGGCCGCGTACTCCCGGCAGATTTCCCCGATATAGGCGTGTTCCTCGTCGGAGCCGTCCGCCAGGCAAAGTTCCCAGTTCTGATACGTCTGGTTCATAACGGAATCCAGCATTTCCACCTGAAACCGCCTGTCATTGTTCCAGAGAGGCACCAGAATGCTGATCTTCACCATCCTGGGGAACACCGTTTCCCGCTCTATTTGGGCCTGCTGCGGCGTGGGAAAACTGTCTGTTCCAAACCGTTTCATAGCCGCCCGCTCCCGTTTTTTGTAGCCAAGCCTGCGGATCACGCCCCTCAGGCCGCCGCAGTGGGACAGCCTGTCCTTCTGCCGCATCACCCAGTGCATGCAGTCTCTGAGGGGACGGCTGATCTTCCAGAGGGGATTGTTTTTGATCTTGTCCAGCTTCCACTGGATTTCCTGGTTCTTTTCCTCCAGATCAGCGATCCTGCCCGCCAGCTCCGCGCATTTTAAATGTTCCTTTTCATAGGCTTCCCTGTATTCCAAATCCGACATATTTCCTCTTTCCGGCCCTCTGTTCCCTCCCGGCCGTTCCTATATAAGCTTTTTCACCCCGGCGCAAACGTCTGAGGCGATCCGCAGGGGAATCCTCACGATCTCCATGCTTGCGCACAGTTCGTTCGTCTCCCGCAGCTCCATCCCCTCCAGGTTGATATTGATATTGGGATCTTCCGTGGGAAAAACCAGGCTGGGCTGATACACATCCGCCTCCCTGTCCCCGGGCTTTACCACCCTGCCGTTCACCAGCAGCACCTTCCTCTTTTCCAGAGGCACCCTTTGACCGTTCAAAGTCATTCTTAAGATCTTCACAATACAGGGACACATGGCCGGATCGATGCGCAGCAGTTTCACATTGTCCCGGAAAGAAAGTTTCAGCTCGATCAACTGATCCCCCTGGTACGCCTCTCTGACAAAATAGGATTGTTCCTCGCTGCAGCCTTCCCCCGTGTCCTCATAGATCTGTACCCGGTTCACAGCCGCCCCGTCCTCGTACCTGTCGATCCACCGCAGCGGCTCCATGAGCCTGCGTCCCAGCAGATCCCTCATCTGCGCCAGGGAAGTCCTCTGCCCCCGGATCAGGTTCTGAAATTCCAGCTCCTGCCGCCAGAGCTGCTCGGCCTTTTCCTCCGTGACGCCCAGCTCCCGCATAGCCCAGTCCCGTGCGGCCCTGCTTCGTTTTTCATCCTCCTGGAAGTAATAATAAACCGCCCGAAAGGCCAGTTCCTCCGGCGGAATCTGTTTGCCGAAGGTCCACTCATAATCAATTAAATACCACTTGTTATCTTTTATGAGAATATTGCTGAAGATCAGATCAAAATCCGAAACCGGATAGTCCGGATTCCACCCGATCTTTTTCCTGTACTCCTGAAAGCAGTTCTGAAAGCCGGCCAGATCCTCCTTTTCCAGAAACCGGTCCAGCGTTTCCACAAGAGGCGTTCCCTCCACAAACGCAAACTGGGCGTACAGCTCGTCCCCGCGCTCCACCAGGCGGCACGGGTCGATTTCCAGACCGCTGCCCTCATACTTTTCCGCCAGTTTATGATATGCGGTTTCCATCTGCCGGACATGTTCCCTGGCCGCCTCGCACAAAGGGTGCTTGCGCACACAGGTAAGCCCCCTCTCCCGGAGAATCTCCGTTCGGACGGCATACTCCGGTGCCCGGTCATTGGAATACTTGACATATGTTACCGGGAAATCGTCCCCCAGCACCGCCAGAAAGGAGTTGGCAAACACCGGGAACAGCCCGTCCCCGGTCAGGCCGTCAAAAGCGTTTTTCTCGTTAAACAACACCATTCTGTCATCGTCAAAATTCCGCAGATTGTCACACAGCTCCCCCTTTCCCGGCAGACGGGCGTCGCTGTACAGGCTGGTCATAAACTTATAATCCGGATACGGGTAATAAAAATGGTACTGTTCCACCCCGCAGTTTTGAAAGATCCGCTCCAGGCCGTTTCGGCTGAAGGTGCGCACCCCGCCGCCGGCGGCATAATTTTCCACCCCGCTGAAGTAGGTTCCCAGATGATCCTCCTTGCAGCCGGCAAAATATTTCAGCCCATATTTGTTTTCAATGGCGATCAGGATTCTTCCGCCCTGTTTCAGATGGGGCAGCAGTATTTTCAGAAAATCCTCAAAGGGCGTATCCCCGCCGATATAACTCTGCCCGTACTCAAAGACCCCGATCAGGCAAATGTAGTCAAAGTCACAGGCCAGATCCGGTTCCACCTCTTTAAAATTTCCCACATGTATGGTCACGTTGTCACAGTCTCGGTTGCGGTAAGCATTGATCAGGCTGCGCTTTTTTGACAGCTCCACGCAGGTGACGGTTCCGGCCTTTTTGGCTATAACGCCCGTTATTGCCCCGCAGCCGCTTCCCACCTCCAGAACCCTGGCATCCTTTTCCATGGGAACCCACTCCAGAATATTCCAGCGCAGAGAAGAAAGGTGGTACAGAACGGGCCAGCTCAGCTTTTCACCCACAATCCGGTCATACTCTCCCGGCGGCTGGGCCTTCACGATCTCCAAAAGCTCGTCTTCCACCTCTCCGTCACTGTAAAAATCCTCTCCCGGATAACGGTCGTAATTTAATTTTACTTTACCCACATATTCTTCCATGGACGCAAATACCCTCATTTCTCCGCGCACCGGCCGGCGCAAATCTGCTACTGCGCATCCGTCACAATAACCTCTGATTCCATGTCATAAAAACCCACCGTGTTCTTGTCGGAAACCACCGTGACGTTGATCACGTCATACAGCCTGTGATACACCTGGAACGTATCTCCCCGATATCCTGTCACCCCCAGGGAGATCAGGTATTCTCCTCCCTGCAGCGTCATTCTCTGCCGAAAGGTGATCTCCTTCACCTGCCCCGGCTCCCCGGATTCCAGATAAGCTTTTTCAATCATGGAATTGGTGCCGGTGATCTCGGTGCCCTGCACGTTTTTGATGGAAAAGGCAAAGATGGGGGCAGGGACGGATTCCTCAAACCTTACCTTCATATACATGGTAAATTCGCTGCCCTTCAGAATCGCCATGGTCGGCAGGCCTTTTTGGTCGATCAGCCTGTACTCCACGATCCGGGCCTGGCCGTTGCCGTATTCCTGCAGATTGGGATTGACGCCGAGGGCGCCTTCCGGAAGGTCAGACCCCGGGAGATCCTCGTTATCCCAGGACATCTTTTTTGTTTCTCCCGCCGGTTCATACTGCCCCACCAGCACCCGCTTGAAAGCGTCGATCATCTCCCTGGGGCTCCCCTCGCCCAAAAGCTCCCCCCGGTTGAGCAGGAACACTCTGTCGCAGTATTTGCTGATGCTGTTGAGATCGTGGCTCACAAAGACGATGGTCTTTCCCATCTCCTTGAATTCTTCAAATTTGTGATAGCACTTCGCCTGAAAAAACACATCTCCCACGGACAGGGCTTCGTCCACGATCAAAATCTCCGGCTCAATATTGATGGCCACTGCAAAGGCCAGACGCACGAACATGCCGCTGGAATAAGTCTTGACCGGCTGGTACACATAATCCCCGATGTCCGCAAATTCCAAGATGGACGGCAGCTTGGCCTCGATCTCCTTCTCGGAAAAACCCATCATGGTGCCGTTTAAATAAATATTTTCAATGCCGTTATATTCCTGATTAAAGCCGGCGCCCAGTTCCAGCAGAGCCGAAATGCGGCCGTTCACATGAACCTCTCCGGATGTGGGATGAAGAACACCCGTTATGATTTTAAGGATGGTGGATTTTCCGGATCCGTTGGTGCCGATGATCCCCACCGTCTCGCCCTGATAAATCTTCATGCTGACGCCGTTTAAGGCGTAGTGATACTGAAACGATTTTTTCCCCAGGCCGAAGGCATCCTTCACCCGGTCCCGCAGACGGTCATACAGTTTATAGGTTTTCACGATATTGGTCACTTCAATGGCAGGCTGTATGTCCCCCTGCCCTTTGTTCTGTTCTTCTTCCATGCTTTCCTACCTCCGGCGTTCTTACAGCACGTCCGCGAAATGCACCTTCAGCCTCTTAAACACCGCCGCTCCCAGGCCGAACAGCAGCACGGTCACAATCCAGAAATACATGGTGGAAAAAAAGTCCTGAAAGAACCATTTCCTTTCATAAACCGCGCTTCGGTAGCCATTCACGATATAGACCAGCGGATTCAGTTTCAAAAGAACCACCCATTTCCCGCTTAACAGATTGATATCCCACAGGATAGGCGTGGCCCACATACCAATCTGTAACAGAAGACTGATGATCTGCCCCAGATCCTTAAAGAAAACCACAACGGAACAGGTGGTATAACAAAGAGCCAGCACAAAGACAAACAGACAGGCGCTGTAATAAAAAATCTGCAGAGTATACACCGTGGGATAATACCCGTACACGGCGGCCACAATCAGCAAAAGACACACAAAAAAGGCGTGGACAAAGGTAGCCGCTATGACTTTGATAATGGGAAGCACGCTGATTTTAAACACTACCTTTTTCACAAGATAGTCATATTCCCGCAGGGCGTTGGTGCCGTTGTTCAGCGCCTCGCTGAAAAAAAACCAAGGTACCAGTCCCGCCGTCAAAAAAAGCACATAGGGAACGTCGGAATCGCTCCTGCCTCCCGCGTCCATGATCAGCTCAAACACCACATAGTACATCCCCACGGTAACCACAGGCTGCACAAGAGCCCAGAAGGCCCCCAGATAGGATCCGGCATAGCGCTTTTTAAAATCGTTTTTCGCCAGTTTCCAGATCAGATGCCTGCTCTGAAACAGTTCCACCGGAAGGGTGACAAACCTGTCGTACCATTTGGAAAAAATAAGACAGGCGAAGAAAATCACCAGACAGGAGATGGTTTTTTTCAAAAGCTCCTCCTGGTAATTTGCTTCCGGCCCCCGGTTCTGGTGAATCAGAATCACCGCCGTCATACAGGCGCCAGCCAGCCAGAAAACGGCAATCCCGACTTTTTTGCTTATCTTCATGTCCTTATTCCCTCTTTAGGCTGTCCAGCCCTCCCCACTTGGTATCTTTTTCGGAAAGGATGATCTCCATTCCCTCCGCGATGGGCCACTTGACGCCGATCTGAGGATCCCGGTACAGAATGCCTCCCTCGTCTCCCGGGTGGTAGAAATCCGTACATTTATAGCAGAATTCCGCATCCTGGGAGAGAACCAGGAAACCGTGCGCAAAATTTGCGGGAATGTAATACTGTTTCTTGTTTTCCGCAGATAAAATCTCTCCGTGCCAGCATCCGTATGTGGGGGACCCGGGGCGAATATCCACCGCCACGTCGAACACTTCCCCTTTGATCACCCGCACCAGCTTTGCCTGAGGATGATGAATCTGGAAATGCAGCCCCCGTAGCACACCCCGTTTGGAAGACGATTGATTGTCCTGGACAAAGACGTCCCCAATCCCCGCCTCCTTGTATGCCTCATAGTGATAGGTTTCGTAAAAATAGCCTCTTGCATCCTCAAATACGGCTGGCGTAATGATTTTCAGCCCTTCGATTTCGCAAAATTCCACTGTAATCTTTCCCATGTTCTCCCATTCCCCTTCCCTGTTTGTCCCGGTACCCCAACGTTTTCCCTCTCACCGGACGTAATACACGTCCATGTCCACAACGCCGGGTATGCCGTCGATCTTTCCTTTGGAGGTATGCTGCCACATCCGGTAGTATCCCTGATAGAGAGGAACGCTGCGATATTCCGCCAGCCAGATACAGTAATCGTCCAGACGGTCGGCGTAGAGATTGTTGTTATACCAGGAACGGCTTGCGTACACGCCCGCCTGATATCCGGCGTTTTCAATCGTTCGGCAGAAAGCCTCGCAGATCTGCGTTCTGGTTTCGGGATCCAGGCCGTCCGCCCTGCCGTTTCCTCCGGCGCCCTCCGTATCGATAAAGATAGGATACTCCAGCTCGTACTCCCGCACCATCCGCAGGACCGCGGACGCTTCCTCCACAGCTTCCACTTCATTGACGGCCTGGGTAAAGAAATAAACGCCTGTGGGAATCCCGCCGGCGGCCGCCCCCTTCATGTTGGCCGCGAAACGGTGATCCTCCACGATGCTGCCCGTTACGGAACCCCGGTATCCCGCTCTGATGATGGCAAATTCCACTCCGGCGCCGTGAACCCTGTCCCAGTCGATTTCACCGTTCCACTTGGACACGTCGATTCCCACCCGGGTGGAGCCGGTGGCGCTCTGAAGGCCCGTCAGCTCCGTCCGATCCGCGTCCTCCCTGGCGTCCGACACGGCGGTATCCTCCGCCTCCGCATCGATCTCCTCCTCGGTCTTAATCAAAAGCGAAATATCGTCGATAGGCACATACTCCACTTTTTCCTTCACATGCACTCTGGTGGGATTCGTGGGAACCTTATACCCTTCCACGGGCTTTAAGGACACATAATAATCTCCCGCGGCCAGATCCCCGATATAAACAACGCCGTCCCGGTCCAGATCCTTGTATTCTCCCAGCCCCTCCAGTTCCACATACAGATCCCTGTCGCACAGAAGATCTCCCCCCGCGTCCACAATCTGAACCCGCAGATCCTTTTCCACGGAGGTCACCACCAGAGAAAGCCGCAGGACGTTTTCCTTCGCCGCCTCCAGCACCGGATTGTACTCCGGGTCAAAAAAGTTGCCGTCCTTCAAAAAGGCGGACAGATCCTCCCCGATCTGCCCCGTTGGGGGCGTTTCCTCCGGCTTGGCGCTTTCCTCCTGGGTCTTGTCCGCGTTTTTTTGCGAAGGCGCAGGCCCATGACCGCCGGATAGGGAGTCCCCATAAAAAACCACCGCCGATATAAACGCCACAGCCGCCACGGAGGCCAATATCGCCGTTCTGCGAAGTTTAGAGTCCATTTGCTACCTCAACTAAGTATTTCCCGTAATTGGTTTTCATAAGCGGCTCCGCCAGGCGCAGAAGCTGGTCTTTGTCAATAAACCCTCTCTTGAACGCAATCTCCTCGATACAGGAGATATACAGTCCCTGCCGTTTCTGAAACGCCGCCACAAAATCCGCCGCGTCCAAAAGCGCGTCATGGCTGCCCGTATCCAGCCACGCAAATCCCCGGCCCAGGGTTTCCACATGCAGATTCCCCTGTTCCAGATACGCATTGTTCACCGATGTAATCTCAATCTCCCCTCTTGCGGAGGGTTTTACGTTCTTTGCAATCTCCACCACATGATTATCGTAAAAATACAGCCCCGGTACCGCGTAATTGCTCTTGGGATGTTCCGGTTTTTCCTCAATGGAAAGGGCTCTGCCCTCTTTGTCAAACTCCACCACACCGTATTCCCTGGGATCCCTCACATAGTATCCGAAAATAGTGGCGCCCTTCTCCCGGGCCGCCGCCTCCCGAAGCACTCTGGAGAAACTCTGTCCGTAAAAAATATTGTCACCCAGCACCAGCGCGACCCGGTCATTTCCGATAAACCGCTGGCCTACCAAAAATGCGTCCGCCAGCCCCCGGGGGGATTCCTGCACCGCATAAGAAAACTCCATCCCCAACTGGCTGCCGTCCCCTAAAAGCTCCTGGAACACGGGAAGGTCCCTGGGAGTGGAAATGATCAGTACCTCCCGGATTCCCGCCAGCATCAGCGTGGAAAGCGGATAATAAATCATAGGTTTGTCATAAACCGGCATAATCTGCTTTGAGATTGCCTTCGTCAGCGGGTACAGCCTGGTTCCCGACCCGCCCGCCAGAACGATTCCTTTCATGGATCCTTTCTCCTTCCCGTCCCTTTCGACGCCACATTTCCCTCATGGCACTATCTGTTTTCGCCGATCTGCTTTCTGCCGCCGTACATTTCGTCATAGTACTTCTGATAGCCGCCGCTGGTGACGTTTTTCATCCAATCCTCGTTTTCAAAGAACCACCGGATCGTTTTGCGGATTCCTTCCTGAAACATCGTCTCCGGCTCCCAGCCCACTTCGGCGCGGATCTTGTCCGGGGCAATGGCATACCGTCTGTCATGGCCTTTCCGATCCTCCACATAGGTGATCAGGTCTTCCTTTACATATGCCCTTCTGGGATCGTTTGCCGGGAGCATCTCCTGGAGAGCCTCCAGAATGATCCGTATGATCTCAATATTCTGTTTTTCATTATGACCGCCGATGTTGTAGGTTTCAAACAGCCTGCCCTTCTCCTGCACCATGTCAATGGCCCTGACATGATCCTCCACAAAGAGCCAGTCCCTCACATTCCTGCCGTCGCCGTACACAGGCAGCTTTTTCCCCTGGAGCGCGTTGTTGATGATAAGGGGAATCAGCTTTTCCGGGAACTGGTAAGGGCCGTAGTTATTGGAGCAGTTGGTGATATTGGCCGGGAAATGATACGTATCCATATAGGACTTCACCAGCAGATCCGAGGACGCCTTGCTGGCGGAATAAGGGCTGTGGGGATCATAGGGCGTCGTCTCATAAAAGAAGGCGTTATCGTCCTCCGGCAGAGAACCGTACACTTCATCGGTAGAAACATGCAGAAATTTTTTCCCTTCTTGAAAACTGCCGTCAGGCAGCTCCCAGGCGGCTTTGGCGCAGTTCAGCATCACCGCCGTACCCAGCACATTGGTGCGGACAAACACCTCGGGATCCCGGATGCTTCTGTCCACATGGGACTCCGCGGCAAAATGGACAACCCGGTCGATTTCATTTTGCGCAAAAATTTCGGAAATGGCCCCTTTATCACAGATATCGGCTTTGACAAAGGTGTAATTCTCCCGGTTTTCCACATCCTTCAGATTTTCCAGATTGCCCGCGTAGGTCAGCGCGTCCACATTGATGATGCGGATGCGATCCCCGTATTTTCCAAACATATAATGAATATAATTGGAGCCGATAAAGCCGGCCCCTCCGGTCACCAGATACGTTCGCATATTTTTTCTCCTTTTCCGTGATTGTGTGTATTATACCATGTTTCGTCTTTTTTTCCAATTATAAGTTACACTTATTGGGATTCCCATAGGATTTTCCTTAAGATTTTTTTAACATAAACTGCGGGATACGCGCCTGTCACGCCGTATCCCGCAGTCCTTTCGTGCTTTTTAATATCCAAGATAACTCAGATTCATATCCACATGCCCGTTGATTCCGCTAATGCTCCCTTCCGAGCTATACTGCCACAACTCGTATCTGCCGCCGTAAGTGGGCGTTTTTGCGTACTGAGCCAGCCAGATTTTGTAAGCGCTCAGGGCGCTGGGATCCAGCTTATTTTCCAGCCAGTTCTTGTTTGCGTAAATACCCGCCGTGTACCCGTTGCTCTGAATGGTCTGGCAGAACGCTCTGCACACCGCCGTCCTGGTAGCCCGATCCAGGCCGTCCGCCCTGCCGCCGCTGGACTCCACATCCAAAAAGATGGGATAGGAAATTCTGTAATTCTTCACCAATTCCAGAACCATGGACGCCTCCTCCACAGCCTCCCTTTCGTCAAGAGCCTGTGTGAAGAAGTAGATCCCTACCTTCAGTCCTGCCGCCGTAGCTCCCTGGATGTTGGCTCTGTACCTGGGATCTTCAATCAGGCTTCCGGCGGAAGATCCTCTGTATCCGCAGCGGATAATTGCGTAATTCACGCCGGAATTCTTTACCGCGCCCCAATCTATATTGCCGTTCCATTTGGATACGTCGATTCCCAGCATGCCGCTGCCGGTGACAAGAGTGCCGTCGCTGGCAAAATTGTATTTTGCGCCCTGGATCACCTGTTCGCCGGTGACATAATTCCCTTCCGCCGTGTAATAATACACCTTGCCGTCTATATTCTGCCAGCCGGTATATTTGACTTCCGTCAGGGTATAAAATTTAATGTTGTCCGTATAATAATCCGCGTATGTGGCTTCTCTGAATTTTTTCTCGCTGCCGGAGGATTCTTCCACATACAGTTGCAGACCGGTATTTTGATCCGTCAGTTTGGTTACGGTATCCGTCTTGGGATGGGCCTTAACCGTCACCTGGAATGTCAGTTCCGCCGCCGTCACAGGCGCGTCCGGCGATCCCTCCTGCAGTTTGAGGGTAATGTCCGACGTTCCTTCCGTCTGCCCCGTGATGCTGATCACCGCTTTCCCGATCTCCGTTGCCGAAACGCCCACCGTCGCCACTCCCCCGTTGGAAGAAACTGCCGTCAGATTCGGCAGCACGGTGCAGTCGGAAACGGCCGCGTTGATCTGAAGGGTTTCCCCCACAAAAGTCAGGAAGGAATTTTTATCCAGGGTAATGGTTTTTGCCGGATTCACAGTAACATTCAGGGCAGCCCTGGTTTCCTGGGATCCGTCGCTGTATTTTGCCACAATGACCAGTTGGGTGCTGCTGATGGCCGCCTTGCCGGTGATGGAAATCCGGCCGGTGGCGTCAACGGATGCCTGTACATAGGCGTTTCCAAAGGAGGAATTCCCTCCTTCAAATGCATATGCCACGCTCACGCCCTGAGGCAGCGCCGCTGGCGACACTAACGTAACCTGGGCGGTGACCGCCCCGTTGACGGTGGTCGTTACCTGGCCAGGTTCAATTTTAATCTGAAGCGCCTCGGGAGTGGGCGTGGGGCTTGCGGTAGGATCCGGAGACGGAGACGCATCCCCTCCCGACACGGTCACAATCTGCCGGTTCCCCAGGAACGCCTGAGCCGATACGGCCTTCTGCCTCTCTCTTTCCATGGGATCCAGGATATCCTTCTTCAGCACTTCTACATAAGCGCCCGGAATGACGTTGCTCTCCACCCAGGCAACCGTATCCTGAAGCACGGACTCCACGACAGTGTCATTCTGGGCGGTATCCTCCTTGCTGGCATTGACCTCGTCCTCGGTCTTGATTTCGTTGGCCACTTCCACCTTCTCATAGGCAATCTGCGCCTTAACCTCCACCGTTCTGGACATGGTGGACAACGTGTATCCGGCGTATTTTTCGTCTTCCAGTTCTTCCATGGCTACTTTATACTTTCCGGGAGTAATGTCTTTTTTATAAATGACTCCGTCCATATCATCATCGGACCAGACGGCGCTTTTTCCGTCAGGATCCGTGACCTTCACCGCAAAGGGCACATTGGCCACCAGCTTGTGCGTTTTGTCATTGACGAATTTAATCTTCAGATCCTTTTCAATGGACACGAATTCCATCGTTACCGTCACATCCCGGCGGTAATCGGATTCCTCATATTCCTCCTCCGGTTCCGGCTCCTCCATCTCGTCCACCACGGACGCGGCCGTCATTCTGGCAATTTGAGCATCGGCCACCGCCAGCAGGCCGGAGCCCCCGATCACGTCGATCCCTTCCAACTGGCTTCCCACGGTTTCCAGGCCCGATATCTGCTGCCTTCCGAATGTATCCTTCAGATAAAATCCCAGGGTGACCAGCGCCAGAATCAGCACAGCGGCCCCCGTTCCGAAAATCAAGCGATCCATCGTCCCCATGGCCGCAAATCCGCGCCGCCTTTTTTCCCCGGTGGTTTCACGGCCGGTTTCCTCGAACAGCCCGCTTTCTTCCTCATACGGAGTTTCTTCCTCGTCTGCGCTTTCTTCATATTCGATTGTTTCCCCGGACGCGCCGTCCTCTCCGTACCCGGTTTCCTCCGGGCTTTCCTCTCCGTATGCCTCGTCTTCCCAGACAATCTCTCCGGTTTCCTCTCCTGGGGCGCTTGCTTCCTCATACGGAGTTTCTTCCTCATCGGCGCTTTCTTCATATTCGATTTCTTCCCCCAACGCGCCGTCCTCTCCGTACCCGGTTTCCTCCGGATTTTCCTCTCCGTATGCCTGGTCTTCCCAGACAATCTCCCCGGTTTCCTCTCCCGGGGCGCTTGTTTCCTCATACGGGGTTTCTTCCTCGTCGGCGCTTTCTTCATATTCGATTTCTTCCCCCAACGCGCCGTCCTCTCCGTACCCGGTTTCCTCCGGATTTTCCTCTCCGTATGCCTGGTCTTCCCAGACAATCTCCCCGGTTTCCTCTCCCGGGGCGCTTGTTTCCTCATACGGGGTTTCTTCCTCGTCGGCGCTTTCTTCATATTCGATTTCTTCCCCCAACGCGCCGTCCTCTCCTTCCATCTGATCCGCTTCATCCCATTCATAATCATTCTCAGCAGACTCATCCCATTGTGGAACAGGACGTTTGGTACGGTTAAAAAGTCTTTTCATCAGGTATCCTCTCCTTCCGGCCAGGCCGGTCTTATATCCCGCGTCTCATTTCCGACACGCATGTCAGTAGCAGAACGCACAAATCCCCCATTTAACATTTTTGTAACATTATAGCATTGAACCGGCTGTGTTTCAAGATGCCGGATCATTTCTTTATAATTTCTTAAATCTTTTTATTTCGTATGAATCATATGGACTTTGCGGATTGATAATAGTAAAATAAGCACAGGTAAAAACAGCAACAGACCAGAAAGTGCCCAAAGAAAAGGAAATTATGAAAAAACAGCCTAACCAGAATAACATCAAACCCAATCATCACGAAGACGGACAGCACAGTTCCCGCATACCGGAAATAGAGATAATCGATCTGGATCAAACAGACGAGGACATGCTGTTTGATCACACGGATGCCCCGCAAAGCAATCCGCCAGAGAACGGCGGCGGAGAAAACGGACAGCCAGAGAACGGCGGCGTTTCCGGAGAGAAAAGCCCCGCCCGGCCCAAAACCGGCCAGGGAAAAGGCAAATCTCCCGACATGCACACCGTCATGCACCTTTCCCTTCTGGGAACCGTCCTGATTGTTGTGCTTGTGGTGGGGTTTTGCATTACCCACCTGGGAACCTTTGTATCTCAGGAGGAAATCTTTAAGGACGGATTGGGGGAAGTAAAACCCGAAATTTATGATTATATCAGTCTCGGCCCGTCCGTTTCGGATCAGGCCGATGAAACGGACAGTGAATTGAATATCCTGATGTTTGGGAACGCGCCGCTTTCGGATGACAGAGACTCGGAAAACGGGCTGGCGAATCTGATCGCCCAGGGTAGCGGCGCCAACGTCATCAACTGCTCCGTGTCCGGCAGCTACGCTGCTGTCCACAGTGCGGAATATCTGGAGCAGGAATATCCTATGGACGCTTTTTCGCCCTACTGGCTTACCGCCCTGACGCTGGAATCCCGGGTTTCCTCCATGTATGACCGGGCAAAGGCCGCCCTGGGGGACAACTGCCCCGCGGAAACGGATCTGATCGTGGATACTTTGACCCACCTGGATATGGATACGGTGGACGTGGTGGTGTTTATGTATGATGCTTCCGATTATTTTCTGGGTAACGGCATGTCCAACAGCGAAAACCCTACGGACATCTGCACCTTTGCCGGCAGCCTCTCCGCTGCCATTGAATTGTTCCAGGTCAACTATCCTCACATACGCGTCATCGTTATGTCGCCCGCTTACGCATACGCCGTCGACGAAAACGGCGAATATGTCAGCAGCGATTCGGTCACCTACGGCCAAGGCTATCTGTCCACTTATTTCCATTTGCTGTACGCCGTCTGTGTAGGCAGAGGCGTCACGTTTGTGGATAATCTGTACGGCACCATCACGGAGGAAAACGCCAAGGAATACCTTGTCGACAACATCCACCTGAATGACCAGGGACGAAGCCTGATGGCGGACCGGTTCATATACGCCATGTCCTTTTACAGCCATTAAAGCCGCCCCGTTTGTTCCCTATTCCTCCGGAACCGCCAGCTCCACGCCGGTATCCCGGTAAACCGTATAGCCGTCCGTTTCCAGAAACACTTCCCAGCCATAATCCGATGGCTCCCGGCTGAATCTTTGTTTCTGAGGAAAAATCAGATAATGACAGGATTTTTCCCGGGAAAGGGGAACCAACTGTTCCATGTCCACCTTTTCCGCACAGGCGGTTTCATGAAGGGCATCATAGACGCCTGTCAGGACTTCCCGCCCGTACGGCATACACACCACGGGAGAATACTGACGCACATAGAGCAAAAGCTCCTCCGGAAACAACGCCATGACCTCCCGTCCGGGCACCTGGATGGCGTCACAGATATGAACCACACTGTCCGGCACATGGTAGATATTTTCCGCAGGGCTGTACAGAGGATTCTGATAGACCGGACGGCCAAGCGCCGCCGTCAGCGTCACGAAAACCACGGCAAGGGCGGCATACGCCCTTCCTTTTTGCGTCTCGCAGATCATGACCGCGCAGTATGCAATCTCCACAATCACAGGCAGCAGCCAGAACAGGCGGAAATACACCACGTCCATCTCCCGCAGCAGCCGGAAAAAGAGCGGGTTCAGAATCAGAACCAGCAAAAGGATCGGCACATAGACAAACAGAATCCGCCGGGGTTTCCTTTTTTCCCGCAGATACAGATAAATCACCGCAAACAAAAAAAGAATCAGCACCCCTCCGGTTCCCATATATTCCTGCAGCACTTTCAACGCGTTCCCCATACCGATCTGATCCCTTCCTCATCTAGTCCAGCAGAAAATACAAAAGCGACATGCAGACCGGCGTCGCCAAACATCCTGCCATGGGAATGAAAAGTTTCCATCTGCGGTAACAGACCACCGTGCAGATTCCGGCAGCTCCCATCAACAGGGCAACCAGCCCAGACCCTTCCGTGCTGCACAGGCAGCCGGCCGCCAGGGCCGCGGCTAACGACACCCAGACCGCCGGAGCCGGTTTTTGTTCTTCCTGAACCTGTTCCGCTATCGTCAGAAACAGCAAAAACAGAAACGGAATCACCAGGGAAGCCAGAATCGCTTTCCCCTGAGCCGTCCTCACCAGCAGGAAATTTTCAGCGGAGTAAAGGGAATATCCCCCAAACAGCACCAAAACCTGAATCAAAAGCATAAAAAGCGCCGCTTTCCTGCCTCCCTCCGGGAACAGCCGTCTGCTCAGCAGATAATACGTGCCGTGCGCCATGGTAATCAAAACCACGGGCAGAATCACATGGGCCACAGCCGAGGACGGTATGCCGCTGACCCGCGCCAGACAGGCAACCCACATCGGCATGGGAGCCAGGGCGTGGCGAAGATCCAATTCTGTGACTCCCCCCGTGTAGGGCAGAACATAGTACATCGTCCCACCGCTCTCCGCGACGGCGGAAACAGCCACATAATACGCATCGTCCCCTTCTTCATAAGCCATTGCGCAGGCCATCACCAGTTGAAACAGAAACAGAACCGCGGCACAGCCCCACAACGCGGCGGCCGTCCTGTCCCGGCTTTGGCCTTTTCCGCCCGGGTTCCTCCGAAGCTTCCGGTTCCTGTTTCGCCGAACCGACACCAAGACCGCCGCAAGAACCAGACACAAGCTCAAGACCCCGTATAAAAAAAGCAGCGTCCAAAGTTTCCCCTGTGTCAAGATCAGCGGCACACTGACCAGCAGAAAACCGGCCCATAGGATCATCTGACCGCTCACCCACCGAAAGACCGGACTGCTCCTTCCCAGCTCCCTCTCATAAGGCCCGCTCACCAGCGCCCCCACCGTAACCGGAAGGAGAACCGTTGCCGCCGCAATGATCAATATTCCCGTTATCACCCGTCCTGTTTCCTTTCTGAAGAACCTTCTGTCTCGACAGATCCGCCAAAGGGCATTCCCGTCCCCATCATCCAAAACGCCGGCAAAGGCCAGAGCCCGGACAGGGCAACGGTTTCCTTGTAATCCGCGATGCCGCTTCCCCGCAGGGTGTAAAAACACAGAATCACGCCCATCCAGACCGCAAAGACAATGGCCCAATCCACCCTCTCCGGGGAGAATTTCCATTCCCCGGCCACACAGCCGGCCGCCGCCAGCAGCAAGGCCGCCGCCACCGCCACCGCAAACCACCAGCAACCGTAACTGACATAATATTTTGTCACCCGAGGGGAGTTCATAAACATCAGTTCATAATTTCTCCCGGAGCAGGACTGATAGGCGTCGCCGGCAAGCTGCATCTGCAGCACCGCGGCGGGCGCCGCATAGGTAAGCACGTCCCAGCCGATCTGCCTGCAAATCATTCCCTTATGATACCGCCATGCCACCGCCGCCATCTCTCTGTAATAAGCGTTTGCCTGGTTGAAACCCACCGCCGTCTCCAGAGCGGGTTTCAGAATCCGCTCCATCTGTTCCGGGCTTTCCCCCGCATACCACGCCACGTCTCCCCCTGCCAGCTCCTGGAGCTTAGGGGACCAAAACCCGGAATCCTCATACAGCTTGGGCCAGGCCATTCTGTCGGCGATGCAAAACCAAACGCTGTTCCGGTTTTCTTCCCGGTTTCCATGGGGCAGAAACGTCCTGACCCCCAGGACGATTCCGAGAAAGGCAGCCGCTGCCAGAAAGGGATACCAAAACCGTTTCGGCTGTTTCTTCCGGAACCTGAGATTGCCGGGCAGGAGCAGAACCACAGGAACCAGCCCCAAAAACACATATTCCGGCAGCAGCGCGGACAGGCACAAAAAGCAGACGCCGGCTCCGCAGATCCCGGACACGGTTACCCCCTTTTGTCCCTCCGGGCTTTTCCTGAGAAAGCTGATTTCCATCAGGATCAGAGAACTGACGAAGGAATACGGCAACAGCGCCAGATGGCACTGAAGCAGCATGGGAAAGGTCAGATAAGCCAACAAGATCCAGATCCTCCAGAAAAGGCCGGAAGGCCCCACGTTCCGGGCCAGCCGCCGCCATGCCAGACAGGCGGCGGCGATCTGAAACAAATATAATACCTGGGGCGCCCCCGCAAACAGCCGCAGCAGCCAGGCATACAGCGGCCCCCCGACCTCAGGGAAATTCTGAACCTTCGCAAAATTAGCGCACACCCAGGCAAGTCCCAGCAAAATTTGAATACTGAACCCCAAAAAGAGAATCCATCTTAAAACAGCACAGAATCTTTTTGCAGCCTGTTTCATGCTGTCCCCCATGTCGTTCATTCTCCGTAAAAAGCGGCGATTGTTTCACAGATCTGATCCACCTGTTCTTCCTTCAGTCCGTAATACATCGGCAGTCTGGCCAGCCGCTCGCTTTCTTTGGTGGTATAGCGATCCTCCCCATGAAAGCGTCCGAATCTTTTTCCCGCGGGAGCCGTGTGGAGAGGGATATAGTGGAACACGGACATAATGCCCTTTCCTTTCAGATAGTCGATAAAATCGGTTCTCTCCTTCAGATCCGCGGTTTTGACATAGAACATATGGGCATTGTGGACACAGCCCTCCGGCACCACGGGCAGCTCCAGTTTCCCGGCCTTTTGCAGCGGCTCCAGATTTTTGTAATAACGGTCCCACAAAGCCAGTCTGGAACGGTTGATCTGATCAGCGATCTCCAGTTGGGCGTACAGATACGCCGCGTTCATATCGCTTGGCAGATAAGAGGAACCGTAGTTCACCCAGGTATACTTGTCAATCTGCCCCCGGAAAAATTTACTGCGGTTGGTTCCCTTCTCCCGGATGATTTCCGCGTTTTCCACATTCTTCTGATCCCGGATCAGAAGGGCTCCGCCCTCCCCCATGCTGTAATTTTTCGTCTCATGAAAGCTGAAACATCCAAAATCGCCGATGGTTCCCAGCGCCTTCCCCTTATAGGAAGACATGATCCCCTGAGCGGCGTCCTCGATCACCACAAGGCCGTGCCGGTCTGCAATTTCCATAATGGCGTCCATTTCACAGGCGATGCCGGCGTAATGCACGGGGACAATGGCCCTGGTCCGTTCCGTGACGGCGTCCTCGATCCGCTTTTCATCCAGATTCATGGTATCCGGCCGGATATCCACAAACACGGGAACCGCTCCTCTCAACACGAAAGCGTCCGCGGTAGAGACAAAGGTGTAAGCCGGCATGATGATCTCATCCCCCGGCTTGATGTCCGCCAAAAGCGCCGCCAGCTCGGTGGCATGGGTACAGGAAGTGGTCAACAGGCATTTGGCGGTTCCCGTCTGTTTCTCGATCCACTCGCTGCATTTTTTTGTGTAAGCGCCGTCTCCGCAGATCTTCTGGTTCTTTACGCATTCCACGATATAATCCATCGCCTTCTCGGCATAAGGCGGCACATTAAACTTAATCATCTCGCTCATTCTCTTTTTCTTCCTTTCCCTGAAACGGGAATCAGTCCCCCTTGTGCCAGGCGCCGACCACGTCTCCCCGCACGTTGTCCGTCACCCGGCTGATAATATATTTGGGCCGTCCCTTGACTTCTTCATAAATGCGGGCGATATAATGGCCGATAATGCCCAGGCTCAGCATCAGGCAGCCACCCACGATCAAAATCAGCAAAATCACGGTGGTAAATCCTTCCACGGAATTTCCCTTTAAATACCGCACCAGCGTCTGAACCGCCAGAATCACGCTGAACAAAATCGACGCCATCCCCATCACCGTCACCATCTGTAAAGGCAGCGTACTGAAGGAGGTAGCGTTGGCGATGGCGTACCGCATCAGGCTCCAGACGGACCATTTGCTCTTTCCGTATTTGCGCTCCTGCACTTCATAGCTCACCGTCTCCCTGCGGAAACCCGCCCAGAAACTCAGCGCCCGGAAAAAGGTATTCCGCTCCTTTAATCCCAGCAGCACATCCACCACCTTCCGGTCCAACAGCTTAAAATCCGAGGACGCGCTCATATCCATCCGAAGCAGTCTGCTCATAATCCGATAAAACAATCCGGCGGACAGGCGATACCCCAGGCTTTCCTTTCCGCGCCGGCTCTTGACGCCTTCCACCACCTCGGCGCCTTCCTTCCACTTTTGCCACATTTGCGGGATCGTCTCAGGCGGGTGCTGCAAATCGCAGTCCATCACCACCACGGCGTCCCCTGCCGCCAGCTCAAGCCCGGCGAAAATGCCGGCTTCCTTGCCGAAATTCCTGCTGAATTCCGCCCCTCTGATTCTGGGATTTTCCTGCGAAACCCTGAGAATTTCCTCAAAGGTTTTGTCCCGGGATCCGTCGCTGATAAAGATCAGTTCATAGTCGATACCGTTCTGTTCCATCAGCGACGCCAGCGTCTTCGATGTGTTCTCTATATTCTGTTCCTCGTTATATGAGGGAAGCACAATGGATAAGAGCGACATGTTTCCTCCCGGCGATTCTCCGTTTCTATTCTTTGTTTTCCGTTTTAATGTACAAAACCCCATCGATGACCCGCATGGAATTCTCCCCGGGGAAACTGTCCATCTCCCTGTACTCCTGGGAGTAATACATCTCGCTCATGGCCTCCGGAGGCAGGATGTTCAGGGTAACCCCCAGATAATACCGGATAAACTGCTCATAGTTGGCTCCGGTGTACAAAAGCACATCCCCCGCCTGGCCGCCAAGACCGATCATATTTTCCGTCACCGAAAGGGTGATGTCCGTAGAAGGATAGGGATCGTCCCCCACAACGCCGATCATGGCGATGGGAATTCCCTGGTAATAGCCGGGCGTCTGTTCGATCCTGTCCACCAGGCGGACACAATAGGCGTAGGTTTTTTCATATCGTTTCATCAGGTTGTTATATCCGATGTTATCCGTCACGCCGTAGAAAAACACCAGCGTCAACGCCGCCGCAAACCCGATCCATTCCGCGGCGGCTGCAGGCCCCTTTTCCGGGGTCTGTCTGCTGACAAAAGCGGTCAGCCCGATCAGGAACAGCACCCACTGATACCGCATCAAAAGATGGTACGTCACATCCGGCGTCACCAGCAGGATCACATTGGCCGCCACAGGCAGCAGAGCCATTACCGCAACCATTATAACAAAAAATACCGGATTCTTCCACAACTTTTTGCGCCGGATCAGACACAGGGCCGCAAAAACCGCCGACAGCACAAGAAGTCCTGCCGCCAGGCCGGATACGGGATTATGGAACAGCACCCTGCCCTTCAGCGTGAAAGCCGCAAAATCCCGGTAAATCCCCGCAATCCGCGCCCCCATCCCGGAAACGGACTGCCCCGTAAGCGCCATCTGATCAATGCCCTGATAAGAAACCAGCTCCTTGCCCTGGATCCACAACAAAATCCGCAGGATCCCATAATACGCCAGGACGCCCAGCACTCCCATGGCCGCGTACCGAAACGTAATTTTCCACTTTTCCCACAGCGGTTTCCCGCCTGCAAATGCTTCCAGGATCCCAAACAAAGCCAGAATGACGGCAAAGGGAAGATAGGCCTGATAAGTTCCCAGGCTGAGAGCGAGACACACGGCCCCTGCCAGATATCCCTTCCTGTACTTCTTTGTCAAAAGAGCCGCAAGAGCCGCCAGAAACATAGCCAGCATATACCCGTCCAGCGTAAAGACGTAGGCAAAGGTGGAGGCAAGGGCGGGAAAGGAGACCAGAAGGCCGCTGACGGCCACCACCGCCCATCCTTTCTTCACCTCCAGAAACTCCACCAGAACGGCGGCGGTTAATCCCAGGAAGAAAAGCCCCAAAAGCCCGATCAGCCAGGGAATCGTATAGAAAGAAGAAAAACCGCAGGCCACCGTCAGAAACCACCTGCCGGAAACAATCACATTCAGGTCGGAATACATATTTGCCAGGCCGTCATGGTTGGGAACATCGGCCAGCATCACGGGCATATGGATCAAAAGCCCGATCAGCACCGCTGAGAAAAACGCCAGTTTCCAGCCAGGCTTTATTTTACTCTTTCCTTTGTGAAACAATTGATCAGGCGACAAGGCGTCCCCCTCCTTTTGCGCCGGCTTTACGCCGGTTTTTTAACCATGCTGCGGATTGTTCCGCAGATACTCGCAGATCAGATTCGCGATCAGTTCCCTTCCGTATTCGTTGGGATGGATCCCGTCCAGGGTATAGGTTTTCCAATCCTCCCAGCTCTCATGGACATACAGCCCGTGGTAAGCGTCGATCAGCTCCACCCCCAGGGTTTCCGCCACATCCTTTTCCGCCCGGATATAATCCTCCGCCGTGCCGTAACCGGCGTTGAACACATCCCCGTCGGCCTCCTCCTCCAAAAACCAGTAAAACGTGGGCGTCACCAGCAGGATCCGCATGTCTGGGTTCTTCGCCCGCAGATTTTCCACGGAGCTGTACAGCGCCCCGGCAAAGGTATATTCATCGGACGGATCGGCGTCGTTCCGGATGGGGACGCCGGAGATAATATCGTTCATCCCATCCATAATAATCACCAGCTCCACCGCCGAAAAATCCACCCGCTCCAGCAGATCCACCTTATCGTCATAATCGGCCCTTTCGTTTTCCCGGACCCGCACCGTCTGCTGTACGCCAAAGTCCCCCGCCGCCACCGCTTTCGTCAATGCGGCTAAGGACAGGGAATCCCCCATATCCGTCAGAGCGGAATCCCGGTCGCCCCTCCCCACGCAGGTACCGCCGAAGGCGCTGTTGAAGACGCTTTTGTCCAGACGAGTTTCCAGCTTTGCCGCAATCCCCGTATCGTCCCTCCACATGCCCAGGATGCTGTCGCCAAACAGCACCACCTGATACTGTACCGGAGACACACGGTCCGCCCGGAACCGAAACGTCCCGGCGGCCAGACAGCCCAAAACCACGGCGGCGATCAGACCGCAAATCACTTTTTCTTTCCCACTGGGGTTTCTCATCCGCTGTCCCCTTTCCGGAATTTCCGTTTCCATGCCGTTTTCCCGGGTTCTCACCGGCCGCCGTCTTCCCCGGCCTGCCGTTCCTTCCACATGCCGTATTTGATCTCCGCCATCCGCCAGTCTTCTTCCGTATCGATATCCTGCACCTGCGACTCTCTCAGCACCAGCGGAACGGTCTTTTCCATCACCAGCGTACCCTGTTTCCGAAAGCTCTCCGCGTTCAGACCGTAAAACTGCCCGGCGTCATGATACAGGGGCTCCAGATCCTGGGATCTGGCATTGCGGTTTTCCGGCCATTTGTACGCCAGGTACCCGTCATCTGACACCGTCACTCCCCGCTGCGGCGGAAAGCCAAACCGTACCACCGGCAGAACGCTGTCCGCCTGCTTTTGGGTGAGCAGTTCCATGGCGCAGCGCAGACGCTCCCCCGTGATAAAAGGCGCCGTGGGATACAGGCAGCAGATCTGATCAAAGCGCTGCCCCCGCTTTTCATACTCCGCCAGCACCTCGGCCAGCACCTGGGCCGTAACCGCGTGGTCATTGGAGGTTTCCTCGCTTCTGAAAAACGGCACCTCGGCCCCATACTGCCTGGCAAGCCCGGCGATTTCCTCATCATCGGTGGAAACCATCACCGTATGGAAGATGCCGGCGTCCAGAGCCGCCTCCACCGAATAGGCGAGAATGGGTTTCCCGCAAAAGGGTTTTATATTCTTGCGGGGAATCCGTTTGCTGCCTCCCCTTGCCGTAATCACAGCCAGTCTTTTCATGTTTATACCTCATTTCCGCGCTGATCTTTGCGCATAACGAGTTTGTGTCAAGCAGTGCGCGGACACAAATCTCGCGATTGAAAATTTTAATTTTCAATCTTATACCTCATTTCCGCGCTGATCTTTGCGCAGATTGAAAATTTTAATTTTCAATCTTTTCCTCCCGTTTTCCGATCCCTCCGGGCTCCTGGCCCGGAACACCTTTATTTTCTCTCAGGCAGGGCTCCCCGCTCCAAAAACACTTTCCCGTTTTCCACCCGGTACACCAGATCGCACTTTTCTATGGTCTGCAGCCTGTGGGCAATAATGACCAGCGTTTTCCTGCCGCACAGCCGGTTGATGGATTCCATGACCGCCGACTCCGTATCGTTATCCAGCGCGGAGGTGGCCTCATCCATCACCAGGATTTCCGGGTCATGGTACAGCGCCCTGGCAATGCCAATCCGCTGGCGCTGCCCGCCGGAGAGCCGGATTCCCCTCTCTCCAATGCCGGTGTCCAGCCCTTCCGGCAGATTCCTGACAAACTCGTCCAACTGCGCTTCCCGAAGGGTTTCCCAGACCCTGTCGTCGTCGATCTGTTCCCTGGGAACCCCGAAAGCCACGTTGCTCCGGATCGTATCGTCCAGCATAAAGATCATCTGGGGGATATAGCCGATGTTTTTCAGCCATCCCCGGTAATTTTCCCGCACATCCGCTCCGTCCGCCAGAATGACCCCGGAGCGGATCTCCAGCAGCCCCAGCAGAATATCCGCCACCGTGCTTTTCCCGGCGCCGGTGGTGCCCACGATTCCCACGGACATTCCCACGGGAATGGTCAGATCCGCGTGGTCAAAGATCAGCCGGTCCGTATGGGGATACGCGTAAGTAATGTCTTTCATCTCCACCCGATCCGTCACCGGCATCTTGGGCGCGTCCGTCACCCATCCGGACATGTCCACCTTGTCATTTTGGATTTCATCCTGCAAGTTGTCGCTGATTCCCATAAAAAAGGGCTCAAAATAGGCAATGGAATTTACCTGGTTGTTAATCCGGTTCACACAGGGAAGCAGCACAAAAGCCGCCGCCGCAAGGGTGGAAAGCACATTCAGCATATTCTCCGCAGAGGTCCCGGCGGCCACCTGAAAGATCATATATCCCACCATAGCCGCCACGCAGGCCGTCTCCATCAAAAGCTTGGGAATATTATTATACAGATTGTAACGCTGCACCGCGCTGACATACCCGTGGCCGCATTTCACGAACTCATTCACAAAATACCGCTCTTTCCCGTTTACCTTGACTTCCTTGATGCCCTGCACCGTCTGGGAAATCCATTTGAATAAGCCGCTGTAATAGTCCTGGTTTTCCTTTCCCGCCCTGTACATAATGGGTTTCAGCACCTTCTTGATCACCAGCATCAAACCCACCAGCACCACCGCCAGCACCATGGTCATGGCGCCGTTGGAGAGGAAACAATATCCCACAATAAACAGGGAAACCACCCCGTCCGATATGAGCTGAAGGAGAGCCAGAATCAGGGCGTACATATTGTTCACATCCGAAGTAATATTACGCTGCACCACCGCCGTATCCGCGTTCAGGTAAAACTCATACCCCCGGCGCAGGTAATTGCGCATCATGCGCTCGGAGGTGCGGAACTGATTGGTATACACAAAGGAAAACGTCAGCTTCTGCTGGAGATACAGGAACAGATTTTTCACCACAAAAATCAGAACCATCAGCACCATGACGGTGATGGCAAAGCTTTTGTAATCCCTGCCGCCCAGCCATCGATACAGCGCCGCGGCCGCCTGGCTGTTTTCTATGGCGTTTGGATCGATGACCACGTTCACCACCTGTACCAGAATGCCGATGCCGGCCGTCTGCAAAAAAGCGCCGATCACCATCAGCACAATCAGCCCCGCCATCCTTCTTTTCTGTTTTCCGTCCAGAAGTACCCGAAGTTTTTGAATGATCTTTCTCACAGTCTTTTCTCCTTGCCGCCATTATCCCACCGCGGGATCGTCCGGCGGCTGCTCCTGCCCCAGCCCGTACAGCCATACCCGCCAGTAACCGATGTCCGTTTCGTAGCATCCCATCAGGGAAAGTCCCAGCTCCTGCGCGTTTTTGATCACGCCGCAGGAAAAAAGGTACTCGCATCCCAATTCCTGCAGCGCTTCCATATCCAGCTCCAGCTCCTCATAAACCACCTCGCTGTCCTTTCCCAGCATCCAGGCGTTCCCCGTGACGTTGTTAAACAGATAGCAGCGGCTCCCCCACTCGTCAAAATAAAGCCGGGACTGCAGGTTCTTTTCCAGCTCCTTGGCAATCACCTGCCGAAACCGGTGTTTGTATTCCAGGGGGTAATTGTTGGAATACCCGTCCACCGTGTAAAATCCGTGCATCAGCGCTGGCGCCGGACAGATCCCCAGATGGGCCACCCGGTAGGTGGACATATCCCTGCCTATGGCGTCCTCTAGCTGCTGCATCAGATCTTCCGCATAATAACTTTCCCAGGAAATGTATCCTGTAATGCCCGAACCGTTATTGTACTGGTTCACATTCCTGTACAGGTAAGAATTTTCCTTAATCAACTGCAGCGTCGGCATCATCACCGCCGCAATCGCGCACAACTGGAACGCCGGAGACAAAAGCAGGGACGAAAGTTTCCCTTTCCCCTTCATTCCCCACCATACGGAACAGCACAATGCGGTTTCCAGATACCATCCCGCCGGATAGACCCAGTAAAACCGCTCCATCTGAAAATAATGCAGGAACCCGTGAAGGCTGTTCTTACAATCCACCACAGGACTCCATCGGCAGAAACCGTAAAACAAGGCGATGCCAAATAAAAGGAAAAGCCCCGCCCCCGCAAGGATGAGCCGCTTTCTGCTCTCCCGCTCCATTTTTTGATAACACACCGCCCCCAGGAGCAGGGAAACCACAATCGGCAAAATCAGATACCGATGCAGCGACGGCGCATGCTGGGCGCTGGACGTAAAAACCTCCCAGACCGTCTTCCAGAAGGGCATGGCATACGTCACCATTTCCTCCCGATGGCTGACGTATTCCTTCCGCCCCAGAAACAGCTCCCAAAACAGATTCCGGTTCATCCAGACATAGACCGCTGTCAAAAGCGCAAAGCCGCCGGCCAGCATCCCCCATTTGCGTCTGCGCAGGAAGGATACGACCGTCCCCGCCGCCCAGAATCCCAAAACCACATATCCGGTCAGCACCAGATTGCTGGTCAGACCATAGAAAACCAAAATGCCGTAAGAGGGCAGAAGGTTCTTCCCTTTCCAAAGCCGTAAGAACCCATATGCCGCCAGCGGAATTCCCACCGCCGACAAGCCATAAATCGGAAGATGGGGCAGCATGCAGAAACATCCGGCGGCTATCAGCGATAAAAAGCTGCTGCCGGTCAATTCCTTCACGCACAGATACATTCCCAGAAATCCCGCCGTCACCATCACCGCATACTGGGTCACAAAAGCCCAGAACGCCGGGAGAAATCTGTATAAGGGCACAAACAGCGCCGCGGCCGGCTGCAGCCCGCTGGGGTTGATTCCCCCCATCATCTCCGGCCATATCTCCAAGCCGTCTCCCATATGCTTTGCGGAAAAAACCATGCTCATCATGACTTCATCCCACTGATCATGATAGTCAAACACGCTTCCCTCGCCCAAAACCAGAATGGGAGCCATAATCGCCGCCAAAAGAATCGGGAACAATATCCACAGCGGCCACCGATCCATCTTCATCAGCGCATCATTGATTTTTCCGCCCACTCTGTTGATCCGCATTTTCTCCTCCCAAATACCGCACCGCCTGAAAACCGCAAAATACCGGGAACCCATGGCTCACAGGAGGGCGGCATCCTTCAGATCGCCTCATTCTGCCGGTGGATCCGTGGATCCTCGTAAGCGTCCAGAAAATCCGGGCCCAGACGCACCGTTTCATCCGCAAATCCGATAGCCTTTATTTCCGTCAGCACCGAAATCACTTTGCGGAAACGCAGCCCCGGGAAAAAATTCAGAATTTCCATGGGAACCGCCGCGTCAAACTGAGGATACTCCGAAAACAGGGTCCTGTAATCCAGAGTGTCCCTGGGATGAGGTTTGAGAAAGACGGTTCCCTCCTTTTCATACCGCGCAATAATGTCCCGGAAAATCTTTTCCCGCACCTCCATGGAGCAGAGAGGCTCGGTCAGCACCAAAATCTTATTTTGCATTTTGCCGCTCTCACGGATCTGTTCCTCCAGCCTGTCTTTATCCCGGATAAACGCCCGAAGAATCAGCTCCTTCCCCTGCTCGTCCAGAGCGTCCGTCAGTTTCTGCCGGGGCACTTCTACATAGTAGGGACAGGGGTGCGCAATGGCGGCGATATCGTTCACTTCCATATCCAGGCAGTATTTCCCGTACCCGTTCTGGATAAAGATCAGGTTCAGCTTTTTGGACAGAAACGCTTTCAGCTTAAAATGCCCGCGGTTGTCATATCGGGCAGTGTCAAAGTGTACCAGGCAGTTCAACCCGTCCTCCACCGCGTGGTAAGGAATCTTTTTCCAGTTCAGATAATACCCAATCGGGTCGCTGTCGCAGAACACATAAATATCCCGGTATTCCTTAAAATGGACCGGAACGTAAGGCGCATTCAGCTTGGCCAGTTTCTTTGTGAATCGAATCCGCGCCAGCATATTCCTCAGAAAGCTGCTCCGGTCCTGCCGGTAAGCGGCAAGCTCCGGGAAAAAATCCGCCCGCTTTTCCTCATACTCCAAAACCTGTTCAAAAAGTCCCGTACTCTCCACCCTGCTTTTGAGCTGTTCAAAATTGTTGGACATTTTGCTCAACAGCAGCGTGGCCTGTCCGCGTTTTTCTGCCGGCAGATTCCATTCCTTCAGAAACGTCACATAAACGTGATAATAGGTGTGACATACATAAATGCGTTCTTTCATACCTGGTTCACTCCGCGGCGGCCGAATCCCCCTTATGCCGGCCTCCTATAAATTGATTTTCTCCCGGATCACATACTGGGGAGAATTATTCAGACTGATATAGATTCTTCCGATATATTCCCCGATCAGTCCCAGCATCAGCATAATCATGCCGCCAAAAAACACCAGGGCCGCCATGGTGGAGCTGAATCCCATGGGTACGTCCGGCCTGACCATGCGCCTGATAATCACATAAATGCCGTAAAAAAATCCCACCATGGCGCTCAAGGCGCCCAGACCCGTCGCCATCCGAAGAGGCTTGACGGAAAACGCCGTAAACCCGTTGAGCCAAAGGCCGATCAGTTTTTTCAAGGTATAACCGGAGGAACCGATCTCCCGCTCTCTGTGATTTACATACACATTAGCGATACGGCCGGTGCTGCGAAGCACAAGCCCAATCACATAAGGATAGGAATTCTCATACCGGATCATGTCCTCCACCACAAACCGTTTCACCGCAAAATAGCTGGACACATAAAGCTCCTTGGGCTTTTCCAGCAGAATCCTGGCCATGCGTTCGTTTACCCTGCTGCCGAAATTGCGGAAAAGGGAGTGTTTTTTATGCTCATACTTTGCGTACACCGCATCGTATCCCTCCTCCAGCTTATCCAGGAGCTTGTCTGCCTCGTCCGCCGGCGTCTGGCCGTCATCGTCCAGACAGACCACATAGTCGCCGTCCGAATGTCTCAGCCCCGCCATCAACGCGGAATGCTGTCCAAAGTTTCTGGCAAAATCGATCCCCTTCACAAACGGATACTCCCCGCAGAGCCCGCGGATCACGCCCAGGGTGTCGTCCGGAGAGCAGTCATTGACCAGAATGATCTCATATTCATACTGATCCATAGATTTCATCTTCCGGTTAATCTCATCCACCACGCCCGGCAGCGTCTTGGCCGAACGATAGCAGGGAATGACAAAGCTGACTTTCTTCATAATATGATTCCCTTCTCCCTTCCAGGGGCGTCTGTGCAGGGGGTTGTTGGTGCAGATTTCTCTGGTTGCAGGTTTCATTTGCGCAAGGTTTTATTCATTTCAGGCTTTCTTGGAACAGGGTTTGTTGGTTCAAGATTTCGCAGGGTTACGGCTGCACCGGGGCAGGATCTCGTTGGTTCAAATGCCTGTCTGCTCATAAGGGTTCAGAGCCGCCATCCACACAATATCCCGGAATTCCCCATCGATGCAGACATCTTCCCGTAAAAGCCCTTCCCGCACAAACCCGGCTTTTTCATAGCTGCGGATCGCCCGGGCGTTGTCGGCAAGAGCCCTCAGATATACCCTGTGCAGCCCTTCTTCCCGAAAACCATACTCAAGCATCAGTTCTGCCGCCGCGGTTCCGATTCCCCTTCCTCTGGCGGATTCTACACCGATAAAGATTCCGTACTCCGCCTTGCGGTGCTTTCTGTCAATGTCCCTGATATACACGGATCCCAAGGGTTCGTCCCCGTGAATGTCGCAGATCATCATCTGAACCGCTTTTCCGGTTTCCACCATATTCCGGATCCAGCTTTCATGACCTTCCCGGGTAAAGGGCTCCCGATAGATAAAATGTCTGCGCACTCCATCGCTGTTTCGCCAGCCTATAATCCGATCCGTATCCTCATAGGTCATCAGGCGCAGATAAATCCCCGCCTGCAAATTTTCATATCGTTCCATTCCGTCACACGGCCTCCCTTTCTTTCGGATGGTTGAAAACCTGTTTCCGGGATGGGCGGTCATCCTGCCTTTTCCCGCTTTTGTGCGGCCGCGTATAGAAATCTCTGTTCAAAGTCCCTTCTGTCCTTTGCCTCCAAAATTTCCAGAATCATTCCCGCAAAAAAAGACTGGATCCCGGCCAGCGCCATAAACCCGCATACGATCAGGGTCGGAAAGCGCGGCACCAGTCCCGTTTTCATGTACACATTCACAATGGGAATCAGAAACACAAAGGCGGCGATAAAAAGGATCAGACCGATCCCGCCAAAAAACTTCAGCGGCTTATAATTCCTGTATAGCTGCAGCATTTTGCCGATCACCCGTACGCCGTCATTATAGGTATTGAGCTTGGAAACGCTTCCCTGGGGGCGGTCCCGGTACCGCACCACCACATTTTCGATCTGCATTCTATAATGGACCGCGTGAACCGTCATTTCCGTCTCGATCTCAAATCCCTGGGAAAACACAGGAAAGGTTTTCACAAACTCATAGCTGAAAGCCCTGTACCCCGTCATGATATCCCTGATATCGGAGTGAAAAAGGCGATTGATCCCCCACCGCATAAAGCTGTTTCCGAAATTGTGAAAGTGCCGCTTGTTTTCCTTGAAATAAGTGGAGGACAGGCGATCTCCCACCACCATATCCGCATGCCGGGTCAGCACCTGATCCACAAGCTCTCTGGCATCGTCCAGCGGATAGGTATCGTCCCCGTCCAGCATCAGATAACACTCCGCATCGATCTCCCGAAACATCCTGCGGATCACGTTTCCCTTGCCCTGCCTGTACTCATGCCGAACCACCGCTCCGGCGGTTTCCGCCAGTTCAGCCGTACGATCCGTGGAATTATTGTCGTATACATACACAACTGCCTCAGGCAGCGCATTCTTCGCGTCCCGGATCACCTTCTCCACAGTCTGCTCCTCGTTATAACACGGTATCAGCACTGCTATTTTATCCATTCCCTCCGGTCCCTTTCTCAAAGTTACCTTTTATTGTATCACGGATTCCTCGTCCCATCCACTGTTTTTTACCGCGTTCCCCCCTGCTGCGCCGCGTCTCCTTCCTTTTTCCGATAGTAGGAAACCACCTTTTTTACCGCCCGGACCGTATCTTCCACTTCCCCGTCCGTAAGGGAATAATACAGCGGAATGCTCATGGACCACTGGTAATAGGCTTCCGCGTTGGGGCAAAGGCCCCGGGAATACCCCAGTTTCTCATAGTAGGAATGCCAGTAAACCGGCAGATAATGCACCTGTGGACAGACATTTTCCGCATAGAGCGCGTCAAAAAACTGCCGTCTGTCGCAGACCAGGCGTTCCGGGTTCAGGCGGATCACATAAAGATGGCGCGTTGTGTCCGATTCCGGAATTTCCTTTTGCAGAATCAACTCCGGCATCTGGGAGAAAATCCTGTTGTATGTCTCCACGATTTCCCTGCGCCGGGCTGAGAAACGATCCAGTTTGCTTAACTGGCTTAACAAAAGGGCCGCCTGAAAATCTGTCATGCGGTAGTTAAAGCCCAGCTCCACCTGTTCATTGTACCAAAGAGCGTCGGTAGGATGAACCATTTCACCGGGATCCCTGGTGATCCCGTGGGTGCGCAGCCGAAACAACCGGCGGTACAGTTTTTCATCGTTGGTGGTGATCGCGCCGCCCTCTCCGCCGGTCACGGTCTTGACCGGGTGAAAGCTGAAACAGGTCATATCGGCAATGCTCCCCACCGGTTTCCCCTTATATTTCGTACCGATGGCGTGTGCGGCATCTTCAATCAGCGTCAGCCCATGTTCCCGGCATATCCTGCCGATCTCATCATGCTTTACGGCCTGCCCGGTGAAATCCACCGCCACAATGCCCCGGGTGCGGGGCGTAATCAGCTTTTCAATGGATTGGGGGTCGATGTTGTATGTCTCCGGATCAATGTCCGCAAAGACAGGGATTGCGCCGCAATACCGCACACAGTTGGCCGATGCGGCAAACGTGATGGAACTGACGATCACTTCGTCTCCCTCCTGAAACCCAGCCGCCAGCGCGGCCAGATGCAGGGCGGCGGTGCCGCTGGACACCACCACGGCGTATTTTGCCCCCGTCACCTCACACAGCTTTTTCTCCAACTGCTCCACTTTCGGCCCGCAGGTAATCAAATCCCCCCGCAGGACCTCCGCCACCGCATCGATATCGTCCTGTTCGATACACTGTCTCCCATAATAGATCGGCTTGTCCCGCACCGGGCTGCCGCCGAAGATTGCCAGTTTTTCCATATGGATCCATCCTTTCCGTAGCATCCGTCTATGGTATACAGTCTAGCAGAAAATGGCAAATGTTACAACGTGATTCTTCTTAAATTTCTGTTCCTAAAAATGAATTGTTAAATTTCACTCTCAAAACTTTGAAACATTCCGACAACCTCTTGACATTACTATTTTTAGATGTATGTAAGCATTGACAGCAGAAAATAGCAGGAGCCGGAAACCTACGAATCGGTTTCCGGCTCCGATTTTGTTTCGTTGTTTAGTTTTGAAATCAGGTGAAGAAATTCGGCCGGTGTCATAATAGCCGGATATATCCGTTTCAATTCATCTACTTTCTTTGACAAGCGCCATTACGTCATCATCAGAAGTAAGTCCCGCCTTCTCTGCCTCTCCCACCATCTCGCTTTGCAATACCTGCATGGCGTAAATTGCAGAATTTACAATGCGGACAGAATTTCCCTCAACAATAAAGGAAATACGGTCGCCGCTTGCCACACCAAGCGCTTCCCGAACGTCTTTCGGAATAGTGACCTGCCCCTTTGCCATGACTTTTGCATTATCAATAAAGGCCCTTGCTGACATTTCTCATACCTCCCTATATTGTCAAGTGATTTCCCTTAAAAAATCAAGGAATTTTAAGTTTCATATCTCAGGTGATTGAGCCA
>CANRIP010000014.1 GCA_947630715.1 uncultured Acetatifactor sp.
GGAAACGGCAGGGATCGCGGCGGGAAAGGCGGCAGACAATGCAAAGCTATCAGGAATCGATGGATCGGATTTTAAAAGGCGAAGTGGAAAGAGGATGGGTCAAAGGGGCCAGCGCCCTGGTTCTTCACAAGGGGAAGGAACTTTACTGCGGCGCTTTCGGCATGGCGGATGCGGAGGCGGGGATTCCCATGGGCCGGGATACCATTATCCGTCTGTACTCCATGACCAAGCCGGTCACGGCTGTGGCGGCGATGATCCTGGCGCAGCGGGGGGAAATGGATCTGTGGGATCCGGTTTCAAAGTTCCTGCCCTGCTTTGCCGGCCAGAAGGTGTGGAGCGACGGCCAGGGGGAGATTCCGGCGGACCGGGAGCCTGTCATCTTTGATCTGCTGAACATGACCTCCGGGATTCCGTATCCGGACGCGTCCACCCAGCCGGGAAGAAGGATGGAACAGGTGGTGAGCGAGCTTGTGGCCCGCAGGGAACGGGGAGAAAGAGTGGATACTCAGGCGTACATGAAGGGCATCGCGTCCGTTCCTCTGTGCTATCAGCCGGGAGGCCCCTGGATGTACGGATTTTCCGCGGACGTGCTGGGAGGCGTGATCGAGGCGGTTTCAGGGAAAACGCTGGGCCGTTTTCTGAAGGAGGAAATTTTTGAACCGCTGGATATGCCTGACACCGGGTTCTTCGTGCCGGCGGCGAAACTGGGCCGTTTTGCCAGGCATTATGAACCGTCCTGGGACGGCGGCCTGATTCCCCATGTGGGCAGCCACCTGGGAGAATATTACGGAGAGGACGTGGCGTTTGAGTCCGGCGGCGCCGGCCTGGTGTCCACGCTGGATGATTACGGCCATTTTGCGTCCATGATGATCAACGGGGGCATCTACCGGGGAAACCGGATTCTGGGTTCCAGGACAGTGGATTTTATGACAAAGAATCGGTTAACCGACAGCCAGTATCATACCTTTGACTGGACAAGGGGCTACGGTTACGGCTGTCTGATGAGGGTGCTGATGGATCAGGGAGCGGCGGCTACCAACGGCTCCCTGGGAGAATTCGGATGGGATGGCTGGACGGGAAATTACGTCACCATGGCTCCCGGAGAGGAGCTGGTGATCCTGTATTTTATTCAGCGCTGTGGGGCAGGGTTTACGTCTGCCGCCAGAAAAATCCGGATGGCCACCTACGGGGCCCTGGAGGATGAAATCCGGACGTCATAAGGCCCGCCTGGCCGGAAACGGCACAAGAGGGGATGGTTTAATCCTCCGAATTGTCCGTTTCCGCCGCCACGGCCGAAACCACGGCTGAAACCACTGCGACGATCACGGCAATGATGATAACGAGTAAGCCTCCTGCCAATAAAAGAAACATTTCGTCTACCTCCCTGCTGATACCTTACCAATGGTAGGACGGTATTCCACGGTGTTACCGGATCCGTTTCCTATCCGTACTTCCTTCAGTATAGCATCTTTTGCCCGCGCCCACAAGGGGACAATTTTCAACGGGGACAACAATTTTTCCGCTTACGGGGATGTTTATGGGGCGTAACAACATTTTATTTGACATAAAACGGTTTTGGGTATTGACTTTTGGTATTTTTTGGTGTAGATTAAGTATCACTTAGTCATGACGCGTCAATCTAAGGTTCT
Source organism: uncultured Acetatifactor sp. (assembly GCA_947630715.1). Taxonomy (GTDB): domain Bacteria; phylum Bacillota; class Clostridia; order Lachnospirales; family Lachnospiraceae; genus Acetatifactor. Next base: position 1,650 of record CANRIP010000014.1, read on the forward strand.
TTTCAACAGTTCCGAGTTTTCTTTTTTCAGGATCTTGTTTCGGCTGATTCAGCCGGCTTTACCGAATTGTAATATGTGATACCGACTGTGGGTTCAACGGCAGGAGTGCGCACTGTTTCGGAAACTCTGTCGGTCAGAAACGGAGGGATGAGATTTATCAAAAACAAACAGGATGCCGTCGAGACGGATCTGCTGCAAGCGCTGGTGAACGATTACATCACGCAAAAACAGCAGTCTCTGATGCAGATGAGAAAGGGTCATCTTTCCAGGGAGGCCTTTCTGGCAGAGGCGGCGGGCCACATAGCCACCTATTATCCGGCACCGGAACAGGAGCAGAAAGATCTGCTGGATCACTTTGAGCAGTATATTTTCGGCTATTCCAGGCTGTCCGTGCTGATTGACGACAGGACGGTGTCGGATATCCGTGTGGTGAGCTATGATCAAATCCGCATCAAAAGAAAGGGGAAACGGATGACAGCCGGCGTGGCTTTTTCCTCTCCCCGGGAATACAGGCAGTTTATCGATTATATCGCCGCGAGAAACCAGGTCAATATCTCCAATCTGAACGCCATTCAAAGATTCACGGACAACGAGAGCCATCCGGATTTTATTCTTCGTTTTACCCTTTCCATGCCCCTTGTGAACACCTATAACGAGCCCTATCTGTGCATCCGAAAGATTCCCAGGGCCTTTCCTCAGATCGGAGAGCTGATTGAACAGAAAATGTTAAGCAGGGAGACGGCGGAACTGCTGATCCGCCGTTTCCGCCAGGGGTCAACCCTGATCTGCGGGGGGAATTCCTCCGGAAAAACCACCCTGCTGAATGCGCTGAAGGAGACGCTGCCCGACGATATGGCGGTGCTGGTGGCCCAGCAGGCGGATGAACTGACCACCATGTTCCATCCCGACATGATGTTCCTGCATTCCCTGCCGGGAACGGGGGAACAGCAGATCAGTTATGATCTGGAGCAGATCAGCATTGCGGGACTTACCATGGACGTGGACTTTTTTATCATCGGTGAAATCAAGGGCGGGGAGGCGCTGTATCTGCTGAACGCCGCATACACGGGACAACTGTGCGCGGCCACCGTACACGCGCCCTCCGCGGACCGGGCGGCGGATAAGCTGGTGGATTACGCCATGTATGCCAGCCGCTATTCCAGGGACGAACTGATGAAAATGATGGATTGTTTCCAGACGCTGATCTTTATGAAACAGTTCCGGGTACAGGAGATCTTTGCCTGTAAAGGCTGGGATCCCGAAAAAAGAAGCCTGATTTATGAAGAAATTTTCAAAGGGCCGGTTTCGGCGGAAAGGGGGGAAGGATGAAAACGATGGTTTTTTGGTGTCTGGCGTTTTTGCTGGGCTATGGATTTGTCCGGTTATTTTATGAAATCGGGGTGCTAAACCGCCTTGCGGAGCTGTATCGCAGAACCAGGGCGGATATCGACGCATTCTCCCGCCAGCGGACGCTGGCGGACAGGAAACAGTTGCTTCAGTTGAAACAAAAGCATACGGTTTTGTTTACGCTGGAAAGGCAGTTGCAATATACCGGATTAAAACGGCATTTTCCACGGCTTACCGTGGAATGGTGGATTGCCTGTAACCTGGCGGCCGCGGCGGGATTGTTTTTGATCACGCTTATTTGGGGCGGTATTTTGGGGGGAGGGATGGCCGTGGCGCTGTTTTTTGCGGGAGAGGGGTTTCTGCTCCGCCTTCTGCGGGGCATCCAGATCAGGAGAGTCAACGACAGCCTGATGAAACTGCTGGATTTTCTGGGAAATTACAGCGTATCCGTCTCGGAGGTCACCGGCGTGTTCCAACAGGTGAGCCGGTATATGGACGAACCTCTCCGCAGCGCCCTGGACGCCTGCTGCTACGAGGCCCAGACCACCGGGGACGCAGGGCTTGCCCTCCTGTCCATGGCGGAGAAGATCGAGCATCCGAAATTTAAGGAGCTGGCCAGAAATATGGAAGTCAGCATCAGGTACAGCGCGGATTTTTCCGCCCTGGTGAACGGCAGCCGCAGAAGTATGCGGGAGTACCTGAGAGTCAATCTGGAGCGGAAAGGGATGCTGAAGGAGGCGGCGGTGAACATGCTGCTTCTGCTGGGGATGGCGGCGCTGGTGCTAATGACGGTGGGGAGCCTGACGGAAACCTCTATGACGGAGCTATTGTTGGGAACGTTCCCGGGCCGGGCAGGGTGTTGTGTGCTGCTGGGGATCTTCGGGCTGTTTGCCGGGCAGCTTCACCGGGCCCAGTGCTGAAGGAACTCTGCGGATCTGCCGGCGTTTCGTAAAAAAGGAGGGAACATTGAGCGAGGAAACCATTTTATTTGCGTTGAGGGTGGTGCCGGTGTTTTCGGCGGTATCGCTTTTTGGGCTGATACGGTCCCTGGGGGCGGGCGGGGAACCAGGCCGTCTGGTGCTGAAAACCTATCGGGAGCTTTCGGGTTTTCTGAAACACACAAAACGCCCGGGCGGCTGGTATGACCGGACCCAGGAATGGCTGATCCGGCATGGAGCGCCCTTCCACTATGGGAAAGGGGTGGAACCCTGGCGTTACCTCAGCCTGCGGATTACGCTGGCTTTTGTGGGCTTTTTCCTGGCGGGGGCCGCCGGATGGGAAAAAGGGGCCGCGGCCGGAGCGCTCTTGTATTATCTGCCCCGGGGGCTGCTTCTCCATCTGAACGGAAAAGATAATGAAAAGCTGCTGCCGGAGCTGAAACTGGTCTATCACGCCCTGGAGATCCAGATCCGGGCCGGCGTTTATATGACCGACGCGCTGGCGGAATGCTATGGCAGCGTACAGCACCCAAGGCTGCGGGAGGCGTTAATCGCGCTGGCGGGAGATATTGCGGTGCAGGCGGATATTTATCAGGCGCTGGAACGGTTTCAGCGGCAGTTTGACAATCAGTATGTGGATTCCCTGTGTCTGATTCTGATGCAGACGCTGGAATCCGGACAGGCCCTGGAGCTGTTAGGAGATATCGGGGAACAGATCAAGGATATGGAGGAAACGGTGCTGGAACGCAGGAAGAACGCTCTGGACCGAAGCATTACCTTTTATCAACTGGGGGTGCTGGCGGTGGTGCTGGGAATTGCGGTTTACGCCTGCGTGACCTATATGTTTGGAACCGCTATGAGTTTCAGATAGCCCCGGAGGAACGCAACGTCTCCGGAGGGCATCCACATCAAAATCAAAATCAGGAAAGGAAGGATATTATGCAGAAACATACAGATCGAAACGGAAGGACGGCCCGGATGGGCCGAAGGGAGGAGGGCCGGAGAAAAAGCCTGAAAAACCGGTTTTCCCTGCTGGCGGGTAAGGCCCAGGCAGAGGCGATGAAAAAGGAACCCGGCATCGACGGCATCCTGGTCACCATAGGGTTATGTATTATCGCGCTGCTTTTGTGCGTGGTGATGAAAAACAGCCTTCAGACCTTTATCACCACCATTGTAAATGAAATGAGCGCCCAGGCCCAGAAGATTCTGACGGGGGTCGGCCCATGAAAACGGAGCGGGGCAGTGCGGGGAATCTTTTGATTACCGGGTTCTACATGCTGGCCATGATAGTGGTGATGTTCGCGTTTCTGGGGGATATCAGGCTGATGTATCAAAAGTCATCCATTGACCGGACGGCCCGGAAATACATGCTGCGCATGGAGACTACCGGGGAGCTGACGGATGCCGACCGCATTGCGCTGACCAGGGAGCTGGAGGCGGAGGGCGTCACTGGGTTAAGCCTGGAGGGGACCACCCTGGGACGGGTACCCTACGGTTCCCCCATTGTTCTGGTGATCCGGGGAAAGCTGGAGGGAAAATATGATTTTCAAGAAAAAAGGGTTTCCACGGCTAAAAACTGAAAAAGGCGGGGTGGAATGGACGGCGGGGCTGTTTTTCCTGCTGTTTCTGGGGATTCTGATGTGCGCGGCGCTTCAGGTGCGGGTGTTCGCGAGTGTTTCCGATGAACTGGAGGATACGCTGGCCCTTTCCAATCTGGCCTCCGCGGTAATCGACGTGGAAGAATACGGCATCTCCCACAGACTGGTGATCTCCGATCCCAGACGGTCCTATGAGCTGTTTTGCCGGGCGGTGCAGGAAAACCTGAATCTGGACGGAGAGTGGCAGCCCAAGGCGGACGGTTTGATCCGGGGGCCCGTCAAAATGGAGCAATACATTGTGTACAGTGTCAGCGGAAATGATGTGACTGTGAGCAGCTTTGATGAAAACGGAGGGATGCGGCAGCAGATCCGGCCGCTGGGGGCCACGGTGGCCCCCAACGGCCTCCCTGTGGAATATACAGGGATATACAGCGAAATATCCTGCTGGACGGAGGGTCTTTGGGGGATTGCAGTACAGGCGCGCAAGGGAAAGCTGGTGGACATTGCGCCCAATGAACCGTGAAACCGGCTGTCAGCAGAGGAAAAGAGGGATTATGAAAGAAAAGGGAAAAAGAGAAGAAAGGAAATCTCCGTCCAAAACAGGACTGAGAAGCGCCGTGGCGGCTCTGATCGCCTCCGTGGCGATTTTTGCGGCGATGCTGCAGACGGAAAAAAATATTTTGACCCGGTATGAAAAGGAAAGCATCTATGTTGCCGTGAAGGAAATCCCTAAGGGACAGTTGATTTCCCCGGAGAATTATCAGCAGTATTTTCAACAGCGGCAACTGGACAAAACCTGTATCCCCCAGACGGCCCTTCGCTCTCCGGAGCAGATCGCCGGGCTGCGGGCGATTTATGACATTGAACCGGGGGTGCTGCTGACCAGCGGCATGTTCCAGGAACAAAGCGAAATCCTGACGGGGATGGACAGGCCGGTGATCGCCGGATTCAAGGCGGACGATATCTGCCAGGTGGCCGGAGGGGTTTTGAGAGCCGGGGACCGGGTCAACATTTATTCCGTCAGGGAGGAGGGAACCGTCCTTGTGTGGGCGGACGTTTATGTGCAGCAGGTATTTGACGCTGCCGGCGCCATGATTGGCAATGAGGACGGCGTTTCCAGCGCCCAGCGGATTAATGTGTACCTGGACGAAGCGGAGGTGGAAACGTTTTATTCGGAGCTGGCCCGCGGATCCCTTCAGGTGGTCAAGCTGGTGGACGGCCAGCGGTGAAAGGGGGAGAGGAAAACATGGGAAAATATGGCCTGGCGGGCTGGCTGACGGTGATGCTGTGGCTCTTTTGGCTCTGTCCCCTGACGGCTGAGGCCGGCGTTCGGACCTTCTATAACAGCCCTTACGTCTCCTTCAGCCCGGATTCCCTGGCCTGGACCACCAACGCCGGTGTGACGGCCTGCACCCAATGCAGCTACGGCGCCACGGTGCTGACAGGGCTTACCTCCAGCGTCCGGCCTCCCGTAACGGGGCAGCACTCCTACCAATACGCCAGAACGGGGATGGTGCCCGTGGGGAAATGGGTTGTGGAATATGCCGGCGGCAGATGTATTCATGTGGGCTATCGGGGCGGGTCATTTTATCATGGGCTTTTTGTGAACAGTACCAACTGCCATGCCCCGCTTTTCTCCGGATGGATTCCGTATTGCGCGGACTGCGGACAGGCGGTGATTCTGGCGCTCATGTACATGAGCCAATCCGCGGCGGAGGACATCGGCTATCTTGCCATGGGAACCGGATTAAGCTATTTTTACCGCTGCCCGTTCTGCTGCAATCTGGAACAGGGGGTGGAGCTGGTTCCCCACTCCTGCAAGGGAACTTCGTGGAATCGGTATTATGTGTCCTATGATCCCAACGCGCCGGATGCGGGAACCGGAAGGATGGCGGACAGCATGCATATGTACAACAATGCCGGCCTGTATGAAGGGCAGCCGGCAAACGGGTCTGATCACCTGTCCCCCAACGCTTATGTCAGGGAAGATTATGAATTTGCGGGGTGGAATACTCGGCCGGACGGCACCGGGATCTTTTATCCCGATCAGTCCGAAATTTGGAATCTCACAACGGAAAACGAGGGCACGGTCAGGTTATATGCTCAGTGGAGGCTTCGGGAAAGCCCGGTGCGCACGGTGATGCCCCGGCTGGAACAGGGAGAGAATGTGTATCAGGCCGGGATAAACGTCTGGTATGTGAGAAATGACGGAACCACGCCCTTTACCCTGGAGCACAGCGCCTATCTGGAGGGCGAGGCCTCCCGGAATTATCAGCCCAACTCTCTTTTTTTACGGATCCGGGGGGACGGGACGGATGTGAGGGAGTCCCTGTATACGCCGTCCCATCCGATTGCGGACGGGGAAATCAAAACGGAGGCGGACGGGCTGATCTACCGGAGGGAGGGGGAAGGAAAGCTTCAAAGGCTGCCGGCTGGCGGGACGGTTCGTTCCGAACATAACAGGGTGTTGGCCGCTGTCTGGCAGTTTCTGCCTGACGGGGGACAGTCGGGGGTCAGATGGGATATTACGCCTCAGGCGGCCGCCAACGGCAGAAACGGGGTTGTGACATCCGATCCCGGTCTGGACGGAGGAAACGTGATCCATGTAATCCTGGACGGGGAGCCGCCTATGATCATGGGAATGGAGGATGCCGGGAACAGAGAGCTGCTGGACAGAGGGGACGGGGCGTTCCTTTTGACCGTATGGGCCCAGGATGCGCTGAGCGGGGTGGAAACCTTTTATGTGACGGTGTTCAATCACGACAATCTGCTCAGCGAAAGCTTTTACCCGGACGGGGAAGGGAAGGTGACCGTTGGGATCACCGGGGATCTTCCTCTCTTTGGAGGCGATTTCACGGTTACGGCCCGGGCCGTGGACCGGGTGGGAAATGAAACCCAGATGTCCTGGGAGGTTACAGAGTTCGCTCTGGACGTGGAAGTGGAACGGATTCTGGAACCCCATGACCCGGTTTTCCGATGCGGAGAGAGCGGATATGTATGGGTGCGCGTCTGGGGGTATGTGGATCGGGTGGAGGTGGAGTTTCCCGAGGAAATGACCCGCCGGAACCCTGGGATGAATCGGGTGTTTGTATATACCGGGGATCGGGCCTATCAAAAGGAGGAAAAGCTGCAGTTTATGATACCGCTGGATACGCCCGGGGGACGGTCGTATACCGTTACCGTACGGGCTTATAAGGGCGACAGGATGCTGGAAAAACATCCGGAGATGGAAATGCTTCAGGTGGAGGGGACGGTGCTGACCCAGTTCCGTACCAGATTAAGATGACGGCGGTCATTCTGGCCGTGGCCGGAGGCGGCCTGTTCCTGATTCGCAGGCTGGATCAGGACATCCGTCTCTCCGGGCGGGGGCGCTTGACGCTGGCCGCGGCCGCGTGGCTGGGAGATCTGGTGATCGGCCGCAGCGCTGCCTGGCAGGAACGGCCCGTCAGGATCTGCATGGCGGTTGTGGTCGGATGTCTGCTGCTGGCCTGTGTGACGGATCTGCGCATCTGCCAGGTATACAATTTTGTCTGGTGGGTTAGCGCTGCGGCAGGGATGGGAATGCTGGCCGGGACGGCGGGACGGGGGAGCGCGGCGGCCCGGGGCGCCATACCGGCCTTTCTGTTGTTCTGCGCCGTTCAAGGGGCGGTGTTTTCGCGCCTGTATGGCCGTGCGGATTGTTACGCCTACTGTGTGTGCGCCCTGACGCTGACCGCGTTGGGAAGGGGGATGACGGCATTTTTGCTGCATATGCTGTCGTCCTTTTTGCTGCTGTGCGTGGTGCAGATCGGACGAAACAACGTGGGAAGGGACGGCAATTTGAAACAGCCGGTACCCTTTCTGCCCTATATCACGGCGGGCTTTTACCTGGCGCTATTGCAGGCGGCGGGCGGAATTTGAAAGAAAAAAGGGAGAAACTGTTGTGCCGGTACCGTGATTTTGGTATTATGATACTGGTTGTGCTGTGAAAGGCGGCGGAAAGGCGGCTTTATGATCACGATTTCGCTTTGTATGATTGTGAAAAACGAAGAACGGATTCTGGGAAGATGCCTGGATAGTCTGGCGGGCCTGGTGGACGAGATGATTATTGTGGATACCGGCTCTACGGACCGCACCTGTCAGGTGGCTGCCAGGTATACGGATCAAATTTATCCGTTTGAATGGACGGACGATTTCAGCGCCGCGAGAAACTATGCCTTTTCCAAAGCCCGCATGGAGTATATTTATTCTGCGGACGCGGACGAAGTGCTGGATCCGGAAAACAGGGAGCGGTTCCTGGCGTTAAAGGAAACCCTTCTCCCTCAGATTGAAATTGTGCAGATGAAGTATTCCAATCAACTGCAATTCAAAACGGTCTATAATTACGATGAAGAATACCGGCCCAAGCTTTTTAAGAGAAAGCGGGATTTTATATGGGAGGCGCCCATTCATGAGACAGTGCGCCTTTCGCCGGTGGTCTTTGACAGCGACATTGTGATCTGCCACATGGCTGAGGGGAGCCACGCCAAACGGGATCTGGCGGAGTTCCAAAAGCACTGCGCCCAGGGATACCGGCTGGACAAGCGGCTGCACAATCTCTACGCCAGGGAGCTGATGATGGCGGGAGAGGCGCAGGATTTTGCCGCCGCTGCGGATTTTTTCCAGGCGTCCGCGGCGGATGACGGGCGGGGGGAACAGGAGGTGGCGGAAGCCTGCTGCATAGCGGCAAAGGCCGCCAGGCTCAGAAACGATGTGGTTTCCTTTTTCAAATACGGCTGTAAGGTGATCGCCCAGGAGGCCTGCTCGGAGATCTGCTGTGAGATGGGTTTGTTTTATGAGGACAGGGAGGACTATGAGGAAGCCGCGATCTGGTTTTACAACGCCGTGTATGAAACCCAGCCGATCCTGGACATAAGCGCAGGGGGAGAAAAAGGGCTGGAGGGGCTGATCCGCTGTTATGAACGGATGCACCTGAACGAACAGGCCCGTCAATACAGACAGGAGCTTGCCAGGATCCGGAAGGACGGCCAAGCGGCGGACGGAAGGCGGCTATCGGAAAACGGAGGAAATATCATATGAAATGGGAAGAAAGTGTACGCAGGGTGGTGCCTTATGTGGCGGGGGAGCAGCCCAACCGGCGGGACATCATCAAGTTAAATACCAATGAATGCCCGTATCCTCCCGCTCCGGGCGTGGCGAAGCTGGCGGCCGGGATGGACAGCGGCGCTTTTCGGCGGTACCCGGATCCTGACGCATCGATTCTGACGGACGCCTTGGCGGAGTATTATCATGTGGATCCGCAGCAGGTGTTTGTGGGCGTGGGATCGGACGATGTGCTGGCCATGGCGTTTCTGACATTTTTTAACAGCGGCCGGCCCATCCTGTTTCCCGATGTGACCTATTCCTTTTATGATGTATGGGCGAATCTGTACCGGATTCCCTATCAGATGAAACCGCTGGACGAGAACTGGCACATCAGGCCCCAGGACTACCGCCAGCCCAACGGCGGCGTGATTTTTCCCAATCCCAACGCGCCCACCGGCGTACTGGAGAGTCTGGACACCGTGGAGGAGATTGTGCGGGAAAACCGGGACTCTGTGGTCATTGTGGACGAGGCTTATGTGGATTTTGGGGGAGCGAGTGCGCTGGCGTTTCTGGAGCGGTATGACAACCTTCTGGTGGTGCAGACATTTTCCAAATCCCGGGCCATGGCCGGCATGAGGATCGGCTTTTGCATCGGGAGCCGGAAACTGATCGGATATCTGAAGGATGTAAAGTTTTCCTTTAATTCCTACACCCTGAATCTGCCGGCGCAGATGCTGGGAGCGGAAGCGGTGCGGGATGACCGGTATTTTAAGGACATTACGGCGAAGATTATCGCCACCAGGGAGCGGGTCAAGAAAGAGCTGAAAGACATGGGCTTTACCTTCCCGGATTCCATGGCCAACTTTATTTTTGCCACGCATCAGAAAGCGCCCGCCGCCCGGCTGTTCCGGGATCTGAAGGAGGCGGACATTTATGTGAGGCACTGGGATAAACCAAGAATTTCCGACTATTTGAGGATCACGGTGGGGACGGACGGGGAAATGGACGCCCTGCTGGCATTTTTAAAGGACGATCTGGATAAATTGTAAGTACCAAATCATAATAAAAAGGACGGAGTGCGGTTATGTTAAAAAATTATCTGATTATTTTTCTGGTTTCCATGGTTCCTCTGATTGAACTGCGGGGCGCCATGCTCTATGCCACCGGGTTTGGGCTGCCCCTGCTGCAAAGCTATCTGGTGTGCATTATAGGCAACATGATCCCCGTGCCGATCATCTTTCTCTTTGCCAGAAAGGTGTTAGAGTGGGGAGCGGGCAAGCCGGTGATCGGGAAGTTCTTCACCTTCTGCCTGGAAAAAGGGCACAAGGGAGGCGAAAAACTGCAGGCCAAAGCGGGGAGAGGCCTGTTTGTGGCGCTGTTATTGTTTGTGGGAATCCCCCTGCCCGGAACGGGGGCATGGACGGGGACGCTGGCGGCCAGCCTTCTGGATATGGATTTTAAATCCAGCGTCACGGCGGTGCTTTTGGGCGTTTTGCTGGCCGGCGTCATTATGGGCCTGTTAGGCTCCGGCCTCTTTGGTATGATTGGGACGGTGGCATAGATGGGAGAAATGTATTCGGATTTTGCCCGGGTGTATGATGAACTGATGGACAATGTCCCCTATGGGGAATGGGGGGAAAAGCTGGATGCCTTTATCCGGGAATACGGGGTTTCCAAGCCGAAACGGGACGAGGAAAAAGCCCTGGACGCGGAGCGGAACCTGGTGGTGGATTTAGGGTGCGGAACCGGGACGCTGACGGAACTTCTGTATAGCAGGGGATATGACATGATCGGCGTGGATCGGTCGGAAGACATGTTGAACGCTGCCATGGGAAAAAGGGACGTGACCGGTTCGGAAATCCTGTATCTGCAACAGGATATGCGGGAGCTGGAGCTGTACAGCACCGTGGGAACCGTATACTGCATGTGCGACTCTCTGAACTATATTTTGGAGGAAGACGAAATCGTACAGGTATTTACCCTGGTGAATAATTATCTGTTCCCCGGCGGTATTTTGATCTTTGACTTTAATACGGATTACAAGTACCGGGAAGTGATCGGCGATGCGACCATCGCGGAAAACAGGGAGGATTGCAGCTTTATCTGGGAAAACCAGTACGACCCGGAGGAAATGCTCAACGAATATGACCTGACGGTTTTTGTCAGGCAGGACGGGGACTGTTTCAGGCGGTTTTCCGAGGTTCATCTGCAAAGAGGGTATACTCTGGAACAGATGAAAACCCTTCTGGAGAGGGCGGGCATGACCCTGGTGAAAGCGCTGGACGCGCAGACCTGGGATGCGGCGGGGGAAAAGAGTGAAAGAATCTGCATGATCGCCAGAGAGCAGGGGAAACATATAAAATAACAGGTGACTTATATGGAATAACACATGATTCATATGAAATAACACGTGATTCATATGAGATTTATAGGAAATTCATATACATTCCTATAAGATTCATATAAAATAACAGGTGAATTTAAATGATGAAAGAAGAAAAGGATTATATTGTGAGAGCGACTGCGGCGGACACGCAGATCAGGGCGTTTGCCTGTACCACAAAAACGCTGGTGGAGGAGGCAAGAAAAATCCATAATACCAGTCCGGTGGTGACGGCGGCGCTGGGGCGCCTTTTGAGCGCCGGCGCCATGATGGGAAGCATGCTGAAAGGGGACGGGGATCTTCTGACCATCAACGTGAAGGGGGACGGCCCTGTGCGGGGGCTTACCGTGACGGCGGATTCCCACGGAAACGTAAAGGGGTATCCTGTGGTGGCGGATGTGCTGCTGCCTGCCTCCCCCAACGGAAAGCTGGACGTGGGAAGGGCGGTGGGACACGGAACCTTAAGCGTCAGCAAGGATCTTGGCATGAAGGAGCCCTACTCGGGACAGGTCCTTCTGGTCAGCGGGGAAATCGCGGAGGATCTGACCCATTATTTCGCCGTATCCGAGCAGATTCCTTCTTCCGTGGGGCTGGGGGTGTTGATGGAGCGGAACAACACCGTGAGACAGGCGGGGGGCTTTCTGCTGCAACTGATGCCCTTTGCGGAGGAAGCGGTGATTGACAGGCTGGAGGAAAACCTGAAGGGAGTTACCTCCGTCACCCGGATGCTGGACGAGGGGGATTCCCCGGAACGGATGCTGGAAAAGCTGCTTGCGGGGCTGGACGTGAAATTCACGGATACCATGCCGGCGGCGTTTCATTGCGAATGCAGCAGGGAAAAAATTGAAAAGGTGCTGACCGGCCTGGGAAAAAGCGAGCTGGCGGCTATGATCGACGACGGGAAAGAAGTGGAGGTAAACTGCAGTTTCTGCGGCAGACATTATCTGTTTGACATAGAACAGTTGAAGGCCCTGTACAACGGCGGCAGATAAGGGGGAAACGTCTGCCGGCGTTTCCGGAGCCGAAGGGAGAGAAAGAGGAGTCGATATGCAGCATGGTTTTATCAAGGCTGCGGCGGTAACGCCGCGGATCAGGGTAGCGGATCCTTCCTATAACGCGGGGGCGATCTGCCAGGGGATCAGGGAGGCCTGGGACCGGGGAGCCCGTCTGATTGTGTTTCCGGAGCTTTGTCTGACGGGGTATACCTGCGAAGATCTGTTTTTGCAGCAGGCTCTGCTGGAGGAGGCAAAAAAACAACTGTTATGTGTAGCGGCGGCCACGGAAGGGCGGAAGGGCCTTGTGATGGTGGGCCTTCCCATGGAACGGGAAGGAAAGCTGTACAATGTGGCGGCGGTGCTGAGCGACGGAAAGGTTCTGGGATTGGTGCCAAAGACCAACATTCCCTCCTATGGGGAGTTTTATGAGGGAAGGCATTTTGCGCCCGGGAATCAAAAGCCGGTGTCCTGCCCTATGGGAGAGGTTGCCGTTCCCTTTGGGACAAACCTTCTATTTTGCTGCCGGCAGATGCCGGAACTTACGGTGGGCTGCGAAATCTGCGAGGATCTGTGGGCGGCGGATCCGCCCGGGACAGGGCTGGCCGTTGCCGGAGCGACGGTGCTTGTCAATCTCTCCGCCTCCAACGAGACGGTGGGAAAGGACGAATACAGGGAGCTTTTGGTCAAAGCCGCCAGCGGGCGGCTGCTGTGCGGTTATGTGTACACCTCCGCCGGGGGCGGGGAGTCCACCCAGGATCTGGTGTTCGGGGGACATGACCTGATTGCGGAAAACGGCGTGATTCTGGCGCAGGCAAAGTATTTTGACCAGGGCGCGGTATACGGGGATCTGGACGTGCAGAGGCTTGTGAACGAAAGGCGGAGGATGGGGACCTTCGGCCGGGGGACGGAGTCCTATGAAAAAATTGGCTTTTCCCTGGTTTTGGAGGAGACTGCGCTGGATCGCACCTTTGAGCCCATGCCCTTCGTGCCTTCGGAGGATGAGGAGCGCCGGAAACGCTGCGAGGAAATTCTGTCCATACAATCCTACGGCTTGAAGAAACGGCTGGAGCATATGAATTGTAAAAACGTCTGTATGGGTATTTCCGGGGGCCTGGATTCCACGCTGGCGCTCCTGGCCACAGTCAGGACGTTTGACCTTCTGAAATGGGACAGGAAACAAATAACGGCTGTTACCATGCCCTGTTTTGGCACCACGGACAGAACCTGCCAAAATGCCCGCCGGCTGGCAAAGACGCTGGGAGTGGATTTGAGGGAGATCGACATCAAAGAGGCGGTGGACATCCATTTCCGGGATATCGGGCAGGATGCGCAATCCCGGGACGTGGTTTATGAGAACAGTCAGGCCAGGGAACGCACACAAGTTTTGATGGATCTGGCCAACAGGCTGGGCGGGATCGTGGTCGGCACAGGGGACATGTCGGAGCTTGCCCTGGGATGGACCACCTATAACGGGGATCATATGTCCATGTATGGGGTGAACGCGGGCGTTCCCAAAACGCTGGTGCGTTATCTGGTGCGGTACTACGCGGATCTGGCCGCTGATAAAGAGCTGTCCGAAATTTTGGAGGATGTGCTGGATACGCCGGTCAGCCCGGAGCTGCTGCCCCCGGCACAGGGCCGGATTGTCCAGAGGACGGAGGAACTGGTCGGCCCCTATCAGCTCCACGATTTCTTCCTGTATTATATTCTGCGGTGGGGATTTGCGCCCGATAAGGTGTACCGTCTTTCCTGCCTTGCCTTTCGGGGGCAGTATGACCCGGAGACGGTGCTTCAATGGCTGAAGGTGTTTTACAGGCGTTTTTTCAGCCAGCAGTTTAAGCGTTCCTGTCTGCCGGACGGCCCCAAAGTGGGGAGCGTGGCGCTGTCACCCAGAGGCGATTTCAGAATGCCGTCGGACGCCAGCGTTTCCCTTTGGATGGAAAGGCTGGACCGGATTCTGCCGCCCCGGCCGTAAAGGCGTGGGGGCGGCAGGGAGATGCAGAATCGATCACCGGGAGGCGGAATCACCGGGATGCGGAGTCCGTCTGTGGCGAGGCGGAGGGAGAGGGCGAAGGAGACGCCTTGCTCAAGGAGTTGCGTATGGCTTCCAGAAGCACCAGGGAGGTATACTTGTTCTCCGCGGTATAGGTGACCTGATCCAAGGACTGAAGCTGGTACACCTGTCTGCAAATGGAGTCAAAGGTGGGCTCCAGCAGAGGGTACATGGTGGTGACCGCGTCGCTTAGGTTGACCATGCGGATGGAGGTGACGGCGCTTTCGTCCACGATGACTTCCACATCGATGGTCTGATTTCCCAGTTCAAGCTGTGTGGTGTAGATACCGGGTATGTAGAGAGAATCCGTGGCTGTGGGCGTATCCTCCTGTGGCTGGTCGGGCTCCTTTTTCCGGCCGGGAAGGAACATGACGATCAGCAGGATCAACAGCAGGACGCCCAGCGCGGCGAAGATCCCGGTATAGATCAGTTCTTTCATATGAAGTACAACAATTTTGGTTTTAGCGCTCATATCTGTTACCCTTCAACTCTTTCTGGTTGATTTTACTTTATAATAGATATGTGGGTGGAGAAGGGAATATGCCATTGACAAAGCGGGCCCGCGGTTGTTATGATGGGAAAGGACAAGGGCGTCTTCCGCAAGGGTGAGGATTGCCCTTTTGCGTCTTTTTCATATTTGCGTAAAATGCCGGAAAACGGAGGATTGACGAATGCAGGATAACAGGGAAAACCGTGCGTTTCCAGACGCCGGGGAAAACAGGGACGGGGAAGTGAAAACCAAAGAAGACGTGATGAGGATCGTCCGGGAGGAGGACGTGGAGTTTATCAGGCTGCAGTTTACGGATATGTTCGGCACCCTGAAAAACATTGCGGTCACGTCCAGCCAGTTGGAAAAGGCATTAAATAACAGGTGTATGTTTGACGGATCCGCCATCGACGGTTTCGTGAGCGTGGAGGAATCGGATATGTTCCTGTATCCGGATCCATCCACGTTTGCCATCCTTCCCTGGAGGCCCCAGCAGGGGAAGGTGGCCAGGATGCTGTGCGATGTGCATCATCCTGACGGCAGGCCCTTTGCGGGGGATCCGCGGCATGTGCTGAAGAAGGCCATTGAGAAGGCGGAAACCATGGGACTCACCTTTGAGGTGGGGCCGGAGTGCGAGTTTTTCCTGTTTCACACCGATGAGAACGCCATTCCCACCACCCAGACCGGGGAGCAGGCCAGTTATTTTGACATCGGCCCTTTGGATGAGGGGGAAAACGCCAGACGGGACATTGTCATGGCGCTGGAGGACATGGGGATGATCATAGAGGCGTCCCATCATGAAATGGCTCCTGTGCAGCATGAAATCGATCTGCGCTACGCGGAGGCTCTCAAGGCGGCGGACAATATCATGACGTTTAAGCTGGCCGCCCGTACCATAGCAAAGCGCCATGGACTCCACGCCACCTTCATGCCGAAACCCAAATTCGGTGTGAACGGCTCCGGCATGCACATCAACATGTCCCTTCACCGGAACGGGAAAAACATCTTTGAAAACAAGGATGACGTGAATGGTCTGAGCCAGTCCGCCTATTATTTTATCGGCGGGATCATGAAACATATCAAGGGAATGGCGGCGATCACCAATCCCCTGGTCAATTCCTATAAGCGCCTGGTTCCCGGCTTTGCGGCGCCGGTGTACATAGCCTGGAGCGCCACCAACAGGAGCCCTTTAATCCGGATTCCCGCGGCTGCGGGCACCGGCGCAAGAATTGAACTGCGAAGCCCTGATTCCGCGGCAAACCCGTATCTGACGCTGGCGGTCTGCCTGGAAGCCGGGCTGGACGGGATCGCCCATCAGATCATGCCGCCGGAGAGCGTAGACTGCAATATTTATACCATGACGGATCAGCAGCGCAGAAACTTAAAGATTCAGCAACTGCCCGGAACGCTGATCGACGCCCTGGAGGAGATGAGGCAGGATCCTCTGATCATGGAGGTGCTGGGGCCGCATATTGCGGAAAACTATATCGCCGCAAAGGAGGACGAATGGCAGCGCTACCGGGCCAATGTTTCCGAGTGGGAGATCAGGGAATATCTGTACAGGTACTGATTCCTTCTTATTCAGGTATCTCAGGAATAAGGAGGTGGACGTTTGACAAATCTGATTGTTGCTCTGCCGAAACTGGAGGATGCCAAGGGGTTAAGGAATGTGCTGGTGCGCAACGGCTATCAGGTGGCGGGCGTGTGTACTACGGGAGCCCAGGCGGTCAGTCAGGCGGACGGTCTGCATGACGGTATTGTGATTTGCAGCTATAAACTGATGGATATGGTGTATTCGGAGCTGAAGGAATGTCTTCCTCCGGGGTTTGAAATGCTTTTGATGGCCTCCGACCGGGTGCTGAGCCAGTGCGAGGGGGAGGGCGTCGTCTGTCTTTCCATCCCGCTGAAGGTGCATGATCTGATCAGTACCGTGGCTATGCTGTCGGAAACCATCCTCAGAAGGAGAAGGAAGGCCAGGCAGCAGCCCCGGGTGAGGAACGAGCAGGAGAAAGAAACGGTCAGGGAGGCGAAGGAGCTTTTGATGGACAGGAACCATATGACGGAGGAGGAGGCGCATCGATATCTGCAAAAATGCAGTATGGACAGCGGGACCAACCTGACGGAAACCGCGATGATGGTGCTGTCCATGATGAAGGATTAGGCATTTGCGCATCCGGAGGGCAAATTTCGGCAAAAGGAGGGAAACCATGCGTTTTACCAAGATGGAAGGCTGTGGGAACGATTACATTTATGTAAACGGCTTTGAGGAGAAGGTGGCGCAGGAGCAAAAACCGCGGCTCGCCCGCGCGCTGAGCGACAGGCACTTCGGGATCGGAGCGGACGGGCTGATCTTCATCAATCCGGCACAGGATGCGGATTTTGAGATGGAGATGTATAATGCGGACGGCTCCCGGGCTGAGATGTGCGGGAACGGCATCCGCTGCGTGGGGAAATATGTGTACGATAAGGGGCTGACGGATGAGGAACGGATCAGCGTGGTAAGCGCCGGAAAGATCAAGTATCTGGATCTGACCGTGAACCGGCCGGCGGACCGGCCCGGGGACAGGGGGCAGGTGACGCTGGTGCGGGTAAATATGGGAAGGCCCATCCTGGAACCGGAGAAAATCCCGGTGATCGCCTCGGGAAACCGGGTGATCGACGAGCCAATTACGGTGGACGGCAGGGAGTACCGTATGACCTGTGTGTCCATGGGAAACCCCCATGCGGTGGTGTTTGGGAAGGGCGTGGCGGATCTGGACATAGAAAAGATCGGCCCTTCCTTTGAACGCCATGAGCGTTTTCCCAACCGGGTGAACACGGAGTTTGTGGAGATCATGGACAGGAAAACCATTTTCATGCGGGTGTGGGAACGGGGAACGGGAGAGACGCTGGCCTGTGGAACCGGAAGCTGCGCCGCGGCGGTGGCCTGCATCCTGAACGGCCTGACGGATCCGGTGGTCACGGTAAGGCTTCTGGGAGGCGAGCTGACGGTGGAATGGGATCAGCGGCAGGAGAGCGTCTATATGACCGGCCCTGCGGTGACAGTGTTTGAAGGCACGGTTTAACAGGCGGATAGAGACAAAAAGGAGAGAAAATATGTTTCGATTAAACGACAATTATTTGAAACTGCCCGGCAGTTATCTGTTTTCCACGATTGGGAAAAAGGTGAGCGCGTACAGCGCCGCCCATCCCGACAAAAAGCTGATCCGTCTCGGGATCGGCGATGTGACCCAGCCCCTTGCCCCCGCCATCATCCAGGCGCTGCACGGCGCGGTGGACGAAATGGGCAAGGCGGAAACCTTCCGGGGATACGCGCCGGATCTGGGGTATGACTTTTTGCGGGAGGCCATTGCCAGATACGATTACCGGGAAAGAGGCTGCAACGTTTCGCCGGACGAGATTTTTATCTCCGACGGGGCGAAGTGCGATTCCGGCAATATCCAGGAGATCTTCAGCCTGGACAACCGGATTGCGGTGTGCGATCCCGTATATCCGGTGTATGTGGACTCTAACGTGATGGCGGGAAGGGCGGGAGAGTATAACGGCGCCACCCAGACCTGGAGCAACGTCATCTATATGCCCTGCACCGCCGAAAACGGTTTTGTGCCCGAGTTCCCCCGGGAGACCCCGGATATGATCTATCTGTGTTTCCCCAACAACCCCACCGGCGCCGCCGTGACAAAGGAGCGGCTGCAGGAGTGGGTGGATTACGCCAACAAGGTGGGGGCGGTGATTCTGTATGACGCCGCTTACGAAGCGTATATCTCCCAGGAGGACGTGCCGCACAGTATTTATGAGTGCGAGGGGGCGCGGGCCTGTGCCATAGAGCTGAGATCTTTTTCCAAAAACGCGGGCTTTACCGGCGTCAGGCTGGGCTTTACGGTGGTTCCCAAGGATTTAAAATGCCAGGATGTGGCCCTGCATGGCCTGTGGGCGAGAAGGCACGGCACCAAGTATAACGGGGCGCCTTACATTGTGCAGCGGGCCGGTGAGGCGGTGTACTCTCCTGAGGGCAGGGAGCAGGTCAGGAAACAGGTGGCCTATTATATGGACAATGCCTCTTACATTTATCAGGGCTTGCAGGAGGCGGGTTTCACCGTTTCCGGCGGCGTAAACGCCCCCTATATCTGGCTGAAAACGCCCCGGGGCATGACCAGTTGGGAATTCTTTGACTATCTGCTGGAGCAGGTGAACGTGGTGGGGACTCCCGGTTCCGGTTTCGGGCCCAGCGGGGAAGGGTATTTCCGCCTGACCGCCTTCGGCAGCCGCGAGAGCACGGTGGAGGCCGTGGACAGGATCCGCAAGATCCGCCTCTGATGGGGACAGGGGAAAACAGGCCCTTCCATACATGAATTTTGCAAAATCGGAAATTCTATCTTGCAAAGTGAAAAAAAGTGTGATAGGATAACTTTCAAATTGAGAAATGCGATGAAGGAGACTCTTGCCGGAGAAAGCGACAGGAAGACGGCGTCACCGACTGAAAGCGCCGTCAGTGGGAACCGGCGAAGGGAACGCTCCGGAGCAGATCGTTTGAACGGCGGAACGGGCGGCGGGCCGGTGGACGGCGGCGCGGCAGGGGAATCCACCGCAAGGGCGGTTCGTGAACACGCGTTAAGTGTGAGAGAGGAATAGCCGAGGATGCCTTTGATGGAAGGAACGGCTGTTCAATGCGGGTGGTACCGCGGATAATTCCGATTATTCGTCCCGGGATACAGATAACTGTGTCCCGGGATTTTTTTGCGGGAAACTGCCGCGGGACGGGACACTCGCTAAAAGCCGCCCTCTGGGGGCGGCGGGAGGAGAAGAAATGGATGTAAAGAATTGTTACAGGGATCTGACGATCCGGGATATCGGAGAGGGACAGATCGGGAAAACCCTGCGGGTGGCGGGATGGGTGGAAAACATCCGGGACCACGGGGGCGTTTCCTTTGTGGATCTGCGGGATATGTACGGAGTGCTCCAGGTGGTGCTGCGGAATACGGCGCTGTTAAAGGGTCTGACAAGGGAAACCTGTGTCAGCATAGAGGGCGTGGTGGAGAAACGGGAAGAAGATACCTATAACCCCAGGCTGCTCACGGGCACGATCGAACTGGAGGCAAAGCAGATCACGGTTCTGGGGAAGGTGTATCAGCAACTGCCCTTTGAGATTATGACGTCCAGGGAAACCAGGGAGGAGGTCAGGCTGATCTACCGCTATCTGGATCTGAGAAACGCTAAAGTGCGGGATAATATTCTGTTCCGGTCCCAGGTGATCGCGTTTTTGCGCCAGAAGATGACCCAGATGGGATTTGTGGAGATCCAGACCCCGATTTTATGCGCTTCCTCCCCCGAGGGCGCAAGGGATTATATTGTGCCGTCCCGGAGATTTAAAGGAAAGTTTTACGCGCTGCCCCAGGCGCCCCAGCAGTATAAGCAGCTTTTGATGGCATCGGGAATTGACCGGTACTTTCAGATCGCACCCTGCTTTCGGGACGAGGACGCAAGGGCGGACAGATCGCCGGGAGAGTTTTACCAACTGGATTTCGAGATGAGCTTTGCCACCCAGGAGGACGTGTTCCGGGCGGGGGAGGAGGTTTTGACCGCCGTGTTTGAACAGTTTGCGCCTGAGGGCTATGGGGTGACAAAGGCTCCCTACCCGGTGATCAGCTATCAACAGGCGATGCTGGAGTTTGGAACCGATAAGCCGGATCTGAGAAACCCGCTGCGGATCATGGATTTGACGGACTTTTTCCAGAAGTGTACCTTTAAGCCCTTTCTGGGCCGCACCGTGCGGGCCATCCGGGTCCACGCGGACATGAGCAGGGGCTTTCATGAGAAACTGCTGGATTTTGCCACCGGCATGGGGATGGGCGGCCTCGGCTATCTGGAGGTGGCGGAGGATCTCACCTACCGGGGGCCCATCGATAAATTTATTCCCGGGGAGCTGAAGGAAGAATTCCGCCGTACGGCGGGACTTCAGGTGGGGGACACGATCTTTTTTATCGCCGACCGGGAGGAAAGGGCGAATGAATACGCGGGGAAACTGCGCGTCCGGCTGGGGGAAATGCTGGGACTGGTGGAGGAAAAGGCGTTCCGGTTCTGTTACGTGAACGATTTCCCCATGTATGAGCTGGATCCGGACACCAAACAGCCCGCGTTTACCCACAATCCCTTTTCCATGCCCCAGGGAGGGCTGGAGGCGCTGGAGACAAAGGATCCGCTGGATATTCTGGCCTATCAGTACGATATTGTCTGCAACGGCGTGGAGCTGTCCTCCGGCGCCGTGAGAAACCATGACAGGGACATTATGGTGAAAGCCTTTGAGATTGCCGGCTACGATGAGGAAGCGCTGAAAGAAAAATTCGGCGCTCTGTACCAGGCGTTTCAGTTTGGAGCGCCGCCTCACGCGGGCATGGCTCCCGGGGTGGACAGAATGCTGATGCTGCTTCGGGGGGAGGAAAATATCCGGGAGGTGATTGCCTTCCCTATGAGCGGATCCGGGCAGGATCTGCTGTGCGGCGCTCCCGGCGAGGTCACGGAAAAGCAGCTCAGAGAAGCCCATATCAGGGTTCGCGACTGAGGAAGGGTATTCCCCCGGGACGGGGAATGAGAACATGCGTTATGAAAACAGGTGTAACGGAAAGGGACGGACATGGCAAACAGGATTACGGATGAGATGATCGATTATGTGGGGATCCTTGCCAAGCTGGAGCTGAGCGGAGAAGAACGCGAACAGGCCAAGGAGGATATGGGGAAGATGCTGGATTATATTGACCAGATGAACCGGCTGGACACCTCCGGCATAGAACCCATGCCCCATGTGTTCCCGATTCAGAACGTGTTTCGGGAGGACGAGGTGACAAACGGCGACGGCACGGAGGAGACGCTTTGCAACGCGCCGGAGACAAAAAACCACATGTTTGTGGTACCCAGGACCTTTGAACAGTAAAGGGAACCTTCCGGGGAAAGGAGAGTATCATGGAACTGTTATCCCTGTCGGCCGTGGAGCTGTCCGCGGCTGTCAAAGAAGGAAAGACAACGGCGGTGGAGGCCATGAAAGCCGTGCTGGCACGGATGGAGGAAACGGAGGATCTCTACCACTGTTATCTGTATGCGGATCGGGAGGGCGCCCTCAGGCGGGCGCAGGAAACGCAGGAAAAAATGGAAAAAGGGGAGCTGACGGGCCCTTTGGCCGGGGTACCCGTGGCGGTGAAGGACAATCTCTGCACCCGGGGGATTCCCACCACCTGCGCGTCCAAAATCCTGCAAAACTTTGTCCCTGCTTTTTCCGCGGAGGCGGTGGTCAATCTGGAAAAGGCGGGAGCGGTGTTAATCGGGAAAACCAACATGGACGAATTCGCCATGGGCTCCACCACGGAGACATCCGCCTTTGGCGTAACGCGTAATCCCCGCAACCCGGACCATGTGCCCGGAGGATCCTCCGGAGGATCGGCGGCGGCGGTGGCGGCGGGGGAATGTTTTTTCGCGCTGGGTTCCGACACCGGCGGCTCCATCCGCCAGCCCGCGTCCTTCTGCGGCGTGGTAGGCATGAAACCCACCTACGGCACGGTTTCCAGATACGGGCTTGTGGCTTACGGCTCGTCCCTGGATCAGATCGGGCCCCTTTGCAAAACGGTGGAAGACTGCGCCGTGATCCTGGAGGCAATTTCTTCCCACGACAAAAAGGATTCGACCTCCCTGGAACGGAAGGACACGGATTTTTCCTCGGCTCTGGTCAAGGATGTCAAGGGAATGCGCATCGGCATTCCCAGGGATTATTTGGGAGCCGGCCTGGACGGCCAGGTGAAAGACGCGGTATGGAAGGCCGCAAAGCTTTTGGAGGAAAACGGCGCCTTGGTGGAGGAATTTGATCTCAGCCTGGTGGATTACGCCATCCCTGCCTATTACACCATCGCCTGTGCGGAGGCAAGCTCCAACCTGGAGCGCTTTGACGGAATCAAGTACGGTTACCGGGCTGACGCCCAGGGGCTTCACCGGATGTATAAGGCCACCCGCTCCCAGGGGTTTGGGCCGGAGGTGAAACGCCGGATCATGCTGGGCAGCTTTGTGTTAAGCTCCGGGTATTACGACGCCTATTACCTGAAAGCGTTAAAGGTGAAGGCGATGATCAAACATGCCTTTGACGCCGCCTTTTCCCAATATGACTGTATCCTCGGGCCGGCGGCCCCCTCTACCGCCCCGCGCCTGGGGGAGAGCCTGTCCGATCCCATCCGGATGTACCTGGGGGATATTTATACGATTTCCGCCAATCTGGCGGGCATTCCGGGGATCTGCATTCCCTGCGGGGAGAGCGAGGAAGGGCTTCCCATTGGTCTTCAGCTTTTGGGAGACTGCTTTCAGGAGAAAAAACTGATCCGGGCGGCTTATACCTATGAGCAGTTGGCCGGAGTACAATCCGCCCCCATTGTAAAACCGCTGCCGGCAAAAGGAGAGAAGACAGATGTCCATTGAATATGAAACCGTCATAGGCCTGGAAGTCCATGTGGAGCTGGCCACAAAGACGAAAATTTTCTGCGGATGCTCTACGGCTTTCGGGGGCAGCCCCAACGCCCACACATGTCCGGTCTGCACCGGAATGCCCGGATCCCTTCCCGTTTTAAACAGGAAGGTGCTGGAGTACGCGGTCTCCGTGGGCCTTGCGGCCAACTGCAGCATCACGCGGTTTTCCCGATTTGACCGGAAAAATTATTTTTATCCCGACAATCCGCAGAATTATCAAATTTCTCAGCTCTACCTTCCCATCTGCCGGGACGGCTGGGTGGAGATCGACACGGCGTCCGGCACCAAAAAAATAGGGATTCATGAGATCCATATGGAGGAGGACGCGGGCAAGCTGATCCATGACGAATGGGATGACGTTTCTCTGGTGGACTATAACCGCTCCGGCGTTCCGCTGATCGAGATCGTCTCCGAGCCGGACATGAGAGACGCGGATGAGGTGATCGCCTATCTGGAAAAGCTCCGTCTGATCCTTCAGTATCTGGGGGTCAGCGACTGTAAGCTGCAGGAGGGCTCCATGCGGGCGGACGTAAATCTTTCCGTGCGCAGAAAGGGCCAGGAGGAGTACGGCACCCGCACCGAGATGAAGAACCTGAATTCCTTCCGCGCCATTTCCCGCGCCATTGAAGGGGAGAAAAACCGCCAGATCGATCTCCTTTCCGAAGGGAAGGAAGTGATTCAGGAGACCAGAAGGTGGGACGACGGCAAGGAAACCTCCTATGCCATGCGCTCCAAGGAGGACGCCCAGGATTACCGGTATTTTCCGGATCCGGATCTGGCGCCCGTGGTGATCGGCGATGAATTCCTGCGGCAGATCAAAAGCCGGCAGCCGGAATTCCGCACGGAAAAGATGAAACGCTACAAAGAGGAATATGAGATCCCCGATTACGATATTGAAATTATCACCGCGTCCAAGCACATGGCGGATCTTTTTGAGGCGACGGTAGCCTTAGGCAGCCAGCCCAAGAAGGTTTCCAACTGGCTGATGGGCGAAACCCTGCGGCTGTTGAAGGAAAGAGAGGCGGATCCCGAGGATATCCGGTTCTCCCCGGAGCATCTGGCAAAGCTGATCGGCCTGGTGGAGAGGAAGGACGTGAACTCCACTGTGGCGAAGGAGGTTTTTGAAGTCATGTTCCAGGAGGATGTGGATCCGGAGGAATATGTGCAAAAGAAGGGCCTTATGACCGTAAGCGACGAGGGAGCCCTGAGGAAAGCGGTGGAGGAGGCCATTGCGGCAAATCCCCAGTCCGTTTCGGATTATCGAAACGGCAAGGAAAAGGCGCTGGGTTTCCTGGTGGGGCAGACCATGAAGGCCATGAAGGGGAAAGCGGATCCCGGCGCGGTGAACAGGCTGCTGAAGGAGCTGTTATAGAGACGGTTCCGTCAAAGGCTGCTCCCGGAAAAGAAAGGAAATCCATTTGAGGGCTGTGTCCGTTCTGGAGGAATTCACATAGACTCCCAGAATCATTTCCCGATCTCCGTCTCCAAAATAGAAATGTTCCTTTAACCGGGTGCAACTGTCCAGGTAAATCCCCACCGGCACAGGGTCCTTCATGGCGGAGGGATCCCTGGGATCCGGGTAGGGCCCGGAATAGGTCTGGCCCGATTCGTTTGCGGCCTTGACGTCCGCGGCCACCGTTTTGTCCATATAATAGAAATAGGGTTCGCACAGGGCGGTCAGCTCCGGGGTCAGGAGCCGGCGCAGATCCATAAAGCAATCGTTGTAAGCGTACCTTTGAAAGAACACGTTTTCCGCGATCATGGCGTCTATATCCCCCGCGGTGGCGTAAACCGTGATCTTTTGCAGGGTGGCCCCCGTTTCCCGGCCCGTCATGTCCTCGTTGAGATACATGTCCGTATCGAACACCGCCTCATATTTGTCGGTGTCGATTCCCGCGTATTCCGTGAATTCCCCGATGTATTCCTCCGCCGTGGGAAACGCCGCCGTATTGATCATACAGACGTAAAATCCCCAGTCCTTATGATGGACGATGTTGTTGATCAGCGCGATGAGGGCAATCACAAGAGCAATCACTCCGGCCACATGCCATTTGTAATAGTAAAAGAAGTAGGAAAGCTTTTCCTTCAGACTTTTGTTTTTGATTGCCTGCCGTTCTTCTCTGAACTCGTCCATCAGCGGCATTTTGCGTCACCTCGCCTTTCTCTTTCCTTTATCATACAGAGGGGGAAAGAGGTTGTCAATGACGGAGAAGTTTACAGAATCTAAAAAAAAGATAAAATTACAGGATTTCGGAAAGTTGCCTTGCAACCTGGCAAAAGTTGTTATATCATAGGGGAAGGAACATATTTCAAGGCGCCGCCGCGCGGGACAGCACCGTCATGCTGGAGCGGGACGGCCTGGGCGGCGGGAAACGCCGCAGACGGAGGACGTTTATGAGCGAAGCATATGTGGAGTGTCTTGTGAAGGCCAAAACATCCGTGATGGCTGTTTTTTTCAAATATCTGCTGATCGCGATTGCGGCGGTGAGTTTTCTGGGAATTCTGATCGGCCTGGTGCTGGCGTTTATTCCTTTTTTGGCGGCCGCGGTGGGAGCGTATTTTGTCAACCTGTACACGGACGTGGAATTTGAATATCTGTATCTGGATAAGGAGCTGACGGTGGACAAGGTGATGGCCAAATCCAAAAGGAAACGGCTCGCCACATACAGCCTGGAAAGAATGGAGATTTTTGCGCCGGTTCACAGCTATCATCTGGATTCCTTCAAAAACCGGAACGTAAAAGAAAAGGATTACAGCATCCGCCAGGTTCTTCAGCCGGATCAGCGCTACGCCATGTATTATGAGGGCGGTGAAAGGGTGATTTTAAGCCCTTCGCCGGAATTGGTCAAAATGATGAAAAATGCCGCTCCGCGAAAGGTTTTTTCCGAATAAAAAATGTGTTGACAGAAAATCGCAACTCTGTTAAACTCATTTGAAATCATCATAACCCCGGGAATTTTTTCTCCGGGGTTATCGGATTCTATCATTTAAATACAAACAGGAGGATTGGAAATGGGACAGATTATCGGGGAAGGCATTACCTTTGACGATGTGCTGCTGGTGCCCGCGTATTCGCAGGTGGTGCCGAATCAGGTGGACCTGACCACATGGCTGACAAAAAAAATCAGGCTGAATATTCCCATGATGAGCGCGGGGATGGACACCGTCACGGAGCATCGCATGGCGATTGCCATGGCGCGGCAGGGCGGCATCGGGATCATCCATAAGAACATGTCCATTGAGGCTCAGGCCGAAGAAGTGGACAAGGTAAAACGCTCGGAAAACGGCGTTATCACGGATCCGTTTTCCCTGACTCCTGAACACACGCTGGGCGATGCGGACGCCCTGATGGGGAAATTCCGCATTTCCGGCGTCCCCATTACCGAAGGGCGGAAACTGGTGGGGATCATCACCAACCGGGATCTGAAATTCGAGACGGATTTCTCCAAAAAAATCAAGGAATCCATGACCAGTGAGAACCTGATTACCGCTCATGAGGGCATTACGCTGGAGGAGGCCAAGAAGATCCTCGCCTCCGCCCGGAAGGAAAAGCTGCCTATCGTGGACGACGAGTTTAATTTGAAGGGGCTCATCACCATTAAAGATATCGAAAAGACCATCAAATATCCGCTGGCGGCCAAGGATTCCCAGGGAAGGCTGCTGTGCGGCGCGGGAGTCGGCATCACGGCCAATGTGCTGGACCGGGTGGCGGCTCTGGTGGACGCCAAGGTGGACGTGGTGGTGCTGGACAGCGCCCACGGCCATTCTCTGAATGTGCTGAACTGCCTGAAGATGATCAAGGAAAAGTATCCTGACCTTCAGGTGATCGCCGGAAACGTGGCCACCGGCCAGGCGACGAAAGCCCTGATTGAAAACGGGGCTGACGCCGTGAAGGTGGGAATCGGGCCCGGTTCCATCTGCACCACCCGCGTGGTGGCGGGCATCGGCGTACCCCAGATCACGGCTATTATGGATTGTTACAACGCGGCGAAGGAATACGGCATTCCCATTATCGCCGACGGCGGCATCAAGTATTCCGGCGATATTACGAAAGCGCTGGCGGCGGGCGGCTCCGTCTGCATGATGGGAAGCATGTTTGCCGGATGCGAGGAAAGCCCCGGGGACTATGAGCTGTTCCAGGGCAGAAAGTATAAGGTATACCGGGGCATGGGCTCCATTGCCGCCATGGAAAACGGCAGCAAGGATCGTTATTTCCAGGAAAACGCAAAGAAACTGGTTCCGGAGGGCGTAGAGGGACGGGTTGCGTATAAGGGAAACGTGGAGGACACGGTCTTTCAGCTCCTGGGCGGTCTGCGCTCCGGCATGGGATATTGCGGAGCCGCCAATATCAGCCAGCTCCAGGACAACGGAAAATTTATCAAGATTTCCGCCGCATCCCTGAAGGAGAGCCATCCTCACGATATTCATATCACCAAGGAAGCTCCCAATTATAGTGTGGATGAGTAAGGACGGAGGGCGTTTGATTGAAAAGCGGAGGGCATATGGCGCAAAACATATCCACTGAGGTGATCGACCTGAAAAAACTGCAGCAACTGCAGGAGGATTTCTGCAGGGCGACCGGACTTTGCATGCTGTGCCTGTCCGATGAAAAACGCAGGATCACGGAGCTGTCCGGAACGAAAAGCCAGTTACGGCAGGCGGGACAATATCCGGATCTTCCCGTGGTGAAACATGCGCTGGAAAGGGTGGAGGACGGTTCCCTGGAAGATCAGGCTTTCGAGGATCTGGGAACGGAGGACGGCGGCCGGGTGGCGGCTGTGGCCGTGCGGGTAGGCGGCGTCACGGTGCTTTACTGGCTGGTCTTTTGCCTGAACACCCAGGATCCGGGCGCTCTTGCGGTTTTTGAGAACGCGGTGGATCTGCTCCGGGACGCAAGCAACACTCTTTATCTGACCAAGCTCGCCAGACTGAACGCGGAGGCCCAGAGACAGAAAAGCGTTTCCGCGGAAGAAGAAATGAGCAGGAACTTTCAGAGCGTGGTGGCTCTTGCCAGGCTGGTGCAGCTACTGGACAGCGACGACCCGGTGGAAAAGCTGCTGGAAAAATGGCTTGGGATCCTGAGCAGCTTTCTTCAGGTGGACACGGCTCAGCTCTACCGTATGGATCATGCCTCCAATACCATGGATGTCCTCTGCGAATGGCTGCACCCGGGGCAGCAGTCCATCTATGACAAAATCGGCCGTCTGAAGATACCGCGGTTTTTAAAGACGGAAAAGGATATGATCATTTCCGCGGACACCGCCGACCCCGATTTGCAGGCATATCTGCAAAAGTGGAAATTGCAGGCTATTATACAGTACCCCGTTATGCGCCAGGCCGGCAAAGGCGCTTTGATGCTGTCTCTGAACCACAGAAAACGGCATGTATGGGACATGGAGGAAATCCGCTTTTCCGGGGACGCCGTCCGGGTGCTCCAAAGCGTGTTGGGAAGGAGGATGCAGAACATTTCCCTGACCAATTCCCGGCAGACGCTGGAGACTATGCTGGAAAACGTAGGCTGCGCGGTGTATGTGACGGACATAAAGACGGGCAAAATGCTGTTTGCCAACCGGCTGTTTCAGCATACCTTTGCGCAGGAGCTGAGCGACAATACGCTGGATCAGTTGCTGGATCGGGGACGGAATGAAAAACAGGGAAACGCCTGTGAGATCCATCATCTGAAAAAGGATCGCTGGTATGATCTGAAACTCAGGGAGATCAACTGGGTGGACGGACAGCCGGCCGCGCTGTATTCCCTTTACGACATCACCGACAAGAAAATATATCAGAGAAGGATCGAGCAGCAGGCTTATACGGATTTCCTTACCGGCCTGTACAACCGTATGTGCTGTGAGAGAGATCTGGCCCGTCAGGTGGACAGGGCGAGAAAATCCGGCATGAAGGGCGCGCTGCTGTATATGGATCTGGACGATTTCAAACATATCAACGACGGTCTGGGCCATCAATACGGAGATGTGCTGCTGAAGGCCATTTCCCACGCGCTGCAAAGGATACCGGGAATAGAAGACACCTGTTATCGAATGGGAGGAGACGAGTTTGTGATCGTCATTTCCCCTGACCGGTACCCGGAGTATGACCGGATCCTGGAGGATATCAGGGACATCTTTGCCCGTCCCTGGTTTTTGAAGGACGCGGACTATTACTGCACCATGAGCATGGGCTGCGTTACCTTTCCCGATCTGGGGGTGACGGTAAACGACCTGGTCAAAAAGGCCGATATTGCCATGTATGAGGCAAAAAAAGGCGGAAAGAACCGGATCGTCACCTACCGGGAGGATCTGATGCAGGCTTCCGGCAGACGGCTTGACATGGAACGGGATATGCGGGACGCCACGGTGGGAGGCTGCAATGAATTTGAGGTGTATTACCAGCCCATCATCGACGTGCAGGATGGCGTCAAATGCGCGGGAGCGGAGGCGCTGATCCGCTGGAACAGTATGAAACTGGGCTTTATCCCCCCTGCGGAATTTATCCCTCTGGCGGAGTATCTGGGCTTAATCAATCCCATCGGCAATTATGTGCTGAAGGAGGCCTGTCTCCAGTGTAAAAAATGGAATGACAACGGACATCCGGATTTCAAAATCAACGTCAATCTGTCTGTGGTACAACTGTTGCAGACGGATGTGGTGGAAATTGTGGAAAAGACCCTGGAGGAAACAGGGCTGACCCCCAGAAACCTGACTCTGGAGGTGACGGAAAGCCTTGCCATCAACGATATGGTACGGATGCAGGAAATCCTGAACCGGATTAAGGCCCTGGGGGTCAAAATCGCCCTGGACGATTTCGGGACGGGGTATTCCTCGCTGAACCATATCAGGGAGATTCCCTTCGATCTGATCAAGGTGGATCAGAGCTTTGTGAAGGAACTGGCCGCCGACGCCTATTCCCAGTCCTTTATCAAGATGGTGGCGGAGCTGGCGGGCACTCTGGATGTGAACGTCTGCGTGGAGGGGATTGAAACTGCCGCTCAGTATCACGCCTTGCAGGATATGAAGGTAAAATACATACAGGGCTTTTATTTCGACCGGCCTATGAGGCGGGAGGATTTTGAGGAGAAATATATTGCAAAGCCCGAGGGAAACGTGTAATATAATGATATCGGCTGCATGACTGGCGGAAATGGGAGCACCCATGGGGAGTGTAGCTGGATTCAAGAGCCGGCCGCCTGGGCACCACTTGTTTTTGTGATGCGCAGACGGCCGGTTTTTCAGCGGTTTCAGGGGATCCGTTCCTTCCAAGAGCGGGAAACGGAATCCATGGGAAAGGAGGAACCATATGTTACAACTGAATGAGGCGCTGGCAGAAAATTCCTACCCCGGAAGGGGCATTGTGATCGGCCGTTCCGGCGACGGAAGGTATGCGGTCACGGCTTATTTCATTATGGGACGCAGCGGAAACAGCCGCAACCGGGTTTTTGTCACGGAAGGGGAGGGAATCCGTACGGAAGCCTTTGACCCCTCCAAGCTGGAGGATCCCAGCCTGATTATATACGCGCCGGTGAGAGTGCTGGGGCCTTATACCATCGTGACCAACGGAGATCAGACGGACACCGTTTACGAGGGTCTGTCCCAGGGGAAAACCTTTGAACAGTCCCTGGGGCGCAGAGAGTTTGAGCCGGACGCGCCCAATTACACGCCCAGAATTTCCGGCCTGCTGCATGTGGAGGACGGCGCCTTTGACTACGCCCTGTCCATTTTAAAAAGCAATGAGGGGGATCCGGCCTGCTGTCTGCGCCACACCTTCACCTATGACAGACCCGCCGCCGGGGAAGGGCATTTCCTTCATACTTACCTGCATGACGGCAGCCCCCTTCCCAGCTTTTCCGGGGAGCCGAAAAAGGTTAAGATTGCCGGCGATATTGACAGTTTCGCCAAACTGGTGTGGGAAAGCTTGAACGAGGACAACAAGGTTTCGCTGTTTGTGCGCTACCTGGAGATTGCCACGGGAAAGTATGACACCAGGATCATCAACAAAAACCGCAAAACAGACTGTTTCTGACAAATCGCCATAACGGAGGAAAAGCCATGAAAGAGATTGAACTGAAATACGGATGTAATCCCAACCAAAAGCCGTCCAGAATTTATATGGAAGACGGGAGCGAGCTGCCTGTCACCGTTTTAAACGGAAGACCCGGCTACATCAACTTTTTGGACGCCTTGAACGGGTGGCAGTTGGTAAAGGAGTTAAAGGAAGCCACCGGCCTTCCCGCCGCCGCCTCTTTTAAGCATGTGTCCCCTGCCGGAGCGGCGGTGGGGCTGCCCTTAAGCGAAACCCTGGCCAAAATTTACTGGGTGGACGATCTGGGGGAGCTTTCCCCGCTGGCCTGCGCTTACGCCAGGGCAAGGGGAGCGGATCGCATGTCTTCCTTCGGGGATTTTATCGCCTTGTCCGATGTGTGCGACGAAGATACGGCCCGGCTGATTAAGCGGGAAGTCTCCGACGGCGTGATCGCCCCCGGCTATTCGGAAAAAGCGCTGGCCCTCTTAAAAGAAAAGAAAAAAGGCTCTTACAGCATCATCCGGATCGATGCCTCCTATGTGCCGGCGGCTCTGGAAAAGAAACAGGTTTACGGCGTGACATTTGAGCAGGGCAGAAACCAGTTGAACGTGAACCAGGATTTGTTTTCCCATATTGTCACCCAAAACAGGGAAATCCCGGAAAAGGCTTTGACGGATATGAAAATCGCGCTGATCACCCTCAAGTATACCCAGTCCAATTCGGTCTGTTATGTCAAGGACGGGCAGGCGATCGGCATCGGGGCCGGACAGCAGTCCCGGATCCACTGCACCCGTCTGGCGGGTTCCAAGGCGGATAACTGGTTCCTGCGCCAGTCCCCTCAGGTGATGGGGCTGCAGTTTGCGGAAGGGCTTGGCAGGGCCGACAGGGACAACGCCATCGACGTATATATGGGCGACGAGTATCAGGACATTCTGGCGGACGGGGTCTGGGAAAAGACGTTCCGGGTCAAGCCTCCCGTGTTTACCCGTGAGGAAAAGAGGGCGTGGCTGGACCGGATGACGGACGTTACGCTGGGATCCGACGCGTTTTTCCCTTTTTCAGACAACATTGAAAGAGCCCGCAAAAGCGGCGTCCGGTATATTGTGCAGCCCGGCGGTTCCGTCAGGGACGACGCGGTGATAGAGTGCTGCGATCAATACCGGATGGTGATGGCGTTTACCGGAATCCGTCTGTTCCATCATTAAGGAGAACATTATGAGGCTGGCTGACCTGGAACAATACGAAACAATCACGGTACAGTGCCATGACAATCCGGATGCGGACGCGCTGGCTTCCGGGTATGGGCTGTACTGCTATTTCCGCAGCAGAAATAAGGATGTGCGGCTTGTATACAGCGGCAGAAGCAGGATCCAGAAGTCCAATCTCCGCCTGATGGTGGAAAAACTGCATCTGCCGGTGGAGTATATCCGGATCGCGGAGGAAGAAACGCTGTCTGTCCCCGGCCTTTTGATTACGGTGGACTGTCAGTACGGAAACGGAAACGTCACCGGGCTGTGCGCCCAGGATGTGGCGATCATCGACCATCATCAGGCGGAAAAGAAGCTGACGCCCTTAAGCATCGTCAACCCGAATCTGGGAAGCTGCGCCACCCTGGTCTGGAAACTGCTGCGGGAGGAAGATTTTGACATAGACAGCGACCAGTATCTGGGAACCGCGCTGTATTACGGCCTGTACACCGATACCAACCAGTTTTCGGAGCTGTCGAACCCGCTGGATCTGGATATGCGGGAGGCGCTGAACGCGGACAACAACCTGATCAGGCTGTTCCGCAATTCCAACCTTTCGCTGAGAGAACTGGAAATTGCCGGAATCGCCATGATCCGTTACAGCTATAACGACGATTACGAATTTGCGGTGATCAAGGCCCAGCCGTGCGACCCCAATATTCTGGGCCTGATCAGCGACTTTCTTTTGCAGGTGGACGCCATTAAAACCTGCGTGGTTTTTAACGAGGTGCCGGACGGCTATAAATTCTCCGTGCGAAGCTGCATCCGGGAGGTAAACGCCAGCGAGCTGGCGGCTTTTCTGGCCCAGGATATCGGCTCCGGGGGCGGTCATTATGAGAAGGCCGGCGGATTTATCAGCCTTTGGAGATATGAGAAAAATTTCCCCACCCTCCACACGGAAGCGTACTTTAACAACCGGATGACGCAGTACTTTGACAGCTACGATCTGATTTACGCGGAGGAATACCAGGCGGATCTGACCGGGATGCAGCAGTATGAGAAACAGAACATCCCCCTGGGATTTGTGAAAGCGGACGAGGTGCTGCCGGCGGGAGTGCCTGTAACCGTCCGTACCATGGAGGGGGATACGGAGTTCACCGTGGACGGGGAGCTTTATTTCATTATCGGCATCCGGGGAGAGGTATATAGCTGCAGCCGGGAAACCTTTGAAAACACCTTTCAGATCCTGGACATGAAATATACGCCGGGAGAGGAAATCGAATACATTCCCACGGTCAAGAACCGCCAGGACGGCAATACCTATGTGCTGACGGATTACGCCGGCGTCTGCATCCCCACCGCGGTGCTTCGGGTGTATGCCAGAAAGCTGGAGAGAGGGGTGAAGGTGTTTTCGCCCCGGGACAAGGAGCGATATCTGCCGGGCCGTCCGGGGGATTACCTGGCGGTGCGCTGCGACGATCTGAAAGACGTATTCGTGGTGCAGAAGGAGCTGTTTGAGCAAAGCTATGACAGGGTGGAGAAGTGACAGGCCCCGGCGATGGGATGGCCATATCAAATAACATGCGTTTTTTTAGGAACGGGAAGAACTGCTTGCTATTGCGAAGGCGTATGTGCTATGATAGGAAAACAGGGATACACTCCCCGGAAAGGAAATGAAGGTCATATGAGCGAGACGGAATCCAAAAATTTCATTGAAACGATCATAGAAAAGGATCTTGCGGAGGGAGTTTACGATACGGTTCACACCCGGTTTCCTCCGGAGCCCAACGGATATCTGCACATCGGACATGCAAAGAGCATCCTGTTAAATTACGGCCTGGCGCAGAAATACCATGGAAAATTCAATATGCGTTTTGACGACACCAATCCCACCAAAGAGGATATCGAGTTTGTGGAATCCATCAAGGAGGATATTCAGTGGCTGGGGGCGGACTGGGAAGACCGCCTGTTTTTCGCCTCCGATTATTTTGGACAGATGTATGAGGCGGCTGTCAAGCTGATCCGGAAGGGGAAGGCGTATGTGTCCGATCTGACGGCGGAGCAGATCAAGGAGTACAGGGGCAGCCTGACACAGCCCGGCAGGGAGGATCCAAGCAGCGGCCGGAGCGTGGAGGAAAATCTGCGGCTGTTTCAGGAAATGAAAGACGGGAAATACGGGGACGGGGAAAAGGTGCTGCGGGCCCGGATCGATATGGCCTCCCCCAATATCAATATGCGTGACCCGGTGATCTATCGGGTAGCGCACATGTCCCATCATAATACGGGGGATCAGTGGTGCATTTATCCCATGTATGATTTCGCTCATCCCATAGAGGACGCCATCGAGGGCATTACCCATTCCATCTGCACCCTGGAATTTGAGGATCACAGGCCTCTCTATGACTGGGTGGTGCGGGAGTTAGAGTATCCCCATCCTCCGAAACAGATCGAGTTTGCAAAGCTGTATCTGAAAAATGTGGTGACCGGAAAAAGATATATTAAAAAGCTGGTGCAGGAGGGGATTGTGGACGGCTGGGACGATCCCAGGCTCGTCTCGATCGCGGCGCTGCGCAGGAGGGGCTTTACGCCGGAATCCATCAAGATGTTTGTGGAGATGTGCGGGGTTTCCAAGGCCAACTCCATAGCGGATTACGCGGCGCTGGAGTACTGTATCCGGGAGGATTTGAAGGCAAAGGCGCCCAGGTATATGGCCGTCCTGGATCCGGTCAAGCTGATTATCGACAATTACCCGGAGGGGCAGACACAGATGCTGACGATGCCTAACAATCCGGAAAATGAGGCTTTAGGCAGCAGGCAGACGCCCTTTGGCCGGGAGCTGTATATTGAGCGGGAGGATTTCATGGAAGAACCTCCTAAAAAATATTTCCGGCTGTTTCCCGGCAATGAGGTGCGGCTGATGGGCGCGTATCTGGTGACGTGCACAGGCTGCGTAAAGGACGCCCAGGGACGCGTGAGCGAGGTGCACTGCACCTATGACCCCGCGTCGGAAGGCGGCAGCAGCCCGGACGGGCGGAAGGTCAAAGGGACGATCCACTGGGTGGCAGCGGCGTCCGCGGTGAAAGCCCAGGTGAGACTGTACGAGAACATCATCGATGAAGAAAAGGGTGTTTATAACGAGGACGGCAGCCTGAATCTGAATCCCCATTCTCTCACGGTGAAGGATAACTGCATGCTGGAGCCCGCGTTTGCCGGGGCCGGCGCTTATGATCGGTTCCAGTTTGTCAGACAGGGATTCTTCAGCGTGGATCCCAGGGATTCGACGGCGGAGCTGCCGGTATTCAACCGGATTGTATCCTTGAAAAGTTCTTTTGTGCTACCCAAGGAATCTTAAGATGGCCGGAGCCGTTTCCGGGGATTTAAAAGCTGTAATGATAGGCGATGCAGACAGAAAGGCGGATGGAATATGGGACTGTTGTCAGGACTTGGCGGGCTGGGGTTAGGCGGCCTGGAAAATGTGGATATTTTTGAGGACGAGGAAAAAGAGAAGGAAAAGGAAGCGGCCAAAGCGAAAGCGGCCGCTCAACTGGAGGAGAAGGATATCATTTATGACCGGAGCTATACCTGCCCCGTCTGTGATGGTTCCTTTGTCTCCAAAACAGTAAAATCGGGAAAAGCCAAGCTGATCGGCACGGATCTGGATCTGCGCGCCCGGTACGATATCGTCGATCCGGGAAAATACGATGTAATTGTGTGCCCTCAATGCGGCTATGCGGCAATCAGCAGATTTTTCGACAAAATCACCCAGGCCCAGGCGAAACTGATCCGGGAAAAAATCAGCGCAAGCGTCCAGATTCCGGCTTACAATGATCCGATCTGCACTTACAAAGAGGCGATGGACCGCTATAAGCTGGCGTTGGCGAACGCAGTGGTCAAGAAGGCCAGATCCAGCGAGAAAGCGTATATCTGCTTAAAGAGCGCATGGATTGCCAGAGGGTACAGGGAGAGCCTGCAGGGGGAACAAAATGCGGACGCCAAGCTGATCGCCGCCCTGGAAAAGCAGGAGG
The DNA here is from genome assembly GCA_947630715.1 of uncultured Acetatifactor sp. Lineage (GTDB taxonomy): Bacteria > Bacillota > Clostridia > Lachnospirales > Lachnospiraceae > Acetatifactor. The sequence goes on from CANRIP010000014.1 coordinate 38,245, forward strand.
AGGAATATCTGCAAAACGCCTATAAGGGTTTTGTGGAGGCAAGGCAGAATGAGAGCTTTCCCATGTGCGGCATGGATGAAGTGACCGTGGATTACCTCCTGGCGGTTCTGGCGGTGCGGGTTAAAAAGTATGACGTGGCCAGCCGTCTGATTGCCTCCGTATTGGGATCCCCTGCCGCGAATCCCCGCATGAAGGATCGGGCCAGGGATCTGAAGGAACAGGTGCTGGCGGAACTGAAAAAGAGTAAGTAAGGAGACGGCGGGGCAGACCGAAACCGTGCGCCGCCGGAAAAGTTTGCGTATGTATGAAATGACGATCCGGTTTCAGCCGGACGGCAAAAGCTGTCTGTATGAACAGATCTACGGACACATTAAAAAGGAGATCAGGGAGGGAAGACTGCTTGCGGGAGAGCGGCTTCCCTCCACGCGTTTTCTGGCGGAATATCTTCAGGTGGCCAGGAGTACGGTGGATTCCGCGTACAGTCAGTTGGTTGCGGAAGGGTATATCACCTCCCGGCCGTATCGGGGATACTATGTCTGTTCCATGGAGGAGATGTTCGGGCCGGAGGCCCTGTGCCGGGAAACCGCAAGCAAGGCGGCAGCGTTTCCGGAAACCCTCTCCGGGAACGAGGAGTCTGCGGCCGTATCGGATGAGGCCGCCTGGGAATTTGATTTTTCGCCTTATGAAATCGATATGTCCGGCTTTCCCCTCAGCGTATGGAAAAAGATCACCAAGAAGATTCTGACGGAAGAAAGGGGCGATCTTTTCTTGAGGGGAGAGGCGCAGGGGGATCTGGATCTGCGCCTTTCCATCAGCCGGTACCTCCATTCCTCCCGGGGGGTCAACTGTACGCCGGAGCAAATCATTGTGGGGGCGGGAAACGATTATCTTCTTCTGCTGTTGGAAAAGATTCTGGGACGGCATGTGAGAATCGCCATGGAAAACCCCACATACCTTCGCTCCTATCGGATTTTCCGGTCTTTTGCCTATGACATTGTGACGGTGGAAATGGATGAATACGGCATGAAGGCGGATTCCCTCGGGGAACAGGGGATACAGGCGGTTTATGTGATGCCGTCCCATCAGTTCCCAACCGGCATTGTGATGCCGATCCGCCGCAGACTGGAGCTTTTGAAATGGGCTGCGGGCGGCGCGGACCGATATGTGATTGAAGACGATTATGACAGTGAGTTCCGGTTTCACGGAAAGCCGATTCCCGCTCTCCAGTCCTCTGACGAATCGGGAAAAGTGATTTATCTCGGCAGCTTTTCCAAGGCTATTGCGCCGGCGATCCGCGTCAGCTTTATGGTGCTTCCGGCGCCGCTGTTACAAAAATACAGGCAGGACTGCGGCTTTTATTCCTGCACGGTGTCAAGGATTGACCAGAGAATTTTGAACGAGTTTATCCGGGACGGGTACTTTGAGAGACATTTGAACAAAATGCGAAAGATTTACAGGGACAAGCATGATCTGTTACTGGAGGAACTGGCTCCCTTTCGGCGGAAGTTTGCGGTTTCCGGTGAAAACGCCGGCCTGCATCTGCTTTTGACGGGCCGGGGATTCCTGGGAGAAGACGAATTGATTCAGAGAGCGGCTCAAAACGGCGTAAAGGTTTACGGGCTTGCCGAGGGAATGACGGCGGGACAGCCGGATCGGACCGGCGTGTTGCTGGGGTTTGGCGGCCTGTCTCAAGAGGCGATCCGGGAAGGCGTTGGCAGATTGAGAAAGGCCTGGGAAATCTGAAGTGCATAAGGCCGCTCGACCCCACAACGTCAAATAAGTATATGAAGTATGTCCCGTTTTGGGCGTAATCTTATTTGCCGTTCATTTGCCGGTAAGGCAATGCTCTATTGCTAATATGACAGAGGAGAGGTGGTCTTCCTAATCGAGAGAGATCTTTCACCATAACAACTTACGGAGAAAAGGGATATTTGGAATATGGATGTAAATTACATAAAAACACCCAAAATGATATTGTTTGATTATGGTCAGACACTTATTGCAGAACAAAAATTTGACGGGATAAAGGGGACAGAGGCTGTCTTACAGTATGCTACAAGAAACAAGTATCATTTGTCGGCAGAGCAGGTGCAAGCCAAAGCAAATGAAATCAATCAGGAACTCGGGAGATTTGATCCTGAAAAAAGGCACTTATTTCAGATAGAAATACCCAATACAATGTTTACCCCTTATCTTTATGAATCGCAGGGTATAGAGATTGCATTAAGCAACTCCGAAATTGATACAGTATTTTGGAATGCTGCTGCTCCGGGAGCGCCGACAGAGGGTATAAAAGATTTTTTGGAATATTTGAAAAACAAAGGAATTCGCACAGGAGTAATCAGTAATATTTCTTATGCTCCTTCTGTGGTTGCAGAGCGTATCAACAGGCTGCTTCCGGAAAATACTTTTGAATTTATGATTACCTCAAGTAATTTTATGTTCCGCAAACCGAACAAAAGGATATTTGATTTGGCTTTGGAAAAAGCAGAATTACAGCCAGATGAGGTGTGGTATATCGGGGATCAATATGAATGCGATGTGAAAGGCTCCTTACATGCCGGTCTGTTGCCGGTATGGTACATAGGGGCGATTGATCTGCCTTATGTAGAAGACAAAAATATTCCGACAGCAAAAACCTGGAGTGAAATAAAGCAGTATTTGGAAGTTGGTAAAATTGCATTCGACTGACCTATGTATGTACAAGAAGGGGAATGGCATAGACTTAGAAAGCATCTCTATGCAATGTAAGAAAAAGCGAGTTAACAAGAGAAAAACAAAGATTATTATGGGAGGCATTCTTCATTCAAAACGGTTTTTGCTTAAAACGCTTTGACGAACATCCATCTTGGGAAAATGAAAAGCTGCCGGGAGCATAGGGAAGTACAGAGACACAAAAAGGAACCGTCATACCCGGGAAAGCATCCGGGTATGGCGGTTCCTTTTGCTGCGCCCCTGTTTCGCAGCCGTCCCTTTGCCGGCAGGATATGGATACTGCCTGATGGGAAACTGCCCTGGCGTGTGCTTTTTTGCCGTATGGAATCAGTTCTCCTTTTGGGGAGTCTCCTCCTCCGGCCCGTCTTCTTCGTCAAAAAATTCCTCTACCTGGGTGGTTTCTCCGGCAGCGGCCTTGGGGGTTTCCTTGTCCGCGCTCTGCGCTACCTGATCCAAGGGAACAAAAGAATCCTTTTCTTCGGCGGGCGTGTTCAGCGGCACATATTTTTTGTCGGATTCCGTTTCTTCATCAGGATCCTCGCTGAAATCGTCATCCTCTTCTTCCTCGGGCGCGGTTTCAGATGCGTCCTTCTTGCGGAAGTAATAATAAGCGGCAGCGGCGGCGCCGCCAAGCGCTGCGGTAAAAACCAGGAATTTACCAAATTTCTTTGCCATAGCGTGACTCCTTTCGGTTGGAAAATTTTGCCGGACAAATTCTTTTTTTTATTTTAATACTATTTTGTGAAATTGAAAAGGGAATATGTGCTAATTTATAAAATTTTTATTCCCGTCTGACAGGTTTTGTGTTATCATGACAGTATTCGGATTTTCCTCGGCCCGATTCTGCGCAAGCGGAGCGGGACGGCGGATGGTTGACTGGCGGACGACGGGAGCGGGACACATGAACAGCAGGTTCTTTGACCTGAGCAAAGAAAAACAGGACAGAATGATCAATGCGGCGCTGAAAATCTTTGCGCTGCGGGGCTACCGCCATGCCAGCACGGACGATATTGTCCGGGAGGCCGCAATCAGCAAGGGGCTTTTGTTCCATTATTTTGAAAGCAAGCTGGGCGTTTATGATTTTGTCTATGATTACAGCGTCAGATACATGATTCTGGAATTCCGCTCCAATGTGGATCCCGGAGAAAAGGATCTGTTTGAACTGATGAAACAGGTGGAGCGTTCCCGCATGAACGCCATGAGAGGGTATCCGTACATGCAGCAGTTCTTAAACCGTTCCATGGCAGAGGATGTCAACGAAGCCCTTCTTGCCATAGAGGAAAAACGGGGGCTTTTGGAGGAGACGGCGGACGCCATTTACGCCCAGGTGGATCATTCGCAGCTCCCTCCCATGATCGATGGGGAGAAGCTGCGGAAAATGCTGGATTTTACGGTGAAGGGCCTGATGACGGAGCGGTTTCAGGACGCCTCGTTCCAGCCGGAGATGCTCTATGCGGAGATCTGCGATTATCTGGATATGATGAAAAAGATTGTGTATCGGGCGTAACTGTTCCTTATTTGCTCATCTGATAGGGGGGATCCGCAGGGTGCCCTCCTTTTAATTTCTGCATGCCTCTCTGAATGGCGTCCCTGGAGTTCTTCCAGTCTGCGTCTTTGTTCTTATAATCGAATTTTTCCACCATCCATGCCACGTCTTCCGCCACGCGTTTCATGTTTTTCTCCATCAAGGGAAGAAGCGTTTCGTAAAACCCTTCTTTTTCCCGGTCGGAGAGCTGCGTCTGCGCGGCGTCGCACAGATCGCCGAAGTGGGTCAGGCAGAACCCCTTGCCGTTTTGGATCTTTTCCCGAAAATCCGGTTCCTGTTTCCAGAGGTAGAAAAAGGTGTCCAGATAGCGGTTGTAGGTTTCCCTGAACTGACTGCAAATATAGCAGGATTCCTCCTTTTTGCGGATCCAGGCGCTGATGGAGTTGCCGCTCCCCGGCGTCCGGTGCAGCTTGTCCTTCAGGGAGCTTTTCCCGGGTTTGAAATCATCGAAGGTTTTCTGCATTTCTCCGATCATCCTGCGGTAATGGGTTTTCAGAATCCAGGCGTTTCCCAGAGTGTTTCCGTAGTTGTACATTTTCTGAAAATGGGCCCTGCAAAAACCGGCCCGATCCGTCTGATCCCGGATATCCGCCTCCATATAGGAGGCGCTGCTGCCAAGAACGAAGTCGATCAGATCCTGTTCCACATTTCGTTCAATATAGCAAAAGGGGCACTCGTCGTCTGCGTTTACCGCATCGTTTAACGGGATGGTATACAACTGTTCTTTCATGGCGTCCGTCCTTTCCTTTTCCGTTCTGTGACAGTTTCAGTATATCACGGCGTCAGCCCTGTGGCAAGCCTTGGGAAACCTGCATTCGGCCCGCTTTCGGCCGCTTTTGTAAAACATGAAAAAATTACTACGCGAATGTAACATTTTGTTAGATAAAATTAAGATTTTTTTGGTTGTAAAGTCCGGCTGCAAAAGATACTATAAAAGGGAAGAAGTCATTTGGAAATGAAACGCGAAAGATGTGATATTCTTGGAATTTAACAGCATTGGTTTTCTTCTCTGTTTTCTTCCGGCCTTTTTCGTATTGTACGGACTTGTTCCCAAGCGTTATAGGAATGTGACGATCCTGCTGGGCAGCTTGTTTTTTTATGCCATGGGGAACCTTTGGAATCTTCCGATTCTGATGGCGTCGGTGCTGGCAAATTTCTGGCTGGGCGGGCGGCTGGTACAAGGCTCCGGACGAAAAGGCTCCGGAAGAAAGATTCAAAAAAATAAGTTTCTGCTTTTGGCGGGCATCGCCGGGAACGTGGGCCTTCTGGCGTTTTTTAAAGTGGCGCGGGGCGGCGCGTACCTTCCCCTGGGAATCAGCTTTTACACCTTTCAGATGTTGTCCTATCTGATCGACGTTTACCGGGAGGAGGAAAAGAGCGAGAATTCTTTTCTGCGGTTCGCGGTGTATGTGTGTATGTTTCCCAGACTGCTGTCCGGGCCCATTGTCAGATACGGCGAGGTGCGGGAGAACCTGAGAAAGAGGAAGTTTCACGCGGAAAATCTGCAGCAGGGGCTGAAGGTGTTCACGGTCGGGCTGGCGGCAAAGGTGCTGCTGGCGGATCGGATCGGGCTTTTGTGGCGTCAGGTGCAGGTGACGGGCTTTGAGAGCATTTCCGTTCCTCTGGCCTGGATGGCCGCGGTGGCCTATTCTCTGAAGATCTATTTTGATTTTTACGGCTATTCCCTGATGGCCGTGGGGCTGGGACGGATGCTGGGCTTTGAACTGCCGGAGAACTTCAGAGAACCGTACATGGCCCGTACCGTCCGTGATTTTTACCGCAGATGGCATATTACCCTGGGAAGGTGGTTCTGCCGTTACGTCTATATTCCCATGGGCGGCAGCCGCCGGGGAGAATGGCGCACGGCTGTGAATCTGCTGGCCGTATGGCTGTTGACGGCCTTGTGGCATGGATTCAGCGCCAACTTTCTGATCTGGGGGATGTTGATCTGGGTTCTCATTGTGGCGGAGCGGCAGGGGAAGGCCCTGGGGATGGACGGTCTGTTCCGAAAAAAAGGGTTTCGGATCCTGCCGCACCTTTACCTGATTACGGTGATTCCCGTGACCTGGATGTGCTTTGCCATTACGGATGTGTCCCAACTGCAGATCTATCTTGGCAGGATGTTCGGCGTTTTGGAGGGAGTCCGGGTCAGTGCCGGGGACTGGCTGAAAGCGCTGGAAACCTACTGGTATCTGTTTGGAATCGGCTTTCTGGCCTGTACTTCCGCTGTGAAACGGCTGTTTTTCAGGTGGAAGGACAGCGTGGGGGGGATGCTGGTTCTCGCCGTATTGTTCTGGCTGTGCATACGGAGGATGACCCTGGAGGGACAGAATCCTTTTCTGTACTTTAGCTTTTAATTTGTGAAATCAGTGGACTTGACGGAAGGATGATCCGGTTGAAGTGGATGAAAAAATGGAGTTATCTGATACTTTTGGCGGCCACAGGAGTGGTTTATCTGTGCGGCGGCGGTCGGCAGATTTATGAGAACTACCTGGCGGAAATAGGGGAATGGGTGTCCGGGATGGAGAGAGGGACGAACCCTTCCGAAAGCGGGGATCACATGGTCGAGGAACGCGGGAAGGACGGTGGGCCGGAGGAAACCGGGCTCCATGATGCCGACGGGGATCCGGAGGAAACCGGAGAGCAGACCGCAGAGGATCCGTTTCAGGCCCCTGACACGGGAGGGGAGGAAACTGCTCCCGAAGGGGAGGAGGCCGGGGAGGATAACGGTTTCGGAGACGGAACGGCGCCGGTGTATCAAACCGTGGAGGACGACTATTTTGCCGATGCGGTGTTTATCGGGGATTCCAGAACCGTGGGGATGTATGAATACGGAGAGCTGGAGGAAATCTCAACCTTTTACGCCTCTACGGGGCTGACCATTTATAAACTGTTTGACGCTGAGATTGTGGAGACGCCCGGACAGCGCGGGAAGATAACCGTGGAGGAGGCGCTGACACAGAATCAGTTTCGCAAAATTTATCTGATGGTGGGAATTAACGAGATGGGGACGGGGACGGTAGAGAGCTTTATCGCCAAATATCAGGAGGTGGTTGACCATCTGCTGGAGCTTCAGCCGGAAGCCATCGTGTATGTGCAGGGAATCCTGAAGGTTACCGCCGAACGATCCGCTCAGGGGGATTATATCACCAATGAAGGAATTGAAGAACGCAATGAACAGTTGGCCGGGCTGGCGGACAACGTCAGGGTCTTTTACCTGGACGCCAATCCCCTGATCTGTGATGAGACCGGCGGCATGGCGCCGTCCTACACCTTTGACGGCGTACACTTAAAAGCAAAGTATATCCAGATCTGGAAGGATTATCTGAAGTCCCACGCGGTGGATCTGTGAGAGGCGCGGGGGCTGACCGGGGGATGTTTCGGCCTTGCGGACGGCCGGGCCTTCCGGACCGGCGCGGGGGCGCGGCCCGACCGGGACACGGAAGATGGGCTCACAGAACCTCCCGGTACACCCGCAGTACATTCTGGAAGAAAATGCGATCCAGATCGCTTTCCGAAAACCCGCCCGCTTTCAGGGCGTCCCATAATCGTTCCATGCTCTGCGCGCTGGGCAGCTCCTCATTGGTGTCAATGCCGTCAAAATCGCTGCCAAGGCCCAGCACCTCCACCCCGCCAACCTTGGCGATATGTCTGGCATGCCGGACGACGGACGCCACGGTTCCCGGGTTCTTTTGTCCCTTTGGCGCTTCTTCCAGAAAATCCGCGCAAAAATTCAGCCCCATGACGCCGCCCCGCCGGGAAAGCCGCCGGATCATGTCGTCGGTCAGGTTCCGCACATGGGGGCAGATGGACCGGGCGTTGGAATGGCTGGCCACAAAGGGCTTTTTGGTGGCGTTCAGCACATCGTAAAAACCGGCGTCGGACAAATGGGACACGTCCGGGATCATTCCCAGCGTCTCCATCCGGGTTACAAATTCCCGCCCCAGAGCCGTGAGCCCCTGGGTGGCGTTGGGCTCCTTACAGTCTCCGCCGGGAGAGAAATTCGGCCATCCCAGTTGGTTGGGATAATTCCAGGTGAGGGTCAGCATCCGGACGCCCTTTTGGTACAGCGCATCCAGCCTGGCCGGATCCCCTTCGCACACGCCCCCTTCTTCCACGGCAAGAAGGGCGGACATTCTGCCCGCCCTTTCATTTGTTTCCAGATCATGAAACCGGTACACCGGTGCGATGAGATCGCCGTTTTGCTTTAATTCCCTCTCATACAGCTCCAGAAGCCCGCACACCTTTTGCCAGGGGGATTCCCCCTCCTGCAGCTTGACGAACAGGGCGAAGTTCTGAAGCAGATAATGGCTTTTTTGCATTCTGACCAGATCCAGATGGAGGCGGTTCTGCCGAAGATCCTGGGGAAGACCCTGCTCCTTCAGCCGGAAAAGCCTTTCTATGGTATCGCAGTGCATATCGATGACTTTCATAAACGCTCCATTTCCATTCGGATATCCTGTTGTCATGTGTATGCCGGGGAGAAGGGAAAAATCCCTGCCGCCGCCAGGTTTATTTCTGACCGCCCCGCACCGCAAAGTCCACGCCGGTGGGGTTTGGCTGTTCCTCCTCAAATTTGTAATCCTTGCCGGGGAGGACGGCGTTTAGCAGGATGCCGGCCAGAGCGCCCACCGCCAGTCCGGAAAGGCTGATGGAAAGGCTGCCCACATGGAAGGTGATGGCAGAGGCCGCGCTGTAATTGATCCCGATGGAGAGCACCAGAATCAGGGCGGCGATAATGACGTTGCGGGTTTTGGAAAAATCCACGCCGGTTTCTACCATGTTGCGCACACCCACTGCGGAGATCATGCCGTAGAGCACAAGGGATACGCCGCCGCAGGTGGCGGTTGGCATACAGCCGATCACCGCGGCCACCTTGGGCGAGAAGGAAAACAGGATGGCGAACAGGGCGGCAATCCGGATCACCAGAGGATCAAACACCCTGGTCAGGGAAAGGACGCCGGTATTTTCCCCGTATGTGGTATTGGCGGGAGCGCCGAACAGGGAAGCCATAATGGTGGCCAGGCCGTCGCCCAAAAGCGTCCGGTGCAGACCGGGATCCTTGATATAATTCCGTCCCACGGTGGAGGAAATGGCGGAGATATCCCCGATATGCTCCACCATGGTCGCCAGCGCGATAGGCATGATGGTGATGACGGATGTAATCAGCAGAGAGGTATTGCCGTCCTGGAACGCCCAGAAAACGGTTTTATTCCAGTGGATCGGCAGACCCACCCAGGCCGCTTCCTTGACGGCGGTAAAATCCACCCGTCCCATCACGGCCGCCAGAAGATAGGAGCCTACCACTCCAACGATGATGGGGACGATCCGGATCATGCCTTTGCCCCAGATATTGCAGACAATGACTAAGGCGATGGCTATTACCGCGATCAGCCAGTCCGTAGCGCAGTTGTCGATGGCGGACTGGGAAAGGGTCAGGCCGATGGCAATGATGATGGGGCCCGTTACAATGGGCGGGAAGAACCGCATCACCTTTCCCGCCCCGAACAGCTTGATTAACAGGGACAACAGCAGGTACAGCAGCCCGGAGCAGGCGACGCCGAAACAGGCGTAGGGCAGGAGAGCGCTGTTGTCCAGTTGGTTTCCGGCGGCGTCGGCCATGGGGGCAATGGCCGCGTAGCCGCCCAGATACGCAAAGGAGGAGCCCAGAAATGCCGGAACCCTGCCCTTTGTCAGCAGATGGAACAGCAACGTGCCAAGGCCCGCAAACAGCAGGGTGGTGGACACGTCAAGACCTGTCAGCATAGGCACCAGAATGGTGGCGCCGAACATGGCGAACATGTGCTGAAGGCCCAGAAGCAGAACCTTTGGAACGCCCAGGGCCTTGGCGTCATAAACGCCTTCGGTACCCAGGGTACTTTTTGGATTGTCACTCATGAACTTATCCTCCTGTGAAATTTGGTTTAACTTGGGGAAACTCCCGTTTCTCATAATAATATCTGGACAAACGTCAGTCAAGAGAAAGCTTACAAACACGAACGTAGTGATAAGCTTTCAACACGAACGTAGTTTTCAAAACTATAAAAGAAAGATTAAGAAACCATTAAATGTCATTTAAAAACACAAATCTTGTTGCTATTTATGTAAAAAGATGGTATTCTGAACGTGATGCAAAGTAGTGTGATTCAATGCCACGCGGCGTACCATCATCAAATGCCATGGGGCGGAACAGGAATAGAGGGAAAATGAGCGAAACATATCATATTATCAGTGACGGGTCCTGCGATCTTCCCGAGGAACTGGTTCGGGAGAAGAATATTACCGTGGTGCCCTTTTATGTCTCTTTTGACGATCAGAAATTTTTAAAGGAAGGCGTGGACATCAACGTCAGGGACTTTTACCAGCAGATGGTGGATCAAAAGGGAGTTTATCCCAAGTCCTGTATGCCCGGCATTCAGGATTATGAGGAAGTGTTTCTTCCCTTTGCGAAGGATGGGATCCCGGTGATCTGCATCTGCATTACCACCAAATTCAGCGGTTCCATGCAGACGGCTGTGAACGCGAGGGAGATGGTTTTGGAGGAATATCCTCAGGCAAAAATCACCGTCATCGATTCCACGATCAATACGGTGTTGCAGGGACAATTTGTCCTGGAGGCCGTCCGGCTGAGGGACAGCGGCGCAAGCTATGAAGAATCGGTAAAGAGGCTTGAGGAAATAAAAAGCACCGGCAGAATCTTTTTTACCGTCGGCGATATGGAATACCTCAAGCACGGCGGACGGATCGGCAAGGTGGCGGCCGTGGCGGGCAGCGTTCTGGGGATCCGGCCTGTGATTACTCTGAAACAGGGGGAGATTTTTCCCTCCGGCATTGGCAGGAGCCGGAGAAAAACCACGGAAAAATCTCTGGAGCTGCTGGTGGAATATCTGAAAAAAAGCCGTCTGCCGTCCGACTGTTTCAGCGTGGCCGTAGGATACGGGTACGATATACAGGAAGGAAAGGATTTCCGGGATCACGCCCGGGACACCCTGAAACAGCAGGGCCTGGATGTGGGAGACATCCCCACCTATCAGATCGGCGCCGGCATCAGTGTGCATACCGGGCCGTACCCGCTGGGACTTGGGGTGATTGAAAAAGCCATTCACCACTGACGCACAAAGGAAATCGATCCGGAGGAAACCTTCCCCGGATCGGGGAGGACGGGGATGAAACTTTTTTCATGGAATGTAAACGGGCTCAGGGCCTGTATGCAGAAAGGGTTTATGGATTTTTTCCTTCAGACCCAGGCGGATGTTTTCTGCCTTCAGGAGACAAAGCTGCAGGAGGGCCAGTTGGCCCTGGAGCTGCCGGGCTATTATCAGTACTGGAATTACGCGGAAAAAAAGGGATATTCCGGGACGGCGCTGTTTACCAAACAGAAACCGGTGCAGGTCAGCTTTGGCATGGGCGTGGAGGAGCATGACCGGGAAGGCCGATTGATTACGGCGGAATTTGAGGACTGGTATGTGGTCACGGTTTATACGCCCAATTCCCAGAGGGAGCTGACCCGGCTGGACTACCGTATGCGCTGGGAGGAGGATTTCCTGAAATACCTGAAGGGCCTGGAACAGAAAAAGCCTGTGATTTTCTGCGGGGATCTGAACGTGGCTCATCAGGAGATCGATTTGAAAAATCCCGGCTCCAACCACGGCAACGCGGGTTTTACGGATCAGGAGCGGGCATGTTTTCAAAGGCTGCTGGACAACGGCTTTATCGATACCTTCCGCTATTTTTACCCGGAGGTGACGGAGGCGTATTCCTGGTGGTCCTATATGTTTCAGTCCCGGTCCCGGAACGCGGGATGGCGCATTGATTATTTCCTGGTTTCCCGGATTTTGCAGGACAGGCTTGTGGACGCCCGGATCCACGGGCAGATACTGGGATCCGACCACTGTCCGGTGGAATTGGAAATACGCGGGTAGGACAACCGGAACACCGGCGTTTCACCGGCGGTTTCTGAGAGGGGTTTCACCCCCCGTGATAGGGCAATCCGTATTGATTTGCGGACTGCCTTTTTTCATGGAAAAAAAGGGGGATCTGTGGTACAATATCAGGAAAGGCGGGGAGAGCGGATATGAAAACGAGGGAATACGGACGTTCCATCCAAAAAGCGGCGGGAATCCCCTGGGAGGACGTGGGAGAAAAGAAACGGCTTCCCAGAGACTTTTTTACCCGGGACGGCATCACTCTGGCCCGGGAGCTTTTGGGAAAAGTGCTGGTTCATGAGACGGCGTTTGGTACGGTGCGGGGGGTCATTCTGGAGACGGAAAGCTATATGGGGGAAACGGATCAGGCCTCCCACGCTTACGGAGGCAGACGCACGAAACGGACGGAACCCATGTATCATACGGGGGGCACCTCCTATGTATACCTGATTTACGGAATGTACCGCTGCATGAACATTGCGGCCTTAACGGAGGGAACGCCCCAGGCGGTGCTGTTGAGAAGCGTGGAACCGGCGGATGAGGCATCCTGGGAGAGAATGCTGCGGCTGCGGCTGATGCAGTTAAACCGCAGGCAGGAAAACAGGGGAGCCCCCGGGTATACGCCTGAACATTGTCCCCCAGGCCTTGGCGCCCACCTGGCGGACGGCCCGGGAAAGCTTTGCACCGCCATGAGCATTACGGAGAGGGATAACGACGTGGATCTGGTGACGAGCGGGAATTTTTATGTGACGGAAGGGATATTGGTTCCCCGGGAGAAAATCCTGACAGGGAAGCGGATCGGGATCGACTATGCCGGGGAGGCCGCGGAATACCCCTGGCGCTTTTTTCTGGGGAAACGCTGAACCCCGCCGGGTAAAGGAGAGAAGGTATGAGTCTGCAATTTTATTTCGGCCCGTCCGGTTCCGGAAAAAGCCGGCGGCTATATCAGGAAATGACCCGGCGGGCCAGGGAGGAACCCAACCGGAATTTTTTGGTGATCGTGCCGGATCAGTTCACGATGCAGACCCAGAAGGATCTGGTACTGTTAAACCCGAGGGGCGGTATCATGAATATTGACGTGCTCAGTTTCGGGAGGCTGGGGCACCGCATTCTGGAGGAGGCAGGGGGCGAGGAAATCCCGGTGCTGGACGACACGGGAAAGAGCCTGGTTCTTCAGAAGGTGGCGTCGAAGATGAAGGAGGATCTGCCTGCGCTTGGCAGTTTCCTGCACCGGCAGGGCTATGTCCATGAGGTGAAAAGCGCGATCAGCGAATTTATGCAGTACGGCATCAGCCCGGAGGACGTGACGGAACTCATTGCCTGTGCGGAGAAACGGGGGGCGCTGGCCCGGAAATTGGAGGATCTGCAAAAGCTGTACCGGGGCTTTCTGGAATATATCAAGGGCAATTATATCACCACGGAGGAAACGCTGGACGTGCTGCGGGTGTCTCTGCCGAAGTCGGCGCTGATTCCGGACAGCGTGGTGGTTTTTGACGGCTTTACCGGCTTTACCCCCATACAAAACCGGGTGATCCGGGAATTGATGCGGCTTTGCGGGGAAGTAATTGTGACGCTCACTCTGGGCGAGGGGGAGGATCCCTATCAGTTGGACGGGGAACAGAAACTGTTTCACCTGAGCAAAAAGACGGTGGCGGATTTGAGCCGTCTGGCGGAGGAAGTCAGGACACGGCGGAAAGAGGATGTGTTTCTTCTGCCGGGAAAGCAGGAGCCCCACCGTTTCCAGAACGCACCGGCGTTAAAGCATCTGGAGCGGTATCTGTTTCGCTATCGGAAGGTTCCTTATGAGAACCCCCAGCAGGAGATCGGTTTGTTTGAGACGTCCACGCCCCGGGACGAGGTACATCAGACGGGGCTTAAAATCAGGAGCCTGCTGCGGGAGGAAGGCATGGCGTACCGCGATATCGCGGTGATTGTGGGGGATCTTGCCGGGTACGCTCCCTATGTGGAGACGGAGTTTGCTCAGATGGACATCCCCTGTTTCATTGACAGAACCCGGGGGATTCTTTTGAATCCCATGATCGAATATATCAAAAGCGCCATCGCCCTTTATGAAAAGGATTTTTCCTATGAAGCGGTGTTCCACTATCTGCGAAGCGGCCTGGCGGATATGGAACCGGAGGAAACGGATCTTCTGGAAAACTATGTGCTCCAGACCGGCGTGAGGGGGTACAGGGCTTACAGCAGACTGTTTGTGCGAAAGACCCCTGAAATGCAGGAGGACGGGAACGAACTGGCGGCGCTGAACGGTCTGAGGGAACGGCTGCTGAAGGGAACCGAGACGCTGCACATGGAACAACAGGAGCCGGTGAAACAGTATGTGGAAAAGCTGTACGACTTTCTGGTGCAGAATCAGGTGCAGGAAAAGCTGGACCGGCTGCAGAAACAATTCCAGGCGGAGGGAAAAAGCTCCCTTGCCAGAGAGTACGCACAGATTTACCGGCTGGTGATGGAGCTTTTGGATCAGATTTACCGGCTGCTGGGGGAGGAAATCATTTCCCTGCGGGAATTTGCGGATATTCTGGAGGCGGGTTTCGGGGAGATTCAGGTGGGCACCATCCCTCAGAACGTGGACAGAGTGGTTGTGGGAGATATGGAGCGGACCCGTCTGAAACAGGTAAAGGCTCTTTTTTTCCTGGGGGTCAATGACGGCAACATTCCCAAGAGCGCCAGCAAGGGCGGAATTATTTCCGACATGGACAGGGAATTTCTGCGGGAGTCCCATCTGGAGCTGGCCCCCAGTCCCAGGCAGCAGATGTATATCCAGCGGCTGTATCTGTACCTGAACATGACAAAGCCGTCCGAACGGCTGTACCTGTCCTATTCCCGGCAAAACAGCGCCGGAAAGGCGCTGCGCCCCGCCTATTTGATTGACACGGTAAAGGAGCTGTTTCCGGGGCTTACGGTGGAGTACCCCCAGTTGCGCAGCCCTCTGGAACAAATTGTGACCAGACAGGAGGGGGCGTTTTATCTGGCACGGGAGCTCAGGGAATACGCGGCGGGGACGCTGCCGAAAGAGCGGGAGCGGGGGTTTTTTACTCTGTACCGGGCGTATGGGGAGGAGCCGCTGGACGGGCGAAGGGAAACTCTGTTACAGGCGGCGTTTCGCCGGTATGAGCCCAGGGCCCTTTCTCCGGCGGCGGCGGAGGCCCTTTACGGGAAAGAGCTGGAAACCAGCGTCACCAGGCTGGAGACTTTCGCGGCCTGCGCCTGTCGGCATTTTCTCCAGTATGGGCTGAACTTAAGGGAACGGGAGGGGTTCTCCTTTGAAACCGTGGATATGGGGAACGTCTATCACGAGGTGCTTCGGGTGTTTGCCGCAAAGCTTCAGGAAAACCGTCTCACCTGGTTTGATTTTGACGAGGGGTTTGCCAGGGCCGCGGTGAAGGAGGCTGTGGAGAGCTGCGCGGCGGTTTACGGGCAGACGGTGCTTTACAGCAGCGCCCGGAACGTTTACGCCATCACCAGGATGGAACGGGTTTTGACCAGAACGGTGCTGACCCTTCAGCGCCAGTTACAAAAAGGAAGTTTCCGGCCGGACTCCCATGAGGTTTCCTTCCGGCTGGAGAAGGATCTGGAAAGCGTCAATTTTGTGCTGCCCGGGGACGGGCGGATGCGCCTGACCGGGCGTATCGACCGGATCGATGTGGACGAAGACGGGGATCACGTCTATGTCAAGGTGGTGGATTATAAATCGGGAAATCAGAAATTTGATCTGGCGGCGTTGTATTACGGTCTGCAAATGCAGCTTGCGGTTTATATGAACGCGGGAATGGAACTGGAGAGGCGCAGACATCCGGGCAGGGAAGCGGTTCCGGCCGCCCTTTTGTATTATCACATCGACGATCCCGCCGTGGACGCGTCCACAGAGCTTACGCCGGAGGAAATCGACGAACGGATCGCGGGGCAGCTTAGAATGAACGGCGTGGTCAACGCGGATCCGGGCATTGTAAGCCGGCTGGATCACACGTTTACGGACCGGTCGGAGGTGATCCCGGTGGAAAGAAAAAAGGACGGCGGGTATTCCGCCCGCTGCGGCGTTGTCAGCGGGGAGGATCTGCAAACCATCTCCGGCTTTGTCAACCGCAGCATCCTGAAGATCGGCGGCGAGATCCTGGGCGGCGTCATCACCGCCAACCCCTTTGAGAAGGGCGGGGAGGACGCCTGCGCTTTCTGCGCATACAAAAAGGTCTGCGGCTTTGAAACCTCTCTGCCGGGCTGCGCAAAACGCAGGCTGGAGGAACTGGACAGGGAGACGGCGCTTCAAAAGATGAGAGAGGAAGACGGCGGGACGGATCCGGAGCGGGAAGAAAAACAGGAAAGGCGGGTCAAGCGGGAACAACGGGAAAAGCCGGGAAAGGAGGGAGAGGCATGGCAGTGACGTTTACACCGGAACAGACGGAGGCCATCGATCTGCACGGGTGCAGCATATTGGTTTCCGCCGCCGCGGGAAGCGGCAAGACGGCGGTGCTGGCGGAGCGGATCATCCGGATGGTATGCGACGGGGATCATCCGGTGGATATTGACCGGCTGCTGGTGGTGACCTTCACCAACGCGGCGGCTGCGGAAATGCGGGAGCGGATTTCTGCGGGGATTGGGGCAAGGCTGTCCCTGCGCCCGGAATCGGAGCATCTCCAGAGACAGGCCGCCCTTTTGTATAACGCCCAAATTACCACCATCGACAGTTTCTGCCTTTTCCTCCTGCGCAACCATTTTAACGAAATCGGCCTGGATCCGGCTTTCCGCATTGCGGACGAAGGCGAGATCAAGCTGCTGGAGCAGGAGACGATCCAGGAGCTGTTTGAGGATTCCTTTGAACAGGGGGGCGAGGAATTTCGTTTCTGCGTGGAATTTTTCTGCCCCGGGGGGAAGGAGAGCGTACTGGAGCGTTACATCCTGAGCCTTTCCCACTTTGCCGCCAGCTTTCCCTGGCCCCGGGAATGGCTTGTCAGATGCGCGGAAACCTACGGGGAAGACGGCGGATCTTCCGCCGGGGATGCCCCATGGAAGGGCTATCTGCTGGGGCATCTGAAACGCATGATCGGAGGATGCGCGGAAAAAATGAGCCGGGTTCTGGCGCTGTGCCGGGAGCCGGACGGCCCTTACCCGTATGAGGATCTGGCGGCGGAGGAAGTAAAAAAACTGGAGGCGGCCGGACAGTGCGAAACGCTGGAGGAGTTTGCCCAGGCCCTGTCCGCCATCACCTTCGACCGGCTGCCTGCAAAAAAAGACGCCTCCGTCAACGGGGAGAAACGGGAACGGGCCAAAGAGGAACGGGCGCAGATCAAGAAGGAGATTCAGGAGCTGAGGGAAAAATGCTTTGCCACTCCCCTGAAACTGGCGTACGCGCAGGACAGCGCCTGCCGGAAACCGGTGGGTACGCTCATCGATTTGGTTCTGGAGTTTGACAGGCGCATGGCGGAGAAAAAAACCGAGAGAAAAATCGTGGATTTCTCCGACATGGAACATATGGCCCTATCCATCCTGCTGGAACGGGAGGGGGAGCAGATCCGTCCCAGCAGGGTTGCGCTGGAGTATCGCCAGCATTTTGCCGAAATTCTGATTGACGAATACCAGGACAGCAATCTGGTGCAGGAATATCTTCTTCAGGCGGTTTCCGGCGAGGAAGATGGAAACTTCAACCGCTTTATGGTGGGAGATGTGAAACAGAGCATTTATAAGTTTCGCCTGGCCAGGCCGGAGCTTTTTCTGGATAAATACCGATCCTATCATCCGGATCGGGGAAACCGCAGGAGAATCGACCTTTCCCGAAATTTCAGAAGCCGTTTTCAGGTGGTGGACGGGGTGAACCAGGTGTTTTCCCGGCTGATGAGCGGGCAGACGGGGGGACTGGAATACGATGAAAAAGCCGCGCTGTATGCGGGCGCGGATTACCCGGAAAATCCGGACGCCGACTGCGAGCTGCTGCTGGCGCAGAAACCGGACGCCGGATCCCGGCTGAGCGCCAAACAGTTGGAGGCCAGAATGATAGCCGCCCGGATCCGCCGGCTGTTGCAGGAATACCAGGTGACGGACCGGGAAAGCGGCGCTCTCAGACCCGCCCGCTATTCCGATATGGTGATTCTGCTGCGTTCCTTAAGCGGCTGGGACGAGGAATTTCGCAAGGAGCTTACTGACCAGGGAATTCCCGTGTCGGTGGTTTCCAGGACAGGGTATTTCTCCGCCTCGGAGGTTCAGGAAATTTTACAGTTTTTGAAGGCGCTGGACAACCCCACTCAGGATATTCCGCTGTTTAGCGTGATGAGATCCGTGTTTGGGGGATTTACCCCGGAGGAAATCGCCATGATCCGCAGCCGCCGGAAAGGCTGCAGTCTGTATGCGGCGTTGACGGCCTTTGCGGAGGAAGGGGGGGAGGCTGCCGAAAAGACCGCCCGTTTTCTGGAAACTCTGCAATCCTATCGGAAGTGCAGCGTTTACCTGTCCATCCGGGAACTGCTCACAAAAATCCTGACGGATTTTGACTACCTGAATTATGTGACCGCCCTGCCGGCGGGGGGCAAACGCCGCGCCAATGTGGAAATGCTGCTGACCAAAGCGTCCGATTTTGAAAAAACCAGCTATTTCGGCCTTTTTCACTTTGTGCGGTATATGGAGCAGTTGGAAAAATATGAGGTGGATTACGGCGAGGCGGAATTTCTGGACGAAAGCGCGGATCTGGTGCGGATGATGAGCATCCATAAGAGCAAAGGCCTGGAATTCCCCATCGTCTTTGTGGCCGGGCTGAGCAAGCGGTTCAACATGCAGGATGTGAACCGGCCTCTGCTGGCGGATCTGGATCTGGGCCTGGGGACGGATTATGTGGATCCGGAGCGCAGGCTGAAAAACAAAACCTTAAGGCGCCTGGCCCTGGCGGTCAAGCTGAAGGAGGACAGTCTGTCCGAGGAACTGCGGGTGATGTATGTGGCGTTTACCAGGGCGAAGGAAAAGCTGATCCTTACCGGGGTGTCGGACAAGGCCCTGCAACAGTGGGAAAGCTGGCGGGAAAACGCCGTGGATCATCTGTCCTACCCGGATTTCATGGGGGCCGGCAGTTTCCTGGAAATGCTGTTTCAGGTGCTGGGGAAAACCCGGATCCGGGTTTCCGCCATCCGGGAGGAGGATCTGCAATGGGAGGACGCGAAGGAGCAGTTTCGGCTGGCGGAGAGCAGGGAGCGCCTGAACCGTCTGGAGCATCTGGAGAGGGAGGAAGGATCCCCTCAGGACCGGGAGGCTTACCGGGAACTGATGGAGAGGCTGAACGCGCCGTACCTGTACGCGGGGCTTGCGGGCCTGTATACGAAAACCACCGTTTCCGAACTGAAAATCGCCGCCATGGCGGACAGGGACGAGGAGGCCTTTCACGCTTTCGAGGAAAAGGAGATACAGCCGTATATTCCCGCTTTCCGCAGAGAAAAGGAGTCCGTGACCGGCGCCGTGAGGGGGAACGCCTATCACAAGGTCATGGAACTTTTGGACTTTGGGGCCCTGCTGGGCACCCGGTCTTTTTCGCCCTCGGGGCTGGAGGAAAGGCTTGGGGCGTTCCTGGAAGACATGACGGCGAAGGGACGGCTCAGCCGGCAGTACCGCAATGTGGTGCAGGACCGGAAAATCATCCGGTTTCTGCTTGGGCCTCTGGGACAGCGCATGTGGCGGGCGGCCCTGGCGGGAAAGCTGTACCGGGAGCAGCCGTTTGTGCTGGGAATCGACGCAAAGAGGCTGAATCCGAATCTGCCTGAGGGGGAGACGGTGCTGATCCAGGGGATCATAGACGTGTTCTTTGAGGACGGGGACGGACTGGTGCTGCTGGACTATAAAACCGATTCCGTGGCCTCCGCGAAGGAGCTGTGGAACCGGTATGAGACGCAGATGGACTATTATCAGGAGGCCCTGGAAAAGCTCACGGAAAAACCGGTTCGGGAAAGGATTTTATATTCCTTCCATTTGGAACAGGCAATGGAACAGGAAACAGAACAGCAAACGGAAAAGGAGGAAATATGATGGTAAAGCTGACGCCGCCCATGGGGTGGAATTCTTGGAACACATTTGGAGGGCAGATCAACGACAAGCTGATCTGCGAGATGGCAGACGTTATGGTGCAGACGGGACTTTTGCGGAAAGGGTATGAGTATCTGGTGGTAGACGACTGCTGGTCCCTGAAGGAGCGGGACGGGGACGGGCGTCTGACGCCGGATCCCGAAAAGTTCCCCCGGGGCATGAAGGCGGTGGCGGATTATGTCCACTCAAAGGGTTTAAAGTTCGGCATGTATTCCTGTGCGGGGAATCTGACCTGCGCCGGGTATCCGGGCAGCTTTGAGCATGAGTTTATAGACGCGGAGACGTTTGCCGGATGGGGCGTGGACTTTCTGAAATATGACTACTGCTATCACAGCCCCATCATTCACGGAAAGTATCTTTACAGCCGGATGGGGCTTGCCCTGGCAAACTGCGGCCGTGATATTCTGTTCAGCGCCTGTTCCTGGGGAGCGGATGAGACGCAGGAGTGGATCAAGGGCACGGGGGCTTCCATGTGGAGATCCACGGGGGACATTTTCGACACATGGGATTCCATCAAAAATCTGGCCAAGCAGCAGGAAAGGTTTCATCCCTACAACGGCCTGGGCTGCTTTAACGATATGGATATGTTGGTGGTGGGAATGTACGGCAAGGGCAATGTGGGGCTGAAGGGCTGCACCGACGTGCAGTACAGAACCCATTTTTCCCTCTGGGCTTTCCTGGGCTCTCCCCTGATGATCGGATGTGATATCCGCAGCATGAGCCAGGCCACCCTGGAGATCCTCACCAACGAGGAAATGATCCGCATCAATCAGGATCCCGCCTGCCGCCAGCCGGTGAAACTGACGGGGATCTGGACAGGGGACGATATCCTGATCTATGCCAAGTTTCTGGCGGATGGGGATCTGGCTATTGGCCTGTTCAATTTACGAGAGGAAAAGGCCGGGGCAAGCGTAAACCTGGACGAAGTAGGGCTCCCCTTCAGCACAGGCAAAACGCTGGAGCTTTCCAACGTGTGGACCGGGGAGAAAAGCAGGGTAAAAAATTCCACGATCCGGGTGGAGCTGGAGCCCTGCGACTGCGCCGTTTACCGTGCGAAGGTGGTCGATATCAGATGAGCGCGTGTATGCGGTGCGAACGGGAGCTTTCCCATGTGGAAATAAGCGCCCACAGGAAATTTATCAACAGAGGAAGCAAAAGTTTCCTCTGTAAGTCCTGTCTGGCAAAAGAGCTGGGCGTTACAGAGGAAACCATTGACCGTAAGATCCAACAATTTATTTTGCAGGGCTGCACCCTGTTTACCGGAGAGTGAAAAAGCGGCCGGCCATCGTTTTCAGAAAAACAGGCTGTCGAAAAACGTTTCCAGATGAACCGGTTTGCCGTCTTTGAAGATGCCGAACTGCTGGGGGAAATTGGAGGTGGTTTCGTCCACCGTGGGAAGGATTTCCAGACTGTATTCCCTCAGCTCCGGTTTGGAGCGCATAAAACCGGCAAAGCTGTCCAGAATCTCCATGACGGACAGCGTGTCCGCAGGGCCGTCTCCGTGCTTTGCCCGGATGAGCTTTTCAAACGCTTCTCTCACATAGGCCACGCCGGAAATATACTTGCCGATTTCGTAATTGGTTTTGGCCACCGATTCCAGCTTTTTGTTAAAGGCCGCGCCGTCGTCGATCCGCAGCTCCTTATGGGCGCAGGTGCCGAAGTCCAGCCGGTACAGGATACCGCCCTCCGCATAAAAGAAGAAATTGTCGTTCAGCCCCAGGGGAGCCAGCCCATGCACCCGGTCGGAGGGATCCTTATAGCCGTCCGGCCAGGGGAGCTGCATCAAATCATAATCCAGCAGCACCGTGTAGCAGTCGAAACCGTTGGTGCCGTGGAATTTTAAGAAAAGCGGCGACTTTTCTTCAAACTGCACCTCCGTATAACGCATCAGCTCGCTCCAGAAAGCCAGAGGCTCCATGTTTTGGTGGTTGAACTGCAGCGCGGATCGATCCAGCAGGCTGATTTGTTCACAATAATAATCCATCATATTGTGCATTTTTTCCACCAGGGCGTTTCTGGCTTTGGCCAGAGCGTCCCCATAGCATTCCTTCGACCGGTTTTTGACGGATATCTTTGGCTGAAGGTCGGTGGTGAGCGTCAAGGCATCCATTCCCATGGAGAAACCCTCCTTTTATCCTTTTGGCATCAATATATCACATTTTTTCCCAAAAGACAATTTATTCCACAGCCACACGTTTGACCCGGGCAAACGCTTTCTGCACCGGAGGAATGGCAAGAATGATCACGGTGATGGCCGCCTCCGCGGCGAGATAGATACCGTTATACACCAGGGAATAGGGAAGGGGGCTCCAGCCTTCCCAGGCGTATTCCGCAAAGAAGACATAGCCGGAGATCACCGCAAACACATACCGGCCCGCCACTCCCACAAGATATCCTTTGATCAGCCCGAATTTGGAATTGGAGAACAGGCCGCTTAAGCCCAGCGCGCCGAAGGCCAGGGGATAATCGATGAGCAACTGCATGGGATACAGGACATACGGGTCGATCAAAAGCTGAAGAATGCCGTAGGCCGTACCGGTGAGCAGGCCGGCGCCTAGGCCGAACCAGTAGCCGGGCAGACAGATCACCAGCATGGACAGCAGGGTGATGGAGCCGCCAAAGGGAAACTCAAACAGCTTGATGTTGGACAGCACGGTACCAAGAGCAAGGGACATGGCGCAGAAAATCAACTGCTTGACCGTCAGACCGCCGGAAAGCTTTTTGGTTTCCGAGCCGTGAGCGGCCTTTTTGCGGGCGAACACAAGGGCCGCCGCAAGCAGGGCAAGAATGACGGCCGCCAGCAGGATATTGCCCGCCGTTGTGGGGACATAGGTAGTTTCTCCCCATTCGTTTACAACAACATTGTACCACATAAAAAAATCCTCCTTACTTCAGCTAAGGAGGAACCCATCGGTTCCGTTGTGAACGTACCGGGCATCCCCGGATATCTCGTTTCGTTCCAACGGTTGTCTGCTTCCTTACGCCGGTATTAACCGGTTCAAGTGATGAGGGTTAGAAACGGGGAAAGGTTTCCCGTTTCAATCTCAGCGATGCGCTCCCCTAGCGGTTATGTTATCACGCTTACTATAAAGCAGCGGCCTGTCCTTGTCAAGCAGGATTTTTTCCGGAGCCGTTTGACAGCAGGATTTTTTCTGGAGTCGTTTGCGGGTTTTTTCCCGGAGCCGTCTGCACCATTTTTTCCGGAGCCGTTTGCGCTTTTTGCCAGAGTCGTCCGTCTGCGCTTTTTGCCAGAGTCGTCCGCATGTATTTTTGTCGGAGCCGTCTGCGCCTTTTTTCCGGAACCGTCTGCGGGTTTTCCTTTTCTTCGGCGGGCAGGGTTCTTTCATGAAGAAAAATTGAAAGCTGAAAAAGTATAGGATATATCGAGGTTTATTAGCGTTATACAAAA